>NZ_CP108538.1:7837500-8437500 GCF_035994185.1 Streptomyces sp. NBC_01217
GTACGCCGGTGGCGGTCAGCGGGGCGAGGGACGGCAGAACGCGGGTGCAGAGCAGCTCGGCGGGGCCCGCCAGATGGACGGGGGCGGCCCGCTCGTCGGGTGCGGTGTCGTGCCCGGTCGCGGCGGCGAGCGCGTCGAGCGGCGCGGCGACGCGGACCGCGAGGTCGTGGGCCACGCTCGTCGGGGCGACGCCGCGCGGGAGGCGCTCGAAGAGTTCGCGGCCCATCTGCCGCTCCAGGGCGCGGATCTGGGTGGTCACCGTGGGCTGCGAGAGTCCCAGCAGCCCGGCGGCGGCGGTGAACGAGCCGGAGCGGTGGACCGCCAGGAAGGTGCGCAGCAGATTCAGGTCCGCCACGGGCGTCGTACCCGGTTGCGTCACGTCGACGGTTCCATTGGGATGCTTATGGCTCACGAAGAAACACTACCCATTTCCTATGGCAGGTAGGTGTGGGTGGGTGCGGGTGCGCGGGCCTCAGGGAGTGGCGGGGGCGCTGCGCGCCGTGAGGACGCGCAGCGCTGTCTCGCCCCATCGGATGTTCTCCTCCTCGAACGCGATGCCCCGCAGCAGGGTGAGGTAGGGGCCCACCCGGTCAGCGTGGGCGAGGTGTTCGTCCTCGGTGCGCCCCTGGAGGAGCCGTTGCCTCAGCCGCTCGTAGCGGGCCAGCTTGGCCCGGGCCCATTCCATGCGCTCGGAGACGTCCGCGCGTACCGCGGCGATGTCACCCACGTCGGCGCACTGGACCTTCACCAGGAGGCCGTCCCGGATCGCGGCGGGCCGGCCGATCGGCTCGGCGCTGTAGGCGTGCAGGGCCGCGTACCCCGCCTCGGTGAGTGAGAACAGCCGCTTGTCGGGCCGTCGCTCCTGGCGGATCACCTGGGCGGTGACCAGGCCCTCCCGTTCCATGCGGTCGAGTTCCCGGTAGAGCTGCTGGGGCGTGGCGGTCCAGAAGTTGGCCACCGAGGCGTCGAAGCCCTTGGCCAGGTCGTAGCCGGACGCCTCCCCCTCCAGGAGCGCGGCCATCACCGCGTCGCGCAATGCCATCCCCCCACCGTGGCACTCTCTTGAGTAATGAACAAGTTGCCCATGTCTCCCCGTCGGAGGCCTGGACAGCACTACCGGCGAGTCATAATCTCCGACTCGCCTAGTCAACTTATTGATTAAGTGAGTGAGTGAGGATTCATGCATCCGTTCCGCAACGCAGTCGAGAACCGTGATCCGGACGCCGTGGAGGCGCTGCTCGCCGAGAACGTGGTCTTCACCAGCCCGGTGGCGTTCAAGCCGTACCCGGGCAAGGCGATCACCGCCGCGATCCTCCGTGGCGTGATGCGCGTCTTCGAGGACTTCACATACGTACGCGAGATCGCGAACCCGGACGGCCGCGACCACGCCTTCGTCTTCACCGCCACCGTCAACGGCAAGCGGATCCACGGCTGCGACTTCCTCCACTTCGACGAGGAGGGGAAGATCGACGACTTCACCGTCATGGTCCGCCCCCTGTCCGCCGCCATGGCGCTGTCCGAGGCCATGGGCGCCCAGTTCGACCGGATCACCCGGGAGGCGACGGGCGCATGAGCGACTTCGACGGGGACGTCATCGGGGCGGTCAGGCCAGTTTCTTGAGGACCTCGGCCGCGAGAGGGGCGGAGGAGGAGGGGTTCTGGCCGGTGATCAGGTTGCGGTCGACGACCACGTTCGGGGCCCACGGCTCGCCGGCCCGGACCTCGACACCGGCCTCGACGAGGCGGGTCTCCAGCAGCCACTTCGCCTTGTCGGCGAAACCGGCCTGGGCCTCCTCGGCGTCGGTGAAGGCGGCGACCCTGTAGCCGGCGAAGGCGTTCGTTCCGTCGGCGCGTGTGGCGGCGAGGAGAGCGGCCGGGGCGTGGCAGACGACGGCCAGCGGCTTGCCGGAGTCGAGCGTGTCGATCAGCAGCTTGCCGGAGGTCGCGTCGACGGCGAGGTCCTCCATGGGGCCGTGCCCGCCGGGGTAGAAGACGGCGTCGTAGTCGTCCGGGTTCACGTCCTCCAGCCGGATCGGGTTCTTGATCTCGGCGATGGAGTCGAGCGTGGCAGTGACCTTGTCGGCGCCCTCCTGGCCTCCGTTGACCTCCGGGGCGAGGCTGCCCCTGTCGACAGTGGGGACGACGCCGCCCGGGGTGGCGACGACGATCTCGTGGCCCGCGGCCTTGAACGCCTCGTAAGGGGCGACGGCCTCCTCGGCCCAGAAGCCGGTCGGGTGCTTGGTGCCGTCGGCGAGCGTCCAGTGGTCGACGCCGGTCATCACGAAAAGGATCTTGGACATGTGTGTCTCCGAGGGGTGCGGGTTGGCTTCGGGCCCGAGGGACGGTGATCGCACACTCCGGACGCTCTGCGAGCGCTGACGCTGCGGATCCAGATCGTCGGTGCGGCGATTTCCTCGAACGTAGACCCGTCCCGGACAGGTTTCCAATGAGGAATCCAATGCGTGCCATCGGAACTCCAATGGATCCCCGGGAATAGACACGCACTGCTCCGACGTGCGGAAGGAGTCAGACGTTCGCTGCCTCGGGGGGCGCCGCCGCCGTCCCGCGGAAGGTGCGCCGGTAGGCCAGCGGGGAGACGCCGATCGCGGTGTGCATGTGCTGGCGCAGCGAGGCTCCGGTGGCGAAGCCGACCTGTCCGGCGATGTCGTCCACCGCGAGGTCGGTGGACTCCAGCAGATGCCGGGCCCGGGCCACCCGCTGCTGGATCAGCCAGCGGCCCGGGCTCAGGCCGACCTCCTCGCTGAACCGCCGGGCGAAGGTGCGCAGGCTCATCCGGGCGTGATCGGCGAGTTCGCCGAGGGTGAGCGGATCGTGAAGGTTCTCCAGCGCCCACTGCCGGGTGGCCGAGGTCCCGTGCGACGTGGCCTCGGGCACGGGCCGTTCGATGTACTGGGCCTGCCCGCCGTCCCGCCAGGGCGGCACGACGCATGCACGCGCCACCTGGTTGGCGACGGCGGCGCCGTGGTCCTTGCGTACGAGGTGCAGACAGACGTCCACCCCGGCGGCGGCCCCGGCCGAGGTCAGCACGTCGCCGTCATCGACGAAGAGCACGTCCGGGTCCAGCACGACCTGCGGGAACCACGAGCGGAAGGTCTCCGCGAGCGCCCAGTGCGTCGTGGCGGAGCGGCCGTCGAGCAGTCCGGCTCCGGCGAGGACGAACGCGCCGGTGCAGATGGACACCAGCCGGGCCCCCGTGGGTACGGACCCGAGCACCTCGGCAACCCCCGCGGGCAGTTCGCGGGAGAGGAGGGAGGTGTCGAAGGGCGGCAGCAGAACCGTGTCGGCCGTGCGCAACACCTCCGGCCCGTGCTCGACGGTCACCGAGAAGTCGGCGTTGGTACGGACGGGCCGGCCGTCCACCGAACAGGTCAGGACCTCGTAGAGCCCGGCCGCGGCACCGAACACCCGGCTCGGGATTCCCAGTTCGAAGGGATACACCCCGTCCAGGGCGAGGACGACGACACGATGGAGGTTTCCCATGGCACGATCCTGTCAAAAGATGGCAATCATGCCATGGTACGGGGCGGGGCGGGCGGCGACGCTGGAGACATGACCGATCACATCACCATGCGCGCCATGAGTCAGAACACCCACGGCACCCCCGAGGTGCTCCATGAGGTCGTGCTGCCGCGGCCCGAACCGGGCCCGAGCCAGATCCTTGTCGCGGTCCGCGCGGCGGGTATCAACCCGACCGACTGGAAGCACCGCTCCAGCGGTCTGTTTCTCCGCCACCTGCCGCTCGTCCTCGGCTGGGACGTCTCCGGCGTCGTGGAGGCCGTCGGCTTCGGCGTGACCCTGTTCAAGCCGGGCGACGAGGTCTTCGGGATGCTGCCCTATCCTCACGGCGCCGGCTCCCACGCCGAGTACGTGACCGGCCCCGCCCGCGCCTTCACGCACAAGCCGGACGGCATCGACCACGTCCAGGCGGGCGCCCTGCCGCTCGCGGCCCTCACCGCCTACCAGGCGATCGTCGACACCGCCGGGGTCGGCCCCGGGCAGCGGGTCCTCGTCCACGCGGCCGCGGGCGGAGTCGGCCACCTCGCCGTCCAGATCGCCAAGTCCCGTGGCGCGTACGTCATCGGCACCGCGAGCGCCCCCAAGCACGACTTCGTCCGCTCTCTCGGCGCGGACGAGGTCGTCGACTACCGCTCGGTCGACTTCGCCGAGGTCGTCCGGGACGTCGACATGGTCCTCGACCCGCTCTCCGGAGACACCCGCAGCCGTTCCCTCGGCGTTCTTCGCCCCGGAGGCACTCTCGTCTCCCTCCTCCCGGGCGCCGACCCGGACGAGCCGGCGAAGGCCGCCGCAAGGGGCGTACGCGTGGAGACCCTCCTCGTGGAGGCCGACCACGCCGGGATGACGGCCATTGCCGACCTCGTGGAGTCCGGCGCGCTGCGTGCCCACGTCGAGGCGGTCTTCCCCCTTGCAGACGCCGCCAAGGCCCATGCCCTCGGCGAGACCGGCCGCACCACGGGCAAGATCGTCCTCGTCGTGGACGGGGCATCCGCCGGGGCATGAGGGCAGGTCCGGCCGGGGACGCCGATGGCGTAACCGAATGAGGGCGTCCGCGCTCCGGGCGGCCGCCCGGAGCGGCGGTCAGCCGCGCAGGGCGGCGGTTGCCGTGGCGACGATGGTGGCGCGGCGCTGCTCGCGGTCGATGGCGGAGCCCATCGCCGGTACGAGCGGTGTGTTGCTGAGGGACAGCAGGATCATGAGGTCCCGCAGTTCCTCGGCGGGCAGCGTCGCCGGAACGAGGCCGTCCTTCTGCGCCTCGGCGATCTTGTCGGACTTCTCCCGCTGGGCGTCGTAGACCACCTGGGGAAGGGTGTGCTCGGGGCGCTCCAGCTGCCGCCAGGCGGCCAGGCGTACCACCTGGGGGCGGGCCTCGTAGTAGTCGTAGAGGCGTCCCGCGTAGCCGGGCAGGTCGGTGGCGTCCATCGGAACGGCGTTCACGACCTCCACCACCAGGCGGCTGTAGACCGTGTCGAACAGCTCAACCTTGCTGCCGAAGTAGCGGTAGAGCAGGGCGTTGTTCACTCCGGCGGTCTTGGTGATCCGGTCGACCCGGGCGCCGGCGATGCCATGAAGGGCGAACTCCTCGGTGGCGGCCTCCAGGATCTTGCGGCGGGTCTCGTCTGCGTTGCGGGCCATACCCGCAGCTTATGTAAGTAGGCGACCACTTGCAAAGACGTGAGGGCGGGTTTATGGTCCACGCGTAGGTAACCACCTACATGCATGCGGGATGAGGGCTACGGGGCGGCCACCGGGTCGCGCCCCGCTCCTCATCCCGCTTCTCGCCCCGCCAATCGAAGCCAGGGCCCGAGCAACAGAAGGCACCATGATCAACTACGACCGGCTGTACATCGGCGGCCGCTGGACCGCCCCCTCTCTGGACGAGCCCATAGAGGTCCGTTCACCCCATGACCACTCCCTGGTCGGCCGCGCCGCCCAGGCAGCCCCCGCGGACGTGGACGCCGCCGTCGCCGCCCGCAAGGCGTTCGACGAGGGCCCGTGGCCGACACTCGAGGCGAGCAGGTGGTTGGGGTGGGGAGCGCGATGGGCCGCGGCGAGGAGGGCGTGGATCCGGGGGCCGGCCTCATCGATGTCGGTCACGGGCGTCGCGAACGGCAGCCGGACATCGCGGTGGACGTGGGGGTATTCCAGGCGCAGGGTCACGCCGTACCGGTCCATCGCCAACGGAACGGCGCGCGCGATGCCCCGTTCGGGCTGCGGTCGCACGAGGCGCAGGAGCAGGGGGACGAGTTCGCTGTGGCTGTCCACGAGATGGGTCAGCATGCCGGCCTCGCTCGCGGCGACCGGATCGATGTCCGCCGCCTGCAGTGCATCCAGCGTGACGAACGCACGGCCTTCGGAGTCTTCGAAGACCGCCTGACCGAACTCCATGCAGGTGCTCTTCGTGGCCTGGGCGCTGTACGGGGCTGCCAGAAGCCCGGTCACCGTGACGCGGGCACGCACTCGGTCGCGTACGGGCGTCGGTGCGATGTCGGTGAACTCCAGCCGGACCGGGACACGCGTGGCCGACTGGGAAGGGCCGGTCGCCGACGGCTCGTGCAGGTGGAAGTGGCCCATCGGGCCGGTGCTGTCGAGGCGGTGCACAACGGTGGGTTCGAGCCCGTCGCTCACCACCGTCAGCGAATGGGCCGAGGCCAGGATCGACCGTACGCGTTCGGCGGGGGTCGACTGCGTGACGCGGGTGCGGAAGGGGCGCATCCAAGTTCTCCAGAGGGAGAGAGGCGGGCGGTGAGACTCCATACGATGACTTAGGTAAGCCTAACCTAATTCGCGGGGTGAAGTTTGGGTAGTCCGCGTGCTGCCCGGCGGGCTCGTACGCGTCGTGGGAAGGTGCGCCGGCCCGGTTCCGTCGCCCCGGTCCGTTGCCGAGTGGTGGCCTCGTTGTCGCGCGGGAGACTGGGAGCAGGCACGGCTCGACCGGACGAGGCTGGTGGCGATGGGTACAGCCGATGTGACGTACAGCAGTGACGGCCAGGGCGGCCCGCCGGCGCAGTTCTGGGCCCGTGTCGTGGTCGACATGCACGGTGTGGTGGCCGGATGGAGCGCCGCGGCCGAGCAACTGCTCGGGCACACGGCCGACCGGGTGCTGGGCCGGCCGGTGGCCGAGCTCCTGGCGACTGCCGTGACTCCCGCGACTTCTGCGACGGCCGCGACATCCGCGGAACAATCGGCTGCCGGACCGTGCGGCGCGGTGGTCGCCGTGCGCCATCGCGACGGCAGGGCGGTGTCCTGCCGGGTCGGTATCCGCCCCGAGCAGAGTCCCGGCACCGGTGCGGGAGCCGATGCCGCGCCGCGGTGGGAGGTGCTGCTGGCCCGGGCGGACCTGACGGACCGGCAGCCGGACCCGGAGCTCGACCGGGCGCTCCTGGAGGCGCTGTTCACGCAGTCCCCGGTGGGCCTGTTCGTCCTCGACCCACAGATGCGGTTCAGGCGGTTCAACACCGCCGCCGAATGGATGCACGGCGTTCCGGTGGCGGAGGCCCTGGGGAAGCGCCCGACGGAAATATGGCCCGACTTCACCGCCCGACTGACCGAGCGGGTGATGGGAGAGGTGCTCGCCTCCGGGGAGTCGGTGATCGGATTCGAGAAGCGCGGGCGGCCACCGGGCGACCCCGGCCGCGAGCATGTCTACTCGGCCTCCGCGTTCCGGCTCGAAGACTGCCACGGCCGGATCCTGGGGGTCGCCGACGCGGTCGTCGACGTCACCGAGCGCCATCTGGCGCAGCAACGCCTCGCTCTGCTCGCGGAAGGCGGAGCCAGGATCGGATCCACGCTCGATCTGTTGCGTACGGCGCAGGAACTGGTCGATGTGGTGGTGCCGCGACTGGCCGACAGCGCGGCCGTCGAGATCCTGGAACCCGTACTCACGGGGGAGGAGGTCGTGCCCGGGCCGGTGTCCCCTGGCGCGGTGCTGCGCAGGGCGGCCTCCCGTTCCTCCCGGCCCGATGTCTCGCCCGGGGTGTACGAGGTCGGAGAGGTGAGCACGCTCCCGCTCGCCGGACCGAGCGTCCCGGTGCTCACCGATCTCCGGCCCCGTCTGGTCAGTCAGGTGCAGGCGGACAGCGAATGGGTGGTCGGCGACCCGGTCCGCGGCCGGCGGATGCTGGAGGAGCAGGTGCACTCGGCGATGTTCGTGCCGCTGGTCACGCAGAACCACGCCCTGGGTCTCGCGGCCTTCTACCGCTGGGGCGAGCAGCCGCTCTTCGACCGGAACGATCTGATCCTGGCCACGGAACTCGTCGGCCGCGCCGCCATCTGCATGGACAACGCCCGCCGGTACCTGCGCGAGTGCAACTCCCTCGTGGCGCTGCAACGCAGTCTGCTTCCGCGGGAACTGCCCCATCACAACGGTGTGGAGGTGGCTCACGAGTACGTGCACGCCGGTGCGGGCGGCGACTGGGTCGAGGTCGTACCGCTCTCCGGGGCGCGGGTGGCGCTCGTGTCCGGCAGCGTGCCCGGTCGCGGCGTGCACACCGCCGCGGCCATGGGACGGCTCCGCGCCGCCGTGCACACGCTGTCGGACCTGGACCTGGAGCCCGACGAACTGCTCGCCCGCCTCGACGACCTGGTACACCGCCTCGTGGGGAGCGAAGGTACGAAGGACTACGACGCGCGGGACTACGGCGCGAGGGACGACACCGCGGGGGACCGCAGTCCCGAGACCGCACTCGACGGGCCGGAGCGGGAAGAGGAGCCCGGGCTGTCTCCGGCGGGTGACGACACCGGGTGCAGCTGCCTGTACGTCGTCTACGACCCCACCTCCCAGTGCTGCTTCATCGCCGGAGCCGGAGCGCCGGACCCGGTGGTCGCCCTGCCGGACGGCACGGCCAGGGCTCTGGACCTGCCCGCATCCAGGCCGCTCGGCCACCCCGGCCCCCCGTTCGAAAAGACGGAACTCGAACTGCCCGAGGGTTCGACGCTCGCGCTCTACACCGCCGGGCTGCTGCAGGAACAGCCCGGCGAATCGGGCCGGGCCCGGCTCGTCGGCCTGCTCGCCCGGCCGCCGGACTCCGTGCGCGAGACCTGCCACATGCTGACCGAAGCCCTGGTCCCCGCCCGCCCCCGCGAGGACGCCGCGGTGCTCGTCGTCCGGACACACGCGCTGGGCCCCGGCCGGGTCGCGTCGTGGGACCTGCCGAGCGATCCGGCCGTCGTCTCCACCGCCCGGTCACTCGTCACCCGGCAGCTCGGCTCATGGGCGCTGGACGAGGCGGCCTTCGCCACCGAACTCATCGCCAGTGAACTCGTCACCAACGCCATCCGGCACGCCAAGGCCCCCGTACGGTTGCGGCTGATCCACGATGACTTCCTGACCTGCGAAGTCTCCGACGGGAGCAGTACCTCACCACGGCTGCGGCATGCCCGCAACACCGACGAGGGCGGCCGCGGGCTGCTGCTCGTCGCCCAGTGCTCCCAGCGCTGGGGCACGCGCTACACCTATGAGGGCAAGACCATCTGGGCCGAACAGAGCGTCGAGACCCTTGCCTGAGCCTGCCGTGAGTGGGAGTCGGACGGCGCTCTCGCGCCGTGGACTGCCCGGCGCCGGACGCCGAGCCGACCGCGAGGCACTGAAGGTCCTCGTCCGCCCCTGAGAACCTCAGGGCCTGAATGACGCACCACGCCGCCTCCATAAGCGCGCAATGCTTCGGGTTCGGCGCTACGGTCGTCGGCGTGCCGTCCGTCGCTGCCCCGGGGCCGGGTGTCCGCCGCCTCGTCATCACTCTGCTCCTGAGCCTGGCGATCGCCGCCGTGGCCCACGTGCTGATCTGCGGTGTGCAGGCGCAGGACGGACACCATGTGTCGCCCCTCACGGGTCCGCTGTCCGTGGCAGCCCCCCACGCACAGGACGCGCGGCCCGCCTCGTACGCGGCGCGGACCACCGGCTGCGACGTGTCCGAAGCGGGGCACCATCCAGCCGCGCCCGGCGGGAGCTGTGATGCGGTGGTCCTCCTCGGCGAGGCGCCGACGCGGTCCGGGCTGCCCCTCCTCGTGGCGCTGCTGCTCACCCCGGCCGCGTGCGGACTCCTGCAGGCGGGCACCTCGGATCCCTCGCGGCGCCGTGCCACCGGTCGCGCGGCCGATGGTCCGCCACCCCCCAAAGGATTCGATCTGCTGCGACTGGTCTGCGTCAGCCGTACGTGACACGGCTCGGTGCGCCCGGCCGCCCCCGCGCGACCGCCCGCACGAGCCGCCCGCACCCGTACCGCTCTCACGCGACGGCCCGACCCAGCTCGCGGCCGTGGAAAGACCAGGTCGACATGACCGCTGCCCTGCGCAGCATTTCCACCGACGACGTGCACGCCTTCGTGGCGGCACACGAACTCCCCGAACCGGCGGGTGCACCCCGCCGCACCCCAGCCGGCATGGTGGGCAACACCCCGGTCCTCTGGGTCGGAAGCCCCTTCACCCCTGCCGGCCGGGGCTTCTGGGCCAAGCTGGAGGGCGCCAACCCGGGCGGCATCAAGGACCGCCCGGCCCTCCACATGGTTGCGGCCGCCCGGGCCCGCGCGGAACTCCGGCCCGGAGCACCCGTCATCGAGTCCACCAGCGGGACCCTCGGACTCGGTCTCGCGCTCGCGGGCATCACCTACGGACATCCGGTCACGTTGGTCACCGACCCCGGCATGGAGCCACTGATGGTCCATCAACTACGCGCCCTCGGCGCGCGGGTTGAGGCGGTGGCGGAACCGAGCCCGGACGGCGGCTGGCAGCAGGCACGCAGGGAGCGCGTCCGCTCCCTGCTCGCCGCGCATCCGGGCTCCTGGTGCCCCGATCAGTACCACAACCCGGACAACCCGGCGTCGTACGCGAATCTCGCCCTCGAACTCGCCGTGCAGCTCGGCCGGGTGGACATCCTGGTGGCCGCCGTCGGAACGGGCGGGCACTCGGCCGGGATCGCCCGTGCCCTGCGCGCGATCTCACCGGACGTGCGGCTCGTCGGCGTCGACTCGGTGCGCTCCACCATCTTCGGCCAGCCCGCGGGCGTACGCCTGATGCGGGGCCTGGGCAGCAGCATCCATCCGCGCAACGTCGACCACGCCGCCTTCGACGAGGCCCATTGGGTCGCGCCCGACGAGGCGGTGTGGGCGGCCCGACGGCTGGCGCGGCACCACTACGCGAGCGGCGGCTGGAGCGTCGGCGCCGTCGCACTGGTGGCAGGCTGGCTCGCCCGCACGCACGCCCCGGGCACCCGGATCGCGGCGGTCTTCCCCGACGGAATCCACCGCTACTGGGACACGGTCTACAGCGACGACTACTGCCGTGACCACGACCTCCTCTCACACCCGCCCGCCGACGACCCCGACGAGATCGACCGTCCCGGCGAGCGCGCCGTGGAACGCTGGACGCGCTGCGTGAACATCACCGCACCGCACCCGGACGAGGCGGTCGCACGATGAGGGAACTCGCCTCGCAGTTCCGCTCCTTCGACGGGGCCGTACGGCTGTTGATGGTCCAGCAGTTCACCATCAACACGGCGTTCTACATGCTCATGCCCTACCTCGCGATCCACCTGTCGGGCGGCCTGGGCATGGCCGCCTGGGCGGTCGGACTCGTCCTCGGCGCAAGGAACTTCAGCCAGCAGGGCATGTTCCTCATCGGAGGTACGCTCGCGGACCGGCTCGGCTGCAAGAGCGTCATCATCGCCGGATGCGTGCTGCGGACCGCCGGTTTCGGACTGCTCGGGTTCGTCGACTCGCTGCCCGCGCTGATCGCCGCGTCGGCGCTGACGGGCTTCGCGGGGGCGCTGTTCAACCCGGCCGTCCGGGCCTACCTCGCACGGGAAGCGGGGGAGCGGCGCGTGGAGGCGTTCGCGTTGTTCAACGTCTTCTACCAAGTCGGCATGTTCGTCGGCCCCTTGGTCGGCCTGGCCCTGATCGCGCTGAACTTCCGGGTGGTGTGCGCCGTGGCGGCACTGCTCTTCCTCGGACTCACTCTCGTACAGATCAAGGCCCTGCCCGACCGCGGCCGCCCGGCGGTTGAGGCCGAGGGGCGCCGGGGAGTGCTCGCCGACTGGCGCACAGTGGCGTCCAACCGTCCCTTCCTGCTCTTCTCCGCGGCGATGATCGGCTCGTACGTCCTGTCCTTCCAGGTCTATCTCGCGTTGCCGTTGCAGGCACAGCGGGTGGCGCCCGGGAGCGGGGACGGCGTCACCACGGCACTTTTCGCCGTATCGGCGGGTGTGGCCGCGGCCGGGCAGCTGCGCATCACCGCCTGGGCGCGGGCGCGCTGGTCTCCGGCCCGGTCCGTCGTGTACGGACTGGTGCTGATGGGCGGTGCCTTCGCACCGCTCGTTGTCGCGGGCGCGCCGCCCGGGGGCGGGGGACTGCTGATCCGGGCGGCCGCCCTGGTACCGCTGTTCCTCGCGGCCGCCCTGCTCGCCCTCGGTACGGCCCTGGTGTATCCGTTCGAGATGGACACCGTCGTCAGGCTCTCCGGTGACCGGCTGGTCGCCACCCACTACGGCCTGTACAACACCATCTCGGGCGTCGGGATCACCGCCGGGAACCTCGCGACCGGCGCGCTGTGGGATGCCTCCGCCGAGCAGCCGCGACTGCCCTGGCTCGTGCTGTGCGCCGTGGGCGTGCTGTGCGCAGCCGCGATCGCCGGTCTGACACGCACCGGGAGACTCGGGCCCTTCCGGGCCGGACGGGCGGGGGAACCCGTCCCGCAGCGGTGAGGCAGCACCCTCCGGCGCGATGGCCCGCCACCGCTCGCACGACCGTCGTCGTCAAATCGCCGTCAAGGGCCGTGAGCGCCGGATCAAAGGGCCGCTAATGGGGCGACTCCACCCCGGACCGGCGGGCATACCGTCACTGGTGCACGGCGGTCCGCCGGCAGGTCCGGGGTGATGCGTCAGTCTCCAGGAGGAGTGCCATGTCCGGGAATCAGTGTGCCGAGCACCCCGAGCCCATTTCCTGCGTCAACCTCTCGAACGGCTGAGGGAACTCCATGACCACGTCACTGCCGGGACTGCCGGGATCATCGCAACTGCCGGGGCTGTCGCGACTGCCCGCACCGTCTCCGGTATCGCCCATTGCGCCGACAGCGCCCGTACCGCCGGGCAATGCCGCAGATCTGTCCGTCTGGCCCGCTTCGGCGCGGCTCGCCGCACGCGGAGACGTCGCGGTCGGCGGTGTCTCGCTCGTCGAGACGGCCGAACGGTTCGGCACCCCCGTCTATCTCCTCGACGAGGGCGAGGTACGGGAACGCTGCCGCACCTATCTGCGGGCCTTCCCGGACACCGACGTCGTCTACGCGGCGAAGGCGTTCCTCTGCCGCGCCCTCCTCCACTGGGTGCAGGAGGAGGGCCTCGGCCTGGACGTCTGCTCCGCGGGCGAGCTGGAACTCGCCGTCACCACCGGCTTCCCGCCCGAGCGCATCGTGCTCCACGGCAACGCCAAGAGCCCGGCCGACCTCAGCGCCGCACTGCGCCTGGGCGTCGGACGGATCGTCATCGACAGTGCGTGGGAGATCGCCAGACTGTCCGCGCTCATCCCGCCCGGCGCCCGCCAGAAGGTGCTGGTGCGCGTGGTCCCGGGCGTGAGCGCGGGCAGCTACGCCGCAGTCCGCACCGGTACGGACGACCAGAAGTTCGGACTGTCGATCACCGACGGGAGTGCCCAGCACGCCATCGCCCGGATCCTCGACCAGCCACGGCTGGAACTGGTCGGACTGCACTGCCACATCGGCTCGCAGATCACCACGGTCAAGCCCTACCTGACCGCACTGCGACGGGTGGTCGGGCTGCTCGCCCAGATCCGCCACCAGCACGGGATCGTCCTGCCGGAGCTGGATCTGGGCGGCGGTCACGCCGTCGCCTACCGGCCGGGGGAGACCGCGCTCGACATACCGGCCCTCGGCGCCCGCATCCGCCGCGAACTGGTCACGAGCTGCGCCGCGGCCGGCATCCCCGTGCCCCGGCTCACCGTCGAACCCGGCCGCGCGCTGGTCGGGCCCGCGGGCGTGGCGCTCTACCGGGTCCTCGCGGTCAAGACGACCGGCGACCGGATCTTCGTCGCCGTGGACGGCGGAATGAGCGACAACCCGCGGCCCGCGCTGTACGGAGTCCGCTACGCACCCCGGCTCATCGGCCGCCGCTCGACGGCCGAACCCCGTACGGCGACCGTCGTCGGCCGGCACTGCGAGGCGGGCGATGTGCTCGCCGCCGATGTGACCATGCCGGGAGACATCCGCCCGGGCGACCTGGTGGCCGTCCCGGTCGCGGGCGCCTACCACCTCTCCATGGCGTCCAGTTACAACGCGGTCGGCCGCCCACCGGTCGTCGCCGTCCACGACGGCCGCGCGCGGCTGCTGGTCCGCCGCGAATCCCTCGCCGACATCAACGGCCGCGACATCGGTCTCTGAAACACCGGCATGCGGGTGCGACGCGATGCGGTGCGGTGCGGCAGCGGCGTTCCGGCTTCTGCCGCACGGCCTGCTCCGCCGCAACGCTCGTCAGAGGGGTGTCAAGGACAGCCCGGTCTTCTTGAACTCCTCACGGTCGGGCGAGTTGGATGAACGGTGTGAACAGCAGCCTGCGCCACGACGACCGGCCACCGCATACGGCGGCTCCGGTCCTGCGCGCTGCTCACCTGCCTGTGCGGTGACGCACTCGCCCTTGAACGCCTGACGGCGGCCTGCCCCTCCGTAAGCGGGCCATGGCCGTCGGCGGCCGTGACGCACCACCATTCTCCGCATGGCCGACGCACTTTCCCTGCCCGAAAGCAGGCAGAGGGCCGCGCGGCCCTGCCCGTTTCCAGGAATCGATCATGTCTTCTTCCCCGTCCTCCCCCTCTTCCCAGCTGCCCTTGTCCGGGCGGACCGTGCTGGTCACCGGAGCCACCGCCGGTATCGGCCGGGAGACCGCGCGCCTGCTTGCCGAGCGCGGCGCCACCGTTCTTGTGCACGGCCGTACCGCCGAAGAGGCGCGGGCGGCGTCCGACGAACTCGTCGCCGTGGCCGGCATCGACAGCGGACTCCTGCGCCCGTTCGGGGCCGACTTCACCCGTCTCGAAGAGGTCGGGCGACTCGCCCGCCGGGTCGGCGAGGAGCACCCGGCCCTGGACGTCCTGGTGAACAACGCGGCCATGGCCGCCCCTGAGCGGCACACCGTCACCGTTGACGGCAACGAGATCACCTTCCAGGTCAACTTCCTCGCCCACTACCTGCTCACCCAGCTGCTGGAGCGGGCCCTCACCCGCGCCCCCGGCGGCCGGGTCGTGAGCGTCTCGTCCTCGCTGCACCGCACCGCCTCGGTCCAGTGGAGCGACCCGAACCGCTCCCGCAACTACTCCCGCCTCGCCGCCTACGCCCAGTCGCAGCTGGCCCTCACGGTCTTCGCCGCCGACCCGCGCGTGACCGCGGTCTCGGTCCACCCCGGCATCTGCGACACCGCTCTGCTGCCCCTGTACTCCCTCACGGGAGCCACTGCCGCCGAAGGGGCCGCACATGTGGTGCGGCTGTGCGACCCGGCGACCGAGATCGTCAACGGCGCCTATTACGACCGGGACCGGTGTGTCGAGCCGGCCCCGGCCGCCACCGAGACGCGCACCGTCCAGCGGCTCAACAAGCTCGCCTCCCTGCTCGTCGGCCAGAACGCCTGAAGGAGGCACAGATGTCGAAGCGCGCACGCAAGAAGAAGGCGCGTCGCAAGAAGAAGGCCAACCACGGCAGCAAGGCCGGTCAGAACTAAGCCCTGTGCGGGGCGGCCCGGTGACAGGGCCGCCCCGCACCCGAAGCAGGTGGTTTCTCACCCATGATCCAGATTCAGATCCAGCCGCAAGGCCGGCTCCGCCCCCGGCCTCGGCCGGACAGCCTTCCCGACCTCGCCCGGTGGTTCCCCACCGGGGCGCCGGGCCCCGCCGCTCTGGCCGAACACGTACTGCGCACCGGAGCCGGACAGTGGTGGGCGGACCGCGCCGTCGAGCCGCGGGCCGTCGCCGTCAGCTGCGCGGACCATGTGCTGCTGCGTGGTGACCCGCGCGCCCTCGCCCCCGGCTCGCTGGTCCCGCTCACGGGAAGCTACATCGAGGCGCCCGTCCGCTTCCTGCCGGCCCTGGGCGCGTCCTTCCGCAGGATCGTGCCGGGGGAGCGGATGGTGTACGTCCACCGCGCCCCGGCGACAGCGTCGGCACCCAGGCCACCGCGGGGCGTGACGGTGCGCCGGCTCGTTCCCGAAGACGCGGGGGCGCTCGCCGCGCTCGGACCTGCCGCGGCCTGGCTGTACGCCGGGTGGAACGGCCCTTCGGGCCTCGCCGCCTCCGGCCTCGGCCGGGCCGCCTTCCATAAGGACCGGATCCTCGCTGTGGCATGCACCTACTTCCTCGGCAGCGCGTACGAGGACGTCGCCTGCTTCACCGTCCCCGAGCACCGCCGCCGACGCCTGGCCCACACCTGCGTCGCCGAACTGTGCGCGGACATCACCGCCCGCGGTCGGACCGCGAGCTGGTCCTGCTCCCGCGGGAACCGCCCCAGCCGCCTGCTGGCCTGGACGTCCGGATTCCGGCTGGAGCGTGAGTACGTCCACTACGCCACCAGGGAAACCACCGTGTCGCGGCTTCAGAGGGCGGGAGTCCCGGCGTGAGCAGGCCCTTTCCGGAAGGCCCGGACTGCTCGGACCGGTGGGTCAGGCCTTGCGGGTGTTGACTTCGTCGGTGAGCTGGGGGACGACCTGGAAGAGGTCGCCGACGACGCCGTAGTCGACGAGGTCGAAGATGGGGGCTTCGGCGTCCTTGTTGATCGCGACGATCGTCTTCGAGGTCTGCATGCCCGCCCGGTGCTGGATCGCGCCGGAGATACCCGACGCGATGTACAGCTGCGGGGACACCGACTTGCCGGTCTGGCCGACCTGGTTGGAGTGCGGGTACCAGCCCGCGTCGACCGCGGCACGCGAGGCACCCACCGCCGCGCCGAGCGAGTCGGCGAGCGCCTCGATGATCGCGAAGTTCTCGGCACCGTTCACGCCACGGCCACCGGACACCACGATCGCGGCCTCGGTCAGCTCCGGGCGCCCCGTCGACTCGCGCGGGGTGCGGGAGAGAACCTTCGTGCCGGTGGCCTGCGCCGAGAAGCCGACCGGCAGGGTCTCGACCACACCCGCGGCCGGGGCCGCCTCGACCGGGGCCGAGTTCGGCTTCACCGTGATGACCGGGACACCCCTGGTGACACGGGACTTCGTGGTGAACGACGCGGCGAACGCCGACTGCGTGGCCACCGGACCCTGCTCACCGGCCTCCAGATCCACCGCGTCGGTGACGATCCCGGAACCGATCCGGACCGCGAGGCGGGCGGCGATCTCCTTGCCCTCGGCGGAGGACGGAACCAGCACCGCGACCGGGGACACCGCCTCGACCGCAGCCTGCAGCGCATCCACCTTCGGCACGACCAGATAATCGGCGAACTCGGGGGCGTCCGCGGTCAGGACCTTCACCGCACCGTGCTCAGCCAGCACCGACGCGGTCTCGGCCGCACCCGCGCCCAGCGCGAGCGCGACCGGCTCACCGACCCGACGCGCCAGCGTCAACAGCTCCAGAGTGGGCTTGCGGACGGCGCCGTCCACGTGGTCGACATAGACGAGAACTTCAGCCATGGGACTTCAATCTCCTGCAGATTGCGAAGAAACGACGGAACGGAAACGGACAAGGGGGCTAGATGAACTTCTGACCCGCCAGGAACTCGGCCAGCTGCCTGCCGCCCTCACCCTCGTCCTTGACGATCGTGCCCGCGCTGCGGGCCGGGCGCTGCGCCGCGGAGTCGACCGCGCTCCAGGCACCCGCCAGGCCGACCTCGTCCGCCTCGATCTCCAGGTCCTCCAGGTCCCAGGACTCCACCGGCTTCTTCTTCGCCGCCATGATCCCCTTGAACGAGGGGTAGCGTGCCTCGCCCGACTGGTCGGTCACCGACACCACCGCCGGGAGGGAGGCCTCCAGCTGCTCGGACGCGCTGTCGCCGTCACGGCGGCCCCGCACGACCCCGCCCTCGACAGAGACCTCGGACAGCAGCGTGACCTGCGGGACACCCAGACGCTCGGCCAGCAGCGCGGGAACCACACCCATCGTGCCGTCCGTCGACGCCATGCCCGAGATCACCAGGTCGTAGCCCGCCTTCTCGATCGCCCTGGCCAGCACCAGCGACGTGCCGATCACGTCCGTACCGTGCAGATCGTCGTCCTCGACGTGAACAGCCCTGTCCGCACCCATCGACAGCGCCTTGCGCAACGCGTCCCTGGCATCCTCCGGACCCACCGTCAGCACGGTGATCTCCGCATCGTCCGCCCCGTCCGCGATCTGCAGCGCCTGCTCCACCGCGTACTCGTCCAGCTCCGACAGCAGACCGTCGACATCCTCACGGTCCAGCGTCAGATCATCCGCGAAATGCCGGTCACCGGTGGCATCGGGCACATACTTCACACAGACAACGATCCTCAAGCTCACGCCGGCTCTCCTACCTCGGTGTGGTTCGTATGGACGACAGTATGGTACTCAGTACCCTCTGTAAAGGAACCTGGTGCCATAAAGGGGCTTCCGGTGCTACGTTCCCCGCATGACTGACGCACGCAGACCAGCGAAGAAGCCCCCCATGCGGGAGGTGCTCGCCGAGGCGGCCTTCCAGCTCTTCCTGGAGCGGGGCTTCGAGCAGACCACGGTGGATGACATCGTGGCGCGGGCCGGGGTCGGGCGCCGGTCGTTCTTCCGGTACTTCCCCTCCAAGGAGGACGCGGTCTTCCCGGATCATGAGCGCTGCCTCGCCGACATGACCGCGTTCCTGGCGGAGGCCGGTGACGCGGAGCCGGTCGACGCGGTGTGCGACGCGGCCCGGCTGGTGCTGCGCATGTACTCCGCCAACCCCGAATTCTCCGTCCAGCGCTACCGGTTGACCCGGGAGGTGCCCGGACTGCGTACCTACGAACTGTCCGTGGTGCGCCGGTACGAGCAGACGATGGCCGACTATCTCCGCGGCCGCTACGGCGAGTCGGGGGACGGTGCGCTGCGGGCCGAGGTGATCGCCGCGTCCGTGGTCGCCGCACACAACAACGGGCTGCGGACCTGGCTGCGCTCGGGCGGTGACGGGGATGCGGAGGCCGCGGTGGATCACGCCCTCGGGGTGGTGCGCCGGGTGTGGGGGAGTGCGCCGGCCGGGGGTGCGTCTTCGGCCTCGGCCGATGGCGACGTGGTCGTCATGGTCGCCACGAAGGGCGCCCCGATGTGGCGCGTCGTGCAGCAGATCGAGTCGGCCATCGGCCAGGGCTGACACCGGGACCGACCTCGGCATGGCACTGAGTGTCTTTACGTCTCGGCACTCAGTGCCCTATGGTGCGGACGCGCCGACGCGCAGACATGGCGCATCCGAGCCGAGCGCAGGGGGTCGAAACGTGTCCCAGTCATCAAGTGGCACCGTGCAGACGGTGCATGAGGAAGCCGGCCTGCACTATCACCGGTGCCGCTGGTGCGGCACGGCCTCCTTCCGGAGGCTGCTGTGCCCGGTGTGTGCGTCAAGCGATCTGAAGCGTGAACTCAGCGCCGGTGTGGGCGTGGTGGTGCGGACCGGCGTCGTGCATCGCTACACGGACGCGGCACGCAACGAGTCCCTCGTCCGGCTTCCCGAGGGCTTCGTGTTCCGTTGCCGTGTCGTGGGCGCCCCGCCGCACCAGGTGTCGGTCGGCGCGCGGGTGCGCCCGGTGGCCGGTGACGATCCGGACACGGGCGAGGTGGTCTTCGAACTCTGCGAACCGCCCAGGCGTGACGACTGGTACTGATCGTCCGGTACCGATCGACCACCACGACCACAGTGCTCGAACTGCTAGAGCCAGTCGCGGCGTTTGAAGACCACGTACAGGCCGATGCAGACCACGGCCATCAGGGCGATGGCGAAGGGGTATCCGAGAGTCCAGTGCAGCTCGGGCATGTGGTCGAAGTTCATGCCGTAGACGGTGCCGATGAGGGTGGGTGCGAAGAGAATGGCCGCCCAGGCGGAGACCTTCTTGATCTCGTCGTTCTGTGCGTGGCCGGCCTCGGCCAGCTGCTTCATCTCCTCGTTCTGGGCCTGATTGACCAGGGTGGCGTTGACGGTGAGGATGTCGCCGAGCATCTCGCGGAAGCTGTCCACGCGCTCGACCACGGTGGTGTCGTGGTCGGCGACGTCACGCAGGTATCGCTGAAGTTCCTCGTCCGTGCCGTACTTCTCGAATCCGGCTTCGAGCCCGCGCATGATGGTCAGGAGCGGCCGGGTGGCGCGCTGGAACTCGACGACTTCGCGGGAGAGCTCGTAGATACGGCGGGAGACCTTCGGGTCGCCGCCGAACACCTCGGTCTCGATCTCGTCGATGTCGTGCTGGAGGCCGGCCACCACGGGCGCGTAACCGTCGACCACCGCGTCCAGGATCGCGTACAGCACCGCTTCCGGGCCCAGCGCCAGCAGCTCGGGGTCGGCCTCCAGCCGCTTGCGGACAATTGCCAGGTCGGGTGCCTGGCTGTGCCGTACGGTCAGGACGAATCCGGGGCCGACGAACAGATGGAGTTCCCCGAAGTCCACCTCCTCGGCCTCGTCCATGTACCGGGCCGAGCGCAGCACGACGAAAAGCGTGTCCCCATAGCGCTCCAGTTTCGGCCGCTGGTGGGCCACGATGGCGTCCTCGACGGCCAGCTCGTGCAGCCCGAACTGCTCCGCGGCCTCCCACAGCTGCGAGGGGGAAGGGCGGTACAGCCCGATCCACGCCATGGTGCCCGGCTCCCCCGGAAGCCGTTCGTAGATCTCCTCCAGCGTCGAGGGCGTCGCAATCCGCCTCCCGTCGCGGTAGATCGCCGCGTCCACCACGCTGCGGGCCAGCGACGCGGGGGGCTCTTCCTGCTCCGCGCGTGGATCCATCGAATGCTCGGGGGCCGGGTCCGGCCCGTGTCCGCCCGGGCTCAGCGGCCACTTACCCGCCCGGGCCGCACGCGATCGCCAATCGGACATGACAGAAACCTCCAGAAGGGAACGCGCCTGAGTTCGGTCCGTGTGGCGGCTCCGAATCAGGTGGTACCTGGCCGGGCGAGGTCTCTTGCAAACCGGCCCTCGGCACAAAACAGCCTATTTGCTCTTATGCTGCCGCGCTATGGATTCACCCGGGCACGGCACCCTTTCGCGGGGACGGGTGGCACGTTCCCGCGCTGTGGAAGCGAGTATCAGGCCAGAGGCCGTGATCAGCAGGGAGAGGCCCGCTGCGTCACCGACGACGACGGCTCTCCCCGGCAGGTGCGCCGGACGTGGCACGGCGTACGCCGGAACCGCCAGGTGGAGCGCGAGGCACGCCCAGCCGCGCGGCCGCAGCCGAGCCCCGCGGCTCGTCTCCCGCCCAGCTCCCGGGTCAGAGCCAGCCGTTGCGGCGAAAGCCCCGGTGGATGACGAAACATGCGACGGCGATGACGCCGAGGACGAGCGGGTAGCCGTACGTCCAGCGCAGTTCGGGCATGTGGTCGAAGTTCATGCCGTACACGCCGCAGACCATGGTCGGCACAGCGACGATCGCGGCCCACGCCGTGATCTTGCGCATGTCCTCGTTCTGGGCGACGGTCACCTGCGCGAGATGCGCCTGGAGGATCGAGTCGAGCAGCGCGTCGAAGGAGGCGATCTGCTCGGTGACGCGGTCCAGGTGGTCGGCAACGTCGCGGAAGTACGCCCGGATGTCCGGACCGATGAGCGGCATGGGCTGGGTGGAGAGCCGCTGCACGGGCCGGTCCAGCGGCGCAACGGCCCGTTTGAGTTCCAGCAGCTCGCGCTTGAGCTGGTAGATCCGGCCCGCGTCGCCGCGGCCGGCGTGCTCGGTGAAGACTGCGGTCTCGACGGCGTCGATGTCGTTCTGGACGGCGTCGGCGACATGGAGGTAGTCGTCGACCACATGGTCGGCGATGGCGTGCAGGACCGCCGCGGGCCCCTTGGCCAGCTGTTCGGGCGTGGTCTCCAGAGCTTCGCGCAGGGGGCCCAGCGAGCCGTGGCTGCCGTGCCGGATGGTGATGACGAAGTCGGGGCCGGTGAAGACCATGAGTTCGCCGGTGTCCACCACCTCGCTGGTGGCGGTGAGCTCGTCGTGCTCGACATATCTGACGGTTTTGAAGACGGCGAACAGTGTGTCGTCGTACCGCTCCACCTTGGGCCTCTGATGCGCGTGGACGGTGTCCTCGACTGCCAGCGGATGGAGGCCGAACAGCTCGGCGAGTCCCGCGAATTCCTGCTGCGTCGGCTCGTGCAGACCGATCCAGACAAAGCCGTCGCCCGACTTGCGCGCCCGCCGCAGCGCCTCGTCGGCCGAGCAGTCGCCCAACTGCCGTACGCCATCCAGATAGACCACGCAGTTGACCACCGCGCTGCCGAGCGGTGACCGCGCCGGATGGCTGAGGTCCACGGTGCGCCGGTAGGTACGGCGGACCGCTCTGCGGAGGTTGCGGATCATCGACACAGTGGACTCCTTCGGCGGATCGGCGGTCAGTGTGTCATCGGCCGACCACACGGGCCAGCGGCCTCGCGGACCAATCGGTCACGACGCGGCGGGAGTTCGGGACATATTGGAGAGGCGGCGCACCGCGGCGGGCCCGTCGGGCGTTGCGAGCCGGTGCGGCTCCAGGGCTTCGGACCCAGATCAGGGTTCCGGGCCCCGACGCTTCCGGCCGCCAGGTCTTTCCGTGAGAGCCGAAGCGTTGTCGGACGTCGCTTCAGCCGGCATGTTCGCGTTGTTAGGTTGAACGCCCTGCTGAGACGGATTTCGCGAGGGTGGCGATGCGAGGCGTACGAATGTGCGTGGCCGGCACGTCGACGGTACTGCTGGCTGCTGTTCTCACCGGCTGTGTCGCGTCGGACGAGTCGCAGAGTCCGGCAACGGCCGCGGAGGGGCCGGCTCTGACGTCTGCCTCGCCCACAGCGAGCGACAGCGCCTCCATGCTGCCCTCCACTTCTGCGTCCCCCACCTCTGCGCGGCCGAGCGGTATCAAGAGCGGCTCCCCGGCCTCGCCGGTCACCCGCCCTGCCACAGCTCAGGAACCGTCCGCGCCGAAGCCGACGCGGTTGCGGATGACGGTCGCCACCAAAGGCGGCCGGCTCGACCTCGTGCGCGGCGGGGCCGCCCAGGAGTTCACTGTCACCCTGCGCAACGGCAACACCCAGGCGTACGGACATCTGCGGCTCGCCTTCCAGATGGAGATCCTCCTGGACAGGACGCCGGCAAACGAACGCCCGCCGTCGGACGGCTTCGTACTGGAACGCTGGGAGAACGGGGCGGGCGTCTGGCGCAGCGCGGAGCTGCGTATCGCCAATGACGCCATGCCGCCCCAGCTCTACGAGGGCGGTGCCCCGCTGGCCCGCGACGCGGTGCGCACCGATCGGTATCGGCTGCGTGCCGGGTCCGCAGGTCCGGTCGGCAGTACTCCGCTGATGGTTGCGCTGATCAATACCGACGCGCCCGAGAACGCCTCCTTGGGCGAGGCGCGCCCGGCCTACTTCTCCCTGCCCCACACCACACGGCGGGACTGATCCATGGCCCGGCCCCGGGGCATGGCCTCATAGAGGGGGGAAGCTGCAGAGCGCCGATACCGATCCGCACGTCGCGGATCGCTGTCGGCTCCCCGCCCGGAATGCCCTTCAGATGTGGATGCGAGCTCCAACTCAGCCACACGCGTAAGAAGTTCGGTGCGTGAGATGGCGTCGGTGCGCAGCGAGGGAACGGTGCAGGCGTACGCTCCGGCCACCGCTCCGTACCGGGCGCAGCGCCGCGGTTCCTCGCCTCCGAGCCGGCCGAGGAGGAAGCCGGAGGCGAAGGCGTCGCCTGCGCCGTTCATGTCCTGGGACCAGGGCAGCGCGGCGACGGACCAGCGCAAAGCCGCCCGCAACGGCTTCGCGTTCCTCATGCTCTCGGCCGGTACGCCGATGATGAGCGGCGGTGATGAGACCCTGCGCGGTCTGCGCTGCAACAACAACCCCTACAACCTCGACTCCGCCGCCAACTGGCTCGATTACAGCTGGGACACCGACGAGAGCACGTTCCGCACCTACACCCAGCGGCTGCTCGCCTTCCGCAAGGCACATCCGGCGCTGCGGCCCGCGGACTTCTGCACCGCGTCCGACACCAACGGCAACGGCATGGGCCGGCTGAACTGGTTCACCCCCACCGGCGCCGCCCCCGACAGCGCCTACTGGAACAACGCCGACAACCACGCGCCGGCCTGGCGGATCGACGGGACCGAGCTCGGCGACCCCGCCGGTGCGCTGTACGTGGCGTACAACGGCGGGTCGGGGGCGGTCGACTTCACGCTTCCTTCTCCCGGCAGTGGAAAGCAGTGGTACCGCGTCACGGACACCTCTGTCTGGGCCGAAGGAGCCAATCCGGTCGCGCAGCCCGGCTCCGAAGCCCTCACAGGGGGCAGCGGCACCACGTACAGCCTCGGCGTACTCGCAACCCTCGTACTGATCGCCAAGCAGGCGACAGGGCTGCGCCCGCCGCGGTTCGCCTGCGGTGGGCGCGGCCCATGTGCTCCGGCGCACGTACGCTCAGTTGTCCTTGAGGCGGGTCGCAAGGGGCGACGGGCGATCGATAGCCTGCTCGCCGATCAGGTGAACGAGCCGGCGGGCGCGAACTCCCCAGAGCCTCCCCGGGCCCGGTCGTGAGCCGTGATCGGTCCGCTTGGCACGTACAAACAGCAAGGTGAGGCGCGATGTTCACGACCCGGCCCACTCTCCAGGGCACCTTCGGCATGGTGTCCTCCACCCACTGGCTCGCCTCGCAGTCCGCGATGGCCGTCCTGGAGGACGGGGGCAACGCCTACGACGCCGCCGTCGCGGCCGGATTCGTCCTGCACGTCGTCGAACCGCACCTCAACGGACCGGCCGGCGAGGTGCCGATGATCCTGGCGCCGAAGGACGGCGAGGTGCGGGTGCTGTGCGGCCAGGGCCCGGCCCCCGCCGGTGCCACCGTCGCCCACTACCGCTCCCTCGGCCTCGACCTGGTCCCCGGCACCGGGCCGCTCGCCGCGGCCGTGCCGGGCGCCTTCGACGCCTGGATGCTGCTGCTCCGCGACCACGGCACCAAGACCCTCGCCGAGGTGCTGCGGTACGCGATCGGGTACGCCGAGGACGGCCACGCACCCGTCGAGCGGATCGGCCAGACCGTCGAGACCGTCCGCGAACTCTTCGAGACCGAGTGGCAGTCCTCCGCCGACGTCTACCTGCCGGGCGGCAAGTCGCCGAAGCCGGGCGAGCTGTTCCGCAACCCCGCACTCGCCGCCACCTGGCGCCGCCTGATAGCCGAGGCGCAGGAGACCGGCGGCGAGGACCGCATCGCCCAGATCGACGCCGCCCGCAGGATCTGGAGCGAGGGCTTCATCGCCGAGGCACTGGTCCGCCAGGCCGCCCGCCCCACCATGGACACCAGCGGCTCCCGCCACACCGGCACGCTCACCGCCGCCGACCTGGCCGACTGGTCCGCGTCCTACGAGGCGCCCGCCACGTACGACTGGAACGGCTGGACGCTCGCCAAGGCGGCCGGCTGGAGTCAGGGCCCCGCCTTCCTCCAGCAGCTCGCCCTGCTCCCCGCCGAGCTGCCGCGGTACGGCTCCGCGGACTACGTCCACCTGCTCATCGAGGGCTGCAAGCTCGCCATGGCCGACCGCGAGGCCTGGTACGGCGACGCCGCCGAGGTACCCCTGGACGCCCTGCTCTCGGAGCCGTACAACGCCGAGCGCCGCGCCCTCATCAGCGACGAGGCCTCGCGCGAACTGCGTCCCGGCAGCCCGGACGGCCGCACCCCCGTGCTCAGCGGGCACGCCCACGCCGTCGCCTCCGGCGAGGCGGGTTTCGACGCGATGGGCATCCCGGCGGCGGGCGTGGGCGAGCCGACCGTGGCCAAGGACGGCGCGACCCGTGGGGACACCTGCCACGTCGACGTCGTCGACCGCTGGGGCAACATGGTCTCCGCCACGCCCAGCGGCGGCTGGCTGCAGTCCAACCCGGTCGTGCCGGAGCTCGGCTTCCCGCTCGGCACCCGTCTCCAGATGGCCTGGCTCGACGAAGGCCTGCCGAACTCCCTCACCCCCGGCCGCCGCCCCCGCACCACCCTCACGCCCTCCCTCGCCCTGCGCGACGGCGTTCCCGTCATGGCGTTCGGCACGCCCGGCGGCGACCAGCAGGACCAGTGGCAGGTCCACTTCTTCCTTGCCGTCGCGCTGCGCGCCGAGGTCCGAGGCGGACTCGACCTCCAGGGCGCCATAGACGCCCCGAACTGGCACAACGACAGCTTCCCCGGCTCCTTCTTCCCGCGCGGGATGCGCCCCGGCAGCGTCACCGTCGAGGAGGGCATGGACCCGGAGGTCGTCGAGGAACTGCGCCGCCGCGGCCATGACGTCACCGTGGGTGACCCGTGGTCCGAGGGCCGGATGTGCGCCGTGGCCCGCGACCCGGAGACCGGAGTGCTGTCCGCAGCCGCGAACCCGCGCGGCATGCAGGGGTACGCCGTCGGACGCTGACCGGCCACCTTCACGTCATGACCAGGTCGTCGCGTACCCGGGCGACCGTGCTTAGCTGGGGTCATGATCGATGCATTCCTTGCCGGGGACCTGACCGAGGTCGAGGCAGCGGTCCGCGCAGCGGCCGCCGCCGAGATCATGCCGCGCTACCGGCAGCTCGCCGCTCACGAGATCGTCGAGAAGAGCGGCCCGCACGACCTCGTCACCATCGCGGACCGCCGTGCCGAGGAACACCTCACCGCGTCCCTGACCGGGCTCCTGCCCGGCTCGGTGGTCGTCGGCGAGGAGGCGGTCCACGCCGATGCGACGGTGTACGACGCCCTGGGCGGCGACGCACCGGTGTGGATCGTCGACCCGGTCGACGGCACCCGTCAGTTCGTCCGCGGCGAACCCGGCTTCTGCACCCTGGTCGCCCTCGCCCACCACGGCGAACTCCTCGCCTCGTGGACGTACGCCGCGGCGCTGGAGGAGATGGCGATCGCGGTCCGTGGCCGCGGTGCCACGCTGGGCGGCAAACCGATACGCTCCGGCTCGCCCGAGCCCGGTGCCGTGCTGCGTGTGGCGATGTCGCACCCCGACTACACCAGCGACGCCCAGAAGCGCGCCCTGCTCGGCCTGCGCACCGAGGGCATCAAGGCCCGCCCCTGCGGTTCCGCGGGTCTGGAGTACCTGGCCGTCGCCCGGGGCGACCAGGATGCGGTTGCTTTCAACTGGGAGTTCGCCTGGGACCACGCGGCGGGGCTGCTCCTGGTCACCGAGGCGGGCGGCGCCCAGGCCACACTCTCCGGCGCCCCGTTCCGTATCACCGGCGGCAACGCCCTGCCGTTCACGGCGGCCCGAGACGAGGCGACCGTGGAACGCGTCCTTCACGCGCTGCGCGGCGAAGCCTGACCTACCGCCGGGCGCCCGAGGTCCCATTCAGCGGGACTGACGGGCCCCGGTGCGCTCACGCCGCGCCGTTGCCGTGCCTGACCAGGCAGAACGGATGCCCCGCCGGGTCCGCGTAGATCCGCCATGAGCGCCCCGAGCCCGCTCCGTCGTCCAGGACCGTCGCTCCCGCCGCCACGGCCCGCTCCTGCGCCTCGTCCAGATCCGGGACGCCGAAGTCCAGGTGGAACTGCTGGGGATGCGCCGGATCCGGCCAGCGCGGCGGCCGGTGGTCCGCCACCCGCTGGAAGGCGAGGACCAGCCCGGCCTCCGTGTGGAGCGTCGCCCAGTCGTCGCCGAGCGCCCACCGCGGGTCCGGCCGGTTGACCTCTCCGCCGAGCAGGCGGTGGTAGAACCGGGCGAGACCTACGGGATCGGAGCAGTCGAGCACGAGGCACTGCAGTTCAGGTCTGTTCATCGCGGGGCGACCCTACCCGCGGCCGCGTTGTCGGTGCCCCGGAATATCCTTGGAGTCCTGGCCATCGGCTGACGAAGGAGTCCGAAGGTGCCGTCGATGCTTGATGCTGTCGTCGTGGGGGCGGGGCCCAACGGACTGACCGCCGCGGCCGAACTGGCCCGCCGCGGTTTCGCCGTGGAGGTCTTCGAGGCGGCCGGGACCGTCGGAGGCGGTGCCCGTACCGAGGAGCTCACCCTCCCCGGCTTCCGTCACGACCCCTGTTCCGCCGTCCACCCGCTTGGCATCGGCTCGCCCGCGTTCGCCGGGATGCCGCTGGCCGCGCACGGCCTGGAGTGGCTCCAGCCCGAGCTGGCGCTCGCCCACCCCTTCCCGGACGGCTCGGCCGCCGTGCTCAACGGGTCCGTGGGGGAGAGCGCCATGTCGCTGGGCGCCCAGGACGCGGGGGCGTACCGCAGACTCGTCGCCCCGTACCTCGGTCACTGGGACACCCTCGCCCAGGACTTCCTGCGCACCCCGTGGGACGGACTGCCCCGTGACCCGTACCGCTGGGTGCGATTCGGGCTCGACGCGCTCCAGCCCGCGACGCTGCTCTCCCGCCGCTTCCGCGGTGAGAAGGCGCGCGGCCTGTTCGCCGGGCTCGCCGCCCACGCCATAGCCCCCGTCAACGGCGTGGCCACCGGAGGAATCGCCCTGCTCTTCGCCCTCGCCGCGCACGAGAAGGGCTGGCCGATGCCGCGCGGCGGATCGCAGTCCATCTCCGACGCCCTCGCCTCGTACATACGGGAACAGGGCGGCACGATCCGTACCGGCACGGAGGTCAAGCGCCTCGACGAACTCCCGCCCGCCCGCGCCTACATCTTCGACACCTCACCGACCGCCCTCGCCCGCATCGCCGGGCTGGGCCGTGCCTACAGCGGCTATCGGTACGGAGCGTCCTGCTTCAAGATCGATTACGCGCTGTCGGGCCCCGTCCCCTGGACCGCGAAGGAGGCCCGCCGGGCCGGCACGGTCCACATCGGACCCACGGCCGGCGAGATCGACTCCGCGCTGAGCGCCGCGGTCGCGGGCCGTGACCCGCGCGTGCCGTTCCTGATCACCGCACAGCCCAGCCTGGTCGATCCGTCCCGCGCGCCCGAGGGCCGGCATGTCTTCTGGGCGTACGGACATGTCCCGGCGGGCTGGGAGGGCGACGCCACCGACGTCATCGAACGGCAACTGGAGCGCTTCGCCCCCGGCTTCCGCGACCTGGTGCTCGCCCGGGCGGTCGCCGGGCCGCCCCAACTCGCGGCGCGCAACGCCAATTACGTCGGCGGCGACATCGCGTGCGGCGCCTTCTCCGGGTTCCAGACGGTGATAAGGCCCAAGCTCGCACGGGTGCCTTACGCGACGGCGCATCCGGCGGTGTTCCTGTGCTCCTCGGCCACTCCGCCCGGACCGGGCGTGCACGGCATGTCCGGACACCATGCGGCGAAGGCCGTCTGGCGCAGGCTGCGGGCGAGCTGAACACCGCGGGGCCGACGGGGACGCGGCATCATGTCCGCATGCGCACACCCGAGGCCGTCACCGTCACCCCGGTACCTGCGCACCGGCCAGGCGGTCGCCACGACCGCCGGAAAACTCGACGCCCGATGGGTCATTCACACCGTGGGCCCATGACCAGCCAAAACAGCGGTCATGGGCCCGATGCCGCACGCTCGCGGTCGCACAGCGGGCGGCCCGCCACGCGGGATGCGAGAGGGCGCTGACGGGCAAATTCTCCTGCACGCACAGGCATGAAAGTCGTCCGACTGGTGCCTACATTTCCGGCATCCACACAGTTGCCGGAACGAAGAGGCCCCATGCAGTTCGGAATTTTCTCTGTGGGGGACGTGACCCCCGATCCGACCAACAGCCGTACCCCGTCGGAGCATGAACGCATCAAGGCGATGGTCGCCATCGCGCTGAAGGCGGAGGAGGTCGGCCTGGATGTCTTCGCGACCGGCGAGCACCACAATCCGCCGTTCGTGCCGTCGTCGCCGACCACGATGCTCGGCTACATCGCTGCCCGTACCGAGAGGTTGATCCTTTCCACTGCCACGACGCTGATCACCACCAATGACCCGGTGAAGATCGCCGAGGATTATGCGATGCTCCAGCACCTGGCCGACGGCCGGGTCGACCTGATGATGGGGCGCGGCAACACCGGCCCGGTGTATCCGTGGTTCGGCCAGGACATCCGGCAGGGCCTCGACCTCGCCAAGGAGAACTACGCGCTGCTGCGTCGGCTGTGGCGCGAGGACGTGGTGGACTGGGAGGGCAGGTTCCGCACGCCTTTGCAGGGATTCGCGTCCACGCCCCGGCCGCTGGAGGGCGTACCGCCGTTCGTTTGGCACGGCTCGATCCGCTCGCCCGAGATCGCAGAGCAGGCGGCCTTCTACGGCGACGGTTTTTTCCACAACAACATCTTCTGGCCCGTCGAGCACACGAGGCGGATGGTTCAGCTCTACCGGCGACGGTTCGATCACCACGGGCACGGCCGGCCCGAGCAGGCCATCGTCGGCCTCGGTGGACAGGCGTTCATGCGGAAGAACTCCCAGGACGCCGTACGAGAGTTCCGCCCCTACTTCGACAACGCGCCCGTCTACGGGCACGGGCCCTCGCTGGAGGAGTTCACCGAGCAGACTCCGCTGACGGTGGGCTCCCCCCAGCAGGTCATCGAGCGGACGCTGTCCTTCCGTGAGTCGGTCGGCGACTACCAGAGGCAGCTGTTCCTGATGGACCACGCGGGTCTGCCCCTGAAGACCGTCCTGGAGCAGATCGACATCCTCGGCGAAGAGGTGGTGCCCGTGCTGCGGAAGGAGTTCGCGATCGGCCGCCCGGCCGACGTGCCGGACGCTCCCACCCACGAGTCGCTGCGGACCGTTCAGGAGGTGTCCGCCGCATGAACCTCGTCGCCGTGTCCGCGGGGCTGAGCACCCCGTCCTCCACACGCCTGCTCGCCGACCGTCTCGCCGAGTCGGCCCGCGCCGACCTCGCCGCCCGGGGTCATGACGTGCGGGTCGACGTCATCGAGCTGCGGGAACTGGCAGTCGCCGTGGCCAACAACCTCGTGACGGGTTTCCCGTCGCCCCAGCTGGCCGCCGCCATCGACACGGTGACGGGCGCCCACGGCCTGATCGCCGTGACTCCCGTGTTCACCGCCTCCTACAGCGGGCTGTTCAAGTCCTTCTTCGATCTGATCGACCCGGACGCCCTCACCGGGAAGCCGGTCCTTGTCGCGGCGACGGGAGGCACGGCCCGCCACTCCCTGGTCCTTGAGCACGCCCTGCGCCCGCTCTTCGCCTACCTGCGCGCCACTGTCGTGCCCACCGCGGTGTACGCGGCGTCCGAAGACTGGGGATCCGGCGGGGACGAGTACACCGAGGGCCTGCCCGCACGCATACGGCGGGCGGGCGGCGAGCTGGCCGCTCTGATGGCCGCCCGCCCGGTCGAGGAGACGCCCGAGGACGACATCACCGTGCTCGAACGGCAGCTCTCCGACCTGCGCTTCGACTGAGGCCGACCCCGGCGGGCCACCGAGCGGCACACGGATTCGCCGACCGAGCCGGGGGCGTCAGGAGGCTGCGGGTTTCGCCACCATTTCGGTGGCATGCTTTGGGTCTGGACGAGTTTCGCCCACTTCGGCCGGATGTTCCGGACCACATGTGGGACCTTCTCCGGAGGTCGCTGAGACCCCACCGACCGGGGGCACATCCGGTGGAGTTCGTGAACCGGCGAATTCCGCATCCTGCTCTTCTTGCAGGCAACACCTCGTACGCTCATCGACAAGGCGCTGGCCTGGGCTGTTATAGGATATGTACGGAGAAATCACCCCTGAGAAGGTCAACGATCGGCGTACGAAATGAGCGCGCTCTCCGATGCCGCTGAGGAGATCTTGGACGCCTGCGAAGCATGGCGGTTTCGTCGTGAGGCTCCGGGAATGCAGAAGGAGGGAACCATCGCGCGCCAACCGTTCGATGACGTCCTCCCGACGTCTTCCACGGTCGTCGTGACCGAGGTCCAGCATGGGGGTTAGGCATAGCGTCACGCGCCCTCCCGTGGCCGTCACACCACTGGTCGGCCGGCAGGCCGAGATCTCTCAGGTCCTGGACATCGTCGAGGCGGGGCACGGCGAACCGCAGACGCTGCTGCTGCTCGGTGAGGTCGGCACCGGCAAGTCGAGGCTGCTGGCGGCAGCCGCCGACCACGCGCGGGACAACGGAATGCTCGTGCTGGCGTCCCAGGGCAGCGAGGCGGAATCGCGGCAGTCCTTCGCGTCCTTGCATCAGTTGCTTCTCCCTCTCCTGCCCGATGTCGGCACGCTTTCCGACCATCTGCGAGGAGCGCTCGAAACTGCGTTCGGTATCGCTCCCGCCGAGGGACCGCTCGACCCGATGCCGCTGCATATGGCGGTCCTGACGCTGCTGACCGAGGTCTCCCGCCGGCAGCGCATTCTGCTGGCCGTCGATGACGTCCAGCACTTCGATCGCGACTCGCTCGACATTCTGGGCTTCGTGATGCGCCGTATCGGGGCGCAGGCTGTGCCGGTGCTGCTGGCGGCACGCGGGCAGACTCCCCCGGACGGCGTCGCGGCGGATCTTCCCACTCTGCGCCTGGGGCCGCTGACCGAACGGGCAGCGGCCGAACTCCTGGACGCCCAGCGACAGGTGCCCACCGGCCGGACACGGATCGAGCTGCTGCGTCAGGCCCGCGGAAATCCTCTGGCCGTCATCGAACTCTGCCGCGCGGCCGGAACAGGCGGTACGGGAGCACTGCCGGGCAGCGGGCTGCCGCAGACGGAACGCATCCAGGCGTTGTACGCCTCCCGCCTGCGCGGCCTCCCGGAGACGACCCAGCGGCTGATCCTGTACGCCGCGGCGTCGGAGTACGAAGACCTCGGCACGATCATGGCCGCCGCCGACGCGGGGCCGGATCTCGGGGCATGGGCCCCGGCCGAGGAGGCCGGCCTCGTGACCGTGGTGGACGGGCGAGTGGTCTTCCGGCATCCGTTGGCGCGCGCGGGCTCCTACCACGGAGCTCCGGTCCATCTCCGGCAGCAGGCCCACAGGGACCTGGCGGCGGCCCTCGCGGCCGATCCCGCCCGCCGGGCCTGGCACCTGGCCGCCGCATGCCTCGGCCAGGACGAGTCCGTGGCGGCGGCCCTGGAGGACACCGCCGAGCTCGCCGAGCGGCGCGGCGGCATCTTCGCGGCGGCACAGGCGCTGGAACGGGCCGCCGAGTGCAGCCCGACGACCGAGGGCCGGGCGCGCCGGTATGCCAGGGCTCTCCATGCCGCCAACAGCGTCGGTGACCCTACGTGGGTAGGCGAGCTCTACAACGAGGTCACTGCGCTGACCGAGGACCCGGACCTGCTGTGCCTCGCGGCCTGCGGCGCAGGCATGTCCCTGTCGCTGCTCGGCCACCAGCGGCAGGCGTTCCAGGTGGTGATGAGCAGGCTGGAGCCGGACCTGCCCCGGGAAAGTGCGACCGTGCTGGCTCTGGTGTCCACGCTCCAGTCGGTGGCGTTCCAGTCGGGTCTGCCGGAGCTCAGACGTCCGGTCGCAGCTCTCCTGGACGGGATCGAGACCGGGAACAGTGATACGCCCTACTTCGAGCCGGCGACGGCCGGTGCCTCCGACGCGGTACGGGCCGTGACCCTGGCCGGAGCCGACCCGTCCGACGCCCCCGAGCTGCTGAGCCGTCTGCGCCGACGCCCGGGCACGTCTGAGCCGACGGCGGGAGCCGCGGAGTTGACCCGGCTGCTCGCGCTCGGCGGCATCTCCTGGTACGCCGACGAGTCCGACCTGTCCGTGGAGTCCTTCCGGCAGGCGTACGCCATGCTGTCCGCGTACGGCTCCCTGGGCCCTGCCGCGACCACTCTCGCGGCGATGGGCTCGGCGCTGATCGACACCGGGCGGTGGACCGAGGCGGACACGCTTCTGGAGAAGTCCGCGACGCTGGCGGCCGTCCACAAGCTGAGGCATCTGGAGATCGACGTCGCGGCGCTGCGAACGACCCTGCGAGCCCTGCGCGGTCAGGCCGTCGACACACCGTCCGACCCCGCATGGACGACGGTGGTCCTGGAGGAGAACCGCGCCACGCACGCACGCCTGTTGCGTGCCGCCGGCACCGGTGCCGCGGCGGTCGGCGACTTCGACGGCGCGTTCCGTCACTTCCGGGCACTGTTCGGGCAGGACGGCGAACCTGTGCACTTCTTCCTGTCCCGCCACTCGGTCGCCGACCTCGCGGCGTCCGCCCAGCGGACGGGTCGGCAGAAGGAGACGGCACGCATCGTCGAGGCGGTGCGCGCCGCGATCGGGCCGCAGCCGACGACCCGGATGACCCTGTTGTTGCACCACGCCACCGCGCTGACCGGCGAGCCCAAGGACGCCGAACACCACTTCCGGCTCGCCACGGTCAACCCGGTGGGTGATCAGTGGCCGCTCGCCCGGGCACGGGCGAGGCTCCACTACGCGCAGTGGCTGCGTAGGCGGCGGCGCCCTCTGGACGCCCGTCCGCTCCTGGCCACGGCGCTGGAATCGTTCACCCGGCTGGGCGCGTCGGGCCTCGCCGAGGAGGCACGCGTGGAGCTGCGGGCCAGCGGCGTGGCCACCGCGCCCACCCAGGCCGACCCGCTGGCGGAGCTGACCGCCCAGCAGCGCGAGATCGTACGGCTGGCGGCACGGGGGCTACGCAACCGGGAGATCGCCGAGCAGCTGATGCTGTCCCCTCGTACGGTCAGTTCCCACCTCTACAACGTGTATCCGAAGCTGGGGGTCAGCAGCCGCAACCAGCTCCGCGGTCTCTTCGAAGATTGGTGACCGCTATGGTGAGCCGTACGGTGGTGCTTCCACGGGCAGCCTCATGTCTCGTGGCCGTCGGGGGAGCCTAGAGGCGATTGATCGTTATGTGGGGAAGCCCGTGAACTCCGATTCCGCGACGGACACCGGCGGACACGACCGTCCTGCCGTCGTCCTCGACCCCCTCGTTCAGCGGCTCGTCGACGCCTCGGCCGGACCGCCCTATCTGCACCAGTTGGGCCCTGTCGACGGACGGCAGGCACTGCTGGAGATACAGGGCCACACGCTCGACGACTTCGACGTGGACGCCGAGTTCAGGGTGGCGCCTGTGGGTCCCTCCGGGCTCGTCGGCTTCTGGATGTTCCGGCCGACGCGGCCGACCGGTCCCCTTCCAGTGGTCGTGTACATGCACGGCGGTCGGTGGATGCTCGGCGACGCCCGGACCCACGCACGGCTGATCAGCGAGCTGGCAGCCACCAGTGCCGCCGCCTTCGTGGTGCCCGAGTACACCCGCACCCCGGAAGCCCGGTATCCGGTCGCGCTGGAGGAGTCGTACGCGGTACTGACGTGGGTGGTCGAGCAGGCTGCCGAACTGGCCCTGGACGACCGGAGGCTCGCGGTGGCCGGTGACTGCGCCGGCGCGACCATGGCCACGGCGCTCACGATGTTGGCCAAGCAGCGCGGCGGCCCCCGCATCCGGGCGCAGTTGCTCTACTACCCGATGACCGACCCGCATGCCGACACCCCGTCGCGAGAACAGTTCGAGTCCGGCTATCTCCTGACGCGCGCGGCCGTCGAGTGGTACTGGCGTCAGTACACCGACGAGGAGAGTGAGCTCGCCGAGCCCACGGCCTCGCCGCTGCGGGCAAGCACGGCCGACCTCGCGGGACTGCCTCCCGCCCTGATCGTGTCGGCGGAAGCGGACGTCGCACGGGACGAGGGCGAACAGTACGCCCGCGCGCTGCGGCTGGCAGGCGTGCCCGTGACCGCAGTTCGCTATCTGGGAACGGTGCACGACTTCGTCTCCCTGAACCCCTTGCGGAACAGCCCGATCACGCGGGCCGCGATCAGGCAGGGCGGCCGCTTCCTCGGAGAAGCCCTGTCCGACCGGCGCTGACGGCCGACTCCACGTACGACGCAGGCGGTGGCCGCGCGCCTGTTCGCGCGGCCGTCAGAAATCGACCGTCAAATTACTGATGCCTGGGGAACAGGCGCTTGCCAGGGTGAAGGATGTGAGGCCGCCTGCGGCGGCACGTCCTGTACATGGGAAGAGCAGCATGTTCCACAGCCGAACCGGTTCTCGAAGCGGCCGCGCGCAGATCACCGCCTCACCGCTACGGGCGAACCCGGAGGAGCCGGCCGGGCTGCCGCGGGCGTTGGTCATCGTCGCCGAGGCGGACGTCCTGCGCGACGAGGGCGAGGCGTACGCCGCCGAGCTGCGCGACGCCGGCGTGCCGACTGCGGCCGTGCGCTACCAGAACACCATCCATTCCTGAAATGTCGATGACCGACTCATTTCCATGCCCCGGCTGGGCATGTGCGCATTCGCCTTTCCTCGAACCTTGCTGCCCTCCGTGCTGCAGTGGAGAAGATCTTATGGCCAAGTCAGTGATGTCACGCGTCCCCGAAATGGCGGAACCGAACAATCCCTCTTCCGTCCGCTGTGTTGAATACGGATGCATCCAGATCGTTTCTACGGTGCCGGACGGGAGGGACGATGAATTCCTGTACCTGGGAATGATTGCCCGCGGGGCGGTCGCGATCACGGGGGACGGGGACGAGGTCTTCCTGGAGCCGAGCGACATCGTCTTCTGCGATCCGGCTCGGCGCCGCTTCCGGCAGTTCGGCGACGACTGCCGGATGACGGTTTTCCGTATACCTCGCTGCTACCTGGGGATTTCGGCGTCGGACCTGGACCGCGTCGTGGGGGTGGTTGTGCCGGGCGGCGACGGAATGGGCGCGCTGACATCGGACTTCCTGTCCGCGCTCGCCGCCGAGGCGGAGTTCCACGGTTCGTTGATCGGGGACCGGCTCGCGCGCAGTGCCGTGGATCTCATCGCCGTACTCGTCATGGCACTTCTTCAGGACACGGGGAATGAGGATGCATCCGACACATCGAAGGCCGGCAGCGTGATGCTGTGCCGGATCCGCACCTTCATCGAAGAGCATCTGACGGACCCGGACTTGTCACCGGAATCGATTGCGCGCGCGCAGCACATCTCCGTCCGTTACCTGCACAAGCTCTTCAAGAATGAGGGCACCACGGTGAGCCTGTGGGTGCGGCAGCGGAGGCTTGACTCCTGCAGGCACGAGTTGGGCCGGATGTCCAACCGGAGGACCACGGTGGCCGCTGTGGCGCATCGCTGGGGTTTCACCAGCCCGTCGCATTTCAGCCGGGCCTTCCGGGACGCCTACGGCATTTCCCCCAGCGAATGGCGGGCACTGGCAGCGTAAAGCGTCGGCTCCCCGGTCACCAATGCCCCGGTTGCCGGCTGATCTTCGGCCATCGAGTGCTCTCGCGCCGCCTGCACGTGGATCTGCCATCCACAGCCCTCAGGCTGCCTCGGCGGCCTCTTCACCCCGCCGTTCCGAGCCCGTCATCGACGGCACGAGCTTCCCGCGCTTCTGCTTCGGGCCGCCTCGACGCGTCTGCTCGGCCATCTGCCATTCGCGGGGCGACACACCATAAGCGGCGCGGAAGACGCGGCTGAAGTGGCTGGGGCTCACGAAGCCCCAGCGCAGGGCGACCGCCGCCACAGTGGAGGTCATACCCGCCGCCTGCGACAGATCCCGCCTGCAACGCTCCAGTCGTTGCTGCCGGATCCAGCGGCTCACAGTGGTCTCTTCATGCTCGAAGAGCTTGTGGAGACACCGGACCGAGACGTGGTGCGCGGCCGCGACCACCTCCGGTGACAGCCTGGGATCGTACAGATTCCGAACGATGTATTCCTTGATCAGCGCCAGCACGGCGTTGGCCGAGTCCGGCACCTGCGGATTCAGCTTTCCGGACCGCTCCTGGACGAGCAAGGCCAGGAGGTCCGTCGCGATGGTGCCCAGCCTGCGTCGGACAGACACATCGAAGGTCCCCATACCCCGAGCCAGGCGTGTCAGGTACGTTGCCACCAGTCCGCTGCTGCTTCCGTTGCTGGGGAAGACGGTGGAGGTCAGCGCCCGCAGGTCCTGCTCAGGGACTCGAAGATCCTTACGGGGCAGGTGGAATGCTGTGAAACCGAACTCCTCCGGCAGTGCCTTCCGGAAGGGCCGGCCGGAGTCGGACATGGCGAAATCACCCGGCCGCAGGAGAACTTGTCTGCCGTCCTGTTCGAGCACGGCGCTCCCGCTGTGCTGAAGTGCGACGGTGATCCACTCCTCGCCGTCCCTGGAGATCAGGCGTGGAGTGCGCGTGACCACCTGTGGGCCTGCCCGTACCACGGCCATCTGCAGCGAACCGAACCGCTCGCTCGATATCGTCCCCGCCGAGGGTTCATGCTCCAGTAGCTTCACCCCGAGCGGTATGAACGTGTTCGAGACCGCTTCGTGCCAACAATCCGCCCGCTCGGACGGAGACAGCGGCGTGGTCGAGAGAACGACAGGCATGGGACCTCCTGCACGGATATGACACGGATATGAGTGGATCGACGATGCGCATGTCCGGCCCGTGCACGTCGTTGAGCGACTCACGAATCAGAGGTGCGGACGGCCCCTGGCCGGCGAAGGCGTCGTCAATTCCCACGGGACGGCGCTCGGCATGGCCGGCGCGGGAAACAGCTGCTTACGTGCTGACACTAAGGTCGGCCCGCGGGTCGTTGTTGAACGCCAGTGCACAGGGTGTGTTCCCTCTGTGCAGTGCCACCCGCTACTTGATGGCTCCGTCGGCGGCGCCGGCGGCGACGTGACGCTGAGCGACGACGAGCAGCACGGCCGCCGGGACAGATGCCAGAACCGCGGTGGCCATGATGGCGTTCCACTGGTTCGTGTGAGCGCCGACGTATTGGTAGATGCCCAGGGTGATCGGCTGCACGGTATCCGTGGTGTTCAGAGTGAGCGCGAAGAGGAAGTCGCTCCAGGTGAAGAGGAAGGTGAAGAGGGCGGCAGTGATCAATGAGTTCGCGCTCACCGGGAGCACCACGGCGCGCAGGACGCGCAGCCTCCCGGCACCGTCCACTCGCGCGGCCTCGATGATCTCCCGGGGAATGCCCTGCATGGACGACCGCAGAAGGATGATCGCGAAGGGGGCCCCGGCGGTGGAGTCCGCGAGGATCAGCCCGAGGTAGGAGTTCAGGAGTCCCAGGTCGTTGTAAGCGACGTAGAGGGCATTGGCGACGGCGATGCTCGGCACCATCTGTGTGATCAGGATGCCGAAGAGCACGAGGTCGGTCCCTCGGACGGGGAACTGGGCCAGCGCGTAGGCCGCAGGGGCGGCGAGCCCGAGGCTGAGCGCAACGCTACCCAGAGACACGACGAGGCTGGTGGCGAGATTGTCCCCCTGATCGCGCAGTGCAGTGGCGTATCCGCCGAAGTCCGGGTGGAAGGGGAACCAGTCTCCCTGCAGGGGGAGTCCGGTGGGTTGGAGGGAGGCATTCACCATCCAGTAGACGGGAAACAGCATGAGTGCGAGCAGGACGATCCCGATGATTGTGGACGGCCAGCCACGTTTGGTTGCGCGCTTCATGGGGTCGCCGCTCAGCTGTTCCGGGCGCGCCGGTTGGCGCGCAGGTAGACGATGGCGAAGACGAGCGAGATGACGATGAGTATGTTGCCCATCACCGCGCCGCGTCCGAAGTCGAACTGCTGAAAGGCCAGGTCATAGGAGTGGGTGGCGATGGTCTGCGTCGCGTTGGCCGGTCCTCCGCCCGTCACCACGAGGATGATGTCGAGCAACTTGACCGTGTAGACCACGCCCAGCACCAGCACGACGCCGACCACGGGCCGCAGCAGTGGCCAGGTCACATGGCGGAACGACGCCAGTGGACCGGCACCGTCCAGCTTCGCCGCCTCGTACAGGTGCGTCGGGATCTCCTGCAGGCCGCCGTAGAGGATCGTGGTGTTGAAGGGGATTCCGACCCAGATGTTGATGAGGGTCACCGACACGAGCGCCTGTGAGGTGCCGGTGAGCCACGGTACGCCGGACGACAGGTGGAGGTTGCGCAGCACGTCGTTCACGACCCCGCTGTCGGTGTCGAGCATCCACCTCCACGTCGCTCCGGAGACGACCAGCGGCAGCAGCCACGGCAGCAACAGCAGAGACCGCAGAATGCCGCCGAGCGGGAAGCGACGCTGGAAGAAAAGGGCAAAGGCCAGGCCGAACGCGAACTGCCCGACTATCGAGCCGGCGGTGAACAGGACCGTGGTCAGCGCGGCCTCGGAGAACAGGTCCGACGAAAGGATCTCTGAGTAGTTCTGCAGCCCCACGAACGGCGCGGCACCGGTGTAGAAGGTCGTGGTCGTGTACTGCTGCAAGCTCATCACGACGTTCTTGACGAGCGGGTAGCCGAAGAACAGCAGCAGGTATGCCGCGGCGGGGAGGACGAACATCCAGTGGGCGATCGACTCCCGGACACGTGCCCGGGCCACGGTCCGGTCCCTGTTGTGCACGTCCTCGTCCTGCTGCTCCGCGCCGACGGGGGGTGTTGTCTCGGCGGCGTCGGCGCTGTCTTCCCGCACGGTGCTCATCCGGAGGGCCGGGAACAGATCAGGCACCGTTCGCCATTTGCTGCGCATGCTTGAGTGCTTCCTCCGGCGTCTGCTCGCCCGTCAGCGCGGACTGGATCGCGGTGTATATGGCGGTCGCTGCTCCGGGCCACTCGACGCCGAGTTCGCCGGTCCGGTCTCGCGCCCCTTCGACGCTGTCGACGAAGGCATGCATCGAAGGGACCCGCTCGGCAAACCGGGAGGCAACCGGGGCGCGGGAGGGCACGGTGAAGTTCTGCTCAGCCAGGGCGAGCATGTGCGTGGAGTCGTTCAGGCACGCGAGTACCTGGGCGGCCTTCTTTTGCCGGGCCTTGGAAGCGGTCTGCGGGACCGTCCACACCTCACCGCCGAGCGGTGTGACAAGGGTCTGCCCCTTCTGGCGGACGGGGATGGGGGCCACACCCCAGTGCAGGTTCTTGTCCTTGTTCAGCGCGGAGATCCGCCAGGGACCGTTGACCATTATGGCTGTCCTGCCGGCCGTGAACTGGTCGTGGACATCGGCCTGGGTCCAGTTCAGCACCGACTTCGACATGGATCCGCTCTTCACCAGGTCGACCCACAGCTGTAGTGCCTGCGCGGCCTGCGGCGTGTCCAAGTGCTTTTCGTCCCCGCCGTTGGACCAGAGAAAGGGCAGGAACTGCCAGGTGCCCTCGAACGTGGCGTTCGCGTCGACCGCCATGCCGTAGCGTCCCGGGCCGGTCAGCTCGGCCGCTGCCGCCTTCAGCTCGTCCCAGGTCTTCGGTACGGCGACACCGGCCTCGGAGAGCATGTCCTTGTTGTAGAAGAGGGCGATCGTGCTGGCGGTGGGCGCCAGTCCGTACACCTTCCCCTTGTAGGTGCCGGCAGACAGGATGCCTTCGGCGAAGCCGCTGGAGTCGATGCCGTACTGGTCCAGCGGGGTCAGCGCGCCGGTCTGTGCGATCTGCTGCAGGTCGGGGTTGTCCAGCATCAACAGGTCGGGAAGGGTCCGCGACGACGCCCGCTGCAGGGTCTTGGGTATGAGCGACGCTCCCGGAACACTGCTCTGCTCGACCTTTACGCCGGCGGTCCTGCCGCAGGCGTTGAGCCGCTTGTCCCACTGCGCGTGTTCGGTCGCGTCGGTGTAGTAGTCCAGAGCGGTGATGGAGGTCACCTTCTCTGTGGCGGGTCCGGCTCCAGGGCCGCCGCCGCATCCGCCGGCAGTCAGTGTCAGGGCGATGGCTCCGAGGAGGGCGGTGATCCGCCGTGCCGACGGCCTGACTGGGGAAATCATGCTGATGCCTTTCACGAGTGACGTCCGCGGCCGGAGTCCCGGACGTCCACCGCGACTCGATCAGCGGGAGCCTGGCGAAGGCCAGGCGTCCGGGGCGCCGATGAGACGGTCCATACCGGCGTCTTTTGTTCGAAGGGATGCTATATGACCCTGCTGACCGCCAGGGCATGGCCGGGGGAGGGCGCACCAGGGGCGCGGGGGGAGGGTGCACTTCCGAAAGGACTCTGCGGTCGACTCCTCCACCTGCTCAGAAGATTTGTGGATGCCCCTCGCCATCGCCGTGACCAGAGCCCTGCGAGGCGGCTTCCGTGATCATCGCCACTACGGCTCCGGGCTGCGACAGCACAACGGCGTGCGAACCGTCCAGCAAGTACTCGGTGGCCGCCATGCGCTGCGCCATGAACCGCTGAGCGGTGGGATTGAGTACCTGGTCGGCGGTCGCGATGGCGTACCAGGACGGTTTGGAGGCCCATCCCGGTGGGCCCGATCTACCGGTCAGCGCGCTCCTGGCGATCGGGCGTTGCGTCACGGCCATCGCGTTTTGGACGCGTGGCGGCAGGTCGGCGGCGTACACCTGGGGGAACCGGTCCCTGCGGATATACAGCTCGCTCTCCGGGGCGGTGGGAATCCGGGCGGGCAGGGTGGCGGTGAAGGTCGCATCGGTCGCGGGCGTCGGGGCGAAGCGGTTTGTGACGTCCAGGACGCATTCCCCGTGATCCAGGCCGAACGCAGCCACGTAGCACAACGCCACGACGTTGTCGGTGTCGGTAGAGGCATGGGTGATGACCGCGCCGCCGTAGCCGTGGCCGACGAGTACGACGGGTACGTCGATCCGGCGCACCACGCTCCTGAGGTAGGCGGCGTCCCGCTCCAGATCTCGCAGCGGGTTCGCGGGGGCGCGCACGGTCAGTCCGGCGGCGTGAAGGAGGCTGGTGATCCCCGCCCAGCATGAGGCGTCGGTGAACGCTCCATGTACGAGCACGATGGTCGGTGCTACGGAGGTGGGTCTCTGCATGTCGGTGGCCTCTGACTGAGTGGGGTCCTCCATCCAAGCGCGATCGGCGGTCGCGGGCATCGCGTGAACGTACCACCCGGTCCGCTCAGTTGTCGGGCAGGGCCAAGGCCATGACGAGCTTGGCGAGCTGCACTCGGGAGTTGACCGACAGCTTGCGGAAGACGGAGGTCAGGTGGGTGTTGACCGTGTGCGGGGAGACGGTGAGCAGGCCGGCGACCGACCGGTTGGTGTGACCCTCGGCGACGAGGCGCGCGACCTTCTTCTCCGAGGCAGTCAGGGCGCCCCATCCTTGGACGGGGCGCTGCGGGGTCGCGGTCCTGCGGCTGCGGACCCCGGCACCATCGAGGCAGCTCTGTACGCGTGCCGCGGCGGCGTGGGCGCTCGACTCGGCGAATATGCCGTGGGCGTGCGTCAGGGCTTCCACAGCCCGAGCTTTTCGGCCTGCCGTCAACAGGGCCTGTCCGAGGTCGGCGTATGCGGCGGCTCTGACCAGCGGGCGAGGGCTTGCCCTGAGTAGTGCCACGGAGTGTTCGAGCAGGGCGAGATCGCCATTGACGAGCCCGTGGGCCTGCGCCGCGATGCCCGTGGCAGTAGGCACGGCAGGGTTACGTCCGGCGTGGGCTTTGGCCTGTGCGGCCAGTTCCGCGGCCAGTTCGTGATCCGCGCCTCGCAGGGCCATGCGTATCGCGGAATCGACCCAGGTACGCAACAGCCGCCAGCGCATGAAGGAACCTTCCTCCTGCACCTGCCGGATCTTTACGAGGGCAAGTCCGGTGTCTCCGTCGACCTCGGCGTGGACCGCTTCCAGGAAGCGCACCGCGGCAGTGTTCCCCGGGTTCGGTCTGACGGCCAGTCCTTCTCGCGCTGCGGCCAGGTGCTGCCGGGCCGCTTCCCGGTCGCCGCGCAGCAGGGCGATCCGGGAACGGATCACGCGAGCGTTGACCTGCTGGACGGGTACCTGTACGTCGTCTTCCAGCCGCTCCATTGTCACGAAGTCGGCCTCCGCGTCGTCGAGCCTGCCAAGCTCCAGATGCTGCTGGCCCTGTGCCCACAGCAGCATCGCCTGGCGGGGCGAGCCGGAATTCCCCGCTGCCCGCAAGAGCAGCCGTTCGCTGGACTCGAAGTCGTCCAGGTGCTGGTACGCGACGATCTCCTCGGGAAGGAAGGCGGAATCGACGGCGGTGAGCGCGGTGAAGCGCCCGAGTGCGATGGCAGGCTCACCCGCGTTGAGCGCGGTCTCGCCGAGTCCGGACAGGGCCAGGACGTGTGCCTCCCGGTCGCCGATCTCGATCGCGGCACGCAGCGTGTCTTCGCCGGCCTCACGCGCCGCGACAAGATCATCACCCCGGGACAAGGCCAGCGCGCGCAGGGCGGCCAGCCTCGCACCGACCTCCGGGGCGGCGCCCCCGACCGCGATGGCCGTTTCGGCCCGGCGGCGCAATTCGTCGGCGAGGTCCATGTTCCACAGCGCCCCGCCGAGGGCGGCCTGCAGCCGACCGAACGCCGCCAGGGGCGGTCTTGAGGCCAGGAGCCGATCGCCGGTCGACAGCGCCTCTCGACTCCTGCCGGCCCGCGTCAGGCACACGATCGCCTGCTCACCCACCTCGAAGCTCAACGGCCGTGCGGACGGCACCAACTCCAGTGCGCGTGTCATGAGGTCGGCCGCGAGGCCGGGCGTGACAGGCAGTGCGTCGTCAGCGGCTCGCCGCAACAGCGCCACCGCTTCCTCGTCTCCGGGCAGGGCGCCCCTGAGGATGTGCGACACCGCGTCGATCGGCCGGTGGCCCACGGAGACCAGGTGGTTGGCTGCCTCTCGGTGCAGTGCCTTCCGGGCCGACGGCGGAATGCCGACGTAGACCGCCTGGCGCAGCAGGTCATGCCGGAAGGCCAGATGGTCGCCGTCATCGTTCAGGAGTCCGGCCCCCACCACTTCTTCGAGCGCATCGATCAGCGAGGCAGTCGGTCGGCCGCAGAGCGCGGCGGCGTCGTGGAAACTGAACCTGCGTCCCAGCACCGCTCCGATCTGGAGGAAGCGCAGAGTGCCGGGCCGCAGGGACTTGAGTCTGCCTCGCACGCCCACCACGAGCCCCGGGGGCACGATCTCTCCCGAGTTGTCGGCGGCCCGCAGTCCGGCGAGCATCTCGACCGCCAGGAACGGGTTCCCGCCCGCTCCGTCGAGCAGGTCCCTCACCCGCTCGTCAACGGATGAGCCCAGGGTGTCGTCGGCCAGTTGACGGATGGCCGAGCAGGACAACGGGCCCAATTGCACGGTGATCGTGGGTAGTTCCCCTGTCGCGGCTGCGACGATCTCCTCCGCCGGCCCATCGGGTCCCTGCCGTCCGGTAAGCATCCACAGAACCGGCGAGGTCCGCAGGCGCGCCGGAAGCTGCTTCAGGGCGAACCGGCTGAGCGGATCGGCCCACTGCACATCGTCCAGGGCGATCAGCATCGGCACGTTGCCGGCTCTGACCTCGATCGCCTCCGCCAGGCGCTCCACCAGCCAGATCCGCTGATCGTGATTGCGCTCAAGATCGACAAGGGCATCGCCGGACAGCAGCGGCTGATCGCCGTGCAGAATGCAGGCCGCCAGCGACGAGAGCGGCACGATGTGATGCAGCTCATCGGCCTTGCCGAGGCCGACCGAGAATCCTGCTGCCCCGGCCCCGGCGACGGCCTCGGCGAGCAGTGTGGTCTTGCCGATGCCCGGCTCGCCCCGGATCAGGGCCAGCGCGCCGCTTCCGGTGCGGGCCACCGAGGCGATCAGTGCCCGCAGCCCTTCGAGCTCGCCCTCCCGGCCGCGCAGACCGGATCGGGACAGCGATCTGTCGGACCCCGCCACGTTCGTCCCTCCCGATCCGCACTCGTCGGCCGGAGCCGGGCTCTGCCCATGCGAAATGGTGACTCCGCGCCCCGGCATCGCCCGTGGGCGCCGGGTGGCGGCTCCGGCAGGCACGGACGGCGCGCCGACTGTCCACTGTCGCAAGAATGGCAGCCCAGCGTACATCCGGTGCATGGGTCGAGTGGCCGGAGTCGCGCTCACGCAGGCAGGAGCCGGACCGGGCTTTGCGGGGCTCAGGGCGGAACATGGCTGGCGGGGCCGGAGAATGAGCGAGGCGAGGCGGGGTCCGGCGAGGCAGCGGTCGGCGAATCCGCCTCTGGCAACAACGGGGCTGTCCGATCCCACGCCGCATCCGGCAGCTCACCACGACCAGCCACAAGATCAATTATTCGGACGCCCCCTGGCCGGCGAGGTGAACATGACGCCGGACCGGGGGCAGGCCGGAACGCCGGCATCGTTGCGCCCCCGAGGCCTCCGGCACCCTTGACGCGTCATTCGGCAACGAGGGCACACGAGGCGCTCGTACCGCAGGATCCCGCCACTGGGCGGGGGACATCCCGTAAGCCGCCCGGAACGTCCGGCTGAAATGGGAGGCGCTTGTGAATCCCCACTTGCGAGCCACCGCGGCGATGGTCTGGCTCGCCGCCTCGCGGCGGGCCAGCTCGCGTCGGCATTCCTCCAGCCGGCGGCGCTGGATCCATTGACTGACGGTGATGTCGTCGGTCTGGAAGAGCTTGTGCAGGTAGCGGACGGAGATCTGGTTGGCGTGGGCTATGGCCTCCGGCGCCAGGTCCGGATCGGCGAGGTGCCGGTCGATGAACGTCTGGATCTCCAGCAGCCGGGTGACGCTCGGCGCGTCACCCGCCTCCTGGCGAAGCCGTTCCTCGGCCAGCATGGTGAGAAGGTCGATGACGGTGCCGGCCAGCATCCCACCGGTATGCGACGCGCACGTTGCCGCCGTGTCCACGAGCCTGGTCACAAAAGGGGGCAGCAGTGAGCCCATCGTTGTGCCGGGGCGGAGGGGTATCGCCGTGATCCGCCGCAGGTCGGTCTCTCGAAGCCCCAGGAGCCGCCGCGGCAGGATGAGCGATTTCGTCTGGAACGGATGGGGGAATTCCATCCGTATCGGGCGTGCCATGTCGCACAAGACGATCTCCCCGGGTTGCAGGTCGGCCTCGTGGCCGTCCTGCTCGACCGTGGCGACACCCCTGGCCAAGAGCTTGACGACCAGTTGCTCGTCATCACCTCGTGCGATGAGCCGCGGAGTCCGTTGGGCCCGCATGGGACCGCCGTCCACCGTGGTGACCTGCAAATGGCCCAGCCAGGACGTTCGGATGGTTCCCGAGCAGTTCCCGTCCGGGACGACAATGTCTACTGCGGCGAATGTCTGGGACAGGGCTTCGCGCCAGTACGTCTCTTTCTGGTGGGTGGGCGCCGAATCCGTGGTGTAGAAGGTGCCCGAGAGTTGCTCGGGTTCCTGCGTCCATGAATTCGGCGCCATGATCTCTACCTCTCGGGCGGTCTGCTTTCCGGGCAGCCTGCCAGCGGGCTCGGGCCGACACATCGCGTGAATACGCTAACTAGGGCCGGTCTGGCGGACGGCTTGCCCGTTCGCCGTCTTGCAGGCCGCTCGTCCTCCTCGGGCCGCACCGGGTTCGGAGTCACCCCGTGCCCGTTGGTTTCTCATGGCCGGCGCTGACCGGGGCGGCAACCGTCACCTGGAAGCAGGGGCGGCCTTGCGTCGGGTGGTGTGGCGTTCGGTGGTCCAGTAGAGGAGGGCGAGCAGGGGGAGGGCGGTGCCGAGGATGGTGAGTCCGGTCCAGCCGTGGGTGTTGTAGAGGGTGGATCCGAGTTGGGAGCCGATTGCGCCGCCGATGAAGAATATGGCGATGTAGGCGCTGTTGAGGCGGGCGCGGGCGTGGGGGTCGAGTTGGTAGATGGTGTGCTGGCCGAGGATGAGGGTGGTCTGGACGGCCATGTCGATGAGGATGGCGGCGAGGGCGAGCAGGATGATGTTGTGTTGTCCGAGGCCTGCGAGTGCGAAGGCGATGGCGGCGGTGGCGAGGGCGATGGCGGTCATGGGGTGTGTGCGGCCGTGGTCGGCCCAGCGTCCGGCGGTGGGGGCGATGGCTGCGCCGGCTGCGCCGACGAGTGCGAAGATGCCGACTCCGGTGGGTGTGTAGTGGAAGTGGGGGCCGGTGAGGACGAAGGAGATGGAGGTCCAGAAGGCGCTGAAGGCCGCGAACATGGCTGCTTGGTAGAGGGCGCGGCGTATGAGTGGGGGGTGGGTGCGCAGGAGTTGGATGGTGGAGCGCAGTACGTGGTGGTAGGGGATGGTGGTGGTGGGGGCGTGCGGGGGCAGGGTGATGCGCAGGGCGATGGCGAGGAGGGCCATGAGGGCGGCGGAGCCGAGGAAGACGGTGCGCCAGCCGGCGAGGTCGGAGACGAGGCTGCTGAGTGTGCGGGAGAGGAGGATGCCGGTGAGCAGGCCGCTCATGACGCGGCCGACGATGCGGCCGCGGGTGTGGTCGGGGGCGAGGCCGGCGGCGTAGGGGACCAGGATCTGGGCGACGACGGAGGTGGCGCCGCTGATCAGGGAGGCGATGAGCAGCATGGGGAAGCTGGTGGCGAGTCCGGCTGCGAGGAGGGCGAGGGTGGTGATGGTCAGGAGGGCGGTGACGAGGTTGCGTTTTTCCAGGCGGTCGCCGAGCGGGACCAGGAAGAGCATGCCGATCACGTAGCCGACCTGGGTGAGCGTGATCAGTGCACCGGCCGTGGCCGTGCCGGTGTGGAAGACGCCGCTCAGCGTGGACAGCAGGGGCTGGGCGTAGTACAGGTTGGCGACGGTCATACCGGAGGCAACGGCCAGAAGCACAACCAACCAACCCGGCACACCCTGGGTGGGTGGGGTGCTGGTCGCGGCACCGTCTGACGTGCGCGAAGCGGATGACTGGGACACGGGGACCTTCCTCGGGACGGGGAGCCGGTTGGCCCGGCTCGGCAGAATGCTTGGCGACGATCGAGCGGCATCCTCGCTGCTCTCAGGGGGATAAGCGCTGGGCGGCTCTCCTTGCTTCCTCACCCACCGCGATGGTTCCGGATGTCAGTCATCTCTTCTGGAGATGACCATGGGGACCCCGTCCAGGTGGCCGGCGTGGAAGCGGTAGAGGCACTTTTGGTCCGCCTGGGAATGTCCGCCCAATCAGTGGGCGCGCAGCTGTGTGAGCGCCGGCAGCTCCACCTGCACGGCAGAGCCACCCGGTATGAGGCGCCTCAGCCGACGATGGCGTGGGACATCCTGACGGTGCGGCACGACGCAGCAGACGAACCGTCAGACAATGTGCCGCAGCAGTGCGGCGACCGCAGGCGGTACTTCTCCCTCGGGCCGCACCACCATCACGTTCCAGCGCGGCACGTGCCGGTCGAACCGGCGAAGGGCGAGGTCGGGGAAGCGGGCGGCGATGGACTCCGGCATGACGCAGACCCCCAGATCGTGCCGGACCAGTTCGGACGCCGCGACGATGTCGTTGACCTCGTAGACCGTGCTGCGTTCGACTCCGGCGGCCCGGAAGGTCCGGTCCACCGCGTAGCGGACCGCCCAGCCCGGTGCGAAGTCGATGAACGGCATCCCGGCGACCTCGGCGCTGGTGACCTGGTCGGCCCTGCTGAAGGAGCGGGCGGGTGAGGCCGCAAGGACCATCTCCTCACGCGCCAGCAGCCGGGTCACCAGCCCGCGCTGCTGCTGGCGGTCGAAGTCCACCACGGCGAAGTCCACCGATCCGTCACGGAGCATCTCCCGGATGTCGGTCACCGCCGCCTGCCGGAGCCTGACCACCACGCGCGGGTGCTGAGCCCGCAGAGCGGCCAGGGCACGGTGCAGGTCACCCCAGACGCCCTGCATGGTGCCCACCGTGACCCGCCCCCGCAGCTCGCCCCGCGCGGCGTCGGCCGCTGCCCGTGCCTGCTCCGCCGCCCGCAGGGTCGCACGGGCGGCGGGTACGAAGTCCTCACCGGCCGTGGTCAGGACCACCCGGTGCGTGGTGCGGTCGAACAGCCGGATTCCGAGTTCCTTCTCCAGTGCGCGCACGGTGCCGGAAACCGCCGACTGGACCACATGCAGACGCCGCGCGGCCGCCGTGAACCCGCCTTCCTCGGCGACTGCGACGACAACCTCCATCTGACGCAGATCCATGCCTACTCCCGGACAGACGAACGAGGCTGCCATTTCCCTACGAGACCGACCACACCTCGAATCATCCCACCGGGCGGCTTCTCGATGACGCCCTGACCACCCCGGCTCGCTCACGGTGAAGCGGCGCGCGCAAGCCCGGACACCCTTGCTGCCGGCCGGCGGTCGTCGCCGACTCGGTTCTGAGTGGCGGGCGGCCCGACCGAGGCACGTTGGGGCCGGAAGAGTGTGCCGCTCCGTGCAGGGATTCCGTACTCACAGCGCACCGGCATTTTCATGCAATCCCGTCACTCGGCAGGGACGCTGCCTTCCGTGCACTGCTGGTACAGCGGCGGTGCACGTGTGGGCGACTACTGCTCACTCCGGGGTCCTAGCGTGTGAGCAACGGCACCGGAGCACTTTGCATGTGATCCGGGTCGTTCTGCCGGATGGACCGGTGTAACAGCGAAGGCCACGACGTGGGGCGAGCTGCCTCTCAGGACCTCCCCGGGACGCACCGTTGCGTTGGTCTCACCGTCCTGGTCGTGCCCGACACCGTATCTGCACCGATGCCGCGCCGGCGCTCGGTGACCTCACCTCACACGGCCCATGACAGGGCCACCGAAAGGACTTCCGTCATGCGATTCCGAGGAAGACGACTGCGCAAGTCCCATGTGCTGGCCGCCGCATGCGCCCTGGCCGTCGCCGGGGCGCTGGTGCCGGCCACCCAGGAGGCCGCGCAGGCCACCACCGCGAAGGACCGCGGTCCCAAGCCGACGATCGTCCTCGTACACGGTGCGTGGGCGGACGCGTCGAGCTGGAACCCGGTGATCAGCCGCCTCCAGCACGACGGATACACCGTCGTCGCCCCGCCCAACCCGCTGCGCGGCGTCGACTACGACGCGCAGACCCTGAAGAACTACCTGGCCACCATCAAGGGCCCGGTCGTCCTGGCGGGCCACTCCTACGGCGGCGTGGTCATCACCAACGCCGCGGCGGGCAATCCCAATGTCAAGGCATTGGTCTACGACGACGCCTACATCCCCGCCCAGGGCGAGACCGTATTCGAGATCAACGCCGCCAAGCCGGGTTCGTGCGTCACCGCCGACCCGTCGACGTTCCTGAACCTGGTGCAGTACCCCGGTGCGCCTGAGGGCGATTACGACGCCTATCTCAAGGTCGCGCCGGGCGGCGCTTATCGGGGATTCGCGGACTGCTTCGCCAACGGTGTCCCCAGTGCTCAAGCCCAGCTCCTGGCGGCCGGTCAGCGCCCCTTCGCGGTCAGTGCCGGATCCGAGCCCTCCGGTACGCCCGCCTGGAAGACCATCCCCTCCTGGGCCGTGGTCGGAACGGCCGACCACGTCATCCCCCCGGCTGAGCAGCTGGCCATGGCCAACCGTGCGGGGGCTCACATCACCGAGGTCAACGCCGGTCACCTGTCCCTCATCACCCGGCCCGGCGTGGTGACCGACGTCATCCGCGACGCCGCGCGAGCGACCGTCCGCCCCTGACACGGTCGTCCCCTGCCCGCACACGGCCGTCCACGCGTAGGTCCCCGTCGACCGGCTCCAGCACATGATCCGCACGTATCCCACCTTCCGCCGGACGGTCGAGGCGGCCTTGGGAGCTCCCTGCTGAGGACCACCCCGGTCACGCACACGGACCCATGCCCCGTCCGACGGAGCAGGAGCCGCCGATCGCCGGTGCCGGGAAATCCGCCGAATGACCCACTGGGCGACTGCGGCATTCACGACCCGGTCATGCCGGCCCGGTTCGGGGAGAACCGGGCCGGCTCGGTCACCTGCGTACGGTGAACTGCCCGGTCAGCGGGCCGAGCCCGACGCTGTACGTCCCGGCGGCATTGCGGCGTACGGTGAAATGCACGCGTGCCTCCTTGCCGGTGCGGACCGTGACGGAACGCTGCTGCTCGGTCTCTCCCGCCACCAACAGGACAGCGGAGTACGTTCCCGTCTCCTCGCCGACGTTCTTGATGCGTGCCGTCACACGGACCGGTGTGCCGGGCCGCGCCCGGGACGGAGTCACGGACAGATCGCTTAGCGCGAAGAGCGGCTCGGGACCGGCGACCAGGTCGTGGACGAAGACGTCCGAGTGACGGTTGGTGTCGTCACCGACGAGGTTGGCCGAGGTGCTCTCGAAGGCGACGTAACGGCCGTTGCCACTGAGGGCGGGAAGGTCCGAGATGCCGTCGGCTTCGGCGCCCTCCAGGCCGTCCGAGACCCGGGTCGTGGTGCCGGCGGTCCGGTCGCGCACGAAGACGTCCGACCTGCCATTGGTGTCGCCGGGGGAGAGGTTGGTCGAATCGCTGTAGAAGGCGACCTTCGTGCCGTCCGCGCCGAGGGAGGGCGCGAAGGCCCAGCCGTCGGCCGGTTCGCCGCCGCGGGTGCCTGAGACCTGCTCGTACTCGCCGGTGCGCAGGTCGTGGACGTAGATCTGCCAGTTGTTGCTGAACGCGATCGTGTGACCGTCGCCGCTGATCTGCGGACCGGTGTTCTCGCCGTCGGGGCCGTCGACCGGTGTCGTGGTGCCGGTCACACGGTCGTGCACGAAGACGTCGATCGTGCCGTCGGTGTCGTCCGGCGCGAGGTTGTCGGCTGCGCTCTGGAAGGCCACGTAGCGGCCGTCGGAGCTGATCGACTGTTCACGGGAGGAGCCGTTCGCCGGTGTGCCGCCCTCGGCCTGTGAGATGCGGACGGTCGTGCCCGTCCGGCGGTCGTGGAGGAACACGTCCGTGGCGTTGTTGGTGTCGCCGGACACGAGGTTGTCGGCGTCGCTGTTGAACACGGCGTAGCGGCCGTCGGCGCTGAGCGAAGGTGCCGACGACAGGCCGTTGGCCGGTGTGCCGTCCGAGGCCACCGACACCCGCTCCGTGGCGCCGGTCGTCCGGTCGTGGACGAAGGCGTCGGTCTGCCGGTTGGTGTCGCCGGGGACGAGGTTGTCGGCGCCGCTGCTGAAACCGACGTGGCGGCCGTCCGAGCTGAGGGTCGGGGTCAGGGAGAAGTCATTGCCCTGGGCCCCGTCGGAGGAGACCGACACCCTCTCAGTGGTCTGGGTGCCCCGGTCGGTCACGAAGATGTCGAGAGTGCCGTTGGTGTCCTCGGGGACGAGGTTGGAGGCAGGGCTGGCGAAGACGATCACCTGGCCGTCGTCGCTCACCCTGGGCCACCACGCGTCGTTGTTGGCCTGGCTGCCCTGCGTCGTGAGGGACACGCGATCGGTGGCGGACGGGCGCGGCAGCACCAGACGGGCGTTGCGGGCCGTGCCGGACCGGCCGTCCACCTTCACGGCCAGGGGCTTGGACCGGGAGGTGCCCGGTGCGCTCGCCCTGACCTGGTACGAGCCGACGGGTACGTCCCGGATGGTGTAGCGGCCGTTGTGGTCCGTCACCGCGGTCAGGTCGTCAGGTACGTCCAGGACGCTGACGGTCGCGCCGGGCACGGTCGCGCCGGTCGGTTCGAACGTCACCGTGCCGGTGACCGTCCCCCGGCGGGTCTGTGCGAGTTCCAGGCGGACGTCGTTGTAGCGATCGGTGCGCACCTGCTGCCGGGTCCGCGTGTCCACGTACCCGAAACGGGACAGTGCCAGGTCGTGGGTGCCGGGCGCGAGCCGGAGCGAGAAGCGTCCCTCCTCGTCCGTGGTCACGCTGCGGCCGGTGTCCGTGCGCGTGACCGTGACACCCGCCAGCGGTTTCCCGGTCCTGCCGTCGGTGACCGTGCCCCGCACACCGCTGCGCAGGGACGCCTCCGTCACCGCCGCGTAGGCGTCGATGCGACCGTAGCCGAAGCGGGAATTGGGGCGCGCACCGTACCGGTCGTCGAAGAAGGACGTACCGGTGAGGATGGACAGGGCCTCGTCGACGGAGAGGTCCGGTTGCGCCTGGAGCATGAGGGCGACGGTGCCGGACACGTGCGGAGTGGCCATCGAGGTACCGTTGAGCGTGCCGTAGCCGCCGTCCGGCAGGGTCGACAGGACGTCGACCCCGGGTGCGGAGACGTCGGGTACGACGTAGGAGTCGGGCCATTCGGCGGGCGGGGCGCTCCAACTGCTCTTCCTGACCACCTCTCCGCAGGAGAAGTCGGCAACGTTGTCGGTGGAGTCGGTCGCGCCGACGGAGACGGACTCGTAGACGTTGCCCGGGCTCGCCGAACCCTGGAGACACTCGTTGCCGATGGCGAAGGACGGGAAGATGCCGGCGCGCAGGATGTTGCGGGCCGGCTCGACGAGTTCGTCTGCGTAGCCGTCGGAGCCGAGTGACATGCTGACAACGTCCGCGGGCTTCCCGGCGGGGGTGCCGTCGGCGGCGTACGGGGCGATGGCCCACTGCATGCCGGCGATCACCTGTGCGAGGCTTCCGCTGCCGGCGGGGATGACCAGTCCACCCATCAGGTCCACATCGGGCGCGACACCGATCTGTGTGCCGGAGGCGTCTCCGCCGGCGATGGTGCCCGCGACATGGGTGCCGTGGTAACTGCTGTCGTGCGGTACGGAACCCGGTACCGGCTTGCCGTCGGCGTCGAACTCGATCCAGCCGCCGGGGTGTGTGGCGTCGTCGGGGTCGTCACCGGCCAGCTTGCCCGCCAGGTCCGGGTGGTTGATGTCGATGCCGGTGTCGAGGACGGCCACGCGGACCCCGTCGCCGGTGATCTTCTGTTCGCTCTGCACCTTGTCGGCGCCGATCTTGGCCAGGCCCCAGGTGGTCGCCTGCGCGGTGGCGCGCGCGATGGCCGAGCTGCTCTTCTCCACGGCTTCGCCGGGCGGGGTTTCAAGAGTGAAGTTGGGGATGACGTGGTCGACCGGGGCCAGCGTGGTCAGTTCGGCCAAGGTGTCCGGCGTGGCTTCGACCAGAACCATGTTCTTGAGCCAGAACGTGTTGAGCACGCGGTCGCCGCGAGCCTCCACCAGGTCCACGATCGGGGCCTGGTCGGACTCGGCCTCGCCGGCCAGTTCGCGGCGCACCTCCGCCGTGGTGTCGCCCCACGCCGCGCCTCCGGAGTTCTGCTGGAGGACGACGGCCGCCTCGATGCGTCCGTCACCGCGTGCCTCGGCGGTGTTCATCCGCTTCAGCAGAACGGGGTCGATCTTTGTTCGTACGGCCGCCGTTGAGGACGGACCGGGGACGGTGTCCTGCGCCATCGCAGGAGCGGCTGTCAGCACGGTGGTGCATATGCCCAGGGCGGACAACAAGGCTCTGCAGCGATGTTGCCCGCGCGGCGGACGGGCCGGGAGCGGCATGGGGCACCCCTTCTGCGACGTGTGTCCACGTCGTGTTGTCGGGCCGATCACGTAGCTGGTCGAACGCTGACATCCGCCGCGAGCTCCTGACAAGATCAACCGGCGGCGACTTCCCGTCAGCTGGCATGAAAATGACAGGCATACACAACGTGGGACGAGGCGACACACCATGCTGGAACCGATCGGCCTGGACGAGCGCGACGAAGCCGTGTACGACGCCCTGATCCGAAGGACACAGGCCACCGCCGCGGAACTCGCGGGTGACTGCCATCTCACCGCACAGGCGACCAGCCGTTCGCTGCGGTCACTGGTCGACCTCGGGCTCGCATCGACGACGCCGGGGCGGCCCGTCACTTACGTCGCGGTCCCACCCGACAGCGGTCTGGAGGCCGTACTACGCGAACGGGAGGGGGCGTTGAACGGTGTGCGCTCCCAACTCTCGAACCTCATGGCCCTCTATCGCGCGGGCAGCCGCTTCGCGCATCCCGGGGAACTCGTCGAGGTCATATCGGGCCGGGACGAGGTCAACCGGAACTGGGTGCAGATGCAGCGGGCCAGCCGTACGCAGATACGGGGCTTCGACTGCCCACCGTATGCCGCGGCCGCAGGCCACTCCCAGCCCAATGGGATCGAACTCGAACTGCTCGGACGGGGTGTCAAGTACCGGGTGCTCTATGACAGTTCGGTGCTCGAACTGCCGGGGTGGCTGGAGGATGTGACGACGGGGATACGCCTCGGAGAACAAGCCCGGATCGCCACCGGCCTGCCGACCAAGCTCGCGATATCCGACGACCGGATCGCCATGCTCCCCCTGCTGCGTCCCGGTGACAACGCCGTGACCGCCTCGTACGTCATCCACCCCTCGCCCCTGCTCGACGCACTGGTGGCACTGTTCGAGTCGATGTGGGAGCGAAGCGTGCAGATACGGCCGTCGACGCCGCTCATGAACGAGGACGGCCCCGAGCGGTTGTCGCAGGAGGAGGAGAAGCTGCTGACGCTGCTGGCGTCGGGAGCCACCGACAAGTCGGCGGGCAGAGCCCTGGTATGGAGCGAACGCACAGTCCAGCGCCACATCACCAAACTCATGCGTCGATTCGGCGCGCAGACACGCTTCCAGCTCGCCATGGAAGCCACCCGCCGCGGCTGGATCTGACCGGCGAACCCACTTTTGTTTCACATGAGTTGACGGCACGCTAACGTCGACATCGAGGCTTCCCAAGATCGTGGTCCAGGACTTACATTCCCGACGGCCTGTAGGACCATACGAGTCAAGGGAATCCCGTTGACACATCATCCTTCCGGAAGACGGCGGCGCCTGCTCATGCTCGCTGCCGCCCTCCTGGTCACCGCGGCGACCCCGCAAGTGACCGCTTCCGCAGACACTTCCTCAGCCCTCGGTGCGGCAACCTCCGCGCAGTCCGACATCGTTGCCAAGACCTCTGCGGGACCTGCCGCGTCCGTTGTGACCCTGCTGACCGGAGACAAGGTCACCGTCGTTCCCGCCGCCGGCGACGGCCCCGGCACCATCACCGTGGAGAGTCCCGACGGCCGGCCCACCGGCGCACGGGTGATGACCGTGGGCGGCGACACCTACGTCCTTCCCGAATCGGCTCGCCCGTACCTGGCGGCCGGAGCCCTGGACCAGCAGTTGTTCAACGTGACCCGGCTCATGGCGGACGGCTACGACGACGCTCACCTCGACCGCCTGCCGCTCATCGTGACCTACGGCGGCAAGGAGGCGGGCGCGGCCACCCTGCGCCGACGCGGCGACGCGATACCGGGAGGTGCCACCGTCGTTCGCCCGCTCACCAGCGTCAACGGCGTCGCGCTGGCGGCAGACCGTGAGGACGGCGACGCGCTGTGGGCCGCCCTGACCGGAACCGGAGCCGACACGGACACCGCCGTGGCGGGCGCCGCCCAGGACGCGGAGCCGGCCTTCGGGGGCGGCGTCGCCAAGGTGTGGCTGGACGGCAGGGCGCAGGCCACGCTGAGCGACTCGGTCGGCCAGATCGGCGCCCCCGAGGTCTGGTCCGGGGGCAACACCGGCGAGGGCGTGGACGTGGCCGTCCTCGACACCGGTTACGACCCGGGTCATCCAGATCTGAAGGACGCCGTCGAGGACAGCGACAGCTTCGTCCCCGGCGAGGACGTCACCGACCGCAACGGCCACGGTACGCACGTCGCCTCCACCATCGCCGGCACCGGCGCCGCATCCGACGGCAGGGAAAAGGGCGTCGCGCCCGGCGTCGACCTGCACGTCGGCAAGGTTCTGAGTGACGCGGGCGCGGGGTACGACTCCTGGATCCTGGCCGGCATGGAGTGGGCCGCGCGGGACGTGCACGCCAGGGTCATCAGCATGAGCCTCGGCAGCAGCGAGAACGCCGACGGCGACACCCTGCTCGCCCGGGCCGTGAACCGACTGAGCGAGGAGACCGGCGCGCTCTTCACCATCGCGGCCGGTAACAACGGCCCCGACGCGCAGACCGTCAGGTCGCCGGGCACCGCCGATGCCGCCCTGACCGTCGGTGCCGTCGACTCCACGGACGCCCTCGCCGACTTCTCCAGTCGCGGGCCGCGGTACGGCGACGACGCCCTGAAGCCGGAGATCACTGCGCCCGGTGTCGGCATCCTGGCCGCCAGGTCCCAGTACGCGGCAAACGGGACCGGCTCCTACGTGAGCGCCAGTGGCACCTCCATGGCCACCCCGCACGTGGCCGGTGTGGCGGCGCTCGTGGCGGCCGCGCATCCTGACTGGACCGGTGGCCGTATCAAGGACGCCCTGGTCAGCACGGTGCATCCCACGCCCGCCATCACCGTCGACGACGGCGGCAACGGCCGGGTCGACGCCGCCGCGGCGGCGACGGAGACTCTGACAGCCACCGGCAAGGCGGACGCCGGTATCCACTCGCCCGGCGCGGACAGGAGCACCGTCGAGACCGCGGCCACCTGGACCAACACCAGCGACGAGACCGTCACCGTGGACCTGGCCGTGGACGCGCCCGGCGTCCCGGCCGGCGTCTTCGCCGTCTCCCAGGACCGACTGGAGGTCCCCGCCCACGGCACCGCGAGCGTCAACGTCACCACCGACGTGGACAAGGCGGGTGAACTGCGGAGGTGGACCGGCCGGCTGACCGCGTCCGTCGACGGCACCGTACGCACCCGCACTCTGCTCGGCGTCAGCACCCGTCAGCAGCTCTTTCACGTCCGCACCGAGATCACCGGCCGCTCGGGCGAGCCGACCAGCGGCAACCTCACCTTCTTCCGCGAAGGCGACGAGTACGCGGGCAGCAACGTCTATGGCGACGGCGCCTCCGACGACCTCCTGCCGCCCGGCCGGTACACCGTCTACGCCGACTTCCGCGTCGAGGGCACGCACGGCGAGTCCTCGGCCGGATACGCGCGCCTGGTCCTCCCGCAGGTGGACATCACCGGCGACACCGACCTGGTGCTCGACGGCACGAAGCTGCGACAGATCACCGCGGTCACTCCCCGGAAGACGGAGAACTTCGCCCGGCGCCTCGACTACCACCGCGAGTTCGGCGACGGGAGCTCGATGACCGACAGCGTCGAGATCGGTGACGGCTATGACAGCATCTGGACGGCCCCGGTGGCGCCGGGCAACGACGGCGAGCAGTACCTGACGGCCCGCTGGCGGAACCAGGAGCCGCTGCTGTCGGTGACCGCGGGCCCGCAGGAGTTCGACGACCTGTGGATCATGCCCGGCTCGGCGAAGCTCCCAGAGGGCGATCACGACCTGGACCTGATCCACCCCGGAGAGGGCCTCGCGGCGGACTACGAAGGCATCGACGCCACGGGGAAGGCCGCCGTCGTCCGCTGGGACTCCGACGACGAGGACACAGCGGACGACCAGATCAGGGCCGCGCAGGCGGCGGGTGTGAAGCTGCTGTTGTTCGTCCACGACCTCGACGGACGGCTGCGTCAGCCCATCATCAGGTCGACCATCGAGGTCGTCGGCCTGTCCCGCACCGAGGGCGAGAAGCTGATCTCACGGGTCGGCGCGAGCCCGTCGGGCAGTGTGCCTCTGCGCGCCGCCTCCCACCCCGACACCGACTACCTGTACGACCTGGTCCGCACCTGGAAGGGACGCATCCCCTCCGACCCCACCTACGCACCGAAGGACCGACAGCTGGCCCGCGTCGAGACGCGACTGCGCAACCCCAACGGCCGGGAGGTGTACGAGAACCGCTACGACATCCACCCGTGGACGACGTACAACGTCTCCACCACCCGGCTCAGCACGGCCGGCACCCACCGTACCGACTACGTGAGCACCGACGGCACGTTCTCCTGGTCCGAGGAGGCGCAGCTGTACCCGGTCGTGTTCAGCGCCTCCGACCAGGTCCGATACCCGGCGGGCCGCACCACGGACGTGCACTGGTTCGGCACGGTGACCCGGCCGCGCATCAACGGCAGCGTCCAGCCACCCACCCGCACCGGCGACCGGATCGACGTCACGGTCCCCGCCTGGGGCGACTCCGGCGGCAACCACGCCAACTACACCGCGTTCGACAGCACCGAGAGCACGGACAGGACCGAGCTGTACCGGGGCGGCACCCTGCTCGCCACCGGTTCGAGCGGTGTGGCGGCGACCGTGCCCACGGCGAAGGGCACCTACAGGGTGGTGCACGCGGCCACGCGCGACGCCACGGCCGAGTTCCCGTACTCGACCTCCACCCGCACCGAGTGGACGTTCACCTCGGCCGCACCTCGCGGCGCGGACGAGTCGGAACAACTCCCGCTCGTACAGCTGGACTACACCCTGCCCACCTCCGACGACGGCAGAGCGGCTCCTGCCGCGACGCTGCTCGTCACACCGGTCCATGTGGCGGGCGGTCCACGCACCGCTCTGCACACGCGGAAGGTGGAACTGTCCTACGACGACGGCGCCACCTGGACCACGGCCCGCCTCACCGGCCGGGGCAACGGCGAGGTCGCCACCGTACTGAAAGCGCCGAAGTCGGCGCAGTACCTGACGCTGAGGGTGCACGCCGGGGACAGCCGCGGCAACACCGTCACGCAGACGGTGGTACGGGCCGCGGGCATCGCCCGATGAGCCACGGATGAGGGAGGGGACCGGCGCCGTGGTGACGAGCTGACGCATCCATCCGTCGTCCCCTCGACGGACTCCCTCGGGAGCGACGGCCCTGCGGCCGGGCCACAACGCCCCGGCCGCAGGGCCAGGTCTCCGGACCCCCGCACGGCGCTCACGGGCGCGGGATGTTGCGCAGGTTGGACCGGGCCAGCTGGATCATGCGCCCGACTCCGCCGGTGAGGACGGCGCGGCTCGCCGACAGAGCGAAGCCGCTGATCTGTTCGGAGGTGATCTTGGGCGGAATGGCGAGCGCGTTGGGGTCGGTGACCACGTCGACCAGCGCCGGTCCGTCATGGGAAAAGGCCTCGCGCAGGGCGTCGCGTACCTCACCGGGCTTCTCGACCCGGATGCCGCGCGCACCGGCTGCGGTGGCGATGGCCGCGTAATCGGTGTGGGAGTAAGAGGTTCCGTACGGGGGCAGCCCGTCCACCATCATCTCCAGGTCGACCATGCCGAGAGAGGAGTTGTTGAAGACGACCACCTTCACCGGCAGGTCGTACTGCACGAGCGTGAGGAAGTCGCCCATCAGCATGGAGAACCCGCCGTCACCCGAAAGGGACACCACCTGCCGCTCGCGGTCGAGGAACTGCGCGCCAATGGCCTGGGGCAGAGCATTGGCCATCGATCCATGGACGAAGGAACCGAGGATGCGGCGACGGCCGTTCGGTGTCAGGTAGCGCGCTGCCCACACACAGCACATTCCGGTGTCCGCGGTGAAGACCGCATCGTCGGCCGCTTCCTCGTCGAGCACCGATGCCACGTACTCGGGATGGATCGGGGTGTGCTTCTCGACATCACGGGTGTAGGCGCCGACGGCGCCTTCGAGTGCGTGTACGTGCCGGTCCAGCATCCGGTCGAGGAACCGGCGGGACGACTTCTCGCGCACGGCCGGGGTCAGACACCTCAGCGTCTCGCGGACGTCCCCCCAGACCGCGAAGTCCAACTGTGTACGTCGGCCGAGCCGTTCGGGCTGCAAGTCGATCTGCACGGTCCTGACGTTGCGGGGCAGGAAGTCCGTGTAGGGGAAATCGGTGCCGAGGAGCAACAGCAGGTCGCACTCGTGCATCGCCTCGTACGCGGCACCGTATCCGAGCAGGCCGGACATGCCGACGTCGTACGGATTGTCGTACTGGATGTGTTCCTTGCCGCGAAGCGCGTGCCCGACCGGGGCCTTGACCTTCTCGGCAAAGGCCATCACCTCGGCATGGGCGCCCTCGACGCCCCGGCCGCAGAACACCGTCACCTTCTCGGCGGCATCCACGAGTTGTACGAGCCGGGCGAGTTCCTGGTCGCCCGGACGCACGGTGGGCCGGTCCAGCGGTATCGCGAGTTCGGCCCCGCCGTCGGGGGAGTTCTCCCCGGCGACGTCGCCGGACAGGGCCACCACCGACACCCCGCGCCGGCCGACAGCGTGCTGGATCGCCGTCTGCACAACCCTGGGCATCTGCCGGGGTGAGGAGATCAGTTCCGAGTAGTGACTGCACTCCTCGAACAGCCGGTCTGGGTGTGTCTCCTGGAAGTACCCCGTGCCGATCTCGCTGCTGGGAATCTGCGCGGCCAGCGCGATGACCGGTGCCATCGACCGATGCGCATCGAACAGGCCGTTGATCAAGTGCAGGTTGCCCGGCCCGCAGGAGCCCGCGCAGGCGGCCAGTCGGCCGGTGAGCTGTGCTTCGGCGCCGGCGGCGAAGGCCGCGACCTCCTCGTGCCGGACCTGGATCCACTCAAGGTCGTCATGCCGTCTCACCGCGTCGACAACGGGGTTCAGACTGTCGCCGACCACGCCGTACATCCGGCTGACACCGGCGCGTGCCAGGAGGTCGACGTACTGCTCGGCAACGGTCTGCTTCGGCATGGCACTCCTTGAGACGATATGTCGTGGGAACGGCAGCCAGGCTAGTAAGACGCCAAACGGTGAAATGGCTCTTCAGCGCACCCATCCGCGCCTGACAGCGCACCAGTTGGCGCCATCCCCTCGAATGAGGAAGCGCGAGGGCCGTGACAGTGCTTTAGCTGGCGTAACCGCATCGAAGACGCTGCGGGCCATCACATGGCGCTTCCATCCCACACGAGCCGGCTTCCCGGCACACCGCTCAAGAAGGTGCTCATGTCCTCGGCACCACCCTCCCCACTGGACCACCGAACACCGCGAGAAGACCCAGTCGAGCACCGGGAGCTGAGCTCACCGGGCCTGTCCCCGGGCGACGGGTGAATCCGGCGGCGCTTACCGGAGGCACGCCGAATCGATCTCGTCCGGAGCGATGCGGCGGTGTCCAGCCCTTGAGACGAAAATTCGGAAACCGTTCTTTCTCGGACAACGCTCCGTGCCTTCTCCGGCAAGCTGGGCCGGGCGCGGCGTTTTACCCTCATTCACAGAAAAGCCGTTTCCATGAGCATTGTGGGGGATTGAATGAGGCAGCCACTTACTGCGGCCATGTGTGCGGTGACGGTACACGTCAGCCTCCCGGAGGAAATTCCGGTGCCGCTGCCCGCGGAGTTGCACTACGACATGACCGACCCCTACGCCGTGCGCCTTTCCCTCGGTGTGTCGGAGAAGAAACCCGTCACCTGGGTGTTCGCTCGCACGCTGCTCGCAGAGGGCCTGCGCCGGCCGACCGGGGTCGGTGACGTTCTTGTCCTTCCCAGACACGGATGCCGTCCGCACTCCATGCGCATCGTGCTGAGGTCCGCCGCGGGAGCGGCGCTGGTCGAGATCGCGGTTTCCGCGGTCACCATGTTTCTGTCGAAAACCTTCATGCTGGTGCCATCCGGTACGGAGAGTCTCCATATCGATCTCGACCGTGCCGTGGTCGAACTCACGAGCAAAGGTGAATGAATCCTTCGGGTAATCCGCCTGCGCGGAGTCGATGGTCGGTGAAGTGGTGCCACCCTCGGAGGCGTGCCATAGAATGGGTTGAATGTCCGGATCGTGCGTGGTCGGCTGCATCCGTCGCCATGCAGACCCCGGACACGTCGGACTGCTCACGGCAGGCCTTGCCGCCTGGGCGTCCACCGGTACTGCCATCGGCGTGCCGCGTCCGCTCCCGCGCAGCTTCAGGGGCTTCAGGGGACGAACAGTGCGCTGGGGGACTTACTCGGGTGCAGCGAACGGCAAGTGCCGCGTCCAGCCGTCACTACCGTACTGATGGGGCCGCAGAACGAATGGCCATGTGGAACATCGAGCGGAGGCTTTCGTGAAGTCCCGGACGAATCCCACTCTTGAAACGTGGGGGTGGCAAGCCGACGCCGCGTGCCGCGGCATGGACAGTTCCGTTTTCTTCTCGCCCCATGGTGAACGGGGTCGTGCACGACGGCGGCGGGAAGAGGCGGCGCGAGCGATCTGTCGGGCCTGCCCGGTCAGCGCCCCCTGCGGTCTCTTCGCCGAGAATTCCCGCCAGCCTTACGGCGTCTGGGGCGGTTACACGGAGGCGGAACGCGATGAGCGGGTACTGGGCGTCCGTCGTCACTGATTCATCCGGCGGCGCGAATTTCCGGTACGGCACAGGGCGCCCCGTCTCTTCCCTTCGAATCCAAGAGTGAGCACTGATGACAGAATTGACGGGCGTTACGCACCACACCGCCGAACTCAACGGAATCAAACAGCATTGGGTCAGCGCGGGCCAGGGGCCGCCGGTCTATCTGCTGCACGGTTTTCCCGAGACCTGGTACGGCTGGCGGAAGCAGATACCGGTGCTGGCCGAGCGGTTCACCGTGATCGCGCCGGACCTTCGCGGATACGGGGACACGGACAAGCCCGCCTCCGGCTATGACAAACGGACCATGGCCAACGACTTGCTCGCGCTCATGGACCATCTGGGCCATGAGCGGATCGCCCTGATCGGCCACGACCGCGGCGCTCGCGTCGGCACCCGGTTCGCCAAGGACCACCGCGACCGGATCGACCGGTTCGTCGCCATGGACAACATTCCCACCCGGGTCATCGCCGATACCTATGACGTGAACCTCGCCCGGCAGGGCTACTGGTTCTTCACGTTCCTCGGGGTGCCCGACCTTCCCGAAGCGTTGATCGCGGGCCGTGAGGAAGTCTGGCTCACCCACTTCTACCGGAGCTGGTCGTACAACCCCGACATGCTCACGCCCGAGGAGATCGCGGTCTACGTGCGCGCCTACCAGCAGCCCGGAGCGGTGCGCGGATCCTGCATGGACTACCGTGCCGCGCCCCAGGACGTCGCCCAGGACCGCGAGGACGCCGACCAACTCATCGACTGCCCGGTGCTGACCATGTGGGGGGAGGACTTCAGCGCCGTCGGGAAGGCCTACGACGTCCTGCAGGTCTGGAAGGGAATAGCCCGTGACGTCCGTGGTGCGGCCATTCCCCAGTGCGGACACCTCTGCCAGGAAGAACGCCCCGACGTGGTCAACGCGCAACTCCTCGACTTCCTGGCGGACTGGAGCGGCTGACCCCCAGCGGTCGGCCGTCGGCCAGGCCCCCTTCGACGTTCCCGCGCAGCCGGCGGTTCCGCCGCCACAACGCTCCGGGCCGCTCAGTGCGGACCGGCACCACCCCCCGGCCGACGACCCCGACGTCAGCCGAACACACCACCACCTAAAGGGAGTTCCCCCATGTCCAATCCCGGTAATCCGACCGTTGTGCTGGTCCACGGCGCCTTTGCCGATGCCTCCAGCTACGCGCGCGTCATCCCCGAACTGATCGCTCGCGGACTGGACGTAGTGGCCCCGGCCGTGCCGAACCGCAGCCTGATCGGCGACGCCGCCTACATCGCTTCGATCGTCCGGCAGATACCCGGGCCGGTCGTGCTGGTGGGGCATTCCTACGGCGGCGCCGTCATCACGGTCGCCGGCATGGAGGAGAACGTCCAGGCGCTGGTCTACCTCGCCGGCTACGCCCTTCAGAAGGGCGAGAGCCTCGGCGAACTGCAGGGCCGTTTCCCGGACTCCGACCTTGCCTCCGCGCTCGTCTACACCCCCTTCCCGATCGAGGGCTCGACCACTCCCGGCACCGACGTCTCGGTTCGGATCGACAAGTTCCCGTCCATCTTCGCCGCCGACGTAGACCCCGACCTCGCTGCCGTCCTCGCAGTCTCCCAACGTCCGCTGGCCGCCCAGGCGTTCGGTGAGGAGGCCCCGGCCGCGGCCTGGGAGACCAAGCCCTCCTGGGGCCTGGTGTCCTCGTCCGACCACACCATCAACCCCGATGTCGAGCGCTTCGGTTACGAGCGGGCCGGCATGACCACCGTCGAGGTCGACTCCTCGCACCTGGTGATGCTCGCCCACCCCGCGAGCGTCACCGATCTGATCCTGCGCGCCGTCCGTTCCGTCCACCAGGACGACTGAGCTGCCTCTGCGGCCAATCGTCCGAGGGCGGGCCGTCCTCCAGGGGGCGGCCAAGCAGTCCGGGTTCGTTCGGCGCGTTGCATACCCCCAATCCGATGAGCATGGCCCGGCCGACTTGATCAGTGCGGAACGAGCGTCTCGGAACGCGCGGCCGGCCGGGAATTCTTTGATCGAATGGAGAGCGACATGACACTGCTTGAGCCGGATCCGGGGAAGCTGCGACCGCCGAGTACTCAAGGTCCGGCCACCGACCGGGTGCCGGACGACAGGGCTTCGGGCACACCGGACACCTTGCGGGAGGACCTGGTCCGTCTACTGGGTTCACACAAGGTGCTGCACTCGCTCTCGGACCTGGTGAAGTACGCCTCGGACGCCAGCCCCTATCGATTCGTGCCCAAGGCGGTCGTGATCGCCGAGAGCGTCGAGGACGTGGCCGCGGTGCTGCGGTACGCCCATGAGCACCGGCGCGAGATCGTCTTCCGGGCGGCCGGGACCTCGTTGAACGGCCAGGCGCAGGGCAAGGACATCCTGGTCGACGTGCGCCGCCACTGGACCGGTGTCGAGGTGCTCGACGGCGGTGACAAGGCCAGGATCAAACCCGGCACGACCGTGGGACGCGCCAACATCACGCTGTCCAGGTACGGCCGGCTGATGGGCCCCGACCCGGCCAGTTCAAGCGCCTGCTCCGTCGGAGGGGTCGTCGCCAACAACGCTTCGGGCATGACCGCCGGAGTCAGCCGCAACTCCTACCGACTGCTCGACTCCGCCACCGTTGTTCTGCCGTCGGGGACGACCGTCGACACCGCGGCTCCCGATGCCGACGCAAGTCTTCGGAAGGCCGAGCCCGAGCTGTGTGAGGGATTGCTGGCGCTGAAGGCCGAGATCGAGAGCGACAGCGTGTTCGTCGCCCGGATCCGCGCGAAGTACGAGCTGAAGAACACCAATGGCTACCGCCTCGACGCCTTCCTCGACGGTTTCACCCCGGTGGAGATACTGCGCGGGCTGATGGTCGGCTCCGAGGGCACTTTGGGCTTCATCGCCGAGACGGTGTTCAGGACGGTCTCCCTGGACCGTCTCACCCACACCGCGCTGCTGTTCTTCCCCAACCTCACGGCCGCCGCAGCGGCAGTACCGCTGTTCAACGGTGCCGGGGCGCGGGCAGTGGAATTGATGGACGGCAACACCCTGCGCGCCTGCGCGAGCGTGGACGGAGTTCCCGCGGACTGGGCCGATCTGCCCCAGGAGGCAGCCGCTCTGCTGGTGGAGTTCCGCGCTCCTGACGAGTCGGCCCACCAGGCCAACCGGGAGGCCGCTGCCGGTGTCCTGGAAAAGCTGACGCTGGTGGCCCCGGTGGCGTCCGTCACCAACCTCTTTGTCGAGGACCCGGGCACGATCAGAACGTACTGGCACGCCCGCGAGGCCTTCATGACAGCGGTGGGCAAGGCACGCCCGGCCGGGTCGACACTGATCACCGAGGACTTCGCAGTGCCGCCCTCACGGCTGGCGGAGGCCTGCGAGGCCCTGTCCGAACTACAGCGCGGGCATGGCTTCGACGCCGCGGTCGCGGGCCACGCGGCCCATGGCAACCTGCACTTCCTGCTCGCGTTCGACGCCGCGCGCCCGGAGGACGTGCAGCGTTACGCGGTCTTCATGGACGACTTCTGCGCCATGGTGGTCCGCCGTTTCGACGGCTCGCTCAAGGCGGAGCACGCCACGGGCCGCAACATGACGCCGTTCCTCGAAATGGAGTGGGGCGAGCACGCGACCGGGCTGATGTGGCGGGTCAAGCAGCTCTTCGACCCCGAAGGGGTACTGGCCCCCGGGGTGGTGCTCAACCGCGACCCCCGAGCCCATCTGCAGGGTCTGAAGACCATCCCCACCATCGAGGAGGTCGCCGACTCCTGCATCGAGTGCGGTTTCTGCGAGCCGGTCTGCCCGAGCCGCGATCTCACCACCACACCACGCCAGAGGATCGTGCTGCGGCGCGAGATGATGCGTCAGCCCGTCGGTTCACCCGTCATGGACAGTCTCCTGGAGTCCTACGGATATGACGCCGTCGACACCTGCGCCGGCGATTCGACCTGCAAAATGGCGTGCCCGGTGGGGATCGACACCGGCGCCATGATGAAGGGGTTCCGCCACCAGCGGCACTCGGCGCGGGAGGAACGGAACGCGGCCCGTGTCGCGGAGCGGTTCTCCCTCGTGGAGTCGTCGGTGCGGACCGCCCTCGGCGTCGCGGACCACGTCAGCGACCGGCTCCTGGGGAGCGTCACCTCAGCCGTGCGGAAGGCGGTCTCGCCCGACCTGGTGCCCGAATGGATCCCGGGCCTGCCGTCTCCCGCACGTTCGCAACTGCCCGACACGGACCGCCGGTCCGCTGTCGCCGTCTACTACGTGGCCTGCGTCAACCGGATATTCGCCGGTCCCGACGGGCCGCAGGAGCCCTCTCTGCCCGAGGCGATCGTAGAGGTCTCACGCCGGGCCGGGCGGCCGGTCTGGGTACCGCAGAACATGGCCGGGTCCTGCTGCGCCACCATCTGGCACTCCAAGGGTTACGACGACGGCAACACGGTCATGGCGAACCGCATCGTCGAACAGGCCTGGGAGTGGACCGACGGCGGACGTCTGCCGCTCATCGTCGACGCCTCGTCCTGCACACTCGGCATCGGGCACGAGATCAGGCCGTATCTGACGCCCGAGAACGAGGAGAAGCACCGAGCTCTCACCATTGTGGACTCGATCGTCTGGGCCGCCACCGAGCTGCTGCCGCACCTGAAGGTGACCAACCGGATTGACAGCGCGGTGCTGCACCCGACCTGTTCGATGCGGCACCTCGGCGATGTCGAAGAGCTGCGCGCCGTCGCGCAGTTCATCGCGCACGACGTCAGCGTGCCCGTCTACGCGGAGTGCTGCGGCTTCGCCGGCGACAGGGGAATGCTGCACAAGGAGCTGACCGAGACGGCGACGGTGCATGAGGCCGCCGAGGTCACGGCGGGCACGTTCGACGCCTATCTGTCGGCCAATCGCACGTGCGAGATCGGCATGCAGTACGTCACGGGCCGCCCGTACCAGTCCGTCCTGCTCGAACTCGAACGCGCCACCCGTCCCCCCGTATGAACCCCGGCGTGGCCCCGCCCGTGGTCCGTTCTCCGCATCCCATCGCATCAGGAGCACATCGTGCGTATCGCCAATCTCGCCGGCCGGCTGGTGGTGGTCACCGCCGACCGGGCGGTCGACGTCCAGCAAGCCAGCGACGACCTCTTCTCCTTTGACCCGCAGGCGGTCTACGACCGTTGGGCGGAGTTCCGGACCTGGGCCGCGCAAGCCGATCTCGGCAGCGGCGTTCCCTTCGACCCGGCGGACCTAGGCGCGCCCGCACCGGCCCCCCGTCAGCTGCTGGCCGTCGGCTTGAACTACCACGAACACGTCTCCGAGGCGGGGTTCACCACGCCCGAAGGCATGCCGCCGGTCTTCACCAAGTTCGCGACCAGCATCACCGGCCCGGTCACGGAGGTGGCACTGCCGAAGGATGGCCACACCGACTGGGAGGTGGAGCTGGTGGTGGTCGTCGGTCGCAGGGCGTATCAGGTGTCCGAGACCGAGGCCTGGAGCCACATGGCGGGCCTGACGGTCGGCCAGGACATCTCCGAGCGGATCATCCAGATGAGCGGTCCGGCTCCCCAGTTCAGCCTCGGCAAGTCGTACCCGGGCTTCACCCCGACCGGTCCCTGGCTGGTGACCCCGGACGAGTTCGACGACCCCGACGACCTGGAGCTGACCTGCGCCATCAACGGTGAGGAGGTGCAGCGCGGCCGCACCAGGCAGCTCATCTTCTCCGTCCCCTCCATCGTCGCCAAGCTGTCCGGGGTGCTTCCGCTGCTTCCGGGTGACGTCATCTTCACCGGTACCCCGGCGGGCGTCGGCCTCGGCCGCTCGCCGCAGCGCTGGCTGACCGACGGCGACGAACTGGTCAGCTCCATCCAGGGCATCGGCGAACTGCGGCAAAGGTTCGTCGGCTGACGGTCGCCCCTGCCTCCGCACAGGACCACACCGATGGAACGTTCAGTCAATTCTTTCGATTCGATCGATGGCGATATCCGCCTGATACCAGAAAGTGAAATTGCATGATGAGAATCACCATGGGGAAGCGAACCGGCCTACTGGTCACGGCCGTTGCTGCGGTGTTCGCCGTGACCGCCGCCGGCCCGGCGCCCGCCGTCGGCGCCGAATCGGTAGCCGGCAAGCACTTCGTGTCCCACCTGGACATGGCTGCCGGACAGCGGCCGGAGAACATCACCCTGGAGCCCGGGGGCGGCGTGGACGTCACCTTCGCCTACAGCCGTCAGGTCGCGCGCGTCAGCCCCGACGGCCATGTGCACATCCTCGCCACAGTGCCGGAGCCGCCGGCGGGCGCCATCACCCCCGCGCTGTCGTCGCCGTTCCTCGGCGGAATCGTCCGCGCCCATGACGGGACGCTGTACTTCCTGTACGCCACCGGCAGCAGCGACCTGACCGGCCTGTGGCGGCTGCGCCCCGGCGGCACCCCGAAGCGCATCGCCGCGCTCCCGGCCGACGGCCTGCCCAACGGCTTGGCCCTCGACGAGAAGAACGGCCGGCTGTACGCGGCGGACTCGGTGCTGGGCACCATCTGGCGCATCCCGGCGACCGGGGGCAGGGCCACCAAGTGGGCCACGGCACCCGAGCTGGCCCCCGCAGGGTTCCTGGGCGCCAATGGCATCAAGATCCACAACGGCGCGGCCTGGGTGACCAACCTGGACAAGGGCACCGTGCTGCGCATCCCGATCAGCCGTAACGGTGCCGCAGGCCCGGTCGGGACGAGGGCCACCGGTCTCGTCAACATCGACGACTTCGCGTTCACGGGCGGCGGCGACACGCTGCTGGCCGCGATCAACTCGGACAACGAGGTGGCCCTCGTCAGGCCGGACGGCAGCCACACCGTGGTGCTGACCGGCGCCGACGGACTGGAGAACCCGACCTCCCTCGCCGTACGAGGCAACAAGGCCTACATAGCCAGCGGCGCCTACTTCACCAACAACGACCCCAACATCCTGGCCGCCCGGATCACCCCCGGCGAATAGGACCGGCGGCGGGCGGCCCCGACACGGGCCGCCCGCCGCACCCCCGGCGTCCGCCGCCGCGGCACCACCTGCCCGGCGGCGGGCGCCGAAGCCGTCGGCAGCCTGCCCGCAGGTGTGCAGTGTCGTGCAAGCGCACGGCGCCCAGAGGCAATCACCGCACACCGTCAACCGTCTAGCGTTGTCAGTGCGGCAGAGAGCCGGAGGAACCGCCTGCACGGCCGGTGAGCACCGCCGCCGTATGCGCCGATGCGTCAACCGGCCGCTCCCCGAGAGCATGTGGTGACGCGGTGCTGCGCCCGGTCGGCGCATCCGGTGCGTGCCCCCGACTCCGTCGAGCGCGCGCGGGCCCGGCCCATGTCCGATGTCCAGCAAAGACGCCGCTCTCCCGGGAGGCAGCCATGGTTTCGTCCACGGTCGTCGAACTGTCTCGATGGCAGTTCGCGATCACTGCCATCTTCCATATGACCTTTCCCGCACTCACTGTCGGGCTCTCCGTACTGCTCGCCGTCGTCTACACGGTCTACGTCCGCACGGGGAACCCTCTGTACCTGCAGATCTTCCGGTTCTGGAGGAAGATCTTCGCCGTCGGCTTCGGCTTGGGCGTGGTCGCGGGCACGGTGATGACCTTCGAGTTCGGCCTCAACTGGGGTATCTACGCCCACGCGGTGGGCCCGGTCGTCGGCGTCACCATCGGCATGGAGGTGATCACCGCGTTCTTCCTGGAAGCGGGCTTCATCGGCCTCATGCTCTATGGGGACGGACGGATCCGCCCGCGTACCATGGCCCTGGCCAGTTGGATGGTCGCCATCGGAACGCTGCTGTCGACCACATGGATCCTGTCGGCCAACAGCTGGATGCAGGACCCGGTCGGCTACCGGAAGGCCGACGGCCAGTTCCAGGCCGAGGACTGGATCAGCATCCTGTTCAACCCCGCCTTCGCCCACCGCTTCCCGCACATGCTGTTGGCCGTGCTGATCAGCGCCGCCTGGTTCGTCGGCGGAATCTCCGCCTGGTACCTGGTCAAGAACCGCGTCAACGCCCAGCCCATGGCCCGCCGTTGTCTCTCCATCGCACTGGGCGTGCTGGGCGTCCTGATGCCGGTGCAGTTGTACGTGGGAGACGGCACGGCGGTCTTCATGGGCGGACACCAGCCCGCGAAGCTTCAGGCGTTCGAGGGCAACTGGGAGAGCGACAACAACGGCTACAACCTGCTCGTCGTCCCCGACACGGACCGGGGCGAGAACGCGTTCCACGTCGGGATTCCCTATCTCGGCTCGGTCATCGCCCAGGACCTGAGCGGCGAAACGAAGACGCCCGGACTGCTGCAGACCCCTCCCGACGAGCGTCCCGACATGTGGGCCACCTTCTACGGGTTCCGTGCGATGTACTTCACCGCGCTGATCATGTTCGGCACGGCCTTCGCGGGGCTGGTCCTGCGCATGCGGCGCCGCCTGTTCGACTCCCCGCGCTTCCTGCGGTGGATGGTGTGGATGACCCCGGCCGGGATCATCGCCATCACCGGCGGATGGATCACCGCGGAAGCAGGCAGACAGCCCTGGGTGGTGTACGGCCAACTGCGCACCGCGGACGCGGTGTCGCACCTGAACACGTTCGAAGTCGCGGGCAGCCTGGCCGGTTTCGTCCTGCTCTACGGTGCCCTGCTGGCGATCTGGGCCCGCTATATCGTCCGCACGGTCAAGGCGGGGCCCGAGGCACCGCCCACCGGGCCTGCCACGCCCGATGTATCGGAGGCCCTCGTTGCTTGAGTACGTCAGTTACGCCCTGGTTCTCTTCTCGCTCGCCATGTATGTCGTCCTGGACGGTTACGACCTCGGGGTGGGCATGCTCAGCCTGGCCGCACGGCCGGAGCGCCGACGGCAGTACAGCGAAATCGTCGCCACCGCGTGGGACGCCAACGAGAGCTGGATCATCCTCGCCGGCGTCGTTCTCTGGGCCGGCCTGCCCGGCGCCTACGCCGTTGTGCTGCCCAGTGTCTACCTGCCGTTGATCGTCATGCTGATCTCCATCATCCTGCGCGGGCTGGGCCTCGAAATGCAGAGTGCGGCCGGCGGCTACCGACGGGGCTGGGCGCTGCTGTTCGGCGGGGCGTCGCTCGCCACCACCCTGTGCCAGGGCCTCATCCTCGGCACCGTACTCACCGGCCCTGCCCAGCGGGACGGCACCTTCCAGGGCGCTGCCTTCGGCTGGTTCAGCCTCTACAGCGTGCTGTGCGCCCTCGGCCTGGTCGCCGTCCATCTGCTCGCCGGCGCCGCATGGCTGCAGGACAAGACCGAAGGCTGGTCGCGGTCGGGCGCCCGCCGCACCGGACGGTTCCTGCTGCTGGTCACAGCGGCCATGGCAGTCGTGCTCGGCCTGACACTGCGGAGTGCGGACCCGCAGCAGTTCCACCTGGGACAGCCGACACGGGCCGTGTTCTTCTGGCTTGCCGTCGCGGGTGCGGCCGGTGCCTGCGCCGTCGCCTGGCATGCGTTCGGCCGCCGACCCGACTGGCGGCCGTTCGCCGCTGTGGCCGCGTTGATCGTATGCGGGCTACTGGGGCTGGTGGCTGTCTCCGTACCGGTCGTCGTGCCCCCCGCGCTGACTGTCCATCAGGCCGCGAGTCCGCACTCCTCCGAGCTGTTCCTGGTCCTCGGCGTCGGACTGAGCATGCCGTTCGTGCTGGCCTACAACATCTATGCCTGGCAGAGCTTCCGCGGCAAATACACCGCGCCGGTGGAAAGCCCCCTGCCTCCGTTGCGTGACCGGGCCCAGCCCCCGACGGCCTCACACGAGCGGACCGGCACGCCCCGGACGATCATGCGCCGGACCCTGCTGATCGTGCTCGGCACAGCGGCCGTCGGCGTGTCCCAGGACGTATTCGGCGGCGTAGCCGACTGGATCGACCCGATCGGCGTCGCTGTTCTGTGCTGCACAGCACTGGCCGCCTGGATCACGGGCGACCGCCGTGACGAGCGAGCCGGGTACTTCGACGCGACCACCGGGGCGGAGACGCGCTCGTGAGCACTGCGGCCGTGCTCTTGGACGAGTTGGCCGCGGACCGGGCCGCGGACCCGGTGTCCGCCGGGTTGAAGGACTGGGCGAGCGTCGGCCGGCCGGAGCTGCGCCGTGCGGGACTTCTCCGCGGCGCAGCCCAACTGGGCGCCGTCATCTGGGCGCTCGGACTCTCCTGGGGCGCCCAGCGTGGCCTGTCCGCACTGCGGGGCGACCAGAACCTCGCAACGGCCGTACCGCTTCCCGCCCTCCTGATCGCGGTCGGCGTCTCGCTGCGCGCCGGGTTGCTGGCCGCTGGTGACGCGGCAGCCGCCCGTGGCGCCCGGGCGGTTCGCGAAGCCCTGCGCGGCCGGCTCGTCAGGACGGCGCTGCCCGCCCGAGGGCCGGCCCGCACGAACCCGGACGATGCGTCCTTGGCCCAGGCCATCGGCGGTGAGGTCGACGAGCTGACCGACTGGCTCACCGACTACCTGCCGGCGCGTACGACCATGCTGCTCGGCAGCGGCATCATCCTGGCCGCGGTCGCCTGCCGCAGCTGGTTCGTGGCCCTGCTCGTGCTGGCAGCCACCCCGCTGCTGCCTGCCAACCTGAAGGTCATCGGCCTGGGAACCCAGGCAGCCGTCCATGCCCAACTCGCGGCGATCCGCCACCACCAGGCCCGGCTGCTGGACCATCTGCGCGGCCTGCCCACCCTGGTCGGGCTCGGCGCACACGACGAGGCGGCCGGCTCGCTCGCCCGGGACGACCAGGAAGTCGCCCAACGTACGGAGAAGGTGCTGCGGATCGCCTTCCTGTCGACTGCCTGGGTCGAACTCCTCATCACCGGCACACTCGCCGTGGTGGCGACCTACTGCGGTCTGGTCCTTCTCGACTACCTGCACGTGCCGGTCGTCCCCGACCACATGAGTCTGTCCGCCGCGCTGTTCGTCCTCGTACTGGTACCCGCCTACTTCACTCCGGCCCGGCAACTCGCCGCCGGCTACCACGCCCGAGCCCGGGCGACCGCTGCCGCCGAGCTGCTGGCCCCGATCCTGGACGCACCCGGCGAGACCGCCGTGCCATCCGGCGAACCCGCCCGACCGACGCGACGGGCGGCGGCACCCCCGGGAGTGAGACTGACAGCCGTCACGGTTCAGCACCCCGGACGGACAACCCCCGCCCTGGACCGCGTCAGCACGAACCTCGAACCCATGCGGTGCCTCGCCGTCACCGGACCCAGCGGGGCCGGCAAGTCCACCCTCCTCGCCGTCGCGGCGGGCCTGCTGGCCCCTCACGGCGGACGCGCGCTGCACCTGCTGAACGGACGCCCCGTCCCGGCAGACCCCAGCCGCGTCTCCTGGGTGGGCCAGCCGGCCCACCTGCTGCCCGGCACCCTGCGCGAGAACCTCCTTCTGGCCCGTCCCACCTCAAGCGACCGCGATCTGCTGGACGCCGTCACCTCCCTCGGCTTCGACGACCTCCTGGCCGCGCTGCCACAGGGGCTGGACACACCACTGGGCGAACGAGGCACCGGTCTGTCGTCCGGTCAGTCCCAACAGCTCGCGCTCATCCGGGCCCTCCTACGGGACGCCCCCTTGCTGTGCCTGGACGAACCTACCGCTCACCTGGACCCCGAAGCCGAACAACGAGTCGTATCGGCGCTGCGAACCCTGCTCCGCGACCGCACCGTCCTGCTGGCCACCCACAGCCCCGTGCTGCTGCAGCTGGCGGACCACGTCATCCGGCTGGACCACGGGAGAGCCCGATGAAGCGGACCGGAGCCTGGCGGCTGCTGCGCACTGCGGCCCCGCGCCGCACCCTCCTGACGGGCATGCTGCTGGCCACGGCGGGAGAACTCAGCGGCGCCGCACTGCTCGGTGTCTCCGGCTGGTTCCTGACCACCTGCGCCCTGGTCACTCTCCAGGCGAACACCACCTGGTCCTGGATGTACCCCTCGGGCGCCGTGCGCGTGCTGGCCCTGTCCCGCACCGCTCTGCGCTATCTCGAACGCCTGGTCAGCCATCGGACGCTGCTGACCACGTCGGTGGCTCTGCGAACCCGGCTCGCCCGCGGCGCCGCCCACCTCACACCGCGAGAGCTGCGTGGACAACGCGACGGGATCCTGCTCACCCGGCTCACCACCGATGTGGAGGCCGTCGCGGGCCTGCCCGCAAACGCCGTCGCACCGTTGGCGGGTGCGATCGTCACGGCTTGCCTGGTCGAGACCCTGCTGCTGTGGGCCGATCCGGCCCTGGGGGCGGTGGAACTGGTGGTCTGGGCAGCCGGCCTCGCCTGCGTCCGGCAGGCCCACCGCTCTGCGCGGGATCTCCTGGCAGCCGCTGCCCGGTCCAGAGCCGCACTCGGCACGGTGCTGCTCGGCAGCCGGGCCGCGTTCAACGAACTGCGTTGCCTGGGAGCGCTGCCGCGGGTCCAGCGGACAGCGACGGAGGCGGTGGCCGCCGTCGAGTCCGCAGAGTGGGCCGCTGCCCGGGTCGAGCGGCGCGGCCGTCTGGCACTGCGTCTGCTTGCCGCACTGGGCCAAGCCGCTGCCCTGGTGATCGCCCTGTGCGTCGCGCCCGCTCAGCCGATCGCCGTCGTGGTGGGCGAAGTACTGCTGCTGGCCGCCGGATGGGAGCTTCTGGAGAGACTTCCCCAGCTGCTGCAACACCTGGCGCAGGCCGGTGACGCGGCCCGGCGACTCGCTCCACTCGCCACCGGGGAACAACAGACCAGCGGGAAACCGCAGCCGAGCGCCGGCTGCCTCGAAACGACCGGCCTCCCGGTCACCGGCTCACCGTCGCAACTCACCATGGTGCTGAGGGGCCCCGGAGTCGTCCTCGTCACCGGTCCCAACGGCAGCGGGAAGTCGACGCTGCTCGGCCAGTTGGCCGGGCGCATACCGGCCCCGGCCGGCACGGTCCTCCTCGACGGTGTCCCCGTGCACGAACTGCCGGCCCGGACGGTCGCGGAGGCAGTCACCCTGGTCGAGGCCGACGACTGGCTGGCGGACGACACGGTGGCAGCCAATCTGCGTCAGGCGGCACCGTCGGCCGACATCGCCGCGCTACGGGCGGCATTGGACGTCGTGGACCTGTCGGCACTGCCGCTCGACACACCGGTCGGCCCCGGCGGGCGCCTGCTGTCCCAAGGACAGCGCAGACGCCTCGCCACGGCACGTGCCGTGCTGCGGCATCCACCGATCCTGCTGCTGGACGAACCCACTGCCGGTCTGGACCGCCCTACCGCCGAGGCACTCCTGGCGGCGCTCGCCCGTGCGCTGCCCGAGACGTCTCTGGTCGTCGCCCTGCAAGAGCAGGACCTTGATCTGCTGGACCGCACACCGACGGCCGTTCTCCGGCTGGGCCGGGCCGCCGACCGGCTGTATCGGCCCGAGCGCGTGCCCCGGTAGCGCGTACGACAGTGACGATCCGCCCGCCCATACCACCACGAGAGGTCACGTGAACCATGTCCGACATCAAACCGCTGCACGGTGAACCGGGGGACCCGGGCGTCGCGCCTCCCGACGCGGGCGGAGCCTCTGGGCCGCGCACTCGCCCGGCGGCGTCGCGACCGCCTACGGCAGCCGTTCTCCCGGCTCCCCTCATGCGCGCCGCCGGCTTCCTCTCCTTCTACGACCGGTTCGCGACCGCGCCCATGCTCGTACTGATCATCAAAGAGGAGGGGGTGTCGCTCTACAGCGCCGTGCAACTGGTGACGGTCTATGTCCTGTTGTACGCGCTCGGGCAGCCGGTATGGGGCCTGCTCAGTGATCGTCTCGGCCGCCTGAGGGTCCTGCGACTGGCCCTGGTGGGTGCCGTGCTCGGCAGCGTCGCGAGCGTCGCCGCCCCGGGATTTGCCGCACTCCTGGTGGCCCGGGCGGTGACCGGCTTCTTCGTCGGGTCACTGTTCCCGAGCATGCTGACCATCGTCGGCGATTCCTATACCGGCGCGGCCAGGGCCCGCGAGATATCCAACCTCCAGACCTTCACCGCTCTGGGGACGACGGTCGCGACACTGACAGCCGGCGCCCTGGCCGTCTGGGTGGACTGGCGCGTCGTCTTCGCCGTGACCGCCGTGGGGGCCGCGGCCTTCCTGGTGCTGCTGCGGCGGGTCCGGCTTCCGGCCGGTGGTGGAACACGACACGATGTCCGCAGTGCTTTCACCGCCTGGCCCCTGTGGACTTACGGGCTCGGGCTGCTCGAAGGCGCGATTCTGCTCGGCATCCTCACCTACATCGTCCCTGCGCTGGAGCGGGACGGTTTGTCCACCGAGCTGGCGGGGGTCCTCGGCGCGATGTACGGCGTCGGGATCATCGGCGGTGCCCACCTGGCCAAACGGACGGTGGCGCGCGTCGGGCGGACCGTGATGATCGGCATTGGCAGTGCCACACTCTTCGTCGCCTTTCTCCTGGCGAGTCTCTCTCAGAGCGTCGTGACCCTGACGGTCACCGCGGTTCTCATCGGCACATCCAACGCCTTCCTCCACTCGTCGCTCCAGGGATGGGCCACCGATGTCGCACCGGCCGCGCGGGCGACGACCGTGTCGGTGTTCGTCTGCTCCGTCTTTCTCGGCAGTTCCGCCGCGACCGCTCTCACCGCGGGGATGACTCGACACGGCTACGGATCGGTCTTCGCGGCGACCTGCGCGGCCACCGTGGTGCTGGCCGTCCTCGCGGTCGGCAGCCATGCCGTGTGGTCCCGCCGCACCGGGCCGATCGGTGCGTCCCGCACGCAGGTGTGACGCGCCTCGAAATCGCCGGACGGCAGGGCTACGGTTGGTGATGCAGGCCAGGGCGACCGGGGCCGTACACTCTCAACCCGCCATCTCCTGGACTGTGCGCGAGGCGGTCGGGCCGACGCTCCCGTGGGTCGGGCGTTGTCACGCGCTGGATAGAATGCATGCTCGCATCGAAGGAGTGAGCAGGCGCCGTGACTCTTCCACCGGAAACGCTGGGTGCGCTGCTGCGAGGATTCCGGCATGCCGCGGGTATGACGCTTGAGGAGCTCTCCGAGGCCTCCGGAGTCAGCGACCGTGCGATCGGTGACGCGGAGCGGGGCAAAAGCCTGGGCCCCCAGACCCGTACTGTCCGGGCACTCGCCGAGGCACTCGGCCTCGGGCAGAAGGATACCGACCACCTGCTGGACGTCGCGAGAGAGGGACGGCGCCGCAATTACAAGGAACGGACCGCCGCACTGGGCCTGTGCGATCTGCCACCGGCCCTGCCTGACTTCACCGGTCGCACCGCGGAGATCGAGTGGCTCGCCCGGAACAGCAGAGAGTCCACCATCCGGACGTTGGTGATCTCCGGGGCGCCGGGTCTGGGTAAGACGGCACTCCTGGTGCAGGCCGCTCACCATCTTGCCGCCCGGTTCGCGGACGGGTGCTTCTACCTGAATCTGCGTGGGCTGGACGCGCACCCGCTCGACCCGCATGAGGCGCTGGCCCGCCTGCTCGGGGCGTTCGGCGTACGAGGGCCGGAGCTGCCCACGGACCGTGAGGAACGCCTTACGCTGTTTCGCCGGTCTGTCCGGGACAAGGAGGCCCTGGTGCTCCTCGACAACGCCGCCCACGAAACACAGCTGCGCTCACTGCTGCCGGGCGCGGGCCGCTCCACCTTCTGGATCGGCAGCCGTCGTGCCTTGACCGGCCTGGAGCATGCACGACGTCTGCCTCTGTCGCCACTGCCCCAGACGGACTCCACCACCCTTCTGGAGTCCATAACCGCACACCGGCTCCGCGCCACCCCCGGCAGCCGCGACAGGGATGCTCTTGAGCGCATCGCGCACTTGTGTGGGGGGCTTCCCCTGGCCCTGCGCATCGCGGGGAACCGGCTGGTGAGCCGACCGGCATGGAGCGCAGCCGACCTGGCGGACCGGCTGTCGGCGGAGGACCTGCGCCTGGACCGGCTCTCCGCCGGAGACCTCCAGGTCAAATCCGCTTTCACGCTGTCCTACGAACAGCTCTCCGGTTCGGCCCGGCTGCTCTTCCGGCGGCTCTCCCTCGTCCCTGGCCCCGACTTCTCCTCCACCCTGGGCGCCGTACTCACCTCGTTCCGATTGGACGAGGTCGAGCAGATGATGGACGAACTCATCGAGCTGGGCCTGCTGAGCGCCGGCACCGGTGATCGCGTGAATTTCCACGACCTCATCCGTCTGTACGCCCACCGATGTCTGCTCGACGAAGAACCCCGGGCCCAGTGGGAGGCCGCTCGGTCGGCGATGAACACCTGGCTTCTGGACACGGCCCGCACGGCCGGGCAACTGTTCGAGCCAGGCGTGAGCCCGACGTCCACCACATCTGCTTCCGATGTTCTGGTCGACCTCCCGGACCGGGAATCCGCCCAGGCCTGGCTGCAGACGGAGAGTGTCAACTGGCTGGCAGCACTCCACGACGCTGCTGACGCCGGCCGGCACAGGATCGTGGTGGACGTGGCGGAAGCCATGCACTGGTTCTCCGACCGCTGGGCTTTCTGGGGCCACTGGAACACCGTGTTCGCCTTGGCACGCGCATCGGCCCACGCGATCGGCGACGCCGACCTGGAAGCCACTCACGTCAACTACCTGTCCTGGACCTACACGTTCTGCCGGTGTCAACCGGACATCGGCCTGAGCCTGGCCAAGGAAGCCGAAGCGCTCGCTCGGCAGGCAGGGGGCACGGTCCAGGAGGCCTGGGCCCTGGTCCTCCAGACCTTCGCGGCAGCGGAACTGGCAGAGCACACGGACGCGATCCCGCAGGCGCAGCGGGCGGCGGAGCTGTTCGCCGCAGCCGGTGACAAGGAGGGATACGCGCAGGCTCAGCTCGCTCTGGCCCGCCACCTGGGTGGCCTCAAGCGTCTTGAGGAGGCCGTTGACACCTTGAACATCGTTGTGGACCTGGTCAACGATCCGCGCACCGCCCCCGTGGGGCACATCGCCGACTGCACCGCGATGAGAGCCCTCAACAGCAAAGCGCTCCTGCTGTTGGAACTCGGTGACTGGGAGGTGGCAAAGCAGACGGCAGAACAAGCGCTCGCGCTGGACTCCCGGGTCGGAATTCCCGCGCTTCGTGGTTCAGCCGCCCTCAGCAAGGCGCGGGCACTGAAGGAACTGGGTGAGGAAGGAGAGGCCGTACTGTTCGCGCGGGACGCTGTGCGGTCCTATTCCGGGGCCAACGACATCAGTAGGGGCAAAGCGGCTCAGCAGTTGCTGGATCAGTGGTCGGACAAGGCTGACCAGGTCTGACGCACGGCAGTGCTCCGCTGTGTGAACTCGTGCGCTCATCGCGTTTTCGCGACAGTGTCGGCCGTTCCTTGGTGCAGGAGTCGTGCCCCGACAGCCCCTGTTTCCCAGGAGCGGGCATGCCTGCCCGCGTGGGTCACTAGCGTGTCCGGCGTGCTTGCCGGTCGGCCGGCATCGGTCGCCGCGTCCGTACATCCGGACGGCGTCCTCACACTGCATCCTCACCGACCGCCCTCTGGAGCCCGCGACGCCATGGCGCCGAGGCCGGTCGTCCACCGGCTCACCGGCCGTCACCCGGCGAAGTGGTACGCCTACGGGCTGCCGCGTCCACGGCCGTCGCCCGGGTTGTGCCCGAACCGGTGCCGCGCGGGTGGTCTCCAGTGGGCAACTCCGGACCTGTGGGCCCGTCAGGGGTCTCGCTCATGCCCTTCTCACTGGTCGCCGTGGTCGGATACGGACACGCGGGAAGTCCGCGGAGCACGCCTGGCCGGGAGGCCACGCACCCCCACCCCCGTCCTGTACTGCGCTTCCCAACTCCTCGCCCCGGCAGCGCACACCTGGTACGGGCAGCACGAGCGAATCGATTGCGAAAGACATTCACCCGACTGCCGGCACGGCCTGTCCTCGACGACTGCCGACGCCCGGGAGAGGTGCCGCACTGACGTCGCCATCACAGCAGGCGCGCTCGACGGCCCGCAATCCCGCCGGGCGGGCACTGCCCTTTTGTACGGCGGCTCGTGCACAAGATGACATGGCGCCCGTCGCACGGAACGCGGCCCATGGCGCGACGGTGAACAAGCCTACGTCTCAGAGACGTTGACGATTCACCGTGCAGAACGCGTGCACCGTGTCCGGCGGGTCGCACAGTCTCGGCGGCGGTGTCGGCGATGTGGCCGAGAGGGCGAAGAGAGTGGCTCGCCGGGCAGACAGCCCGGTACCCCTCTGTCATGTCCCCTCCGCTTCTCCAATGATCGGCTTGGGCGGCGTCCGTCGTGGACCGTTCCGGGCTTGTCGAGCGGGTCCGGTTGATGCGTCTGCCGACCTGCGGATTCCGAGCCGAGAACCAGTCCATGATCCATGACTTATGAGACCGAGCAGGAGTGAGTGTGTTCATCCGGAACCGGATTATCGCGGGCGGTGTTGTGGCCGTTGTGGCTGTCGCTCTGGGGGGTGCGTCCTGGGCACTGGCGGACAACGGTGTCGGTACTCAGGACACCTCGGGCGAGACGACGCACGGGGTGGGTGAAGGGGGTGGTTCGGGTTTTCCGCCGGTGACGTCTCGCCAGGGTCGGTCTCCCGCATCATGACGACGCCCGGAATGCCGGGATCGGCCCTGAGCGCCGCATCGCATCGTCGAGCGTCGCCCGCAGGCCCGTCGCCCCGTTGTGCACGGGAAGCATCCGCAGCTGTCGCAGTTCCTCGGCCGCGCCGGACACGGCACCCTCGTTCCCGGCGCCCGGGACGGAATGCGGTCGAACATCGCCTGTAAGTCCCCGAGTTGACGGCTCCGCACCGTTGTCCCCGGGTGCGGGGAGAGAGCCCGCCCGCGGTGTCGGCGTGACAGCGGCCCGGCCGCCGGAAGAAGTGTTGGGGCGGCAGACACCCAAGCGTGTCGCACTGCGCAGTTCGGGCGGGAGGCTTCTCATCAGATCTGTCGCGAGCCGTCTGAGCCGGGGCAGTTCCTCCTCCGAACCGGCGTCGCACAGGATCCGCTCATGGCCGGGGTCCGGTGCGGCGCCACGTATCTCGGCCGCGTACGGGGGGGCCTGCGGCAGCCGTACCCACAGGCCGCTGGGCACCACCTCGACGACCGCGTCCACCGCGAGGAGGTGGGTCCCGGGACGGACCTCCTGAAGGTTCCCGAGCGGCCACCCGTGTGCCACCGCGAACGAGGGCGGCGGAGGCCCGCGCGGCGTCGGTCGGCGGCAGGTGGACGAACTCGTGCGCCCGCAGCGGACGGGCCGGCGAGCCGCCTTCCCCCACCAGCAGCACCTCACCGGAGTTCATGTCGCCTCCCCCCGGAATTCCGTTGTACAGACGGACCGGTTCGCCGACGACCTGGGCCAGCACATCCCCGAAGTGCCGCCCTCCGACGAGGTGCGTGGGCCCATAACAGACGAACCGCACCGCCGGCCGGACGTCCGGGGGCAGGCCCTGCCAGAAACGCACGACGTCCGCCAGCGGCAGCGCCGCCGCTCCGGGAACACCGACCACCACGGTGAGCAACTCGCAGGACACCCGCAGCTGACCGTACAGACGCTTCCGGTGGTGCTGCTGGGCCGCGCTCTCCTGCGCCGGACGCAGCCAGGCCCCGGCGGGAAGCGGCTCCGCCGCGGTCGTGCCGAGCGACCAGGGCCTGTCGGGCACGGCGTACTCCCAGGACGGCTTCGGGAAGCCCCGGGGGTCCGGCGTCTGAGGCGCTCCCGGTTCGCAACGCACCCATCCCGGGCCGCGGTCCGAGCCGATGAACAGGCCACCGCCCGGGATCGGCAGCGGGACCCCGGCCGCGGTGATCACCGTCCTGCCCAGCCGGTCGGCGAGCCACCGGGCCACCGTCGTGGCGCCGAGGCGAGGCGACCGGCCGAAGACCAGTCTCAGGCTGCCGTGGCCCGGGGGGACCTCCTGCGCGAGGCTTTCGAGCGTCCCGTCGTCAGCCCCGTCGGGCAGGTCGACCACCAGGACGGTGCACTCGGGGTCCCGGGCCAGGCCCGCGGTGAACGTCAGGGCGCGCGGATCCACGGGGCCGGCCGGGCAGATCAGCCACCCCTCGCCCGCGCGGTGGGCCGTGAACGGGGAGCTCCCGGTGCCGCTCGCCCCTCCGTGGCCCCGGGGGTGGCCGGGCGCCTCTTCCCCGGCCGGTGCCGTGACCCCGCCGCCCTGGGACGAGGGGGGAGGCCCTGCCGGGATCCCCTGCGACCGGCCGCGGTGGGCAGAAGTACGAGCCGCCTCCGGGCGGGGGGCGCCGTGACGCCCGCCGTTCCCCGCCGCAGCAGGGCGGGCGGACGCCGTCGACCGTGGGCCGGTTCCCGGTCCTGCCTGATTGACGCTCATGCCCTTGCTTCTCTGTGAGAGTCGCGGTTTCCTGTCGTGGACGGGTTGCGACCCGGCCGGTGTCCTCCCCAGGGACCGGCGATCGACTCTAGGAACGCAAGGACCCACCGGTCCACCGCGACCTGGTGCTTCACACCGTGAGGGCACACACCATGCCCGTTCGGGCAGCTCATGCCGGGCGGTCCCTCACCGGTGCGACGGTGATCGGATGCCGGAGGCCGTCCTGCGCGACAGGCAGAACGACGCCATGGTCCGCGCAGTTCTGCCTGTAGTTCTTCCTGGTCATTCCTGTGCGGGCGCGATGTGATCGGACAGGCGGCCCGACTCCCTCGGGTTGCCTCTGTTCTGTGACAGGGAGTGCCGCGCGCTGCTTCCCTGCGTAGCAGTCCCGTGACGGCCGCGGCGGCTGCGCGGCCGCACGACCTCGCCAAGGAGTTGCCGTGTCGTTGAATCTGTCGACCTCTCTCCTGCCCCCGTCGGACCGGGCCGGCTTCTGGCACGACGCCGTATCGAGAACGTTCGTCCCTCTGGATGTGACCCTGCACGAAGAAGTTCCTTCGACGGCGACGATCAGCAGCAGTCAGCTGGGCGCCATGCAGGTCTCCACGGTCACGGCCGGATCACAGACGGTCGTGCGCAGCCCACGGATGGTCGCGAGGGACGGTAAGGAATATCTGATGCTGACGCTCCTGCATCAGGGCATCGCCGCGCGCTCGCAGGACGGGCGGGAAGCGGTGGTGCGCCCCGGGCAGTTCTCGCTCTCCGATTCCAGGCGGCCCTTCAGCAAGACGATGCGCCAGACGTTCAGATTCACCTCGTTCCACTTCCCGAGATCCGTTCTGGGAGTGACCGACGACGAACTACGGGCGGTGACCGCCACGGCCTTCGGCCGGGACGGGGCCTCGTCCGCTCTTCTTGCCGGGCACCTGGAGCACCTGACCAGGGTGACGGAGTCGCTCACCCCGACCCAGGGCCGCAGGCTCGCTCTGATCACCTGCGATCTGCTGGCCTGCCTGATCCAGGAGCGGCAAGGGCGGCTGAGACCAGAGGCACCCGAGGCCGCCCATGCCATGCTGTTCCGCATCAAGGAGCACGTGCTGCGGCACCTGGGGGATCCTGACCTGACTCCCGCGGGCATCGCCTCCGCCCACCATGTCTCAGTCAGGTATCTGCACAAGCTCTTCGAGTTCGAGGGCATCACCGTGGGCCGGTGGATCCGGCAGCAGCGCCTGGAGCGCTGCCGGATGGAACTGGCACGGGCAACGCCCCGCGCACCGAGTGTGGCGGCTGTGGCCCATCGATGGGGCTTCACCAGCTCCTCCCACTTCAGCCGTGTCTTCCGGCTCGCCTACGGCACCACTCCTCGGGAGTGGCAGGCGACTGCGCGCATGAGCCCCACGAGCTGACCGGGACGCTCCCGCCGGGGGCGCATGAGGGAAGGGCCTCTTGGCAACTCGCGTCGGTCGAAGCCGGCGAGAGGTAAGAGGCCCTGTCACAGCAGTCATACGTGGTCGCGTCCGCGGAGCCCGGCTCGTCCGCCCCGGGGCGCGACTGTCCCGCCCGCAGGTTCGGACACGCGGCCGTCCCCCGGTCCCGGGGCCCCGCCACCGCTCGACAAGGTCCCCTGTGTCGTCAAGCACCGGATGGTCCGTGAGCTCATCGCCGATTGACATCGGCGAGCCGGACCCCCGGTCCGGGAACACCGACGCCGGGGGCGACTTCCTCCGGACCGAGCCCGTGCGGCACCCCTGCGCTGGGTGTTGTGCCGCTGCCGGGCCCTGTCCGTACTTGCATTGTCCGTACGGGAGTCGACTGCCTGACGCCCCGTCAGTTCGTCAGCTCGTCGCGCGTACCGCGTCGAGGATCAGTCCGGCGACCTCCTTGGGCCGGGACACGGCCACGGCGTGCGAGGCGCCATCGATCTCGACGGTCGTCGCTCCGGCCCGCTTCGCGCCGAAACGCTCGACCTCGGGGTTGATCGCCTGGTCCGCGCCGGCCACGAGTGCCCAGGAGGGCTTGGTCTTCCACGCGGCGGCCGGAGCCGTCTCCGTGAACGCCGAGGCGGCCAGCGGGCGCTGCCCCGCCGCGAGGACCTTGGTGGCGGCGGCCGGGACGTCGGCGGCGAAGATGTCCGGGAACGCCTCGGCCTTGATGGTGACCTCGACCGCAGGCTCCGATCCCGCTACGGGATACGTCGCCTCCTTCAGGTTGCTGACGAGCGGCGAGAGGGGGAAACGGCCCTGCAACTCGCCCAGACTCTCGCCCTCTTCGGTGACATAGGCCGCGACATAGACCAGCCCGACGACGTTTTCCGCAGTGCCCGCCACGGAGATGATCGCACCACCGTAGGAGTGGCCGACAAGCACCACCGGACCGTCGATCTGAGCAGCGACGGAGGCGATGTACGCGGCGTCGGACACCAGGCCGCGCAGCGGGTTCGGCGGCGCGACCACGGGGATGCCGTGGTTCTGCAGTTCCGCGATGACCCCGGTCCAGCTGGCGGCGTCTGCGAAGGCTCCGTGCACGAGCACGGCTGTGGGCGTGGTGTTTGTGGTCATGGTCGGGTTGTTCTCCCTGTTGTCGGGGGCTTTCGGACGCCGGCGCGGAACGCGGTGTCAGGCGGTGTGGAGCGCGGTGAGCAGGGTGTCGGCGGCCAGCGCGATGGCGGCCTGGGCGGCATGGGTCTCGCGCAGGGCGTTGAGCATGACGAAGTCGTGGATGATGCCCTGGAAGCGCACCGCGGTGACGGGGACACCGGCCTCGCGCAGCTTGTTGGCGTAGGCCTCGCCCTCGTCGCGCAGCACGTCGGCCTCGCCGGTGATGACCAGGGCCGGCGGCAGCCCGGTGAGCTGCTCGGTGGTGGCGCGCAGCGGGGAGGCGGTGATCTGGGCGCGGTCGGCCTCGTCGGTGGTGTACTGGTCCCAGAACCACTGCATGCCGTCGCGGCGCAGGAAGTAGCCGGTGGCGAACTGGTGGTAGGAGCCGGTGTCGAAGTTCGCGTCGGTGACCGGGTAGAACAGCACCTGCTGGAGCAGGGACACGTCGCCGCGCTCCTTGGCCATCAGCGTCAGCGCGGCGCTCATGTTGCCGCCGACGGAGTCACCGGCGACGGCCAGCCGTGAACCGTCCAGGTTCTTGGAGGCGCCCTGCTGGACGACCCACTGCGCGACCGCGTAGTTCTGCTCGATGGCGACCGGGTAGCGGACCTCCGGGGAGAGGTCGTACTCGGGGAAGACCACGGCGGCGTTCGCGCCGACGGCGAGTTCGCGCACCAGGCGGTCGTGGGTGTGGGCGTTGCCGAACACCCAGCCCGCGCCGTGGATGTAGAGGATCACCGGCAGGGTCCCCTCCATGCCGGCGGGCCTGACGATGCGCGCGCGGACACTGCCGGTGGGACCGCCGGAGACAGTGATCCACTCCTCGTCGACAGCCGGCTTGTCGATCTCACCGGACTGCACTTCGTCGACCGCCTTGCGGCCCTCGGCCGGCGAAAGGTCGAACAGGTAGGGCGGGTTCGCGGTCGCTTCGACGAAAGCGGCGGCCGCCGACTCCAGTACAGGCACAACCGGCTTTACGACATCGGACATGTGAATCTCCTGAGTTTCCTGTGATGCGCCGGTCTCTCCGGCGGGGTGACTCCCCGGACACTTGGGCCTGCGGAGCCTTCGGACACCACGCTAAATCCCTGAAGACGGCGGGGATTGCCCCCCAGCGCACAGGCACTGATCCGACAGCGCACGGTAATGGGGGCCAGTGCACTGTGGGAAACGATGCAGTGCACTGCGGGGACACACGGGTACTTCGGCTCGAAATAGCCTGGCGTCGAAGTCGATGCGTACGCAAATTTACGCCGTTTTAATCCGCAGGAGGTTGTTGAAAGGTGTCCACGATGCCGGTCGGTGGGCTGGTTCCCAGCACCACCGACAACGCCGCGGACCTGATCGTCCGCAACGCGAAGATCCACACCGGAGACCCGGGTCGTCCACAGGCCGAGGCGATCGCCATCCGTGACGGCGTCGTCACGGTCGTCGGTGACGACAACGACGTGGCCGGCCATGTCGGCGCGGGCACGAAGGTGGTCGACGCTCTCGGCCGCCGGGTGATTCCCGGCCTCAACGATTCCCACCTGCACGTCATTCGAGGTGGGCTCAACTACGTGCTTGAGCTGCGCTGGGACGGCGTCCGCACGCTGCGTCAGGGTCTGGCGATGCTGCGTGAACAGGCGGCCCGCACGCCGAAGGGCCAGTGGGTTCGGGTGGTGGGGGGATGGTCGGCCGAGCAGTTCGTCGAACGGCGGCTGCCGACCGTCGCCGAGTTGAATGCCGCCGCGCCCGATACTCCGGTGTTCGTTCTGCACCTGTACCAGTCGGCGGTGCTCAACCGGGCCGCGCTCAAAGCCGCCGGCTACGCCAGGGACACCCCCGACCCGAAGGGCGGCCAGATCGTACGGGGCAGGGACGGTGAGCCCACGGGTATGCTGCTCGCCGCCCCGAGCGCGCTGATCCTCTACTCGACCCTGGCCAAGGCCCCGGTGCTCCAGGACGAGGACAAGAAGACCTCCACCCGCCATTTCCTGCGGGAGCTGAACAGGTTCGGGCTCACGTCGGCCATCGACGCAGCGGGCGGATTCCAGAACTTCCCCGACAACTACAGCACGGTCGTCGAACTGGCCAAGACCGGTCAGCTGTCGCTGCGCATCGCCTATCACCTCTTCCCGCAGACCGCCGGTCAGGAAATCGACGACCTCGCCCGCTGGATCGAAATGGCCCGGCCCGAGGACGGGGACGAATGGCTGCGCCTCAATGGTGCGGGGGAGAATCTCACCTGGGCGGCAGCGGACTTCGAGAACTTTGCCCAGCCGCGACCGGAACTCGCGCCCGGCTATGAGACAGAATTCGAGAAGGCCGTACGTCTGCTCATGGAGAACGGCTGGGGATTCCGGCTGCACGCCACCTACGACGACACCATCCGACGCGATCTCGCGATATTCGAGAAGCTGGCCGCGGAAGGACTCTTCCCGGCCGGAAACCGGTGGCTGTTCGATCATGCGGAGACCGTCTCCGCGGACAGCCTCGACCGCATCGCCGCCCTCGGCGGCGCCATGTCCGTGCAGAACCGGCTGTCCTTCCAGGGCGAGGCATTCGTACGCCGCTACGGCCCCGGCGCCGCCGCGGACGCCCCTCCGGTCCGGGCCATGCTGGAGCGCGGTCTGACCGTCGGTGCAGGCACCGACGCCACCCGGGTCTCGACCTACAACCCGTGGGTCGCCCTGCACTGGCTGATCACGGGCCGTACGGTCGGTGACCTGATCGTCCGCCCGCCGCACAACCGCGTCGACCGGCAGACGGCGCTGTCGATGTTCACCGAAGCCGGAGCCGCCCTGACCGGCGAGGAGGACATCAAGGGCGTCCTGCGCCCGGGCCACCTCGGCGACCTCGCGGTCCTGTCCGAGGACTACTTCGCCGTGCCCGAGCCGGACATCGTGCACATCGAGTCCCTCCTGACTGTGGTCGGCGGCCGGATCGTCTACGCCGCCGCCGAGTACGAAGGCCTCGACGAGGAACTGCCACCGGTCAGCCCCGCATGGAGCCCGGTCGCGCACTTCGGCGGCTACCAGGCCACACCCGGTACCGGCTTGTCGGGCGCCCGCCAGGCCGAGTTGCTCGGCGAGGCGGCGGCGGAGTCCGAACAGCACCGGCAGTGGCGCGCCCGGCGAGGCATGGCCCCGGATACCGAGAGCACGGTCTTCGACCCCTGCTTCTCGTTCTGACCTCCCGGGAGGGGCCCGGTCACGAGCCGCCTCTCCCGGGACACCACCTGCGCGCCGTCGAACGGACGGCCGCGTTCAGCAGCGGACGCCCGTCCGCGATCACATCACTCATGAAAGGCCCTCTCGTGGTCAACATCTCCGAGGTCACCGCAGCACCCAGCCCCGACCTGCTGACCCCCGACAACTGCGCTGTGCTGTTCGTGGACCACCAGCCGCAGATGTTCTTCGGCACCGGAAGCGGCGACCGCACCGCCATCATCAACTCGACCCTGGGCCTGGCCAAGGCGGCCAAGGTGTTCGAGGTTCCGGTGGTCCTCAGCACCGTGGCCGCCGAGTCCTTCTCGGGTCCGATCATGCCGCAGCTGGCCGATGTCTTCCCCGGACAGAAGATCATCGACCGCAGCACGATGAACGCCTGGGAGGACATCGACTTCGTCGAGGCCGTCAAGGCGACCGGCCGCAAGAAGCTCGTCATCGCCGGGCTGTGGACCGAGGTCTGCGTCGTACTGCCGACGCTGTCCGCCATCTCTCAGGGGTACGAGGTCTACGTCGTCACGGACGCGTCCGGTGGCGTCAGCCCGCAGGCGCACGAGCACGCCATCCAGCGCATGGTCCAGGGAGGCGCGATTCCGGTGACCTGGGTGCAGGTGCTCCTTGAGCTCCAGCGCGACTGGGCGCGGACGGAGACGTACGTCCCCGTCACGGAGGTGGTGAAGGAGCACGGCGGTGCCTACGGCCTGGGCCTGGTCTACGCGCAGGCCGTCATCGGCGCCCACGCGGCCGGCTGACCTCTCCATCTGAGCAACGACTCACCTGAGCAACGACTCACCTGAGTAACGACTCACCTGAGTAACGGCGAAATGCCAGGAACAGGCAGGAACACAATGGACACCGGACTGTTGGTCCTCCGACTGGTGGCGGGCCTCCTCATCGCCGGACACGGCGTACAGAAAGTCAGCTTCCGGCTCGGCGGCAACGGCTTGGCGGGCGGGACCGAGGAGTTCCGCCACGACGGCTTCCGCGGCGGCAGACTCACCGCGCTCGCCGCGGGCAGCAGCCAGATCGGCGCCGGCCTGTTCCTGGCGGCCGGCCTGCTCACCCCCATGGCGGCCATGGCCGCCATGGGGGTGATGACAGTCGCCGGCACCGTCAAATGGCACAACGGGCTCTGGGTCCAGCACGACGGCTACGAATACCCGATGGTCCTCGTCGCCATCTCCGCGGTGCTGGCACTCACCGGCCCCGGCCACTGGTCGCTCGACCATCTGCTCGGGCTGACCCCCTGGCCCCTGTGGGTCTCCCTCGCGGTCATCGTGCTCGGTCCGGCCAGCGGACTGCTCACCCGTGTGCTGCTGCATCGCCCCCCTGTCTCGGAAGGAACAACTCGGTATGCACAAGCTGTTGACTGACGTGGCCCACACGCTGGCCCCTCCCAAGGAGGACAGACACGGCCCGTTGCCACCGCTCATGCTGATACTGACGGTGGCGACAGGTCTGGTCGACGCCGTCAGCTATCTGGGCCTCGGACACGTCTTCGTCGCCAACATGACCGGCAACGTCGTCTTCCTGGGGTTCGCGCTGGCAGGCGCCGAAGGCCTGTCCGCACTCGCTTCCGTCGTGTCGATGGCCGCGTTCCTCGCCGGCGCGCTGGCCGGAGGCCGGTTCGCCAACCGGTTCGCGGCACACCGCGGGCGGCTGCTGGCCATCACCACGGCGCTGGAGGCGGTGCTCGTCGCCGCGTCCGTCATCGCGGCAGCGGACTCGGCCGGCGAGGTGGCCACCGGAGTCCGGTACACCCTGATCGTGCTCCTGGGTCTCGCCATGGGCCTGCAGAACGCGGCCGCCCGGCGCCTCGGCGTCCCGGACCTGACCACGACCGTACTGACCCTGACCTTGACGGGACTGGCCGCGGACTCGACCGCGGCCGGCGGGTCGGCACCCCGGCCGGGTCGGCGGATCCTTTCCGTACTGGCTATATTCCTCGGAGCCCTGGTCGGCGCCGTGCTCCTGCAGCACAACGAACTCACCCTCACCTTGGGGCTGGTGTTCGTGCTGCTTGCGGTGACGTCCCTGGCCGCGTACCGCCTCTCGGCGTCAAACGCCGCCTGGACCAAATGAGCAACATCGGGAGGGACAGGAACCCCACCGAACCGGGCCGCGGGGTCTCGGGCCACGGTGAGTATGTGCCGAAGGTCGATGTCCTCTCCGCGCGGGATGTCCCGTTGGGTGGTCCGAGGGCGATGACGGTGCGGCGTACGCTGCCGCAGCGGGCGCGGACGCTGATCGGGGCCTGGTGTTTCGTCGACCACTACGGCCCCGACGACGTCACCGACACGGGTGGTATGGACGTTGCGCCGCATCCGCACACGGGTCTTCAGACGGTGAGCTGGCTGTTCAGCGGGGAGATCGAGCACCGGGACAGCATGGGCAGCCATGCGTTCGTGAGGCCCGGTGAGCTGAACCTCATGACGGGTGGGTACGGCATCAGCCACACGGAAGTCTCCACCGCCCGCACCACGGTCCTCCATGGCGTCCAGCTGTGGGTGGCGCTTCCCGGAGAACACCGGCATACCGGGCGTGACTTCCAGCACTACGTCCCGAGCCCGGTCCGGGTGGACGGAGCCGAAGTGAGAGTGTTCCTGGGGGCGCTGGCAGGTGACACCTCTCCGGTGCGGACCTTCACGCCCCTGCTCGGTGCCGAACTCGTCCTTGAGTCACGCTCGACGACCACACTCGCCGTCGACGCCGGCTTCGAGCACGGCCTTCTCGTCGACCACGGGGACGTCCGTATCGCCGGAACAGTCCTGCACCCGTCGGAGTTGGGCTACATCGGCACGGGAAGCGACACGCTCACGCTGGTGAACGAGACGGATGACGCCGCTCGGGTGGTCCTGCTCGGCGGGACGCCGTTCGAGGAACAGATCGTCATGTGGTGGAACTTCATCGGCCGGAGCCACGACGACATCGCCGAAGCCAGAGAGGCGTGGCAGAGCGCATCCGACCGCTTCGGCAGGGTCGACGGCTACGACGGCGACCGTCTTCCCGCGCCCGCCCTTCCCAACGCCACCATCGCACCGCGAAAGAACCCGACGCACCACTGAAAGGCAAACGATGACGCAACCCACCGCCGCTCCGACTGTCCAGCGAGTGGATCCCGAACACCGTTACGAGATCCTGGTCGACGGCAGAGCCGCAGGCCTGACCGCGTACCGCGACCGCGACGACCAGCGCGTTTTCTACCACACCGAAATCGACGATGCCTTCGCCGGGCAGGGCCTGGCCTCCATACTCGTACAGCAGGCGTTGAGCGACGTACGCGCCTCGGGGAAACGCATCGTGCCGGTCTGCCCCTACGTGGCGAAGTTCCTCAAGAAGCATGACGAGTTCGCCGACATAACCGACCCCGTGACCCCCGAGGTCCTGCAGTGGCTGGGCACCGTGCTGCCTCACTGACCACCGTCGACCCGGGCGAGCCGGGCCGTCAGCCCCCGCAGCGGTATGTGAGCGCTGCGGGGGCCGCGTCCTTCCGGACGGAGTCGGGGATCCGTCAGGTACGGACCAGAGGTGTGTCGACCAGATGCTCGGCGAGGAACCACGCCTGCAGTTCGCCGGTCCTGATCACCTGGGAGACGAGCAGGTCGTTGGTGCCGTCGTCCCCCAGTTCAGCGGTCCGGGCGGCGGCGTCGTGGGCATCGATGAGTATGGTCTCGTGGGCCTCGAGCAGTCGTGAGAGCATCGCCGGTACCTCCTCCACGCCGTTCGGAGGCCGGGGAATCGACGTGATCTCGGCGACGTGCCGGGGGTCACCCACCGCGACGCCGCCCAGGGACTGGACGCGTTCGGCGATGGTGTCGACGATTTCCAGCTGCTCTCCCGCGTGCTTGTCCAGGACCAGGTGCAGTTGGTAGAAGGTCGCGCCGCGCATCAGCCAGTGATGCTTCTTGTAGAGGCCGTAGAGGATCTGAGTGTCTGCCAGAACCTTGTTCAGGCGCTGGCAGGAGTACATCCGCGCCTCGTAGGACAGGGCGACCGGGAATTGCTTGACGGTCCCGAACTCCTGGATCACCTCGCCCTTCTGGTGCAGCCATGGCTGACTGCCGCTCACGGGCTGGGAAGTGGTGGTCATGATCGGCCTCCTGCGGTGCGGTGCTATGTATACCCGGTCGACGCTAGGCGTCCAGCCGGGACACAGCTTGTCCGGCAGCGCATGCTGTGATGCCCCGCAGCGCACACATGAGTACGGGACTCGCAGTGCATCGGCGAGCAACATTCCGTGCGCGGGCGGTCAAGAGGCCGCCGGCACACGAGGTTAGTGTGTGGGAGTCAGCGGATCCGGGTGTGAGGGGGAGCGAGCACGGCGGCTGAGCCGATCCTGTTCGGCCGCGGAACGGCCGTGGCCACCCTGGTGCGGAGTTGCGTCGGCCCGCAGGTGTCACTGACGGCACTGACTGCGACGTCGACCTAGGAGGCTGCCCGTGTGCGTCGTAAAGTCGCTGCGTACCCGCGACGCGGGACTGGCCGCACTGCGCCGGTCGTGCCGCGCCGGAATCGTGGCGCCCGGCCTCTTCGCCTTCGGCGTGGAGGGCATCGGCAATGTGACGATGGCGATCTTCTCGGCGTTCGGCTCGATCTCTCTGCTGCTCTTCGTGGACTTCGCAGGTCCGCTGCGCGAACGGCTTGCTGCGCAGGGCTCGCTCGTGGTCGCGGGAGCGGTGCTGGTCTGCCTGGGGACGCTGGTTTCCGGATCGGTGTGGATGGCCGCCGTGATCATGGCGCTGGTCGGGTTCGGAGTGCTGTTCTCGGGTGTCGTCAGCTCGGTGATCGCCGGCTCGTCGACCTCTTTGCTGGCCGGCTTCATTCTGGCGGTGACGCTGCCCGGGCCCGTGGGGTCGATCCCGGACCGTCTGGCTGGATATCTGATGGCGGGTGCGGCGTCCCTGATCGCGATCACCGTGCTGTGGCCGGCGCCCGTGCGCGGGCCACTGCGGCTCGCGACGGCCCGGTCCTGCTCCTTGCTCGCAGAGCGGCTGCGCGCGGAGGTCGGCTGTGTGCGTGGTGGCTTCGCCGCCGACCGCCGGGTGGTCCTGGACGAACTGGTGGCCGAGGCGTCCGCCGCAGTGACTGCGCTGCGCAAGTCGTTCTTCGACACCCCTTACCGGCCGACCGGGCTGACCACAGAGGCGCGCACGCTCGTCCGGCTGGTCGACGAGGTGGTGTGGCTGGAGGAGATCCTGGAGCGGATGCCCCCCGGCGGCCCTGCCACGCCCTCCGACGTGGTGGTGTGCGAAGTCGTGCTCGTGGCGGCGGACCTGCTTGAGCGGGGGGCCGACCGGCTGGAATCGGACGACGCAGACCCCACCGCGCCACGGCTGGATCAGAAGCGGCTCCGGGACGCACGCACAGCCATGGAGCGTGCGGTGACGTCTGCGCTGCCCGCGCCTGTCGCCACGGACGGACAGTCGCAGTCCGTCGTCGCCGGGTTCATCAGCTCGCTCGAACCCAGCTTCCGCGCACAGGAGATGAGCTTCGCCGTCAGCTCGATCGCCGAGAACATCGAACTCGGCGTCGCCGCACGCAGCCGCCGGTGGTGGGAGCGTGCGCTCGGTCGACAGCCTGATGGCGTCTCCTCCCCGCTGTCGTCGGCACAGGAACGGGCCGGTGCCCACATCGAGCCCCACTCCGTCTGGCTGCACAACAGCCTCCGCGGCGCGTTTGCCCTCGGCTTGGCCGTCCTCGTGGCCGAAGTCACCGGCGTACAACACTCGTTCTGGGTGGTGTTCGGCACCTTGGCCGTCCTGCGTTCCAACGCGCTGCTCACCGGTCAGAACGCTCTGCGCGCGTTGTTGGGCACCGTCGTCGGCATCATCGTGGGCAGCGGACTGATCTTCGCCCTGGGTTCCAACACCACGGTGTTCTGGATTCTGCTCCCGCCGGCCATCGTGTTCACCGGGCTGGCCCCGACCGCCATCTCGTTCGCCGCGGGCCAGGCCGGGTTCACCGCTGCCCTGCTCATCCTGTTCAATATCATCGAACCGGCCGGCTGGACGATCGGGCTGGTGCGATTCGAGGACATCGCGATCGGCTGCGCGGTGAGCGTCGGTGTCGGCATGCTGTTCTGGCCTCGCGGTGCCGGAGCGGCCCTCGGCCAGGCGACGGCCGAGGCGTTCGCGGAGAGCGCGGGCTATCTGAGCCGTGCCATCGAGTACGGGGTGACCCGTTCCGACGGGCTCGTGCCGGCCGCCCCCACACCGGAGGACGAGCGGCGCAACGCCGCGGCGGCGGCCCGGCGGCTCGACGACGCCTTCCGTTGCTTCCTTGCCGAACGGGGCACCAAGCACATCGCGTTGGCGGACGTGACGGCGCTGATGACAACGGTCGCCGTGCTGCGGCTGACCGCGGACGCCATCGTCGACCTCTGGGAACAGGACGACGACGGTCCGACGGGCGACCACACCACGGCGCGCGCCGATATCGTCCGGTCCGGGCTGCAGGTCTGCAAGTGGTACCAGGAGGCGGCGCGGGCCCTGTCCGGTTACGGCGAGGTGCCCGAACGGCTGACCCGGGACGAGACCGCGGACGAGCGACTGATCAACGCGGTACGCCGGGACCTCTTCGACGGCGGCGGGCAGGGCACCAGCACGGCGATCAGGATGATCTGGACCGCCGGTCACATCGATGTGGCCCAGCAGCTCCAGATGTCGGTGGTGGGGCCGGCACGGGCGGCCGCCGCACTGCAGAACAGGATGAACACGGTGGCGGGCCGCGCCGTCGCGCGGCGGCAGCCGCCACACACCACAAGCGCCTGACGCGCTGCCCGAACGACCGCGCCGCCTCGACGGCCCAACGATCCAAGGAGCCGCAATGTCCCAACACCGCTTTCCGGTCCGGCGGTTCTCCGTTTCGGAGACGGCCCGTGCCGAGGCCTTCAGCGACGGCATCTTCGCGATCGCGGTCACCATCCTGGTGCTCGGCCTGGCCGCCCCCGTGCACCGGCCCGGCCGGCTCGCGCACGCTCTCGTGTCGCAATGGCCCGCCTACGTCGGCTACTTCGCTTCCTTCAGCTATGTCGCCGTGATCTGGCTCAACCATCACCAGGCCTTCGTGCGGATCCGCAGCATGGACCGGGGTCTGCACGCGGCCAACTTCTTCGTGCTGTTCACCACGGCGGCGCTCGCCTTCCCCACAGGCGTGGTCGCCGATGCGCTGCGGTCCGACGACTCCGGCTCGGATGCGCGGGTGGCGGTCATCCTGTACGCGTCCCTGGCATCGGTGATGTGTCTGAGCTGGCTGGTCCTCTATCACCACCTCGGCCGCCACCCCGAGCTCATGGACCCGGAAGTCGAGCCCACCTATGTGCCGCACGGCCGCCTCCGCTCCTGGGTCGGAGCGCTGGCCTACGCCGTCGCCGGAGTACTGGGAGGCCTGATCTCCCCACTGATCGCACTGGGCGTGTTCATCGTTCTGCCGGCCTTCTACTTCGTTTCCAGCGAAGGGCTGCCGGATGGACGGGGGCCCGTCGGCGGTGCTGGGGCGTGACGGCCGGCTGCGACGTCAGGTGGCGGCACACCGTGCTGTACGCCGCAAGACCTGCACAACGTGCATCTGCCGGTCGCCTGTCACTCGAAGCGGGTCGGCAGCAACGGCCGGCCGGCGGCAAGGGCGTCAAGGCCTGCGCGGGCCTCTTCCAGCATGGCCGAGGGGATGCGGTCCTCCAGCGTCAGCACGGTGCGGTACTCACCGGCGGCCTCGGCGCCTTCACCGAGTCGAGCGAGGACGTGGGCCAGGTAGAGGTGGACCTTGCCGGCGTACAGGTCGAATCCGCGGGTGTCGAACTGCCCGTGGATGGAACGCAGAGCGTCGACCGCGTCCGGCCAGCGCCCTTGGTTGAGATGGACGCAGGACACGCTGTAGATGGCGATCAAGGTGGTGGTGTCGCGTATGTTCGGCGGGATGCGGTCGCGGTTGCACGGATCAGCGAGAGCGTCCATGACCTCCTGGTAGGTCTTGACGGCTTCCTGCGCCCGGTCGACCTTCTCCAGCAGGCTGATGCTCGCGGTGGCCGCATAGAAGTATCCGTTGATCTCGGCGGCCCGGGTGAACAGCTCCCTGGCACGGAGAAGGTTTTCGGCGGCGGGCGAGTCATCATCGTCCAGGTTCTGCAGCCAGCCGAGATACATGAGAGCCCAGGCCTGCTGGACGACGTTCCCGCAGCCCGTGGCGAGATCCAGCGCGCACGTGGCGGCGGTGACCGCCTCGTCATGACGGCCGCCTACCCAATGGGCCCATGCGAGGTGGTTGCGGTGGGTGGCTTCCAGTCCGGCATCGCCGAGGGCCGCTCCGGCCCGGGCGGCGCGTTCGTAGGTATCGACCCAGTGGCCCCCGGACACCCAGTGGTCGGAGAACCAGTGCATGGCTTCCGCGACCTCGGTGACTCTGGCGTGTTCACCGCCCTCGGCGGCCTCGCGGAAGGCCGTCAGCCAGTTGTCGCTCTCCGCTTTGTGCCAGCGCATCGCCTGCTCGGGGTCGTCGAGAGCGACCAGGCGGGTGGGGTCCGGCGGCGGCGCACCGTAGCCCGGCTCGTACCAGCGGCCGGCGACGACGGCCGTGTCGAGCAGCCAGGACCGCAGACGGGAAGAGGCGGCCGCGGACTGCTCCATGTCGTCCTCCGCACGGTGCCGGGCCCGCGCGTACAGGCGCAGCAGGTCGTGGAAGCGGTAGCGGTCCTCGCGGGAGGTCATCAGCAGTCCCGCCTCCAGCAACTCCTCCAGCAGGTCTTCCGCATCCGGCAGCGACGCGCCCGCGAGGACGGCCGCCAACGGCATCCCGAAATCGCCCCCCGGCACCAGCGACAGCAGCCGGAACATCCGGGCAGCACCAGGAGCAAGGCGCGAGTAGGACAGGGAGAAGGCGGAGTTGACACGCAGGTCACCGGAGCTGAGGGCATCCAGCCTGCGATCTTCGTCGCTGAGCCGGGTGGCGAGCCGTTGCAGGCTCCAGTTCGTGCGGGTTGCGGCCCAGTTCGCTGCCACGCGCAGGGCCAGGGGAAGGTGCCCGCACAACTCGGTCACCGCGCGTGCGGCCTCCGGCTCCGCGTCCACGCGTCCGTCGCTGACGACGGCACGCAGCAAGGAGGTGGACTCCTGCTCGGTCAGTGGACCGAGTTCCACGCGCTGCACTCCCTCCAGACCGGCCAGGGCACGGCGACTGGTCACCACCATCAGCACACCCCCCTCGCGCGGCAACAGGGGTCTGACCTGAGCCTCGCTGCCGGCATTGTCCAGGACCAGCACCGCCCGGAGCCCGGCCGTGACCGCGTGGTAACGCGTCAGACGCTCCTCAGCACTCAGCTGCGCCACGGCAAGATCACCCGTGCCCCACGCGCCCATCAACCGCAGCACGGCCTCATCGGCGGGGAGCGGCTGCTCCTCCAGGCCCCGCATGTCCAGGAGAAACGCCCCGTCCGGAAAGGAGGGAGCGAACTCCTCGGCAAGCCGCACCGCCAGGGTCGTCTTGCCGCTCCCGGGCGCACCGAACACAACCGCCACCGGCGGTGCAGCGGTATGCCGTCCCTGCTCCTGAGGCTCTGGTTCCTCGGCGGCCCGCTGCGCCAGGGCGCGCAGCACGGCCAGCTCGGCGTGCCGCCCCACGAAGTCCCCGGCGCCTCTGGGCAGCGTGTACGGAGAGGTTTTTGCGGACAGGGAAGTCCGGGCGGTCGGGCGGGCAGTCCGAGCGGCGGCCAGCAGCTCGGCATGGGCCGCCTCGTCCAACTGCAGACCCTGTGCGAGCGCGGTAACCGACCCACGATGCGGACGCAGACTGCGCCCGCGCTCCATGGCACCTATCGCGCGCCCCGAAACACCCGACGCCTCGGCCAGCTCCTCAATCGTCAAGCCGAGGCTCTGCCGCAACTCCCGCAACATCCGGCCGAACGATGTCCCGCTTGCGATTGCCCCCTCCCGATTCACGGTGCCGTCCAGGCGCGCTTCAGCTGGTCCGGGACCTCGGCGGTGGTCGGTCCCATGCCCATCAGTCCTCCTCTCCCCGGCCGCGCACCACGGCCCCCACGGACCCAGGCGGAACAGGGCCCATCAGTGATGGCCCCGAAAGGCGGCTCGTCGATTACGCAGCATACGATCCCCCGCGCAGGAGGCCGAACGCGTCCACTACGCTGCGTGAACCGTGCTGCTGACCCGCGCGCCCTGGCGGCTGAGGCCGACGAGGCGGGCCGTCCGTACGGCTCCGGCCGCTCGGGGCTGACGGGCGCGGCGCGCACGCGAGGTCACTGCGTGCGTCCGCCGGACCGTACCTGTGCCTCCCGTCTTCCGCCGAACGCACGCAGCTTGCGCCGTCACCTGTTCGCGTAGGGCAGCAGGGCCATCTCGCGGGCGTTCCTGATCGCCCGGGCGAGCTGTCGCTGCTGCTGGGCGGTGACCCGGGTCACTCGGCGACTGCGGATCTTGCCGCGGTCGGAGATGAACTTCCGCAGCAGATCGGTGTCCTTGTAGTCGATGTAGGGGAAGGCGGAACCGGCGGCCTTGTCGCGAAAGACGACGGGACCGTACGCGGGATGGATTCCGGGCTTCATGGCGGGGTGTCCTTCTGAATCGGGCGGGGGAGCGGTCAGCGCTCTTCGCGGAAATCGACGTGCTTGCGGGCGACCGGGTCGTACTTGCGCAGCACCATGCGCTCGGGGTCGTTCCGGCGGTTCTTGCGGGTGACGTAGGTGTAGCCGGTCCCCGCGGTGGAGCGGAGTTTGACGACCGGGCGTAGTTCGTTGCGAGCCATGGGCGCTACTATATGGCAATGATTTCCATTTCCAACAAGCGGTCCGCCGCGGAGAGCAGGTAGCACCATGTCCGCCCACTGCCAACTGACCGGCGCCCAGCCGGGCTTCGGCAACAACATCTCGCACTCGCACCGGCGCACATCGCGCCGCTTCGACCCCAACATCCAGCGCAAGAGGTACTGGCTGCCGAGCGAAGGCCGGAACATCCGGCTGACGCTCAGTGCCAAGGCGATCAAGACCGTCGACAGCATCGGGATCGAGGCGGCCGTCGCCCGTATCCGCGCCAGGGGTGTGAAGGTCTGATGGCCAAGAAGAGCAAGATCGCGCAGAACGAGAAGCGCAAGGCGGTCGTCGGGCGATATGCCGCCCGTCGTGCCGAGTTGAAGGAGATCATCCGTCGGCCGTCCTCCACGGACGCCGAGCGCCGCACCGCCGTGGACGAGCTCCGGCGCCAGCCCCGCAACGCCAGCGCGACCCGCGTGCGAAACCGGGACAGTGTGGACGGGCGGCCGCGCGGGCATCTGCGGAAGTTCGGTCTTTCCCGCGTCCGTGTGCGCGAGCAGGCCCATGCCGGATTCCTTCCCGGGGTCACCAAGTCCTCCTGGTGATGTGAGCCCCTCCGGGGCCTGGGTCCGGAGGGGCGATCCTCGATTTTATTTGAAAATGATTGCCATTACGCATAGCGTTGTCGTGTTCACGTAGGAAATCTGGGGCGGATGAGGGGCGATGAGATCAATGACGCGGTCCGCGCGTGTGGTGGGGGTGCTGGCCCTGGTGGCGGCCGGGTGCGTTTCGGTGGGGTCCGTCGGTGGTGGTACGCCAGTGGACGCCGGGCCGGTCGCATACGCGGCGGCTCCGGCGGTGGATGCCGATCCCGGTGATGTGCTCGATGAACGGACAGTCATCGACAACGGTCATGTGGACGCGGTCGCGCCACGACTGGTGGAGGGGGAGTTCCGCACGCTCTTCAGGGACAGCAGGACGAGCGACGTCGTGTGGCGTGAGCCGACCTCGGTGATCATGCATCTGACGTCCAAGGGCAGGGAGACGATCCCCGACCCGGCGGACGGACTCGCCTTCATCGGGGATCCGGGCGACACCTACTACTCGATCCCGCAGACGCAGAACCCCGAGGTGCTGTGGGCCGGCTGGAACACGGAGGCCTTTCAATCCGCCGACATCCAGGGGAAGTTCGACCTCTCGCTGGACGAGGTGGAGGGCCCGGGGGAGCTGCTGGTCTTCGGCTGGTCGCCGTTCGGCGAGCCGCTGATGCGGTTCGAAACCCGCGACGGGCTGCCCGATACGTACAAGGTCCCCGCGCGCACCCATGAGCACGCGAACTGGGCCTTTACCGAGGAGGGCGTCTACCGGCTGACGTTCACCTTCGGGGCCGAGCTCGCCTCGGGCGAGAAGGTCTCCGACAGTCAGGTCTTCACGATGGCCGTCGGCGACGTCGACCCGGCGGAGGTGACTCTGCCCGGGGAAGGCGCAGAGACCGGCGGGACGACGGACGGGGGAGCCGCGGACGGCGGGTCCACCGATGGCGGGTCCACGGATGCTGGCAGCACTGATGGGGGTGGTGTCGGTGGTGCGGCCGACGGGGGCGCTGCCGACGGGGGCAGCGATACCGGCGGCGCGCAGGGTGGCTCGACGGACGGTGGCACAGAGGGGGGTTCGACCGAGGGTGGCACGCAGGGTGGATCGACGGACGGTGGCACGCAAGGCGGCTCGGCCCAGAGTGGTTCGACCGAGGGTGGCGCTGATGGTGGTGCGGCGGACAGCGGCACGGATGGTGGTACGACCGGTGGCGGCCGTACCGACGGCGGCGCGGCCGGTGGCACCTCGCCGCACGGACAGCTCGCCGCGACCGGTTCGGGAGTAGCCGTTCCGCTGGGGGCGGCCGGTGCCGCCCTGCTCGTCGTCGGGACCGGTACGGCCTTGTACGTGCACCGGCGAAAGGCGCGCATGGCATCCACGGGCTCCCCGGACCGGGCGGTGGCCTCATGAGGGGGCGAGCCCGAGCCGAAGCCCGTCCGTCCCGAGCAGGAGCAGTCAACCCCATGACATCTCCCAGGAGTTCACGGTGGGCCGCAGCCGGAGTCATCGGCTCCGCGGCCCTGGCGGCGGGCCTGTCACCGGTGGCGTTCGCCGACACACCCGATGGCGGCGTCGAGCCGCAGCCCGCCCGTACGGCGAACGTGGTCATCGCCCTGAAGGACCAGAAGCTGGCACTGGACCTGCTGCGGGACGCTCCGGACGGTGGCGCCGCTCCTTCGGAGGGTGCGCCCGCAGCGGGCCTGGAAGTCGGGCCGGACGCCAGGACCACCGTCCCCGGCGGGGACGACTACGCGTTCCTGGGCAAGCCCGACAGCCCCGTCTGGGTGCTCGACGGCCGGACGGCCGGTACGCAGGCTCCGACGTGGGACACCTCCGGCATCCCCGCCGATCAGCTCACCGAGAGCAAGGTCGAGTGGGCGCTCACCGGCTTCGAAGGACCGGGCGACGTGGTGGTGTTCGAGCCGCCCGAGGACGCTTCACCCGCGGCCGGACCGACTGCGCCGCGGGTGCTGTTCGACAGCCATGACGGCCTTCCCGACGCCCAGGAGCTCCCGGCAGCGGACAGCGGCCGGGTGGCGTGGGCGTTCACGGAACCGGGCGAGTACCGCCTCGCCTCGAAGGCTACCGCGCGGCTGACTACGGGCAGGACGGCCACCGCCACCACCGAGTGGACCGTCCGGGTCGCCGGACAGGACGCCCCGCAGCCGCCGGAAGCGGACCCCGTGCCTGCGCCGTCCCCGACCGGAGACCAAGGCGCGGCATCAGGTGGTGCGTCGAGCACACGTACGGGAACAAGCCGGACTCCGGCGTCAGTTGCCGGCGTCGCCGACCGTTCCGGGATCGCCGCCCAGAAGGTGGTCATCGACGACGGTCATGTGGATGCGATCGCCGGAAAGATGGTGGGAGGCAGGCTGCGGACCCTGTTCAAGGACAGCCGCAACCCGGCCGACGTCATCTGGCGTGAGCCGTCCTCCGTCGTTCTGCACGTCAGCCGGAAGGCGAAGGAGAAGGTGCCCGCCGCCGGCGCGTACTCCTTCCTCGGCCGGGCCGGAAGCGACTTCTGGTTGGTCCCGCAGGTGCAGAAGCCGGGCGTGGTGTGGGCCGGATGGAACACCGAGGCCCTGGGCAGCGGGGATCTCAAGGGCCCCGTCGACATGAAGCTGACCCGGGTCACCGGGCCCGGCTCGCTCGCGATCTGGGAGACCGCGGGACTGGGCGGCGCGCAGGTCCTCTACGACAGCAAGGACGGCCTGCCGGACACCCGGAAGGTCGATCTCGGGGTGCACGCCCACGCCAACTGGGGCTTCAGCGAGCAGGGCACCTACAAGGTGACCTTCCAGCTCAGCGGAACGCTGCCGTCCGGCCGGACCACCGCCGATACGCGTACGTTCACCTTCGCGGTCGGTGATGTCGACCCGAACGCGGTGACCCCGGGCGGTGGCAGCGACGACGGGGCCTCGAACGGCTCATCGGGCCCGACCGGCGGCTCGGCCGGACCGGGCGACTCCCGCTCCGATGGAGGCTCGGCCTCCACGACCGGTGGCGGCAGCACCTCCACGACCGGCGGCGGGAGCCTCGCCCACACCGGGGGCGGGGCGGCCGTTCCGCTCGCCCTCGGCGCGGGCGTACTGGTCATCGGCGGTGCGGCGGCCGTTGCCGTCAGCCGCTCCGGCCGGCGCCGCACAGCGGCCGTCGCCACAGCCGGCGGCGAAGCCGTCCCGTCCTGAACGGGTGCCTGCGGCCCGCTCCGGAGCCGCGGGCGCTCTTCCCCGGGCCGGCGCCGGAAATCCTCCTCCCGGCGCCGGCCCCCTGCCTTTCGGGAGTCCCTTCACCATGCATGTGCACAGACCCGTCATACGCGCCCTGGCGACCGCCGCCGCACTCGCGATCGCCGCGACCGGCTGCACCGGCCATGCCCGCCCGGTCGCCGGGCCCGACAATCCCGACGCGGTGCTGCGGGTGGTGACCACCACCGAGATCCTCGCCGACCTGGTCCGTGAGGTCGGCGGCGACCGCGTCCAGGTCGACTCGATCGTTCCGCCCGGTGGCGACCCGCACTCCTACGAACCCACCCCCGCCGACGCGACCACGGTCTCCGAGGCCGATGTCACCTTCACCAACCACCTGCTCCTCGAAGAGCACGCCCTGATCAAGACGGTCGACTCCAACGCCCGCAAGGGCACCCCCAACGTCTCCCTCGCCGAGGCGTCCGAGACCTATGGCGCGCACGTCATCCCGCTGGTCGAGGACGTCGGCCTGGACGTCCTCTGGCTCGGTCTGCGGGTACGCGGAGAGGGCGGGGCACGCGGTGCGACCCGCTCGTCCGACGTCCTCCTCTCGGCCACCGACGTGCAGGGCCCCGGTGAACTGATCGCCTATCTGACGGAGTCGCTCGGACAGCCGGACATCTACTTCGACTCCGCGGACGGCCTTACGGGGAAGGACGTCACCAGCCTGCCGCCCGCCGCACACACGCATCTCAACTGGGCGTTCACCGAACCCGGCGTATACCGGCTGACCCTTGAGGCACGGCTGAGGAACGCCGCCGGCGCGAAGAGCGCCGGCAGCACCGCGCCGCAGCAGCTCGGCAAGGGCACCTTCACGTTCGCCGTCGGAGTCGACCCGCACACCGTGGCCGGCCCCGGCGACACGATCCTGGACGAGGGACATACCGACCTGACGGTCGATATCGACAGCGGGAGGATGTCCGCCTTCACCGATCTGCGCACCAAGGGCAGAGTGCAGGAGGAGATCCCTCCGGGCGATGTCGTCATCGACGTGCCCAACCGGGCGCTGGAGAAGGTCCCCGGCGACAAGCGGTTCGCCTTCCTCGGGACCCCCGGCGCGGAGATCCACCAGCTCCCGCAGGCCGTCCTGGGCAAGCATGTGCACGGCGAGATCGACCCGCACCTGTGGCAGGACGTACAGAACGCCAAGGCGTATGTGCAGCTGATCCGCGACACCTTGAAGAAGCAGGACCCCGAGGGGGCGAAGACGTACGAGGCCAACAGCCGTTCCTACGAGGGCGAACTCGACGCCGTCGACGCGTACGTGCGGGACCGGATAGCCGAAATCCCCTCCGGTGAACGGCAGTTGATCACCACGCATGATGCCTTCGGCTATCTCGCCGAGGCCTACGACATGACCGTCGCGGGCTTCGTCGTCCCCAACCCGGCACAGGAACCCAGCGCGGACGACGTGGAGAAGCTGTCGACGACCATCAGGAACCTCAAGGTTCCGGCCGTGTTCATGGAACCCAATCTGGTGCAGCGCGCCACCGTGCTCGACCAGGTGGCCGAGGACCAGCACGTCAAGGTCTGCATGCTGTACGGAGATGCCTTCGACCAGCGGACCCGGCACTACACCGACATGATGCGGCACAACGCCGACGAGCTCCGCTCCTGCCTCGGAGGCACGAAGAAATGACGCGGAACACAACAGCACGCACAAGCGCGGCAACGATCCCCGCAGCTCTGCTCCTCGCCCTGTCGGCGGCGCTGCCCGCGACGGCCGCCGAATCGCCGCCCCCGGGCGCCGAGGCCGACGCCGCACCGGGGACCGGCAAGGGCCGTACCGTCATCGGTGACGGGCACATCGACATGGGCCCGCGCTTCGACCACGGCACCTGGACCGTGCAGATCCGCGACGACACCGCCAGGCCGGCGGTCTGGCGCAACACCTCCGACGTGGTGCTGCAGGTCAAGGACACCGCGGCGGTCGACGTACCCGAGAACAAGGAGTTCGCCTTCCTCGGAAACCCCGGTGACCGGGTGTGGCTGCTGCCGCAGGTCCAGCGGGACGGCGTGCTGTGGCCGGGCTGGAACAGCCAGGAGCCCGAGGTCGCCGCCAGTGTCGACCGGGAGGTGAACTGGCGGCTCAACGGCGTCGAAGGGCCAGGGGACTTCGTGCTGTTCCTCAACGGCAGCTTCGGCACTCCGACGATCCTCTTCGACGGGCGGAAGGAATTCCCGCAGGAGACCGGAATCGAGGTCAACAGCCACGTCCACGGCAACTGGGCCTTCACCGAGCCCGGCACCTACCTCCTCGACGTGACGATGAGCGCCAGGACCAAGGACGGCAGAAACCATTCCGGAAGGCGCACCCTCCGGTTCTCCGTCGGACCGCAGGACCCGGCCGAGGCGTTCGCTGCCGAGCCCGCCGCAGGCGGAGGCGGGGGCGGAGACGCAGCCGGACCCACAGCCGGAGCCGAGCCCGCATCGGGCGACCGGCGGGCGGAGCGCAAGCCGTACGACCCGGACGGGCCGGCCGCGCCCCTCTGGTGGGGCATCGGAGCCGCAACGGCCGTGGCCGCGGCGGCCGGAGCCCTGGTGTGGCGCCGGGTCCGGGCCGAACAGCCCTCACCACCCGGCGGCGCGAGCCCGGAAGGAGACCAGCGATGACCGCGCGCCTCACCCCCCGAACGCCCGCACTGGAGATACGGTCCCTGGCGGTGGAACTCGGCGGACGACTCGCCCTGAACAACATCGACCTGACCGTGCGGGCCGGTGAACTGGTCGGACTGATCGGCCCGAACGGCGCCGGGAAGACCACCCTTCTCCGCGCCGTCCTGGGCCTCCTCACCCCGCGCACGGGCACCATCCGCCTCGGCGGCCGGCCCGCCGACCGCGGGCGGGGCACGGTCGGCTACGTTCCCCAACGCCACGAGTTCGCCTGGGACTTCCCCCTCTCCGTGGAGAAGGCCGTCCTGACCGGGCGGACCCACCGCATCGGCTGGCTGCGGCGCCCGGGCAGTACCGACCACGAGGCCGTCGACGAGGCGCTCGACCGGGTGGCGATGACGGACCTGCGTCGGCGCCCCATAAGCGAGCTCTCCGGTGGCCAGCGCCAGCGCGTACTGGTCGCCCGCGCCCTGGCGCTCCGCCCGGAACTGCTGCTGCTCGACGAGCCGTTCACCGGACTTGACGTACCCACCCAGGAACTCCTCACCTCCCTCTTCCTGCAACTGCGCACCGAGGACAAGGCCCTGCTGATGACCACGCACGACCTGCCCGCGGCGGCGGACATGGCCGGGCGGCTGTGCCTGCTCAACAGGACGGTGATCGCCGACGGCCCGCCCGAGACCCTGAGGGATCCCGCCGTCTGGCTGCGCGCCTTCGGTGTGGCCAGGTCCGATCAGCTGCTGACCTCCCTGGGGGTGGCCCGGTGAACGGCGTCATCGACTTCCTGGCCGGTCCGTGGGAGCACCTGTTCATGCAGCGTGCCTTCGCCGTCGCGGTCATGTGCGGCATCGTCTCGGGCGTCGTCGGCAGCCATGTCGTCCTGCGTGGCATGGCCTTCATCGGCGACGCCGTGTCCCACTCCGTGTTCCCCGGTGTGGCGATCGCCTTCGTGTTCCGGTTCAACCTGGTCGTCGGCGGGATGGTGGCCGGTCTGCTCACCGCGCTCGCGGTGGCCGTGTTCTCCCAGAACCGCAGGCTGAAGGAGGACACCGTCATCGGAGTGTTCTTCGCCGCGGCCTTCGGCCTGGGCATCGTCGTCCTCAGCACCGCCCCCGGCTACAGCGGTTCGCTGGAGTCGTTCCTGTTCGGCCAGATCCTCGGCATCGGCGACGGCGATGTGATCACCGTCGGCGTGATGGGCCTGACCCTGCTGCTGGTGGCCGGAGCTGTACACAAGGAGCTGGTCACCGTCAGCCTGGACAGGGAGACCGCGAAAGCCGCGGGGCTGCCCGTCTTCGCGCTGGACATCGTCCTGTACGCGCTGGTCACCGTCACCGTGGTGATCTCCCTCCAGGCGGTCGGCAACATCCTGGTGCTCGCGCTGCTCATCACCCCGGCGGCGTGCGCGCGTCTGCTGACGGACCGGATCGGCGTGATGATGGCCCTCGCCCCCGCGATCGGCGCGGGGTCCGCGGTGACCGGGCTGTATCTGTCGTACGCCTGCAACCTGGCGGCCGGTGGTCTGATCGTCCTCGTGGTCACGGGTGTGTTCATCCTGTGCTGGCTCCTCGCTCCCCGGCATGGGCTGCTGGTCGCAAGGCGTCGCCAACCCGCTGTGGAATCTGGGGAGTTGACGAGGATCCCCGCATAGGGGTACGACATGGCGCAGCCCCGGTGACCGGGAGTCGGTCACCGGGGCTGCGCCATGTGCGGCTCTCAGACCTGAGCCACGAGTCCGGGATGCTCGTGCTCGCAGGCGTCGTCGATGCCGTGCGTGTCCCATACGGGGAACGGGTCGACGGACGGGAGGGCCTCGCCCTCGGCCATGAGACAGCCCGCCAGGGCCGCCCGCAGGGCCTCGGCGCGCAGTTCCGTGCCGATGAACACCAGCTCCTGCCCCTGGCAGGTGTCCGCGTCCCGAGCTCCGGAGGGCTCGAAGCGCGCGACGGCTCCGGCCTGCGACCACAGGCCGGTCACCCCCGGCCGGCAGGCCAGCCAGAAGAAGCCCTTGGAGCGCAGGATCTGCCCGAAGTCCCCGCTGTCGAGCCCCTCGGTGACGAAGGACCACAACCGGCCCGGGTGGAAGGGGAGTCCGGATCGAAAGACGGTGCTGGAGATGCCGTACTCCTCGGTCTCCGGCACATGGTCGCCGTTGATCTCCCGCACCCAGCCGGGGGCCTGCTGGGCCCGCTCCAGGTCGAACAGCCCCGTGCCGAGCACCTCGCCGAGGTCCACCCGCCCGTGCAGGGCGGGCACGATCCGGGCCACCGGGTTGAGCCGGGTGAGGGCCGCCCGGAGCCGGGCCGCGGCATCCGCGTCGACCAGGTCGAGCTTGTTGAGGACGATGACGTCGGCGAATTCGATCTGGTCCATGAGCAGGTCGCTGACGGTGCGTTCGTCGTCCTCGTACTGGTCGAGCCCGCGCTCGGCCAGCCCGTCGCCGCCCTGGAATTCCGGGAGGAAGTTCGCGGCGTCGACGACGGTGACCATGGTGTCGAGGCGGGCGAGATCGCCGAGGGTGGCGCCGTCGTCGCGGGGGAAGGCGAAGGTGGCCGCGACGGGCATCGGTTCGGAGATGCCGCTCGACTCGATGAGGAGGTGGTCGAAACGGCCCTCGCGGGCGAGACGGTCGACCTCCTCCAGCAGATCGTCGCGCAAGGTGCAGCAGATGCAGCCGTTGGTCATCTCGACCAGACGTTCCTCGGTGCGCGACAGAGCCGCCTCGCCACCGCGCACGAGCGCGGCGTCGATATTGACCTCGCTCATGTCATTGACGATCACCGCGACGCGCAGGCCCTCGCGGTTGGCGAGCACATGGTTGAGCAGAGTGGTCTTGCCGGCGCCGAGGAAGCCGGACAGGACGGTCACGGGCAGTCGGTCGTGCGTCATGCGCTCAGCCCTCGGGGCGCAGCAGCCCGCGCTCGTAGGCCTTGGCCAGCCGCTGCGGTACGCGATAGGTGGCGCCGTCGACGGTGACCGGCACCAGTTGCGGGGTGACGGCCTTCCACTGGGCGCGGCGGTGACGGGTGTTGCTGCGGGACATCTTCCGCTTGGGAACGGCCATGTCGGTCTCCTGGTTCGATGGGCGGGCTCAAAAGTTACATGAAAATGGATTCCATTACCAAGTGTGGAGCGCGCCGGAAGGCGGGCGGCGCCTGACGTCTCAGGAGCCGCCCGCCGGGGTGGGAGGGGTCAGCCGACCGTGAAGTGGTAGGTCACGGGTGCGGAGTTCACGGTCGTGCCATTGATGAGCTCGCCGGTGGCCTGGAAGGTGAGGGTGTAGTCGCCCTCGGCCTCGAAGGCCCAGTTGGTGTGGTGGTGGGTTCCCGCGGGGACGGTCACGGTGTCGGGGAGCCCGTCACCGCTGTCGAACCGCTTGGTGGGGGTTCCCTGGCTGACGTCGTACACGCTCACATCGGCCGGGCCGCTGACCGCGGTCAGCTTCAGCTGTACGGAGTCGTTACGGAAGGCGCCGGCCGGGACCTCGTGCGCGGCCCAGCCGGCGTACAGCAGATCGGTGTTCTGGGTCTGCGGCAGGATCCACACCGGGTCGCCGGGGGAGCCGAGGAACGAGTAGGCGGCGATGCCGGGCACGGTCGTCTCGGCCTCGGGCCTGACGTGCAGGGTGACTTCGGCGGGGTCGCGCTCGACCGGGGTGGTGCCGGTCTCGTCGTGCAGGCCGAGTTCGAGCGTGCCGCCCTCGTATGCGATGTCGACGACATCGACATGGCCCTCGGAGAGTGTGACCGGGACGGCCTGGGCCGGGGCGGCGGCCAGTCCGATCGTGGCGGCGACCGCGCCGGAGAAGAGTATGGCGCGCGTCAGGGTGGCGGACATCGAACCTCCTGGTGAGGTGAAGTGGACATGCTCACGCTATACAAAATGAAAATCATATTCAATAAACTTCCAAGGCGGGCGGCCGAGTTCCTGGCAGCGCAAGCTTGATGTCGGATTCCCGCCAGCCCCCGGGTGCCCGGTGGCCGATGCTTGAGCCATGTACACCGACACCGAGCGCTGCGTGCGGGCCGTCCGGTCGAAGGACGCCCGCTTCGACGGCTGGTTCTTCACGGCGGTCCTGACCACCCGGATCTACTGCCGGCCCAGCTGCCCCGTCGTACCGCCCAAGGTCGAGAACATGACCTTCTACCCAAGCGCCGCCGCCTGCCAGCAGGCCGGATTCCGGGCCTGCAAGCGCTGCCGCCCCGACACCAGCCCCGGCTCCCCGGAGTGGAACGCGCGCGCCGACTCCGTCGCCCGCGCTATGCGGCTGATCCGGGACGGGGTCGTCGACCGCGAGGGCGTCCCCGGCCTCGCCGCCCGGCTGGGCTACTCCGCACGGCAGATCGAACGCCAGCTCCTCGCCGAGCTGGGCGCCGGCCCGCTCGCCCTCGCCCGGGCGCAGCGCGCCCAGACCGCGCGACTGCTCATCGAGACGACCGGACTCCCCATGGCCGAGGTCGCGTTCGCCGCCGGGTTCTCCTCGATCCGTACCTTCAACGACACCGTCCGTGAGGTCTTCGCACTCGCACCGGGCGAGCTGCGCAGCCGCGCCGCCCGGTCCACGGCACCGTCACCCACTCCGGGCGTGATCGCGCTGCGACTGCCGTACCGGGCCCCGCTCAACCCCACCAACCTCTTCGGCCACCTCGCCGCCACCGCCGTCCCCGGCGTCGAGGAGTGGCGCGACGGCGCCTACCGCCGCACGCTCACCCTCCGCTACGGACACGGCATCGTCGCCCTCACCCCGCACCCCGACCACGTCGCCTGCAGGCTCTCCCTCACCGATCCGCGCGACCTCACCCTCGCGATCAGCCGCTGCCGCTGGCTGCTCGACCTGGACGCCGACCCGGTGGCCGTCGACGAACAGCTGCGCGCCGATCCGCTGCTCGCCCCCCTGGTCGACAAGGCGCCGGGCCGGCGGGTGCCGCGTACCGTCGACGGTGCTGAATTCGCCGTACGGGCGGTGCTCGGCCAGCAGGTCTCGACCGCGGCCGCCCGCACCCACGCGGCCCGTCTGGTCACCGCCCACGGCCTCCCCGTCGACGACCCGGAGGGCGGCCTCACCCACCTCTTCCCGACCCCCGGGGCCCTCGCCGGGCTCGACCCCGAACAGCTCGCCCTCCCGCGCAGCCGCCGCACCACCCTCACCACACTCCTCGGCGCACTCACCGACGGCTCACTGCGCCTCGGCACCGACAGCGACTGGGAGAAGACCCGGGCCGAACTGACCGCCCTGCCGGGCTTCGGTCCCTGGACCGTCGAGGTGATCGCGATGCGGGCGCTCGGCGACCCGGACGCCTTCCTCCCCACCGACCTCGGCATCCGGCGCGCGGCCGTGGAGCTCGACCTCCCGTCGACGCCCGCAGCGCTCACCGCCCGCGCGGCGGCCTGGCGTCCCTGGCGGGCGTACGCGGTCCAGTACCTCTGGACCGTGGACGATCACCCCATCAACCACCTGCCCGCATGAGAGAGTTGGGAAGTCCAGTCATTACCGCGACGCATACGCGCGAGGCGACCCGGCAGCACACGGTCGTCGACAGTCCGTACGGTCCGCTCACCCTCGTCGCCACCGACGGCGTCCTCGCGGGCCTCTACATGACCGGCCAGCGCCACCGCCCGCCCGAGGAGACCTTCGGCGACCCGGACCCACGTCCCTTCACCGAGACGATCCGCCAGCTCGACGCCTACTTCACCGGTGAACTGCGCGAGTTCGACCTGCCGCTGCATCTGGATGGCACCCCGTTCCAGCGCAGCGTCTGGGCGCAGCTCCAGCGGATTCCGTACGGCGAGACCCGCTCGTACGGCGAACTGGCCGAAATCCTCGGCAAACCCGGCGCCTCACGGGCGGTGGGCCTCGCCAACGGCAAGAATCCGGTGGGCATCATCGTCCCCTGCCACCGTGTCATCGGCGCCTCGGGCAGCCTCACCGGCTACGGCGGTGGGCTCGACCGCAAGCAGCGGCTGCTGGCCTTCGAGAACGGTACGCAGGACGACGCCCCGGCGCTCTTCTGACGCCGCCCGCGCGAAGAACACGACGAACACGAAGAACACGACGAACACGAAGAACACGACGAACACGAAGAACGCGACGAAGACGAAGAGCGCGAAGGAGACGAAGACGGGCTCGGGAAGACCACATCCCGAGCCCGTCCGCAAGCCGCGCCGATTCGGCGGAGACGTCAGCCGGTGAAGATCTCCACGAGGGTCCAGACCGCCAGCCCCAGCATGCAGAGCCCGCCGATCCGCTGAACCGTCCTGAGCGGCACCCGCTTCGCGATGAACCGCCCCGCGAGCAGGGCCAGTGCCGAGACGGACATCAGCGCGGCCGCGGACCCGATCGCCGTGGACCAGGTGCCGTTGCTCGCGGCCAGACTGGCCGTGGTGATCTGGGTGAGATCGCCCCACTCGCTGATGAAGACCGCCATAAAAGCGGTCGAGTAGACCGGCCAGAAGCCGGTCACCGTCCTGGTGCCTGCCTCGTCGCCGTCCCCGCCGCCGCCGTTGCGCAGCAGCATGAACGCGCCGAACGCGAAGAGGGAGGCCGAGACGAGCTTGACGGTCCAGTCGGGCAGCAGCCCGATCAGGCTGCCCGCCCCGACGGCGATGGCGACGTGCACGATGAACGCGGACGACGTGCCGAACCAGACATACAGCGGCCGCATGCGGGTGCCCATGGCCAGCGACGCGAACATCGTCTTGTCCGGGAGTTCCGCGAGGAAGATCAGCCCGAAGGCGGTGAGAATCGCCAGGGGGTCGAGGTGCATTCCGGGTGGCTTTCTGTGAGAGCCGGGCCCCGGGCCTTCGCGAAGCGCCACTCGGGCTGTCCGGAGGACCACTCGGCCCGGCATGACGTCAGCGCCCACGGGCGCGGGCGTGTCATACCTGACCGAAGGTCTCGCCCGCCCGTGACGATCCACGGGCCCGGCCACCGGGAACCCGGGGGCTCCAGTGTGTCGACGACCGGTTTTCGGGGCTACTCCCCTTCGCAGCCATCCACTCTACCCCACGACCGACGGGGGCAGCGCAAATGTTCGATCCGGGGCCCCTGTCCGGCGGTGGGCCCGTTACGGAGCCATGGGCTTGACCATCAGCAGGAAGGCCTGCGGGGTGCCCTCCCGCGAGTCAGCCTCGCGGACCAGCCGGGCCTGTACCCGGAACCCGGTCTTCACCAGCAGCTCGGCCACGTCGTCGGGCGGGAACCGGTAGACGTCCAGCGCCACCGTGTGACCGTACGCCTGCTCCAGACGCACGCACTCGGCACCGACCTTGAAAGCCATCAGCAGATGGCCGCCGGGGGCCAGCACACGGTGGAACTCGGCGAAAATGTCCGGCAGTTGCTCCGGCGGTGTGTGGACGAGGGAGTACCAGGCGAGCGCACCGGCCAGACTGCCGTCCGCCAGATCCAGAGCGGTCATCGACCCCTCGTCGAACGTGAGGTCCGGATACGTCCGGCGGGCCACCGCGATCATGCCCGGCGACAGATCGATGCCGAACGCGGTCAGCCCGAGATCGCGCAGATGGACCGTGACGCGGCCCGGTCCGCAGCCGAGATCGCCCACCCGCCCGCCGCCGCCCGCCTTCACGAGATCGGCGAAGGCGGTCAGCATGGCGCGGTCGTAGGGCTTGTCCGTCAGTTCGTCGGCCAACAGCGCGGCGTAGTCGACGGCGACGGTGTCGTAGGAGGCCCGGGTGGAGTCGAGGGAGGAAGGTTCGGTCATGCGGGGAACCTACAGCCCCCCTCTGACACTCCCGGGCCCCTCGGCCCCTCAGCCCGCGGAGCCAGGACCGGAGGAGCCCGTACCCGTATCCGTGTCCGAGCTCAGCCGCTTCAGCAGCGCGGGGAGCGCCGTACCGATGGGCTCGCGGATCGTTTCGTCGGCCAGTGCGTCGTACGGCGTCGGCTCCGCGTTCACCACGGTCAGCCGCGCCCCGTTGTCCACCGCGATCCCGGCCAGCGAGGCGGCGGGCTGCACCTGCAGCGTCGTACCGACCGCGATGAACACCTCGCAGGCCTTGGCGATCGACATCGCCTCGCCCAGCACCACCGGATCGAGCCGCTCACCGAACATGATCGTCGCCGACTTCAGGATGCCGCCGCAGACCGTGCACGGCGGGTCGGCCTCGCCCGCCTCCACCCGGGCCAGCGCCTCGTCCATCGGGGAGCGGGCATGACAGCGGGTGCAGACCACCGTGCGCGCGGTCCCGTGCAGTTCGACGACCTTGCGGGCGGGAAGACCTGCCAGCTGATGCAGACCGTCCACGTTCTGGGTGATCACCCGCACCGGGGTGCCGGACCGCTCCAGCTCCGCCACCGCACGGTGGGCCGCGTTCGGCTCGGCGCCCCAGGTCGCGCTGGTGCGGCGCATCTGCCAGGAGCGGCGGCGGATCTCCGGATCGGCCATGTAGAAGTCGTACGTGACGAGCTTCTCGGCCTCCGGGTCCTTGCGCCAAAGTCCATTGGGCCCGCGGTAGTCGGGGATGCCGGAGTCGGTGGAGATACCGGCGCCGCTGAGGATCGCGACGAGAGTCATGGAACGAGCGTACGCAGCGTCCACCGCCGCCCGCGAGACCATTTCCCCCGGTGCCGGGGTCCGGCTCGCGGGCGCCGGCAGCCCGCGGGAAGCCGTCAGGCCGCGGGACCGACAGGGCTGAACGGTGACGGGGTCAGACCCGTCCAGGTGTTCAGCACGGCGCGGGCGGTCTGCTCGGTGACGCCGCCCTCCTGGACCGTGCCGCTCTGCCCGACGTAGAACCGCCCGTCGTCGAGCGAGACCAGCCCGTACTGGCCGTACTGCCCCGGCACCGGCCACCCGTACGTGCCGGTCGCGGCATCGCGTGCCCCCTCTCGCAGCAGGGGCAGCAGCAGACCGCGCTCCGGCCGCTGCTGACCGCGGACGGGGCCGCGCACCGGCTTTCCCGCACCGTCCAGCGCGAAGACGGAGTAGTTGGGGAAGCCCGGCTTGGCGCCCTTGTAGACGGCCATCAGCCAGTTGCCGCTGTACCCGTCGTACTCCAGGTTCTGCACGCCGTACGTGGTGTTCCCGGTGTACGCGAAGAACTTGCCGCCGACGTGTGCCGGGCCGCTGGTGTGCGGGGCGGATTCGGTCAGCGGGCGCTCGTACTTCTTCCACCGCGTGATGTCGTACTGGAGCAGCACCTGATGGTCGTTGTCCGTGCGGCCCGTGTTGGCGTACACGCCGTACGCGACCGTCAGCCGCTGCTCACCGCGCTTGCCGCGCCGGTCGCCGAAGGCCGGGCCGAACGCGACGCCGTCGATGCCGCTGCAGCCGTAGCGGTGGTCGGGCGTACCGCCCGTGTCGCCGTCGAAGACGCCGTCGCCGTTCATGTCGGCGGTGAAGTCCTTCACCACCTCTTCGAGGTAGACGGTCGAGACGACACCCGTGGACTGGGCGTCCATGTTCATCCTGGTGATGCGGTCGACGTCGAGGATCGCGATGTAGAAGGACTTCGCCTCCTTGTACTCCAGGGAGCCGTAGACCCTGCCGTCCTTCTCGTTGAAGTCCAGATCGCCGAGATGGCCGGTGAACCCGGTGACCGAGCCGACGGGATTGCCCTTGAGGTCGGTCTTGACCAGCAGGTTGGTCATCGAGAAGTACATGAAGCCCTTGCGCCGGTCGATGGCCATGCCCTGGACATGACCCGACTGCCAGGCGCCGCCGTCGACCGACAGCGGCACCTCGCGGTGTGCGGCCGGGGCGGCGGCCGGTTCCGCGGTGGCGGCGGCGGTCGATGACATGGCGAGAACTGCCGTACAGACGAACGCTGCGACGATCGTGGCCGGCAGCCCACCGAGGTGTCCCGTGTGCGTACGCATGATCCCTCCGCTGTCGTGGAGTTCGGATGATGCCGGTCGACCGTGCACTGCGGACAAATGACACATGAACGCGGGTGCCCGGAAGCCGTCGTCCGGGCTACTGGCTGACGAACTGTCAAGACGGCGGTGTGCAACGGGAGTACGGGCCGTGCGCGAGCGGGTCCGTGGCTCAGCCGGCCACCGGGCGGCCGTCCTCCAGCTCCACCGCGCCGCCACCGGAGTCGAGCACGTCCAGCGCCGCCCTCAGACGCAGTGCGAGACCGCCGAGCAGATAGCGGTCCAGGTCGTCGCGCTCGACCAGTCGCCAGGACAGGAGCTCCTCCTCCGGCAGCCGGATCGTCTTCAACTCCGCCTCGGCCAGCACTCCGCCGTCGTACAGATACGCGGCGATCGGTGGCCGCTTCGGGCCGCGTGCCCAGTCGATCGCGAGCAGCCGCCCCGGCTCCCGGTCGAGCCCGATCTCCTCGGTCGTCTCGCGCCGCGCGGCCTGCCGGGGACTCTCGCCCTCGTCCGACTCGACCGTTCCGCCGGGCAGCGCCCAGCCGTCCCGGTAGTTGGGCTCTACGAGCAGCACTCGCCCCTGGGCGTCCCGGAACACGGTGGCCGCGGCGGCCAGTACGCGGGGGAGCCCCGCGATGTAGGTGGCGTAATCAGTGGTGGTCACGCGGGCAGCGTAGTAGGGGCGCAGCCCGTCGGACGACGGCTCTGGGCAGCGGGTATCGGCTGCGGATAGGGTCGGGGGCGGCGCGACTGCCTGTTCGAAAGCAAGGGATTCAAGGTGGCGGACGGAGCAGTGATGGAGACCGCACGCGTGCTCGTCGCGGCGGACAAGTTCAAGGGTTCGCTCACGGCCGTGCAGGTCGCGGAGCGGGTGACGGCCGGGCTGCGGCGTGTCGTCCCCGGAGTGCGGGTGGAGACCCTGCCCGTGGCGGACGGCGGCGACGGCACGGTGGCGGCGGCGGTTGCCGCCGGGTTCGAGCGCCGCGAGGCGCGGGTGACGGGGCCGCTCGGGGATCCGGTGACCGCGGCGTACGCGCTGCGCGACACCACGGCGGTGGTGGAGATGGCCGAGGCCTCGGGCCTCCAGCACCTCCCCGCAGGGGTGTTCGCCCCGCTCACGGCCACGACGTACGGCTCGGGCGAACTGCTGGCCGCGGCGCTCGACGCGGGCGCCCGGACGATCGTGTTCGGCGTCGGCGGCAGCGCGACCACGGACGGCGGCGCGGGCATGCTGACGGCGCTCGGCGCCCGCTTCCTGGACGCGGACGGAAAGCCCGTCGGCCCCGGTGGAGGCGGCCTCGCAGCCCTGGCCGAGGCGGACCTGTCCGGCCTCGACCCGCGCATGGCCGACGTGGACCTGATCCTCGCCAGTGACGTGGACAACCCGCTGACGGGCCCGAAGGGCGCCCCGGAGGTCTACGGCCGTCAGAAGGGCGCGACCGAGGACGACATCGCGACCCTCGATGCCGCGCTCGCCCACTACGCGTCCGTCCTGGGCCCGGACCACGCCCGGCTGCCCGGCGCAGGCGCGGCGGGCGGCATCGGCTACGGAGCACTGGTCGCCCTCGGCGCCCGCTTCCGCCCCGGCATCGAGGTCATGCTCGACGTCCTTGGCTTCGCCCCCGCGCTGGCACGCGCCACCCTGGTGATCACCGGGGAGGGTTCCCTCGACGAGCAGACCCTCCACGGCAAGGCCCCGGCAGGCGTCGCCGCGGCGGCCCGCGCCGCGGGCGTCGAGGTCGTGGCGGTCTGCGGCCGCCTCACCCTGCCACCGGAGGCCCTGACCGGCGCGGGCATCACCCGCGCGTACGCCCTCACGGACCTGGAACCGGACCCCGCGGTGTCCATGGCCCAGGCGGGACCGCTACTGGAACGGGCGTCCGAGGCGATCGCGCGCGACTTCCTGCTGTAGCCCGCGGCGAGCGGTCCTCGGACACCGGACGGCCGTGCATTCCAGCCTGTCCGGCGTTTGAGGACCGGAGCCCGGGGCGGATCCCCGGTTTCGGGAAGGGGCACTCCCACCCCACCACGTCACCCCAAGGAGGGCGCCGCCCCCTCCCCGTCATCGGCCTCCGCGTCAGGCCGCTCCTCATCGGCGAGCAACTCCGCCAGACACCGCAGCTCCACCGGCAGATCGCGCCGCCACGCCATCGTCACGAACGGGGCAAGAATGATCATGCCGCCGTCCAGATGCGGCTTGACCGAGACGTTGACCATCGTTCCCCGCCTGCTCGGACTCAGCCGGAATTCGAGTTCCGGCGAGTGGCGGCCGAGCGGGGTCCACATGCGCGCACCGCGGAAGGCCAGATACTCGACGGGCGTGCTCGCGGTGCACGTGAGGCGGTGCGCCCGTCGTCGGCCAGGGAACTTACAGGTGTACTCGTCGCCGAGTTCCGTCCTGATCGGGCCCTCGATCACCTGATCTATGCTCGATGACCACACGGCCAGGTTCCGCGGGTCCCGGAGGAACGAGAAGATCTCGTCGGCGGGGCGGGACACATGGACATTCGCAGACACATGGGGCATGGCTCCACCTCTTACGGCGCCCGTCCGCCCGAGTCTCGGCGTCCGGTTGCCTTCGTCGCGGTGCCGTCGCCCCTCAGCCTGCTGCGGATCGCGGGTATGTGCACGCTCCGTACGGCCGATGGAGTGAGTCAGATGTCCCGATGTGCCACTTTCTCGGAGAGTTGCGCACAGAGTCGCTTGATTTCCTGGTAGGTGCGGTTCCGCTCGGTGACGACCGCCCCTAGGAGCAGAGCTGTCAGCGACGTGGCTCCGTTGAACGCCTGGAGCGTGATCATGTTGGTGAGCAGACCGTGGTCGGAGAAGGGGCCGGTCATCCGCCCGGCGGCGAGGACCGCGAGGACGGACACGCCCAGCGCGCAGCACGCGGCGCCGGCCTGCTCGAAGCGGAAGGCGGCCCAGATCAGGAAGGGAAACACGAGGAAGAGCAGTGAGGTTCTGGCCGTCTGGGTCGCCACGAGCGTGACGGCCAGCGTGCACGCCACCAGCGCGGCCGCCTCGGCCCACCTGGGCAGGCCGATGCCGCGCGGCCACCGGAACCTTCGCAGGACGAGCAGGAACGGCGTGACGACCATGACGCCCATGGCGTCGCCCGTCCACCAGACCGACCAGGTCGGCCAGAAGCCACTGGCTGGGAGCGCCCCCGCCAGGACCAGGATGCCGGTGCCCACGGTCGCGCTGATCAGCATGCCGCCCAGCGCGCCGAGGAAGACCAGCGCCAGCGCGTCCCGTAAGCGGTCCAGATCGTTGTGGAAGTCGGCGCGGCGCAGTATCAGGTAGGAACAGAGCGGGGAGAGGGTGTTTCCGGCCGCGATGACCAGTACGGGCAGCACGGAAGGCCCGATGAAGACGGTGAGGGCGCCGAGCGCGATCGCGGGCCAGATCGGCACACCGAACACGAGCAGCGCCGCGACCGCGATCCCGGTCGGCGGCCACAGCGGTGTGACCTGGCCGCGGACCAGCTGCTGGAGCAGCCCCAGCCGGGCCGTCGCGAAGTAGCAGACGACCACCGCCAGGTACGTCAGGACCGTGGTCGTGTGCTGCCGGAGCCGAGCGCTGTCCACCACAGCAGCATCAGACACCACGTCGGGGCGTCGCGAACGGTCAGGCACGCCGACGCCACTTTGATCAAACGGACGTACGAGGCACGAGGTATGTCCCGCTAGCCGCCGTCCGGCACACCGTCGTAGCGGACGACGAGGACGGCGGCGTCGTCCTCGTGACCGGTCAGGTCCGTCACCTGGATCACGCGCGAGGCCAGCTCGCCGGGATCGGCTCCGTCCGCAGCACCGACCACGGCGACCACCGCGGCCAGCCCTTCGTCGATCGCGTACCTCGGCCCTTCCACGACCCCGTCGGTCACCAGGACCAGATACCCGGGCTGCCTCAGCCGCCGATGGGTCACGGGGTACTGCTGGCCCGGCAGAATTCCCAGGGGCACCCCGCCGGCGTCCAGGGAGATGCCCGCGTCGCCGTCGTCGGTGCCCCAGACGATCGGGACATGTCCGGCGCGGGCGACGCAGAGCTCACCGGTCCGCGGGACGATGCTCAGCAGACAGCAGGTCGTGAACAGGTCACAGCCCATCGAGATCAGCAGTTCGTTGGCGCACGCCAGCACCTTGCCGGGGTCGACCGTGACGCTGGCGAGGGCCCGGAGACTGGCACGGGCCTCACCCATGAACGCGGCGGCCTCGACACCGTGCCCCTGCACATCACCGATGGCGATCCCGGCCGCCCCGTCCTTCATCGCGAACGCGTCGTAGAAGTCGCCGCCGACGGCCAGACCGTCCTGCGAGGGCGAATACCGGGCCGCGGTCCGGATACCCGGAAACTCGGGCAGCGAGTCGGGGAGCATGTGCTGCTGCAGCGCCATGCCCAGCTCTGCCCGGGCCCGCTGGAGCCTGATGTTCTCCAACGCCTGATCGACCAGGCGCCCGAGGGTGATCAGGAGCTCCTGGGTGCTGTCCGGTGCGCTGTGGTGTCGGTGCATGACGTTCCCGGGCGTTTCGGTGCGCCCCTGTTGAAACCTTAGCCCGCCGCCGCAGGCCGGACACGTGGCTGACACAGAAGGACCGGCACACGCAGAAGGGCCCCGGGTGCTGGGCGGGTTCTAGCGATCCCCGCAACACCCTGGTCTTCAGGGAGTTGCGGGGATCGTGGATTTTGAGGGCTTGAAGGTGAGGTTCTTCGAGGCGCTGGACCGGGAGAACGGCAGTGTCGCGGGGGCTGCTCGGGTGGTCGGGGTGAGCCGTCACACGGCGGCCGGGTGGGCGCGGAAAGCCGGCGTGCGTGGGCGTGGGAAGCCGGGCGCGGCCGGGCATCCGGGGCGAGTGGAGTACGACAGGCTTCGCGCGTCCGGGGTCCGGCAGCGGGAGGCCGCGGCACTGGTCGGGGTCCATGAACGCACTGCGCGGGACTGGGACCGTGGTATCAGGAAGAGCAACGGCGCGCGCCTGCACCCGGACGGGCGCCGGATCGATTACAAGACCGGTGTGACAACCACCAGTGCCGCATCGCGGGAGCCGTCCGTTGCGGCGGTCGAGGCCGAGCTGCACCACCGGTTCCTGACGGTGGCGGAGCGGGAGTTGATCGCTGACTTGCGTCGTGAGGGTCAATCGCTGCGGGCGATCGGGCGAGCGCTGAGCCGACCGGCCTCCACGGTCAAGCGGGAGATCGACGCCCATTCGGTCGAGGGCGTCTATCAGCCGCACCGGGCACAGCGGGCGTGGGCGAAGAGCCGTCCGAGGCCCAAGGCGTCCAAGCTCGCTACGGACGGTCCGCTGCGTGATTACGTCGCCCACAAGCTGCAGCAGCAGTGGTCACCTGAGCAGATCTGTCACGCTCTGGTCACCGAGTTCCCCGACGACGAGAGCATGCGCGTGAGTCCGGAGACGATCTACCAGGCGATCTACGTGCAGGCCCGTGGCGGACTGCGCCGTGAAGTCGCGGCAGCGCTGCGCACCGGGCGCACCCGCCGCAAGCCGCACCGCAGCCCGGACCAGCGAACGCGCCGGTTCGTCGACGAGATGGTGATGATCTCCGAGCGGCCGCCCGAGGTCGCAGACCGGGCGGTTCCCGGCCACTGGGAAGGCGACCTGATCGTCGGCACCCGCAACGAGAGCGCGATCGTCACCCTGGTCGAGCGCTCCACCCGCTATGTCATGCTCGGCCACCTGCCCGGCGGGCACACCGCCGAGGAAGTCCGTGACGTGCTGGTGCCCCTGATCCAGACCCTTCCCGAGCACCTGCGCGGCTCGCTGACCTGGGACCAGGGCTGCGAGATGGCCGCGCACAAGCAGTTCACCGTGTCCACCGGTGTTCCGGTCTACTTCTGCGACCCGCACTCACCCTGGCAGCGCGGATCGAACGAGAACACCAACGGCCTGCTACGGCAGTACTTCCCCAAGGGCACCGACCTGTCCGTGCACAGCCCCGAAGACCTCGAACACGTCGCTCAGCAACTCAACGGCCGCCCACGCAAAACGCTCGGCTGGAAAACTCCAGCCGAGCGTCTGCGTGATCTACTGACGACCACGTAAGCCATCAGGTGTTGCGAGGACCCCGAGAATCTGCCCTGGGGAACACCCGGGGCCCTTCTCATGTGTCTTCGGTACCACTAAGGCAGCTGCGTCGCCCGTGCCTCACGTCGGTTGCCGCGGAAGGTGTTGACCCGCCGTGCCGTCGCGAAGAGCGGGATGACCGCTCCCAGGACCACCTGCAGCGCGCAGCCGGTCTGGAGGAGCAGCTGACCGCCGGGGGCGTCGAACGCCCACGCGGCGAGGAGCCCCATCGCGGCCACGATCCAGCTGAGCATCGCCACCGCGAGGACCCCGCGCGGCTTCGGGTACTCGACCCGGCTGACCATCAGCCACGCCACTCCGACGATCGCGAGCAGCGTCGGTACGAAGGGCAGCTCCAGGAGCACGATCGAGACGACCGTCAGCGCTCCGAAGGGGCTCGGCATGCCCTGGAACATGCCGTCCTTCATGGTCACGCAGGAGAATCTCGCAAGCCTGAGCACCACCGCCAGCAGTACGACGATCGCTGCGAGCGCCGACACCCGCTGGTATGCGTCGTCCGCGACCATGCCGTACACGAGGACGAAGTACGCCGGGGCGAGTCCGAAGCTGATCAGGTCCGAGAGGTTGTCCAGCTCGGCCCCCATAGGTGAGGAGCGCAGCTTGCGTGCCACGAGCCCGTCGAAGAGGTCGAACACCGCGGCCATGAGCATGAGGATCACGGCGGTGGCCGCGGAGTGCCGCGCCATGCCGCTCTCGTCGCTGCCCGTGAGGTGCGGGATGAGGATTCCGGTGGTGGTGAAGTACACCGCCATGAAACCGCACGTGGCGTTGCCGAGCGTGAGGGTGTCCGCTATCGACAGCCGCAGAGAGAGCGGCATGTCCTCGCCGGCGTCCTCCTCGGACTCCGCCTCGGGCACCCAGCCGGCCTGCGTGTCAGGGTCAATCACGGTCAATTCGAGTCACCCCCGCGGTGGTGGCCTGGCCGACCTCGACCGCGACATCGATACCTTCCGGAAGGTAGATGTCGACCCGGGAGCCGAAGCGGATCAGACCGATGCGCTCGCCCTGCTCCACCTTCGTGCCCTGCGGGATGTAAGGGACGATGCGACGGGCGACCGCGCCCGCGATCTGCACCATCTCGATGTCACCGAGCTCGGTGTCGAAGTGCCAGACAACGCGCTCGTTGTTCTCGCTCTCCTTGTTGAACGCCGGAACGAACCCACCGGGGATGTGCTCGACCGAGGTCACCGTGCCGGCCAGGGGGGCACGGTTGACATGGACGTTCAGCGGGCTCATGAAGATCGCGACGCGGGTGCGCCCGTCCTTCCACGGCATGATGCTCTGCACCACGCCGTCGGCCGGGGAGATGACCCGGCCCTGGGTGATCTCGCGCTCGGGGTCGCGGAAGAACCACAGCATGCCCGCCGCGAGCGCGGTGGTGGGCACGGCCACCGCGGCCCAGCGTCCGGACCTGCGGGCCCGGGTGAGGCTGAGTGCCGCGGTGGCAACGGTCGGGAGGAGCCACGGCGAAGCTCCGCGCGCAAGGCGGACTCCGCCGCGTGGTGCAGAGGTTTGGCTGTCGGGCATGGATGACCTTCGTAGCGGATGATGCCGCGCTGGCAACGGGGGACGGCGGCTTTTCCGGCGATGTTATCGGTTGCGAGCCGCAACTGGGCAAGCCAGCAGCCGAGTCGAACGGCTTGAAGACACCGCCTGAGGATGACAGGGTGTGATCTTCTTCGCGGCTAAATCACCTCGAAAGGGACGATCACCCCTGGAACCGGTACTCCTCGAGGAGTCGGCGCCCAATGATCATTTTCTGGATCTCGGCGGTACCTTCACCGATCAGCAGCATCGGGGCCTCCCGGTAGAGGCGCTCGATCTCGTACTCCTTGGAGAAGCCGTAACCGCCGTGGATCCGGAAGGCGTCCTCGACGACTTCCTTGCAGTACTCGGAGGCGAGGTACTTCGCCATCCCTGCCTCCAGGTCGTTTCGTTCCCCGGAGTCCTTTTTGCGCGCTGCGTTCACCATCATCGCATGGGCGGCTTCCACCTTGGTGGCCATTTCGGCCAGCTTGAACTGGATCGCCTGGTGCTGGGCGATCGGCTTTCCGAAGGTCTGGCGCTGCTGGGCATAGGAAACGCCCAACTCGAATGCACGCTGTGCGACGCCGCAGCCACGCGCGGCCACATTCACCCGGCCGACCTCGACGCCGTCCATCATTTGGTAAAACCCTCGGCCCGTGGTGCCGCCGAGTACACGATTGGCCGGAATGCGCAGTCCGTCCATGATGAGTTCCGTCGTGTCGACGCCCTTGTAACCCATCTTGTCGATCTTCCCGGGAATGGTGAGCCCCGGCCGGACCTCGCCGAAGCCCGGCTCCTTCTCCACCAGGAAGGTCGTCATCGACTTGTGCGGGGGCGTTCCCTCGGGGTGGCCTTCGTCACTCTTGCAGAGCACGGCGACGAGCGTGGACGTGCCACCGTTCGTCAGCCACATCTTCTGGCCGTTCAGGACGTACTCCTCGCCGTCCCTGATGCCCTTGGAGGTGATCGCCGCGACGTCGGAGCCCAGCGCCGGCTCGGACATCGAGAACGCGCCCCGGACCTCGCCCAGCGCCATCCGGGGCAGGAAGGTGTCCTTCTGCTCCTGGGTGCCGTGCTGCTTGAGCATGTACGCCACGATGAAGTGCGTATTGATGATTCCCGACACGCTCATCCAGCCGCGCGCGATTTCCTCCACGCACAGCGCGTATGTGAGCAGCGACTCACCCAGACCCCCGTACTCCTCGGGAATCATCAGCCCGAACAGGCCGAGTTCCTTGAGCCCCTCGACGATCTGTGCCGGGTACTCGTCACGGTGCTCCAGCTGGGTCGCGACCGGAATGATCTCCTTGTCGACGAAATCCCGGACCGTGGAGAGAATCTCCCGCTGGACATCGTTGAGACCGGCGGTCTGGGCGAGTCGCGTCATGGCTACTTCTCCACGTTCTTCTGCGAAGGCTGGTTCAGCTCGGGGCGGCCGGGCTGCTCGCCGCCGCGCTCCTTGATGTACGTCTCGGTGGGGACCATCACCTTGCGACGGAACACGCAGACCAGCGTGCCGTCCTGCTTGTACCCCCTGGTCTCCACGTAAACGATTCCGCGGTCGCTCCTGGACTTCGACGGAGTCTTGTCGAGAACGGTCGTCTCGCCGTAGATCGTGTCGCCGTGGAAGGTCGGCGCGACATGCTTCAGCGACTCGACCTCAAGGTTGGCGATCGCCTTTCCGGAGACATCCGGAACCGACATGCCGAGCAGCAGGGAGTAGATGTAATTGCCGACGACGACGTTCTTTCCGAAGTCGGTCGTCTTCTCCGCGTAGTTGCTGTCCATGTGCAGCGGGTGATGATTCATGGTCAGCAGACAGAAGAGGTGGTCGTCGTATTCGGTGACCGTCTTTCCGGGCCAGTGCTTGTAGATCGCACCGACCTCGAACTCCTCGTACGTGCGTCCGAACTGCATGATCAGGCCTCCGGCGCTTCGAACTTGGAGGTGCGCTGCATACCGGCCGCGCGGCCCTTGCCCGCGATGACGAGCGCCATCTTGCGGCTCGCCTCGTCGATCATCTCGTCGCCGAGCATCGCCGAACCCTTCTTGCCGCCCTCCTCCGAGGTGCACCATTCGTATGCGTCGAGGATCAGCTCGGCGTGGTCGTAGTCCTCCTGCGAGGGCGAGAACACCTCGTTGGCCGCGTCGACCTGACCGGGGTGCAGCACCCACTTGCCGTCGAAGCCCAGCGCCGCCGCACGGCCCGCGACCTCGCGGTACGCGTCCACGTCACGGATCTGCAGGAAGGGACCGTCGATCGCCTGGAGGTCGTACGTACGGGCCGCCATCAGAATGCGCATCAGGATGTAGTGGTACGCGTCGGCTCCGTACCCGGGCGGCTGCTGACCGACGACCAGGGTCTTCATGTTGATCGACGCCATGAAGTCGGCCGGGCCGAAGATCAGGGTCTCCAGGCGGGGCGAGGCGGCGGCGATGTCGTCGATGTTCACCAGGCCCTTGGCGTTCTCGATCTGCGCCTCGATGCCGATCTTCCCGACCTCGAAGCCCATCGTCTTCTCGATCTGGGTGAGCAGCAGATCGAGGGCGACGACCTGCTGGGCGTCCTGGACCTTGGGCAGCATGATGCAGTCGAGGTTCTGGCCGGCGCCCTCGACGACCGTGATGACATCGCGGTACGTCCAGTGGGTCGTCCAGTCGTTGACCCGCACGACCCGGGTCTTGCCCGTCCAGTCGCCGTTGTTCAGCGCGTCGACGATGTGGTGCCGGGCGCCCTCCTTGGCGAGCGGCGCGCAGGCGTCCTCCAGGTCCAGGAAGACCTGGTCGGCCGGGAGGCCCTGGGCCTTCTCCAGGAACCGCGGGTTCGAGCCCGGCACGGCCAGACAGGAGCGGCGCGGACGCAGACGGTTCACGGCGGGCGTGGGCGTGGTCATGCGGGGACCTCCAGAGGGTCGAGCTTGTTCGCTTTCCGGATCTCGTCGACGATACGGCCGATGATCTCCGTGATACCGAAATCCTTAGGGGTGAACACGGCGGCGACACCGGCCCCGATCAGGGCCGCGGCATCGGCGGGCGGAATGATCCCGCCCGCGATGACGGGTATGTCGTTGGCGTCGGCCTCGCGCAGCCGGTGCAGCACGTCCGGCACCAGCTCGGCGTGCGAGCCGGACAGGATCGACAGTCCGACGCAGTGCACGTCCTCGGCGAGCGCGGCCGAGACGATCTGTTCGGGGGTCAGCCTGATCCCCTGGTAGACGACCTCGAAACCGGCGTCACGGGCGCGTACGGCGATCTGCTCGGCGCCGTTGGAGTGCCCGTCCAGGCCCGGCTTGCCGACCAGCAGCCGCAGCCGCCCGGTGCCCAGGTCGGCCGCGGTGCGGGCGACCTTCTCGCGGACCAAAGCGAGCGGCGTACCGGCCTCCGCGGTCACCGCGACCGGGGCGGACGAGACTCCGGTCGGCGCCCGGAACTCGCCGAAGACATCGCGCAGCGCCCAGGACCACTCGCCGGTGGTGACACCGGCGCGGGCGCACTCCACTGTCGCTTCCATCATGTTCTCGGTGCCCGCGGCGGCCTTCTTCAGCGCCGCCAGCGCCTCGGTGGCGCGGGCCTCGTCGCGGTTGTCGCGCCACTCGTGGAGCGCCGCGACGACCCTGGCCTCGTTGGCGGGGTCGACCGTCATGATCGCCCCGTCGAGGTCCGCGGTGAGCGGGTTCGGTTCCGTCGTCCCGTAGATGTTGACGCCGACGATCTTCTCCTCGCCGCCCTCGATCCGGGCCCGGCGGGCGGCGTGCGAGGAGACCAGCTCGGACTTCAGATAGCCGGACTCGACGGCTGCCATGGCGCCGCCCATCTGCTGGATCCGGTCCATCTCGGCGAGCGACTCGGTGACCAGCTCGTCCACCTTGGCCTCGATGACATGCGATCCGGCGAAGATGTCCTCGTACTCCAGCAGATCGCTCTCGTGCGCGAGCACCTGCTGGATACGGAGCGACCACTGCTGGTCCCAGGGACGGGGGAGCCCCAGGGCCTCGTTCCAGGCCGGCAGCTGGACGGCGCGGGCTCGGGCGTCCTTGGAGAGGGTGACGGCCAGCATCTCCAGGACGATGCGCTGGACGTTGTTCTCCGGCTGCGCCTCGGTGAGCCCGAGGGAGTTGACCTGGACGCCGTAGCGGAAGCGGCGCTGCTTGGCGTCGGTGATGCCGTACCGCTCACGGGTGACCCGGTCCCAGATACGGCCGAAGGCGCGCATCTTGCACATCTCCTCGATGAAGCGGACGCCCGCGTTCACGAAGAAGGAGATACGGGCGACCACATCGCCGAACTTCTCCTCGGGCACCTGGCCCGAGTCGCGCACGGCGTCCAGGACCGCGATGGCCGTCGACATGGCGTACGCGATCTCCTGGACCGGAGTGGCCCCCGCCTCCTGCAGGTGGTAGCTGCAGATGTTGATCGGGTTCCACTTCGGGATGTGGTTGACCGTGTACGTGATCATGTCGGTGGTCAGCCGCAGCGAGGGACCGGGCGGGAAGACATGCGTCCCGCGGGACAGGTACTCCTTGACGATGTCGTTCTGCGTCGTGCCCTGGAGCTTCGTCGGATCGGCGCCCTGTTCCTCGGCGACCACCTGGTAGAGCGCCAGCAGCCACATCGCGGTGGCGTTGATCGTCATCGAGGTGTTCATCTGCTCCAGGGGGATGTCCTGGAACAGCCTGCGCATGTCACCGAGGTGCGACACGGGCACGCCGACCCGGCCGACCTCGCCGCGGGCGAGGATGTGATCGGGGTCGTAACCCGTCTGCGTCGGCAGGTCGAAGGCGACCGACAGACCCGTCTGGCCCTTGGCCAGGTTGCGCCGGTAGAGCTCGTTGGACGCCTCGGCGGTCGAATGGCCGGCGTACGTCCGCATGAGCCACGGGCGGTCCTTCTGACGTCCGCTCATATCAGACGTTCCTGAAACGGTTGATGGCATCGATGTGCTGCTCGCGCAACTCCTGGTTGCGCACGCCCAGGCCCTCACGAGGGGCGAGCGCCAGCACGCCGACCTTGCCCTGGTGGAGGTTGCGGTGGACGTCGTACGCGGCCTGGCCGGTCTCCTCCAGGGAGTACACCTTCGACAGCGTCGGGTGGATCTTGCCCTTGGCGACCAGCCGGTTGGCCTCCCACGCCTCGCGGTAGTTGGCGAAGTGCGAGCCCACGATCTTCTTCAGCGACATCCACAGGTAGCGGTTGTCGTACTCGTGGTTGTAGCCGGACGTGGAGGCGCAGGTGACGATCGTGCCGCCCTTGCGGGTCACGTAGACCGAGGCGCCGAACGTCTCGCGGCCCGGGTGCTCGAAGACGATGTCCACGTCCTCGCCGCCGGTCAGCTCACGGATGCGCTTGCCGAACCGCTTCCACTCGCGCGGGTCCTGGTTGTGCTCGTCCTTCCAGAACTTGTAGCCCTCGGCGTTGCGGTCGATGATCGCCTCGGCGCCCATCCTCCGGCAGATGTCCGCCTTCTGCTCGCTGGAGACCACACAGATCGGGTTGGCGCCACCGGCCAGGGCGAACTGTGTGGCGTATGAACCGAGCCCGCCGCTGGCGCCCCAGATCAGCACGTTGTCGCCCTGCTTCATGCCCGCGCCGTTGCGCGAGACGAGCTGGCGGTACGCGGTGGAGTTGACCAGGCCCGGGGCCGCGGCCTCCTCCCAGCTGAGGTGCTGCGGCTTCGGCATCAGCTGGTTGGACTTGACGAGCGCTATCTGCGCCAGGCCGCCGAAGTTGGTCTCGAAGCCCCAGATGCGCTGCTCGGGGTCGAGCATCGTGTCGTTGTGGCCGTCCGAGGACTCCAGTTCGACCGAGAGGCAGTGCGCGACGACCTCGTCGCCGGGGTGCCAGGCGTTGACGCCGGGGCCGGTGCGCAGGACGACGCCCGCGAGGTCGGAGCCGATGACGTGGTACGGGAGGTCGTGGCGCCTGGCGAGCTCGCTGAGCTTTCCGTAGCGCTCCAGGAAGCCGAAGGTCGCCAGCGGCTCGAAGATCGAGGTCCAGACGGAGTTGTAGTTCACCGAGCTGGCCATGACGGCGACCAGTGCCTCGCCGGGGCCGAGTTCGGGCACCGGAACCTCGTCGAGATGCAGCGACTTGCGGGGGTCCTTGTCACGGGTGTCGAGCCCGGCGAACATCTCCGTCTCGTCCTTGTGCACGGTCACCGCGCGGTACGACTCAGGGATGGACAGGGCCGCGAAATCCGCGGCCGTACTGTCCTGCGATTGGATCGCGTCCAGGATTTCCTTCACGGTGTGCCTCCGGTGAAGCGGCGTCGAGGGACGCCAGAGGGTCCCTGCCAACGGGGGTGCGGTGCGATGTGGAGGTGCTGCCGTCGGTTCGGCTGGTAAAGCTTCGGCTTGCTCTGTGGAGCAGAAGGGTTTGCCTGTGACGCAGGCGTCCGGGCGCGCAGGCAATTGCTTGCGGGGACAGCCGGCGTACGTGAGGTCTCAGCACGCCGGCCGCCCGGACAACTTCAACGTATGGCACTCCGTGACACCTGGCAAGGCACTGGGTGCCAACAATTTCTCTCACTTGTCACCCGCCGGGCACGCATGAGCAACATGAGGGGTGTTTCGCCTGGATCTGTCCCGGGGGCCGCCCGGTCAGCGCGAGGGCCGGTACACGTACGGGGTCGTGGTGCTCAGGGCCAGGAAGCCGAGGCGCTGCAGGATCGGGGCGCTCTGGGCGGAGGCGTCGACCTGAACGTAGTCGTAGCCGCGCTCCGCCGCGATCCGGGCCCGGAAGGCGACCAGGGCCCGGTAGACGCCCTTTCCGCGCCATGCCTCGACCGTTCCGCCGCCCCAGAGCCCTGCGAAGCCCGTGCCCGGGTACAGCTCCATCCTGGCCGAGCTCACCGGTTCGTCGCCCACCATGGCGAGGACGCCGACGAAGCCGTCCGGGTCCTCGGCCAGTCTGGTCAGCACCTGATGCCGCAGTTGCGACGGGTCCGAGCCGAACGCCTGCTCATGGGCGCGGGCCATCAGCTCCACATCGTCCGCGTGACGCACGGTACGCAGCCGGACGCCCTCGGGGAGTTCCACCGCCGTCGAGAGGTCCGCCACCGCTGCGACGAGCAGCGTCTCCTGCTCCTCCGCCTCGAAACCGGCCGCCAGCAGCCGCTCCGCCAGATCGGCAGGCCGGTCGTGCGCGTACAGCTTCCACTCGAACTCCTCGTGCCCGAGCGCCGTGTAGAACGCCACCTGTGCCGCGATCGCCGCGTCCGCCCGTACGGAATCCAGGTCCGGCGCCGACCAGACGACACCGTTCCAGTCGTCGGCCGCACCGACCTGCCGTACCACATCGGTGGTGTGCTCGACCCGGACGCCGGGGCCGTCGGGGCGGGCGTGCTCGCGCATCTCGCGGTCGAAAAGGGCCAGAAGTGTGTCGTGATCATGATTCATGCGCACACCACAGCACCGGGGTACGGGCGCGGCAACCGAGTTTTTGACCCGCGGCCGCGCATGAGGACGGGGACGGCCGGGCGAAACCCGTCGGCGCGCCCCCATTCGGCCTCAGTGGTTCTTCAGCGCCTGCTGGATCGTGCGCATCACTTCTTCGAGCGGTGCGTCCGTCCGCGCCACCGCGACCAGCACCTCGCCCTGTGATGTCACGGACGCGGCCGGCTGCCTCGCCGCCACCGGTTCGGTGCCGGCGATCCGGCCCGCCCCGATGCCGGTCCCGAACGTGTCGCGGACGATCGCGAAGGCGTGGTCGAGCTGCGCCTCCACATCGCCCTCGCCGCCCGCCCGCAGCCAGCGGCGCAGCACATGGTTGTGCGCAGTGACGACGGCGGATGCCGCGACCTCCGCGAGCAGCGGGTCGTCATTGCCGACCTGGTGGTCGCGCTCGTCGAAGTGGCCCAGCAGATAGCGCGTGAACAGCCGCTCGTAGCGGGCCACCGAGGCGATCTCGGCCTCGCGCAGGGTGGGGACCTCACGGGTCAGCTTGTAGCGGGCCACGGAGACGGCGGGCTTGGCCGCGTACATCTTCATGACTTCCTTGATGCCGCGGCACACGGTGTCGAGGGGGTGCTCGTGCGCGGGGGCGGCGTTGAGGACGGCCTCGGCCCTGACGAGGGTGTCGTCGTGGTCCGGGAAGATCGCCTCTTCCTTGGAGCGGAAGTGCCGGAAGAAGGTCCGCCGGGCGACTCCCGCGGCGCCCGCGATCTCGTCGACCGTCGTCGCCTCGTACCCCTTCGTGGCGAAGAGTTCCATGGCCGCGGCGGCCAGTTCGCGGCGCATCTTGAGCCGCTGGGCGGCGGCGCGGGTGCCTGCGGCACTCTCCTGGGTGTCGGGCGCGACGGAGACACGGGGGGACCTGGCGGGCTGGGACATGGTGTGAACGTACTGCATCCGTGCAGGGGAATGTGCCTGCGGGGGCGGGCCGCCCGAGGGATCGAGCAGCCCGCCCCAACCGGCTCCCGGGTCAGAGGGTCCGGCAGCGGACTTCGCGGCGTCGCGGGGCTGGGGCACGCGCCTCGCGGCGTTGTCGTCAATCACCATGGCTCCTTCCCCGAGCTCTCGGCTGCGCTCGAGCAGGGGAGACCCCATCTGCCTCAATCCTCCGCCTTGCGATGCACGCACCCCAGCCCCGCTCCTGCACCCGCGCTGCCCACTGCCGGACCCTCTCAGCGCCGGGCATATTCGCGAAAGCCGCGCCCCGTCTTGCGGCCGAGGCATCCGGCGGCCACCAGATGCTCCAGCAGCGGCGCCGGGGCCAGGCCCGGGTCACGGAACTCGTTGTGCAGCACCTTCTCGATGGCGAGCGAGACATCGAGACCGACGACGTCGAGGAGCTCGAACGGGCCCATCGGGTAGCCGCCGCCCAGCTTCATCGCGGCGTCGATGTCGTCCAGGCTCGCGTAGTGCTCCTCGACCATCTTGATCGCGTTGTTGAGGTACGGGAACAGCAGCGCGTTGACGATGAATCCGGCCCGGTCCCCGCAGTCCACCGGGTGCTTGCGGACCCTGACGCACACCTCGCGGACGGTGGCGTGGACGTCGTCGGCGGTAAGCACCGTACGGACGACCTCGACCAGCTTCATCGCGGGCGCCGGGTTGAAGAAGTGCATCCCGATGACGTCCTGCGGGCGCGAGGTGGCCCGTGCGATCGCCACGACGGGCAGCGAGGAGGTGGTGGTGGCGAGCACCGCGCCCGGCTTGCAGACCTTGTCCATCGTCCCGAACAACTGCTGCTTGACCGCCAGGTCCTCGGCGACCGCCTCCACCGCGAGATCGACATCGGCGAAAGCGTCCAGCGAACCGGCGGCGGTTATCCGGGCCAGGATCTCGTCCCGCGCCTCGGCCGTCAGCCGCCCCTTGGAGACGGAACGCTCCAGCGACCCCGCGATCCGGCCCTTCGCCGTGTCCGCCTTCTCCTGACTGCGGGCGGCGAGCACCACGTCGTAGCCGGCCTTCGCGAAGACCTCGGCGATCCCGGACGCCATCGTCCCCGAGCCCGCGACACCCACCGACCGCACCGTGCGCCCGGTGACCGCCCCCGCGTCCTCCCGCGGGGTCAGAGCGTCCGGCACCACGGTCTGGCTGCCGGACCCCTCGTACGTGTAGAAGCCGCGGCCCGACTTGCGGCCGGTCAGCCCGGCCTCGCTGAGCTGCCTGAGGATGGGGGCCGGGGCGTGCAGCCGGTCGTGCGACGCGGAGTACATCGCCTCCAGGACGGTGCGAGCGGTGTCGATCCCGATCAGGTCGAGGAGGGCGAGCGGGCCCATCGGCAGGCCGCAGCCCAGCTTCATGGCCGCGTCGACGTCCTCACGGGAGGCGTAGTTCGCCTCGTACATCGCGGCGGCCTGGTTGAGGTAGCCGAACAGCAGCCCGTCGGCGACGAAGCCCGGCCGGTCGCCGACCGCGACCGGCTCCTTGCCCAGGCTGCGGGCCAGTTCGGTGACCGCCTCGACGGCAGGCGGGGCGGTCAGCACCGAGGAGACCACCTCGACCAGCTTCATCACGGGCGCCGGGTTGAAGAAGTGCAGACCGAGCACGCGCTCGGGGTGCTGCGATTCGGCAGCGAGCCGGGTGACCGACAGCGCGTTGGTGCCGGTCGCCAGGATCGCGGTCGGCGAGACGATCGCGTCCAGCTCCCGGAAGAGCTGCTGCTTGATCTCGTACGACTCGGGCACGACCTCGATGACCAGCTCCGCCTCCGCGGCGGCCCGGAGGTCACCGAAGGTGCGGAACCGGGCGAGGACGTCGCCCCGCTCCTCCTGCGTGATCCGCTCGCGCCGCACGGCGCGGGCGGTTGCGGCTTCGAGGGCGGCGACGGCCTGACGGGCGGCCGCGTCGTCGATGTCGATGCCGATGACCTCGTGCCCGGCACGGGCCAGGACTTCGGAGATGCCGGTGCCCATGGTGCCGAGACCGACGACGGCGATGGTGGTGAGCGGGGTGTCCATCACGGGACTCCAGGGATGAGTGACGACTGTGAGGAGGCACGGCACGCGCCGAGGAAGAAGTGAACCGGCGCAGCGCGTACGGGAATTGCATGTCGTGGTGCTCAAGGGCCGGGGCGCGACGATCACGCCCGGACCGGGAAGGGGCGACGGACTCTGTCCCGGAGTCACGTCTCGCAAAGCTGCCGAACCGACAAGCACTCCGGATGGCTGCGTCACCAGGCCATCGGAGCCTGCGGGGAGTGTGTCCCGCTCACATGAGCTTAACCGGTGGGTAACGAGCGCGCCAGCCCCGAGTTGCTGTGGTCCGGCTCACACACACCGTCATCGCCGATACGCTGACGGTCATGGACGAGGAGCTCCGGTCGCTGACGGACCGGCTGGCGGACGAGGCTGGGGAGTCGGCGGCGTACCGCAGGCTGCTCGCCACCGACGACGACGAGGAACTGGCCCGGGTCCTCGTGGAACGCGAACGTCCGCTCTGGGCGCGGGAGATCGCCGCCTTCCGGCTCGGCTGCGGCGGCGACCGGCGGGCCTTCGAGGTGCTGGTCCTGCTGCTCAATCACCGCGACCCGGAGCGCTGTGTCTCCGCCGCCCACGCGCTGGCGCGCCTCGGTGACCCCCGCACGTCCCGCGCCGCCGCAGCGCTGGCCACCAACACCCTGCGCACCGCGTACGCCCTGCACCCGGTGCGGCTGCTCACCGCGCTCAGGGCCCCGGAGTCCGTACCGGCGCTGATGACCACCCTGCGGCGGCTGCTGGCTCCGGACGATCCGCACTGGCGGGTGGCGCTCGCCTGCGTGGAGGGGCTCGGACAGCTCGGCGACGCGCAGGCCCGCCCGGTCCTGGAGGCGGCGCTGCCGCACCCGAGACTGGGCGGCGCGGCACGGGACGCGCTCAGCCGGCTGCCGGGGGACTGAGGGTGCGCACGTACCGCATCTCGGGCACGAGCACGCCGTCCACCTCGAAGGGTTCCTCGGCTCCGTCGGGGACGAAGCCAGCGCGCTCGTAGAAGCGGCGGGCCGGGGCGTTCTCCTTCAGCACCCAGAGCGCCAGCTCCGGGAAGCCGTCCGCGGCGGCGCGGTCGAGCATCCGGGTCATCAGGGCGCGGCCGGCCCCGGTCCCGATCTGTTCGGGCAGCACATAGATCGCGTACAGCTCGCCCCGCGCGAGCCGTCTGCCGTTCTCACGGTACGGGCCGTAGCAGGCCCAGCCGATCACACCGAGGCCCGCCCGTTCGGCCACCGCGTTCACGACCGTGTTGCCCTCGGCGAAGAATCCGCGGCGCCGTTGCGCGTCCTCGGCGATGTCCATGGTGTCCAGATACGACTGCGGCATCAGCCCCGCGTACGCGGACTGCCAGCCGCGCACACGGACTCTCGCGACGGCCTCGCAGTCATCGACGGTCATGTCCCGGATGAGCACATCGGGGGTGTGGGCGGGCGCGGTCCCTGTCGTCATACGGGCCATCCTGGCGCATGCGCCAGGATGGCCCGCAAGTGATTTCGGCCCGGGGGCGTGGTCGGTCAGCCGCGGAAGCCGAGCAGGCCGTGCAGCGTGCCGCCCCTGGTGCCGAGGTCCGTTCCCCTGGCCGACCTCTCCGCCGCCCGGCCGGTCAGCGGCTGCGGGTCGGGGGACTTGGCGCAGACCGCGTCCGGGGCGGCCCGGTTGCCCGTGCCGCGCGGGACGGTGCCCTTGGCGAGATAGTCCGCCAGGTACGTGTCCAGGCAGTCGTTGCCGCTCAGCGTGATGCCGTGATTGCCACCGCCCTCCTCGACGACCAGGCGCGAACCGCGCAGCATGCGGTGCAGCGTGATGCCGCCCTCGTACGGAGTGGCCGCGTCCTCGGTGGCCTGGAAGAGCAGCACCGGCGGCAGGTTGTTGTTGGAGACCCGCATCGGGTTCAGCGGCTCCACCGGCCAGTCGGCGCACGGGGCGTTGTACCAGGTGTTGTTCCAGGTGAAGAAGGGCGCCTTGGCCCGTACGTTCCAGCTGTCGGTGCGCCAGACGTTCCACGGCCGGGGCCACGCGGTGTCGCGGCACTGCACGGCCGTGTAGACCGAGTAGCCGTTGTCGTCCGCCGCGTCGACCGCGCCGAACTTCTTGTACGCCTTCACCAGCGCGTCCTGGTCCTTGTCGTGCACGTACGCGGCGAACGCATCGGCCAGATGGGGCCAGTAGCCGTTGTAGTAGCCGCCGGGCAGGAACGTGTCCTCCAGCTCGCTCGCCCCGACCTTCCCGCCCGCGGGGTTCGCCTTGACGGCGGCACGCATCGCGTACCAGGCACGCTCGACCTCCGCGGGGTCGCCGCCGAGTCCGTACGTGGTGTCGTGCTTCGCGACCCAGGCGGCGAACGCCTTGTGGCGGGCGTCGAACGCGTAGTTCTGGGCGATGTTGTCCTCGTACCAGATGCCGTCCGGGTCGACGTTCGAGTCGAGCACCAGCCGCCGCACCCGCTGCGGGAACAGCTTGGCGTACACCGCACCGAGGTACGTCCCGTACGAGTACCCGAAGTAGTTGAGCTGCCCGGAGCCGGTCGCCTGCCGGATCACTTCGAGGTCCTTGGCGGCGCTGATCGTGTCGATGTACGGCAGCAGATCCGGGTACTTCTCCCCGCACGCCTCGGCGAAGGCGCGGGCCCTGTTCCGGTTGGCCTCCTCGACGCCGGGCGACTCCGGCACCGAGTCGGGGCGCAGCGGATCGAAGTACTTCGGTACGCAGTCCAGCGCCGGCTGGCTCTTCCCGACGCCACGCGGGTCGAAGCCGATCACGTCGTACTGCGCGGCGACCGACTTCGGCAGTGAGGACGCCACGAAGCCGGCCATCGAGAGACCGCTGCCCCCGGGGCCGCCCGGGTTGACGAGCAGGGGACCCTGGAAGGTCTTCGCGGTGTGCGGGATCCGGGACAGGGCGAGGGTGATCCGGCGGCCTGACGGATCGTCATGGTCGAGCGGTGTGCTGACCGATGAGCACTGCAGCCCCGGGTAGGTCTTGGTGCCGCAGTCGGTCCACTTGAGCTGGGTGGCGGCGCGCTGCGACGCACCGCTCTCGGCGGTCGCCGGGGTCGGGGCGGCGGTCACCAGACCGGCGACCGTCGCCCCGACGGCGAACAGAATTCCTGGACGTTTCGTCATATGGCCTCCCGTGGTGGGGGAAACGCGGCTGCGCGTGACGCAGCCCCCGCCGCATGCTCCCCACATTCACGCCCGGAAGGACATGTTCTGACGAGAGTTGACCCATTTGCCTGTTCGGTGCTTGTCCGGCGGGTCCGCCCGCGATCGGACGGGCCGGGTCAGAGCAGGGTCAGCTGGGTGGGTCCGGGGTCGTCGAGCGGTGACGGCTGCTCGTGGCGCACGGGGAGGCGGCGGGCCGGGCCGCGGTGCGAGGGGCCGATGCCGAACTCGGTCGCCAGCTCGTGGACGTACCGCGTGATGCGCCGCTGGTACCACTTGGGTGCATAGGCGCCCTCGGCGTACAGCCGCTCGTACCGCCGCACCAGATGGGGGTGGTGCCGCCCGAGCCACTGCATGTACCACTCCCGGGCGCCGGGCCGCAGATGGAGGACGAGCGGGGTCACCGAGGTCGCCCCGGCGGCCGCGATCGCCCGGACCGTGGCGCGCAACTGGTCCGGGTGGTCGCCGAGGAACGGGATGACGGGCGCCATCAGCACGCCGCAGTCGATGCCGTGCTCGCTCAGGGTGCGTACGGCGTCCAGGCGGCGCTCGGGGGAGGGGGTACCGGGCTCCACCGTGCGCCACAGCCCGTCGTCGACGAAGCCGACCGAGACGGAGATGCCGACGTCGGTGACCTCGGAGGCCTGGCGCAGCAGTTCCAGATCGCGCAGGATCAGCGTCCCCTTGGTCAGGATCGAGAACGGGTTCGCGTGATCGCGCAGGGCCGAGATGATGCCGGGCATCAGCCGGTAGCGGCCCTCGGCGCGCTGGTAGCAGTCGACATTGGTCCCCATCGCGATGTGCGCGCCGTGCCAGCGGCTGGACGCGAGCTGGCCGCGCAGCAGCTCCGGGGCGTTGATCTTGACGACGATCTGTGAGTCGAAGCCGATTCCGGTGTCGAGGTCCAGATAGCTGTGGGTCTTGCGGGCGAAGCAGTAGACGCACGCATGCGTACAGCCCCGGTACGGATTGACGGTCCATTCGAACGGCATCCGCGATGCGCCTGGCACCCGGTTCAGGATCGAGCGGGCCCGGATCTCGTGGAAGGTGATCCCCCGGAATTCGGGGGTGTCAAAGGTGCGCGTGGTCACCGCGTCCGCGGCGAAGAGCGCGCCGGTCCCGGCTTCCCGGGTGTTCTCGACCAGATTGTCCCAGCGCATGGACGCCTCCTCGGTAGCACTGGACCGAGAATAGAACACTTGTTCCCATGATCGTTTTCTCCCCTTCGTCCCGGCCCGGATTTTGAGCGGCGTCCCGGAGGTGGTTGGCTCAGCACGCCCCCGAACAACCGAGTGCTGGAGGAACAGCCATGGCGCAGGTCGAGGCCACGACAGAGCGAGTCATCGCGGCGGACGCGGAGACGGTGTTCGACGCGCTGGCCGACTACAGGGAGACCCGGGGCAAGCTGCTGCCCGGGCAGTTCAGCGAGTACGAGGTGCGCGAGGGCGGTGACGGCGAGGGCACCCTCGTCCACTGGAAGCTCCAGGCGACCAGCAAGCGGGTGCGCGACTGTCTGCTGGAGGTCACCGAGCCCACCGACGGCCGGCTCGTCGAGAAGGACCGCAACTCCTCGATGGTCACCACCTGGACCGTCACCCCGGCCGGCGAGGGGAAGTCGAAGGCGGTTGTCTCCACCGTCTGGAACGGCGCCGGCGGCATCGGCGGATTCTTCGAGAAGACCTTTGCGCCCAAGGGACTTGGGCGGATCTATGACGAGCTGCTCCAGAACCTCGCCACCGAGGTCGAGAAGTAGCTCCACGCCCTCTTGACCGGCCTCACCGGTTCGGGTGGTTTTCTCGGCCCGTCGGTTGTGCGCCGTAGTGGCTCCCACCGGGGATTAAGCCCCCTGAGTGCGCCGTCAGCGCCCCCCGTCGCGTTTGCCCTCCCTTGTCGCGCAATGCGAGAAATGGGCGGCGCAGACGCGATGAGGGGAGCGGCACGTGGTGGGTGGGATCACTCTGTTGGAGGACGAGCCGGGCGGTGCGGGGGCCGCCACGGCGGCCGCGCCACCCGCCGGTGCGCCCTCGCCGCCTCCTGTCGCCCAGACGCCGGGCAAGGCGGAAGAAGCCGTGGCCGGTGCGCCCTTCGCCGTACCGGAGACCAGCCCCCGCCACATCCGGCTGGTCTTCCTCGGGCTGATGCTCACACTGCTGCTCGCGGCGCTCGACCAGATGATCGTCGCCACCGCGCTCCCGAAGATCGTCGGTGAGCTGCACGGCCTGGAGAAGATGTCCTGGGCCGTCACCGCGTACCTCCTCGCCTCCACCATCGGACTGCCGATCTACGGAAAGCTCGGCGACCTCTTCGGCCGCAAGGGCGTCTTCCAGTTCGCGATCGTCGTCTTCGTCGTCGGCTCCGCGCTGGCCGGCTGGTCCCGCACCATGGACGAGCTGATCGCCTTCCGCGCCGTCCAGGGCATCGGCGGCGGCGGACTCATGATCGGGGTCCAGGCGATCATCGCGGACGTCGTACCGCCCCGGGAACGCGGCCGGTTCATGGGGCTCATCGGCGCCGCCTTCGGACTCGCGTCCGTCGCGGGCCCGCTGCTCGGCGGCTTCTTCACCGACCATGCCTCCTGGCGCTGGTGCTTCTACATCAACGTCCCCTTCGGCCTGATCACCCTCGCCGTCATCACCGTCGTACTGAAACTCCCCAGGCCCACCGTCCGGCCCCGCCTCGACATCCTCGGCGCGCTGCTGCTCGCGGCCGCCTCCACCTGCCTGGTGCTGCTGACCAGCTGGGGCGGTACGGAGTACGCCTGGGGCTCGCGCACCATCCTGGGGCTCGCCGCCGGGGCCGCAGGAACGGCACTGCTGTTCCTCGTCGTCGAGCACCGGGCAGCCGAACCGATCATTCCGCTGCGGCTGTTCCGTGACTCGATCTTCAATGTCACCGCGCTCGTCGGCGCGGTCGTCGGGGTCGCGCTGTTCGGCGCCGCCAGCTATCTGCCGACGTTCCTGCAGATGGTCGACGGCGCCACGGCCACCGAGTCCGGACTGCTGATGCTGCCGATGATGGGCGGCATCGTCGGCGCGTCCGTCGTCTCCGGCCAGCTGATCTCCCGTACCGGCCGCTACCGGGTCTACCCCATCGCCGGCGGCGCGGTCTCGGTGGTCGGCATGTGGCTGCTCTCCCGCCTCGAAACCGACACCCCGCGCATCGAGTACGGCATCGCGCAGGCCGTGCTCGGCATCGGGATCGGCCTGGTCATGCCGGTGCTGGTGCTCGCCGTGCAGAACTCCGTGGAGCCCGCCGACCTCGGCGCCGCCACCAGTGCCAACAACTACTTCCGGCAGATCGGCGGCAGCGTCGGCGCCGCCGTCTTCGGGACCCTCTTCGCGGGCCGTCTCGCGGACGCGCTCGCCGTCCGCCTGCCGGCCGGTGCCGACCTCCCCGACCCCGAGTCGATCACCCCGCAGCTGGTCCATGCCATGGAGCCCGCGCTGCGCGACAGTTACATCCAGGCGTACGCGGACGCGATGCCGCGGATCTTCCTCTACCTCGTGCCGGTGCTCGTGCTCGGCCTGTTCTTCGCCTTCTTCCTCAAGGAGAAACCGCTGGTGTCCCACCACAGCCCCGAAATTGCCGCCGAGTCCTCAGCGATCCCCGCCGCCCGCACCACCGCTTCCGCCGCTCCGCCGCCGCCCGTGTACCTGTCGGGTGTGCCGGTGTGCGGCAGCGTCCAGCACCCCGACGGTACGAAGGTGCCGCGCGCCGCCCTCACCCTCATCGACGTCCAGGGGCAGCAGGTCGGACGGGGCGCGAGCGGGGACGACGGGCGGTACGCGCTGAGCGTGCCCGGCGCGGGCTCGTACGTCCTCATCGCCGCGGCCGGCGGCCATCAGCCGCAGGCCGTCAGCGTCACCGTGGGCGAGAGGTCCGTCGAGCTCGATGTGGTGCTCGGCGGCGCGGGGCGCCTCGCCGGGACCGTCGTCACCGCCGACGGCATCCCGGTGCGCGACGCCGCCGTCACCCTCACCGATGTCCGCGGCGAGGTGGTCGCGTCCACCCGCAGCGGCCGCGAGGGCGGCTATGTGATCTCGGAGTTGGTGGCCGGCGAGTACACCCTCGCGGCCAGCGCCCCCGCCTTCAGGCCCGCCGCGCTGCCGGTGAGCGTGCAGGCGGCCAGGGAGACCCGGCAGGACATCGAGCTCGCCGGTGGAGCGGTGCTGCGCGGTGTCGTACGGGCGAGCGGCGGCCGGCCCGTCGAGGACGCACGGGTCACGCTGCTGGACGCGGCGGGCAATGTCGTCGACACGCTCACCACCGGGCCCGACGGCGCATTCCGGTTCGTGGACCTGTCCACCGGTGAGTACACGGTGATCGCGGCCGGGTATCCGCCGGTGGCCACCGTCCTCCAGGTCGCGGGCGGCGGCCGGACCGAACGCGACCTCCAACTGGGGCACGAGGACTGATCGTTCCGGGGGCCGGCCGGCCGGGCACCCAGACCGGGCCGTTCCGCGCGCGTCCGGGTGCGCCGGGCGCACCACCCCCGGGGGCGATTGTGCCGATGACCGGCGGGCGCCGGACGCGGAGCCGTACCGTGGAGTCACGTACCGCAGAGAGTCGCGGTGGGGAAGGAGCCTTCCGCCCATGGATCTCGGTGTGCCGCCGCAGAGGACACCGCAGCCGCGCGACGCCGCGGCCGGCCGCGTGCCGCTGGCCGTGGTGGTGGTCGACGCGGACGGGCTCGTCTCGCACTGGTCGACCGGCGCGAGACGGCTCTTCGGCGTCACCAGACAGGAGGCACTCGGCTGCCCGGCCGGTGAACTCCTGCCGGTGTACGGGGCGTTGGGGAAGGACGGCGGACTCGGAGACGGCGGACTCGCGGGCGACAGGGCCCATGAGGAGTTCGGCCCCGAGCTCGACAGCTCACTCAGCGGGACGGTCGCCTACCCGGCTGCGGGCCGGGCCAGGGTCGACGAGGCCGGGCGCGGCCGGATCGATGTCCTGTGGTGGGCCTATCCACTGGTCGGACCGGGTTCGGAGCGGCTGCTGGTGCTCGCCGCCGATGCCGCCCAGCTGCGCGACGGCGACCGGGGCGAGGGACGGGACACCGAGACGATCGCCCCCGGCTTCGCGCTGCACACCGACTTTCCCGGCTATCAGGAGCTGGCGGGCCGGCTGCCCGAGATCCTGCCCAGCATGAGCGTCCACGAGGCGACCAGGATCGTCTCCCAGGTCCTCGAACTCGGATACCCCGTCCTGGAGTTCAGCCACCTCGACCAGGTCCCGGTCACCCCCGACTGGGGAGTGCCGCGACGGAACACACGCCGTCCGGCCGGGAGCCCGCCGGGCGACGGCGACGGACCGCCCGCACCCCTCGCCGTCCCCCGCCCCGAACTCGACCTCGAATACGCGGCGGTCCGCGAGCGGCTGGAATTCCTCAACGAGGTCAGCGGCCGCATCGGCACCTCCCTCGACCTGGAACGCACCATCCGCGAGGTCACCAGCGCCGCCGTACCCCGCTTCACCGACTTCGCGGGTACGCATCTGCGCGCCGCGGTCCTGGCCGGCGAGGGCTTCCCGGACGGGCCGCCCGACGTCACCACCATCTGGCACCGGGTCTGGGTCGAACACAACGACGAACCCGGCCGCTGGGACGACACCGTCCCGGTCGGCGAATCCATCGCCTTCCCCGAACACACCCCGTTCTTCCAGTGCATGGTCACCGGCGAGCCCGTCCTCATCCCGTACGCCAGCGAGGAGCTGAGCAACCGGATCTCGGACGAGTTCGAGAAGCGTGACCTGCGCCCGCTGATCACCCGTCGATCCCTGCTGATCGCGCCGCTCAAGGCCCGTGACGTGGTCCTCGGCTTCATGGTCCTGATGCGCCGCCCCGGCCGCGAGCCCTTCGACGACATGGACCGCACCACGGGCGCCGAACTCGCCGCCCGCGCGGGGCTCGTACTCGACAACGCCCGCATGTACACCTACCAGGAGAACGTGGCGGAGACCCTCCAGGACAGCATGCTGCCCCAGGTCGAACCACGGATGGCCGGCTGCGACATCGCCACCCGCTATCTGCCCGGTGCCCGGCTCGGAAGGGTCGGCGGCGACTGGTTCGACTCGGTGAAACTCCCCGGCTCCCGCACCGCGCTCGTCGTCGGCGACGTCATGGGCCACGGCCTCAACTCGGCCGCGATGATGGGCCAGTTGCGCACCGCCGTGCTGACCATGGCCACCATGGAGATGCCACCGGCCCAACTGCTTCGCAACCTCGACGACCTGGCGCAGCGCCTCGGCGAGCAGTATCTGGCGACCTGCCTCTACGCCGTCTACGACCCGATCCGCTCCGAGGTGCAGATCGCCAACGCCGGGCACATCCCGCCGGTGCTGGTCCGCGCCGAGGACGGCCGCGCCGAACTCCTCGCCCTGCCCACCGGCGCTCCCATCGGCGTCGGCGGTGTCGCCTTCGAGACCGCGACCGTACGGGTACGGCCGGGCGACCGTCTCGTCCTGTGCACCGACGGCCTCGTCGAGGTGCGCGGCCAGGACATCGGCGCGGGACTCGCCGCACTGTGTGCCTCCGCGGCCCACCCCGCCGCCTCGATGGACGACGCCTGCGACACGATCATCCGCGCCCTGAACCCGAGCGGCGGCCGCAAGGACGACGTGGCGCTGCTGATGGCCCGGCTGAACGGCATCCCGGACGGAGACGTCGCCGAGTGGCAACTGGCCCTGGACCCGCGGGAAGTGGCCCGGTCACGGCGTCTGGTGCGCGGCAAGCTCCTCGACTGGGATCTGCCGGACGCGGTGGAGGCCGCCGAGCTGATGGTCAGCGAGCTCGTCACCAACGCCGTGAAGCACGGCCGCACCCATCACATCGGGCTGCGTCTGGTCCGCACCGGCGCCCTGCTGTGCGAGGTCAGCGACGACGAACCCGCCCCGGCCGCACTGCTCGACGCCGCCGCCCACGACGAGCACGGCCGCGGGCTGCTGGTCGTGAGCAGCCTCGCCCGCGAATGGGGCACCAGCACCACGGCACACGGCAAGACCGTCTGGTTCGAGCAGGCGCTCAGCCGTATCCCGCGCCCCCGCTCGCACACCTGGTGAAGGAGGGTGTCATGAGCGGTGGATGCTGTGCGCGCTCTTGCCCCGGCCGCTCCGGAACGATAGTCCGTACCTGAGCAACCTGCCTCAGGACGAACGGACTCGGGAGTGCGTATGGACGTGTCGCCGCGTTACCGCGAGGCGTGGGAGGGGTTCTGGTCCGCCACCTCGGACGCGCCCGGTGAGGCGATCTGGGACGCCGACCCCTCACTCAGCTCCGTACCCCACAGCGAACTGCTCCTGCCGTACGCCGACGCCTCGCTGCCCGTCGTGGACCTGGGCTGCGGGAACGGCACCCAGACCCGCTATCTCGCCACCCGCTTCGCCCGTGCGATCGGGGTGGATCTCTCGCACGCGGCGATCGCGCACGCCCGCCGCGCGGACCCCGAAGGCGTCGCCGAGTTCATCCAGCTCGACCTGGTCGACGAGGAGGGCGTGGCGGCCCTTCACGAGCGGATCGGTGACACCAATGTCTATATGCGGGCGGTGATCCACCAGAGCGAGGCCGAGGCCAGGCCCGCCGTCGCCGCGGCTGTCGCGACGCTGGTGGGGGAGCGGGGCCGGGCGTTCGTGGCCGAGCTGACCCCTGCCTCCAAGACGGTCCTCCAGCACGCGGCGCAGGGGCCGGAGGGACCGCCCGCGAAACTGCGCCGGGTCTTCGACCATGGACTGAAACCGGCGAGCGCCACGGAGGAGGAGGTGCCCGAGCTGCTGCGGGCGGCCGGTCTGACCACCTTGGCCGGCGGTGACACCGCCCTGGCCCAGACCGAGTACCTGCCCGACGGAACCCGTATCGACCTGCCCGCGCGCTGGTTCGTGCTGGGCGCGGCCCCCGCGGCCGGCTGACGGCCGCGAGCGCCTGTCCTCACACGGCGTCCTCACTCCGGAGCAGCGCCATCAGTTCCCGCGCGCCCGGGCTCATGGCCCGGGGCGCCGGGAGCACCACGACGCTCTCGTAGGACGGCTGCCGGGGCCCCGCGAGCTCGATCGCCACCAGCCCCCGGGCCTCGGGTTTACGGGAGAAGTGGTGCGGCACGAGCGCGATCCCCAGCCCCTCGTGCACCAGCTCCAGCAGGCTGTGCACATCATTCACCTCCAGGCCCACCGTGCGCCGCACCCGTGCCTCGGCGAACGCCCCGTCCGCCGCCCGCCGCGGCCCCCAGTCCGGATGGAAGTCGATGAAGGACTCACCGGGCAGCTCCTCCCACGCCACGCCGTCCGCCGACGCGAACCGGTGGTCCGGGGCACAGAGGACGACCATGGGCTCACGCGCCAGCGGGACCAGCTCGCCGCGCCACTCGACGGAGCTGACGGTCGCGGCGAAGGCGACGTCGAGCCGCCCGCCGGCCACCCCGTCCACCAGGCTCGTGGTGCCCTCCTGACGGAGCCGGATCTCCATGAGCGGATGCCTGCGGTGAAAGGCCGCCAGCAGACGCGGCAGGCGCACCCCGGGCACACACTGCTCCACCCCCACCGACAGGGTGCCGCGCAGCAGCCCCCGTACCGCGTCGACCGCGTCCCTCGCCGCCCGTGCCCCCGCCAGCGTGCGCTCGGCCTCGACCAGCAGAGCACGCCCCGCCTCGGTCAGCCGCACACTGCGTGTCGTGCGGCTGAAGAGCGGGGTCCTGAGTTCCTGCTCCAGGGCCCGTACGGAGGCGGAGAGACCCGACTGCGACACGGCGAGGCGCTCGGCGGCACGGGTGAAGTGCGCCTCCTCGGCGACGGCGACGAAATGTTCCAGCTGACGCAACTCCATGATTGAGAAATATAAGCGCTGAATCCCAGCAGAATCTTCTGTTGGACTGCTGGATCGTCATCGGCGAACCTGGACCCTGCGCACCGCACCTGCCCCTCTGCCTTCTTTTGTGGAGCCCGCATGTACCTCCCGTCCGCCGACCGCTACCAAGTCATGCCCTACCGGCGCACCGGACGCAGCGGACTGCTGCTTCCCGCGCTCTCCCTCGGCCTGTGGCACAACTTCGGCGGGGACAGGACGCCGGAGACCCAGGGGCAGATCCTGCGCCGGGCCTTCGACCTCGGCATCACCCACTTCGACCTCGCCAACAACTACGGACCGCCGCCCGGTGCCGCCGAGACCGCGATGGGACGCGCGCTGCGGACGGACTTCGCCCGGCTGAGGGACGAGCTGGTCATCTCCACCAAGGCGGGCTATCTGATGTGGGACGGCCCGTACGGCGAGTGGGGGTCCAGGAAGTACCTGCTCTCGTCGCTCGACCAGAGCCTCACCCGGCTCGGGCTCGACTACGTCGACATCTTCTACTCGCACCGCCCCGACCCCGACACCCCGCTCGAAGAGACGATGGGCGCGCTCGACTCGGCGGTGCGGCAGGGCAAGGCGCTCTACGCCGGCATCTCCAACTACTCCCCGGAGCAGACCCGGGAGGCCGCGCGGATCCTCAGGGAACTGGGCACCCCGCTCCTCATCCACCAGCCGCGCTACTCGATGCTGGACCGCTGGGTCGAGGACGGGCTGCTCACGGCGCTGGACGAGCTGGGCACCGGATCGATCGCCTACTCGCCGCTGGAGCAGGGCATCCTCTCCGACCGCTATCTGCGCGGCATCCCGGAGGGCTCGCGCGCGGCGGGCAACAGCCCCTTCCTGACGGCCGATTCGGTCACCCCGGAGCTGGTGGAGCGGCTGCGGGCACTGGACGAGGTGGCTTCCGCACGCGGGCAGTCCCTCGCGCAGCTGGCGCTCGCATGGGTGCTGCGGGGCGGCCGGATCACCTCCGCCGTGGTCGGCGCGAGCAGCGTTGCCCAGCTGGAGAACAGCGTCGAGGCGGTCCGGAACCTGGAGTTCGCCGACGAGGAACTGGCCCGGATCGAGGAGATCCTCAAGGGCACGAACCCCCGCTGAGCTGTTCGGCGCGGAGTTGAGGCAGGTTTCCCGCTCCCCGGGAAAGCGCGTGTCAGACGTCCGTCCCGGACGGATACACGGCCGCGTAGGCCGACCGGAAGAGGGCGGTGACCTCCTGTCCGCTGAGCCCCTGGGACCGGGCCTCGTCCAGCCACTGGGCCAGCGAGGCGCGCAGTGGGGAGTCGGGGCCCTCTTGTGCCGGGGCGAGGGAGCGGGTGATGAAGGTGCCCGCTCCCTGCCGGACCTCGGCCAGGCCCGCGCGCTCCAGCTCGCGGTACGCCTTGAGGGTCGTGTTCGGGTTGACCTTGGTCTCCGCCGCGACCTGCGCGGCCGTGGGCAGCCGGTCGCCCTTCTCCAGGGCTCCCATCCGCAGCGCCTGTTCGACCTGCCGCACGATCTGGAGATACGTTGCCACTCCGCTGCGTCTGTCGATGCGGAATACGACCACCGCCTGTCACCTCCTGTTGGACTGCCGAAACGATACGTAACCGCGTGGGCGTGTCCTAAAGGGGGCGCCGGGAGACCCGCCACAGGGTGAACGCGGTGAGCACGGCGGTGGCCGCGAGCAGGACGCCCGCCCCCGTCCACTGCATGGCCGGCATCTGGTCGAAACCGAGGTATTCGACGACATTGTTGACGATGCCGTGCTCCTTGATGCAGGCGTCGGATGCCGCCTCGGTGGGCTCGGTGCAGAACCCCCAGCCGTAGAGCCGGCCGTCGGCGGAGCCGATCCAGCTGTCCAGTTCGTACGAGCCGTTCAGCCGGGCGGGCATGTCGCCGTCGAGCGGGTAGGCGAACATGCGTGACGGCGCGAGATGTACGCGCAGCTGGCCCCAGAGGACCTCGACGATCACGGCGAAGACGAACGTGACCAGCATGGACGCGAGGACCCGGCGCAGCAGCATGCCGATGGTGATGCCCGCGGCGGTCAGGAAGAGGCACAGCGCGGGCAGTACCGGACCGGTGTTGTCGAAGACCGGCCCCTCCGGCCACAGGTCGGGGAACACCGAACGGTAGGGCTTCCACCACCAGGTGAGGAACGCCGAGAGCACCACGCCGGCCACGACCGCGGCCGCGTAGCACCAGGCGAGCTTCGCCGCCAGCCAGCGGCGGCGGGACACGGACTGGGTGGTGACCAGCTGCGCGGTGCCGTGCTCCTGATCGCCCGCGATCAGCGGGGCGCCGAGGAAGACGGCGAGGATCACGGGCAGAGCGCTCAGGGCGGTGAGGGTGAGAGTGAGCGTCGTCGAGCCGATCGTCGGCTGTGTCAGCTCCTTGTCCGGCCAGCCCGCGGCTTCGAGCGTTTGGCCCATCCGGCCGCGCTGGTACGCGATCCAGGCCGCGCCGAGGACCGTCGCGGAGAGCAGGGTGAGCAGTGCGGCCCGGTGCTGACGCACGACGAGCCAGGACAGCCCGCGCAGCCGACGCGGTCCCGGCGTCCGTGCGGTCCGGGGCGGCTGGGTCAGGGTGGTGCTCATGAGGTGTGGATCCCTTCGGCCTCGATACGGGCACCGGGTGTGAACAACGGGGGTGCGTCCGGCGAGCGGAGGTGCGCCAGCAGCACTTCCTCCAGGCTTGGTTCGGCGACCACCCAGTCCTGCGGCAGCGGGCCGTTCGGCCGCACCAGCGCGTTGAACTGCCTGCCATGGACGCGGACTTCGATCACCGTGTGGGGGGCCAGAGCGTCGGCCGGGTTCCCGTCGGAGGCGAGTCCGGTCACCAGCGCGTGGGCCGGGACGAGCGCGTCCGCGTCACCCGCCATCCGGATCCTGCCGTCGGCGAGCACCAGCAGGTAGTCGCACATGTCCTCCAGCTCGGACAGCAGATGCGAGGACATCAGCACTGTGGTGCCGCGCTCCACCGCCTCCGACATCAGCAGGGCGCCCATGTCGTGGCGGGCCAGCGGGTCGAGGTCGGCCATCGGCTCGTCGAGCAGCAGCAGGTCCGGCCGCTTGCCGAAGGCGAGCGCGAACGCGACGCGGGTGCGCTGACCGCCGGAGAGCGTGCCGACGCGGGCATGCATCGGCACCTGGCCCGACCGTACGATCCGCTCCGCCGAGGCCATGTCCCAGCCGGGATTCAGCTCGCTGCCCATCCGCAGCGTCTCCGCCACGGTGAAGTGTTTGAACAGCGGTTTGTCCTGTCCGAGGAACGCGAATCTCGGCATCACCGCGGGATCGTCCACCGGCACGCCGAAGACGCGGAGTTCACCCTCCGTCGGCTGCACCTGACGGGTCGCGAGCCCCAACAGGGTGCTCTTCCCCGCCCCGTTGGGGCCGACGAGACCGCAGATCCGCCCGGCCGGCAGCCGGAACGAGCAGTCGCGCAGCGCCCAGCCGCGACGGTAGCGCCTACCGAGGCCCCGGGCCTCCAGCGCCCATGCGCCGGATGCGCCCTCCGGAGTGAATGCATCTGCCATGCACTTCGCCTCAATTCCATTAGTCAATTAATGGAATCATGGTCCGGGCGGAGAAGGGCTGTCAAGGCGAGGTGGAACGGACCGCGCGCCGACCGGCCGAGAGGTGCCCGGAATGCGGCTGTTCGGGGTGCAGGGCGCACTACCTTCGGAGGACTGGACCATTGAACGTTCAGATGGCTCTGGCCTGGCGGTTCTTCGGCGCGTAGCGTGAGCCCGCATGAAGATCCTGATCAGCGCGGACATGGAAGGCGCCACCGGCGTGACCTGGCCGGCCGATGTGCTGCCCGGCACCCCCCAGTGGGAGCGGTGCCGTTCCATGTTCACCTCCGACGTGAACGCGGCGGCGCTCGGCTTCTACGACGGCGGCGCCGACGAGGTGCTCATCAACGAGGCCCACTGGTCCATGCGCAACCTCCTGCTGGAACAGCTGGACGACCGCGTCCAGATGCTCACCGGCAGGCACAAGTCCCTCTCCATGGTGGAAGGCGTCCAGCACGGCGACGTCGATGCCATCGCCTTCGTCGGCTACCACACGGGAGCCGGTACGGAGGGGGTGCTCGCGCACACCTACCTCGCCAACTCCATCACCGGCGTCTGGCTGAACGGCGCCCGGGCCAGTGAGGGCCTCCTCAACGCCCATGTCGTGGCCGAGTACGGCATTCCCGTCGTCCTCGTCACCGGCGACGACCTGACCTGCGTGGACGCGGACGGGTACGCCCCCGGGGCCCGCAAGGTCGCCGTGAAGGACCATGTGTCCCGGTACGCGGCGGTGTGTCGCACCCCGGCCCGTACCGCCGCCGACATCCGCGCGGCCGCCAAGGAAGCGACCGCGCTCGCCGTGCGGCACACACCGGTGGAGGGCGGCCCCTTCACCATCGAGCTGGAGTTCGACGCCGAGCATCTGGCCGCGGCGGCCACCGTCGTCCCCGGCGTGGTGCCCAGCGGCGAGCGACGCGTCGCCTACACCAGCGCGACGATGTACGAAGGTATCCGCACGTTCAAGGCAGTGACGACGATCGTGTCGTCCGCCGTGGAGGAACAGTATGGCTGAGGCGACCGAAACCCGGGAGAGCGTCGATGTGCGGGCGCTCGACGAATCGGTGACGTTCACCTCCGAACTGATCCGGATCGACACCACCAACCGCGGCGGCGGCGACTGCCGGGAACGCCCGGCCGCCGAGTACGTCGCCGAGCGGCTCGCCGACGCCGGACTGGAACCCGTCCTGCTGGAGCGCACCCCGGGGCGCACCAATGTGGTGGCCCGGATCGAGGGCACCGACCCGTCCGCCGACGCCCTGCTCGTACACGGCCACCTCGACGTCGTCCCGGCCGAGGCCGGCGACTGGACCGTGCACCCCTTCTCCGGGGAGGTCCGCGACGGTGTCGTCTGGGGGCGCGGCGCCGTCGACATGAAGAACATGGACGCGATGGTCCTGTCCGTCGTCCGGGCCTGGGCGCGGACGGGCGTCCGGCCCCGCCGCGACATCGTGATCGCGTACACCGCCGACGAGGAGGCCAGCGCCGAGGACGGCTCCGGCTTCCTCGCCGACCGGCACGCCGAACTCTTCGAAGGGTGTACGGAAGGCATCAGCGAATCCGGCGCCTTCACCTTCCACGCCGGACCGGACATGCAGCTCTACCCGATCGCCGCCGGTGAACGCGGCACCGCCTGGCTGAAACTCACCGCGCACGGCAAGGCGGGACACGGCTCCAAGGTCAACAGGGCCAACGCGGTCAGCGCACTCGCCGCGGCCGTCGCCCGGATCGGCGGGCACGAATGGCCGGTCCGGCTCACCCCGACCGTGCGCGCCGCGCTCACCGAGATCGCCGCACTGCACGGCATCCGCCCCGACCTCGACGCCCCCGGCTTCGACGTGGACGGACTTCTCAGCAAGCTCGGACCGGCCGCCGCTCTGGTCGAGCCGACGGTCCGCAACAGCTCCAACCCGACCATGCTGGAGGCCGGGTACAAGGTCAATGTGATCCCGGGCCACGCCACCGCCTATATCGACGGCCGGATGGTCCCCGGCGGCGAGGACGAGTTCACCGCCACCCTGGACCGGCTGACCGGACCCGATGTCGACTGGGAGTTCCACCACCGCGAGGTCCCGCTGCAGGCCCCGGTCGACTCGCCGACCTTCGCGAAACTGCGCGCCGCCGTCGAACGCTTCGACCCGGACGGCCATGTCGTGCCTTACTGCATGTCGGGCGGCACGGACGCCAAGCAGTTCTCCCGGCTCGGCATCACCGGCTACGGCTTCTCACCACTGAAGCTGCCCGTCGGCTTCGACTACCAGGCGCTGTTCCACGGCGTCGACGAACGCGTCCCCGTCGAGTCACTGCACTTCGGCGTCCGCGTCCTCGATCACTATCTGCGCACGGCCTGACCCGGAACGGGGGGAAATCGATCATGGTGTCCACAGGGGCCCACGGAACATGGCCGTCGCCGATCGACGCGCGGCTGGCCGCCTCGCACGACGGCCGTCCCGAGTACGTCGGCGTGGTCGGCGACGAGGTGTGGTGGACGGAGCCGCGCCCCGCCGAGGCGGGCCGCCGCGCCCTGATCCGCCGTCGGGCGGACGGGACGAGCAGCAGTGTGCTGCCCGCTCCCTGGAACGTACGGAGCCGGGTCATCGAGTACGGCGGACAGCCCTGGGCCGGGGCCGCACGGGCCGAGGGCGGCCCGCTGATCGTCTTCGTCGACTTCGCCGACCAGCGGCTGTATGCCTACGCCCCCGACGGGCCCGGCGAACCCCGGCCGCTCACCCCGGTCTCGGCCGTCGGCGGCGGACTGCGCTGGGTCGACCCGCAGCTCCACCTCGGCCGGGGCGAGCACGGCGAAGTGTGGTGCGTCCTGGAGGAGTTCACCGGCGAGTCGCCCACCGAACTGCGCCGGGTGATCGCCGCAGTGCCCCTGGACGGCTCGGCCGCCGACGACCGGTCGGCGGTACGCGAACTCACCGACGACAGTCACCGCTTCGTCACCGGACCGAAGCTCTCGCCCGACGGGCGGCGGGTGGCCTGGATCGCCTGGGACCATCCGCGGATGCCGTGGGACGGTACCGAGGTGATGCTCGCGGACGTCGCCGAGGACGGCACGTTCCACCACACCTGGAGCTTCGGCGGCGGCCCCGAGGAATCGGTGCCGCAGATCGAATGGGGCGCCGACGGACAGCTCATTTTCGCCAGTGACCGCAGTGGTTGGTGGAATCTGTACCGCGCCGACCCGCACCGGGGCAGGGTCGCACTCTGCCCCCGGGAGCAGGAGTTCGCCGGACCGCTGTGGAAGTTCGGCCTCAGCTGGTTCCGGCCGCTGGAGAACGGCCTGATCGCCACCGTCCACGGCCGGGGCACCACCACGCTCGGCATCCTCGACCCGCAGACCGGCGAACTCGTCGACATCGCCGGGCCCTGGACCGAATGGGCCGGGTCGCTCGCCGTGGACGGCAGCCGGGTCATCGGCATCGCCGCGAGCCCGTACACCTCCTACGAGGTCGTCGAGCTGGACACCGCGACCGGCCGCACCCGGATCATCGGCACACCGCACGAGGACGCCGTTGACCCCGCCTATTACCCGCAGCCCGAGGACCGCACCTTCACCGGGCCCGACGGCCGGGAGATCCACGCCCACATCTACCCGCCGCGCAGCCCCGACCGGACCGGCCCCGACGGCGAACTGCCGCCCTATGTGGTCTGGGCACACGGTGGCCCCACCGGCCATGCCGCACTCGTGCTCGACCTGGAGATCGCCTACTTCACCTCGCGCGGCATCGGCGTCGCCGAGGTCAACTACGGCGGCTCCACCGGCTACGGCAGGGCCTACCGCAACCGGCTGCGTGAACAGTGGGGCGTCGTCGACGTCGAGGACTGCGCGGCCGTCGCCGAGGCGCTGGCCGCCGAGGGAACGGCCGACGCCCGGCGGCTCGCCATCCGGGGCGGCAGCGCCGGCGGCTGGACCACCGCGGCCTCACTGACCGGCACGGATGTCTACGCCTGCGGCACGATCATCTACCCCATCCTCGATCTGACCGGCTGGGGCACGGACGAGACCCATGACTTCGAGTCGCAGTACCTGGAGTCCCTGGTGGGCCCGCTCGCCGAGGTCCCGGCCCGCTACGAGGAGCGCTCGCCGGTCACCCGCACCGACCGGCTGACCACCCCCTTCCTCCTGCTCCAGGGGCTCGACGACCCGATCTGCCCGCCCGTGCAGTGCGAGCGGTTCCTGGCCGAGGTCGAAGGGCGCGGCATCCCGCACGCGTATATCGCCTTCGAGGGGGAGGGGCACGGGTTCCGGCGCGCCGACACCATGATCCGCGCACTGGAGGCCGAACTCTCCCTGTACGGCCAGACGTTCGGCATCGACCGCCCCGACGTACCGCTGCTGGAGCTGAAGAAGTGACCCTCGCCCCCCTGACCCGCCCCGCCCGGCTGCGCCCCGGTGCCAGGATCGCCGTCGTGTCACCGAGCGGGCCGGTGCCCGCCGACCGCCTGGACGCGGGCCTGGACGTACTGCGCGGCTGGGGTCTCGACCCCGTCGAAATGCCCCATGTGCGGGACGTGCACCCGGAGTTGGACTATCTCGCCGGTACGGACGAGGCGCGGGCCCGGGACCTCCAGGAGGCCTGGTGCGATCCGTCCGTCGACGCCGTGATCTGCGCGCGCGGCGGCTACGGCGTGCACCGCATGGTCGACCTGGTCGACTGGGCGGCGATGCGCGCGGCCGGGCCCAAGGTGTTCATCGGCTACAGCGACATCACCGTGCTCCACGAGGCGTTCGCCCAGCGCATGGGGCTCGCCACCCTGCACGGACCCATGGCCGGCACCGAGACCTTCCTCAAGGACCCGGACACCCAGGAGTCCCTGCGGGCCACCCTGTTCGAGCCCGAGTCGGTACGCACCCTGGGTCTTCCCACAGCGCGGGTGCTGGTTCCCGGCCGTGCGCGCGGTATCACCTACGGCGGCTGTGTGAGCCTGCTCGCCGCCGACATCGGCACCCCGCACGCCCGGGCGTCCGCCCGGGGCGGGCTGCTGGTGATCGAGGACACCACCGAGGATCCGTACAGCATCGACCGCATCCTCACCCAGTTGCTGAGGGCCGGGGCGCTCGACGGGGTGGCGGGGGTGGCCTGCGGCTCCTGGGCGGGCTGCGGTCCGTACGAGAAGGTGCGGGCGGTCCTCGCCGACCGGCTCGGCCCGCTCGGCGTACCCGTCGTCGAGGAGCTGGGCTTCGGGCACGGGCCGACGGCGCTCACGATTCCGCTCGGGGTGCCCGCCGCGCTGGACGCACCGGCCGACGGCGGCCCCGCCACGCTCACCGTCGAGGTGCCCGCACTGGTCTGAACGGCCCTGGATCACGGAGAAGTTGAGCAACCCTCAGGAAACGCGGCCCCGAGCGTTGACATCGCCATGACGCGTGTCACAGCATGAGCGCGGTCCAGTACTTACTGGTCGGTAAGACGCCCTCGGTGTGGAGGTCTTCGTGTCGCGTGCCGTTTCCCGCTCCCGCTGCCGCCCTCGGTCCGCGTACCGGACACTCTCCCGGAAGCCGCTCGTGTACATGGCCGGAGCCGCGCTCGCCGCACCGCTGGTCCTCACCGGTGCGGCGAGCGCGACCGCCGCCGGGACCGCCCCGTACACCGTCACCCCACTGGAGTTCACCGTTCAGGCGGGCGGCCGGTCCTGCACCGTCGACGCCGACCTGTACCGTCCCGCCGGGGCCGACGCGCAGCACCCCGTCCCCGCCGTCCTCGCCACCAACGGCTTCGGCGGCAGCAAATCGGACGGCTCGACCGATGCCATCGGCAAGGCCTTCGCCTCCCTCGGCTATGTCGGCCTCGTCTACTCCGGCCTCGGCTTCGGCAAGTCCGGCTGTCTCATCACACTCGACGACCCGGCCATCGACGGCAGGGCGGCCGCCGGACTCGTCGACTTCCTCGCCGGGACGCGCGCCGCCGATGACGGCACGAAGGCCGACTTCGTCACCAAGGACGGCAAGGGCGACCCCAGGGTCGGCATGATCGGCGGCTCGTACGGCGGTGCCATCCAGATGGCCACCGCGGCCGTCGACCACCGCGTCGACGCCCTCGTACCGCTGATCACCTGGAACGACCTGGCCTACGCGCTCGCCCCCAACAACACCGGTACGCGAAAAAGTGTTTCGTCCGACACCGCCGGTGTCTTCAAGTGGCAGTGGACCAACGGCTTCTACCTGCTGGGGGAGGGGCAGACGCTCCTCGGCGCGAGCCTCGACCCGTCCCGGTTCGGCAGCCTCACCTGTCTGCACTTCGCACCGCGGGCCTGCGACACCATCCGGCTGCTCAACTCCGGCCGCTATCCCGCGGACAGGACCGCCGCGATGCTCGACTACGCACGCGGCGTATCACCCGTCGATTACCTCGGCGGGGTCAAGGCACCCACCCTGCTCGTACAGGGCCAGGCCGACACCCTGTTCAACCTGAACGAGGCCACCGCCACGTACAGGACCCTCAAGGCGCAGGGCACCACGGCCAAGATGATCTGGCAGGCCTGGGGGCACAGCGGCGGACAGGCGCCCGGTGAACTCGACCTGAGCCAGGGCGATCTGGAGACGAGCTACGTCGGACAGCGCGTCCTCGCCTGGTTCGACCGCTACCTCCAGCACAGGCAGAACACCGACACCGGGCCCGAGTTCGCCTACTACCGCGACTGGAAGAGCGGCTACGGCACCGCGGCCGCCGTGCCCGCCCTCAGTCAGAAGATGTACCTCTCCGGCGACGGCAAGCTCGTCGACAACCGTTCCGAGGTCACCCGGGGCAGCCGTCAGTACGCCAACTGGCTCGTACCGACGAGCCATTCGGAGAGCTCGCTCGCCGGACTCATCGGACTGCCCGACCCCGCGCCGTACGACACCAAGGGCACCTATCTCGGCTGGACGAGCGCCCCGCTGACCGCCGCCGTCGATGTCGTCGGCGCGCCGAAGGCCACGCTGAAGGTCGTCTCGCCGAAGACGGAGCGCGTACAGAACAGCGGGGACGCCGCAGACAAGCTCGTCCTGTTCGCCAAGGTGTACGACGTGGCGCCGGACGGCACCCGGACCCTGGTGAACCGGCTCGTCTCCCCGGTGCGCGTGCCCGACGTCACCCGTTCGTTCACCGTGCAGCTGCCGGGCATCGTGCACCGGTACGAGGCGGGGCACCGGCTCGAATTCGCGATCGCGGCGAGCGACAGCGCCTACCTCGGCAATCGCGGCATCAAGCCGGTCACAGTGGTCAGCGCCCCCGGGGACACCGGTGTGCTGGAGCTGCCGGTGGTCGGCGGCCGGGTGGAGTGAGGCGCCGAGGACACCGCCTAGGCTGGCCGGATGTCTGAAACCGACTGTCTGGCCGAGGGACGGCGCACGGCGATCCGCCCCTACGCCCAGACGGATGCCGAAGAGTTCACCACCCGGGCGAGGGAGAGCAGGGGCATCCACCGCCCCTGGCTCTTCCCGCCCGAGGACGCCCCCGCGTACGCCGCCTACGCGGGCCGGCTGATCGAGGACCCCACGAAGACGGGCTTCCTGGTCTGCGAACGCGGGAGCGGCAGCGGTGAGGGCGCGGCCGGTGACCGGATCGCGGGGTTCATCAACATCAACAACATCGTCCGCGGCGGGTTCCGGTGCGGGGCGCTCGGATACGGGGCCTTCGCCCATGCGACGGGGCGCGGCCTGATGAGCGAGGGGCTGGGCCTGGTCCTGCGGTACGCGTTCGGGCCGCTCGGCCTGCACCGCCTGGAAGCCAACATCCAGCCCGCCAACGAGGGTTCGCTCGCCCTCGTCAAACGGGCCGGATTCCGCCTCGAAGGGCTCTCGCCGGACTTCCTCTTCATCGACGGAGCCTGGCGCGACCACGAGCGGTGGGCGATCACGGCCGAGATGCTCCGCTAGGACCTGTCCGCGCCCAGGGCCGTGGACACCACGGCGCCGGGCTCCTGTCCGGCCTGCAGGGCCGGGGTTCCGTCCGGCGCCCAGAAGCCGGATCCGCCCGACGTGAGGGCGTACACCCCGCTCGGACCCGCCGAGGTGGCCAGCACCGCCCACACGCCGTGGTCGCGCGCCACCCTGCCCATGTGCCCGTCGCGCCGGGCGGCCTGCCCGGGCCCCGGGCCGTACAGCGTGCTCGCCGCATACACGTCGATGCCCAGCGCGGCGGTGGCGGCGGCATGCTCGGGAACGGCGGCGTCGTAACAGACCGCGAGCCCGAGCCGCAGGCCGTCGACCACCAGGACCTCGGGCTTCTCTCCCGGGGTGAAGCGGTTCACCTCCTCGCCGTGCAGCCACATCTTGCGGTAGACGACGCTCGCGCCCTCGCCCGTGACGGCCAGGGTGGCGATGTACTCACGCCCGTCCGCATCACCCACCGGCGCCCCGACCAGCGCCGTCGCCCTCGCCTCGCGGCACGCAGTGACGACGGGACCGAGGCGGGGGTCGCCGGGGGACACGGCCGGGGCGGCCAGGTCGTATCCCGTGAGCGACAGTTCCGGAAAGACGACCAGCCGCGCCCCGGACCGGCCGATCGCCTCCGCGTGGATGACGGCGTTGGCGGCGACATCGAGATGTACACAGTCGGGCTGGGCGACAGCGACGGCGACGGTGAGCGGTGCGGTCACGGGCTACTCCGGATCAACCGGTCGGCCGGGTGTTCCGGGGGCAGCCCGGGAGACACCGCAGGTCACCGACGCGAACAAGGCGACGACCAGCTTATCGACCGCATGCTCACAGCAGCCCGTGTGGGCGGCCTCTCGCAGGGGGAGCGGCGGGCGCAGCTGCCCGATGTGGGGTATCGGGGTGTCCGCTGAAGCGTCGAGTGCACCCCAGTGGCCCACCCAGGGTTGGGCAAGTCTTTGCCGGTGGCTGATTCGGCCCGTCTTCCCGGCCCGCGGGCCGCTCCCGTACGGGTTGCGGGGCGCTGCAGTGCGTATAGGAAAGGGAAAGCGGCGGCTGAAATCACGAGGGGCGACCTGCGTCTATGTAACGCCCGTGTTGACCGTACGCAATCGCAGGCACAGGCTCGTTATATAGCTGCAAAATACAACTGGTTCTGCCGGGCCCTCGACCTCGGCGCCCCGCCCACAGGACGGCACCGTGCGTACGACCACTTCTCCGGCCGGGACCCGATCTGGAGGACGCGTATGTGTGGCATCGTCGGCTGGGTCTCCTTCGACAGTGATCTGTGGGCAACCGAGGCGGTCACGACGCTGGACGCGATGACGGAGACCATGGCCTGCCGGGGGCCCGACGACCGGGGGACCTGGATCGCCCCGCACGCGGGGCTCGGACACCGCCGGCTCGCGGTCATCGACCTGCCCGGCGGGCGCCAGCCCATGAGCGTCAAGACGCCCGAGGGGGACGTCGCCCTCGTCTACTCCGGTGAGGCGTACAACTTCACCGAACTCCGTACCGAGCTGACCGCCCGCGGGCACCGCTTCGTCACCGACTCGGACACCGAGGTCGTGCTGCACGGCTATCTGGAGTGGGGCGAGTCGGTCGCCGAACGGCTCAACGGCATGTACGCCTTCGCTCTCTGGGACAGCCGCCACGACAAGCTCGTCATGATCCGCGACCGGATGGGGGTCAAGCCCCTCTACTACTGGCCGACGCCCGACGGAGTGCTCTTCGGCTCGGAGCCCAAGGCGATCTTCGCCAATCCGGTGGCCCGGCCCCGGGTCGCCCTCGACGGGCTCCGGGAACTGTTCGCCCTGGTCAAGAGCCCCGGCCACGCCGTGTGGGACGGCATGTACGAGGTGGAGCCCGGCACGGTCGTCACCGTGGACCGCGGGGGTCTGCGCCGGCACGTCTACTGGCGGCTGGAGACCCGCCCGCACACCGACGACCGGGACGCCTCGATCGCCCGCGTACGGTCACTGCTCGACGACATCGTGTCCCGTCAACTGGTCTCCGACGTACCCCGCTGCGTCCTGCTCTCCGGCGGTCTCGACTCGTCCGCGGTCACCCTGCTCGCCGCCCGGCAGCTCGCCCGGAGCGGCGAGAAGGTCCGCACCTTCGCCGTCGACTTCGTCGGACGTACCGAGCACTTCGTCGCCGACGCACTGCGCACCACCCCCGACACGCCGTTCGTGCACGACGTGGCCGACCGCGCGGGCACCCTCCACCGCGACATCGTGCTCGACCCGGACGCCCTCGCCGACCCCGAGGTGCGCGCCCGGATGATCCGGGCCCGGGACATCCCCATGGGCCTCGGCGACATGGACGCCTCGCTCTATCTGCTCTTCCGGGCCATCCGCGAACACTCGACCGTCGCGCTGTCCGGCGAGTCGGCCGACGAGGTCTTCGGCGGCTACCTCCAGTTCTTCGACGAGGAGGCCCGCAGCGCCGACACCTTCCCCTGGCTGGTGCGGTTCGCCGAGCGCTTCGGCGAGGACGCGGGCATGCTCCGCGACGACGTGAACCAGGCCCTCGGCCTGGAGGGATACATCCGCGACAGCTACGAATCCGCCGTCGCCGGCATCGAACGGCTCACCGGCGAGAGCGATTTCGAGTACCGCATGCGCAGGATCTGCCACCTCCACCTGACCCGGTTCGTGCGCATCCTGCTCGACCGAAAGGACCGCGCGAGCATGGCCGTCGGCCTGGAGGTCCGGGTGCCGTTCTGCGACCACCGGCTCGTCGAGTACGTCTACAACGCCCCCTGGGCCCTGAAGTCCTTCGACGGCAGGGAGAAGAGCCTGCTGCGCGAGGCCACCGCGGACCTGCTTCCCCGGTCCGTGTACGAGCGGACCAAGACCCCCTATCCGTCGACCCAGGACCCGAAGTACGCCGTCGCCCTCCAGGGGTACGCCCACGACCTGCTCGCGCGCCCGGACCACCGGGTCTTCGACCTCATCGACCGTGCCCGGCTGCAACGGGTGGCCGACCACGACGTCCCCCGGATCACCTCGGCCTCCCGCCGCGGTCTGGAACGCACCCTGGACCTCGCGATGTGGCTCGACATGTACGAACCGGAGGTGGACCTCGGCTGAGCGGGCTCCCACCGAACAAGCCCTGCTCGGCTCCTTTGCCGAGTCCGTGCCTCGTCCGGCTCAGCCGACGTGGACACGCGGCCGGCGGGTTCGATTCGGTTCGGCCTCGCGCAGGACTTCGCGGGTGACGGGGGCGACCTCGCCCTGGCCGAAGAGGAAGAAGCGGAGGAAGTTGGTGAAGGGGTTGCCCTCGGTCCACTCGAAGTAGATGTGCGGGGTGCAGCCGGTGGTGTCGCGGACGTGAAGGAGCAGGGCGGCGAGGGCGTTGGGGACGGAGGAGCTCTCCAGGGTCAGGACGCGGTAGCGGCCGTGCAGGACTTCGCCGCGTACGTTCAGGCCCGCTTCGAACTCCGAGGGGTCGAGGACGGTGACCTCGACGAAGACGAAGTCCTCCGGGGTCGGGACGTCGTTGTCCTGACGGATCTGCTCGATCTTGTGGCGGTACTCGGCGATGTCGCGGTTGTCGGGCTCATTGGCGATGAACCGGATCCTGCGGCTGGCGACATCCCGCACGAAGCGCTCTGCCATGCCGTCCATGGTCACGCTGGTGACCCGGAGTTCGAAGGCGCGGGCGAGTCGTGAAAGCAGTGAGACGAGGATGATCCCGGCGATGAAGCAGGCACCGATCTTCACGCCGTCGGGGCGCTCGATGACGTTCACGACGGTGGTGTAGAGGAAGATCGCCGAGATGACGGCGAAGGCGATGGTCCAGTTGCGCTGGCCCGCCTTGCGCGCGGCGATGGTGACGGCGATGGCGGCGGAGCTGATCAGCACGAGGACGCCGGTGGCGTAGGCGCCACCCTGGGCGTCGACGTCGGCGTCGAAGATCCATGTGACCAGGAATGCCACCAGGGTGAACACGATCACCATCGGGCGCACGGCGCGCGCCCAGTGCGGGGCCATGCCGTACCGGGGCAGGTAGCGCGGCATCAGGTTGAGCAGACCGGCCATGGCGGAGGCGCCGGCGAACCACAGGATGGCGATGGTGGAGACGTCGTAGACCGTGCCGAAGATGTTTCCGAGGTACTCGTGTGCCAGATATGCCAGTGCGCGGCCGTTGGCCTGGCCGCCCGACTCGAACTCCTTCTCCGGGATGAGCACGGTGGTGATGAAGCTCGTGGCGATAAGGAACACGCTCATGATCACCGCAGCGGTGGTCAGCAGCTTCTTCGTGCCCCGGATACGGCCGGTGGGCTTCTCCTCGGTGTCCTCGGGGTCGCCTTCGACGTGCGGCATGACCGCCACGCCGGTCTCGAAGCCGGACAGGCCGAGCGCGAGCTTCGGGAAGACCAGCAGAGACACTCCGATCATGGCGAAAACGTTTCCGTGCTCGGCGGTCAGGGCCGTCGACCAGTCGGTGATCACGTGCCCTTCCGTGATCACGTGCCAGAGCCCCGCCACCGTGACCACGACGTTGAGCGCCAGGTAGATCCCCACCAGCACGACCGCGACGCCGATCGCCTCCAGGAAGCCCTTGAGGAACACCGCGCCCAGCAGCGCCACGAGAATGAGTGTGATCAGCATCTGCTTGTCGTACAGCGCATCGGTCAGGTGCGGGTTCTCCACCAGGTGGGTGGAGGCGTCCGCCGCCGACAGCGTGATGGTGATCAGGAAGTCGGTGGCAGCGAAGCCGAGCAGCGTCAGGACGAACAGCTTGCCCTTCCAGAACGACAGCAGCCGCTCCAGCATCGCGATCGAGCCCTCGCCGCGCGGGCTCTCCTCGGCCACCCGCCGGTAGACCGGCAGCGCGCCCGCCAAAGTGACGATCACGAGCACGACAGTGGCGACAGGCGACAGCAGCCCGGCGGCCAGGGCGGCGATACCGGGCTGGTAGCCCAGGGTGGAGAAGTAGTCGACACCGGTCAGGCACATCACCCGCCACCATCGCTGCCCCTTGTGCACAGGCTGCGACGGCGGGGCATGTGGCTTCTGCCGGCTGCCCTTGCCCATGTCGGACAGCCCTTCCAGCATCCATGCCTGCAATCGGCTGGTACGGGCGTGTTCGGTGGTGGCCATCTGCGGGCTCCCCTGACGTGCTGCGCGGCGTGCGGATCCGGCCATCTCGCGGACGGCGGGGCCAGCGTATGCAAACAGTGATCCACAGGCCCAGAGTGGCGCGCACGCTGAGAGGAACGTCTCCGTTCGTCCTTGCCGCTCCCAGCCGTGACCGGAGGCGGCGAGGCCCCGGCCGTCGCTCCAACTGGTCCGGATCCGGGCCGCGTCAGCGCCGATGCGCGACTGGTCGATGAGGAGCCGCTCGCTGACGAGTACGTGCCTCAGCCCAGCCCCGGCACGCCTGAGATGAGCAGATCGATCAGTTTGATGCCGGCGAAGGGGAGGACGAGCCCGCCGAGTCCGTACAGCATGAGGTTGCGGCGCAGCAGGTCGTGTGCGGACGACGGCGTGTAGCGAACGCCCCGCAGTGCGAGGGGGATCAGGGCGACGATGATGAGCGCGTTGAAGATGATCGCCGAGGCGATCGCGGACTTCGGGCTGTGCAGACCCATGACGTTGAGCGACTCCAGGCCGGGATAGACCGCCGCGAACATCGCCGGGATGATCGCGAAGTACTTCGCGACGTCATTCGTGATGGAGAACGTCGTCAGCGCGCCCCGGGTGATGAGGAGTTGCTTGCCGACCTCCACGATCTCGATGAGCTTGGTCGGGTCGGAGTCGAGGTCGACCATGTTGCCGGCCTCCTTGGCGGCCGACGTCCCCGTGTTCATCGCGACACCCACGTCCGCCTGCGCCAAGGCCGGTGCGTCGTTCGTGCCGTCACCGGTCATCGCGACGAGCTTGCCGGCCTCCTGCTCCCGCTTGATCAGTGCGAGCTTGTCCTCGGGGGTCGCCTCGGCCAGGTAATCGTCCACGCCCGCCTCTTCGGCGATGGCGCGGGCGGTGAGCGGGTTGTCGCCCGTGATCATCACTGTGCGGATGCCCATGCGGCGCAGTTCGGCGAAGCGTTCGCGGATGCCGTCCTTGACGACGTCCTTGAGGTGGATCAGGCCCAGCACGCGCGGGCCGTCCCAGTCGTGCACGGCCACCAGCAGGGGAGTGCCGCCGGAGGTCGCCACAGAGTCGGCGAACCGACGAGCCTCGGGCGGGACTTGGCCGCCGTACATCTCCACCCATTCGACGACCTGTTGGGCGGCGCCCTTGCGGATGGCGCACACCGCGCCGTTGTCCCAGCACAGGTCGACGCCGCTCATTCGGGTCTGGGCGGTGAACTTCACCCATCGCGCGTGGCTCAGCTCGCCTTCGGCGGGGGCGCGCAGCCCGTACCGGGTCTTCGCCAGTACGACGACGGAGCGGCCCTCGGGTGTCTCGTCGGCCAGGGACGACAGCTGTGCGGCGTCGGCGAGTTGGGCCTCGGCGATGCCGGGCAGCGGGACGAAGGCGGCCGCCTCGCGGTTGCCGAGGGTGATGGTGCCGGTCTTGTCCAGGAGCAGGGTGTTGATGTCGCCGGCGGCCTCGACCGCGCGGCCCGACATGGCGAGGACGTTGCGCTGAACGAGACGGTCCATGCCCGCGATACCGATCGCGGACAGCAGCGCGCCGATCGTCGTGGGGATGAGGGTGACCAGGAGGGCGACCAGCACGGTGGTGGACTGGGCGGCGCCGGCGTGGTCGGCCATCGGCTGGAGTGTGACGACGACCAGGATGAAGACGATGGTCAGCGCGGCCAGCAGGATGTTCAGCGCTATCTCGTTCGGGGTCTTCTGGCGGGAGGCGCCTTCGACGAGCGCGATCATGCGATCCAGGAAGGAGTGACCGGGGCGGGCGCTGACGCGGACCACGATCCGGTCCGACAGCACCGTCGTGCCGCCGGTGACGCCGCTGCGGTCGCCGCCGGACTCCCTTATGACGGGCGCCGACTCGCCGGTGACGGCGGATTCGTCGACCGCCGCGACGCCTTCGATGACGTCGCCGTCGGCGGGGATCAGCTCGCCCGCCTCGACCAGGACTACGTCGAGCGGCCTGAGGTCGGTGGCGGCCACCGCCTCCGTCTCGGCGTGCCGCACATCGGTGCTGTAGCTCCAGTGGCGCAGGCGCAGCGCGACGGTGTCGGTGCGGGCCTTGCGCAGCGACTCGGCCTGCGCCTTGCCGCGGCCCTCGGCGACGGCCTCCGCGAGGTTCGCGAAGACCACCGTCAGCCAGAGCCAGGCGCTGATCACCCAGGTGAAGACGGCTGGGTGGAGGGCCGCGGAGAGCGTGGTCAGGACGGCTCCGACGGAGACGACGAACAGCACCGGGTTCTTGACGAGGACCCGCGGGTGCAGTTTGCGCAGCGCCTCGGGAAAGGACCGCGCGAGCTGGGCGGGCTCGAACAGCCCGCTCGGTGCGCGGCGTCCAAGACCCCCCTGCGACCCGGGCTGGGGAGTGCGCTGAGAACGGGACGGCGGGGCCTGCTGGGGAGCGGCGGGAAACATGGGGACCTTCGTGCCTCGGTGGGGAACCGCGCCCACGCGCAGGGCGGCGCGTCGGCGACCGGTTGGGCTGACAGAGCGAGTGGTGGCCGGCCGCCCCCGGCACCGCAGTGCTGGTCACGGGCATGGGAGCACCCCATGGGTGCTCCCCGGAGGAGAGCCGCCATGCCACTGACGTCCGCGTGCCTCTCCGGCGGCCGAGGGGAAATCTAGCCCGGCCGGATGCCCGAACTGCGCCGTTCAGCGTGGTATTTGCGCCTCTCTTACGGCTCTTCGGGCGGCCGCATAAGAGCATCGTCAAGATTGGCTGAGAGGGCATCAGGGAGTCGCGGGCCGGGCAGCCCAGGGCGTCGCCCTTCCGGGCCTCGGAAGCGGATGTGCGCTCGCATTCCCACTAGGCGTCCGCGAGGCGCGCCTCCTCCAGGTCCAGTGAGCGTTGCAGCCGGCGGCGGGTCGTGTCGCTTATGCGGTGCTCGTCGTAGAGGCGCTGGAGCTCGGCCCCCTCCACGTCGATCAGGTCGCGGCGCAACTGGCGGAAGGTGAGTTCGGCGGACTCCGTGGGGGTCCCGCCGCCGTTTTCCTGCGCGAGCCGGTCGCGGGCGTGATCGAGCCGGGCCGTCAGGCCGCGGCGGAGGCGGTCCAGGACGACGTCCGGGACGGCTTCCAGGTCCGAGATCTCCTCCAGGCGGCTCAGCCCCGCCGTCGCCAGGCTGCAGCGGGCCTCGGCCTCCTCCCGCTCCGTGTGGTCGGGTTCCAGGGCGATGCCGGAGCGGCGGACGACCGAGGAGAGGGAGAAGCCCTGAACGACGAGGGTGGCGACCACGACCGAAGTGGTGAGAACGAGGACGAGGGGCCGTTCCGAGAGCGTGACCCCCGCCTTTGTGGTCACCGGGATGGACAGGGCGGCGGCCAGCGGTACGACACCCCGGGTGCCGGCCCAGGTCAGCACCACCGGCACTCGCCAGTTCATGCGCTGGATGCCGCCCCTGCGCTGCACCACCGCCGACAGTGGCGCCAGCCACAGCATGCGCATGGCGATCAGCGTGGCGGCAACGGCGAGCGCGTACAGCGGCCACGCCCGGTCGCCGTCGGAGAGCGCGCGTACTTGGGACGGCAGGGCCAGGCCGATGAGGCTGAAGACGACGCTCTCCAGCAGGAAGACGACGGTGCCGTAGACGGCGTGCAGCTGGAGCCGTATGCGGGCGTTGGTGAGCCGGTTGCCCCGGCCGCCCAGGACGACACCGGCCACCACCACGGAGGTGACACCCGACGCGTGCGCCGCCTCGGCCAGAACGTAGGCCGCGTACGGGGTGACGAGGGAAGTCACCGTCTCCAGGACCGGGTCCTCCGTACGCCTGCGGATCATGGCCACCACCCCCGCAACGGCCGCTCCGGTGACCATGCCGCCGCCGGCCAGCAGCGCGAACTCTCCTGCTGCCGCACCCCAGCCGACCGCCGCCGATGCGACGGCGACGCTCACCGCGACCCGGAACAGGACCAGTGACGTCGCGTCGTTGAACAGGCTCTCGGCCTGGACCAGTACCTGCACCTTGGGCGGCAGCGCCAGGCGCCTGCCCAGCGCGGTGACGGCCACCGGATCCGTACTGGCCAGCACCGCGCCCAGCACCAGCGCCATGGGCCACGACAGCGGGGTGACGAGGGACGCCACCGCGCCGACCGCTGCCGCTGAGGCCAGCACCAGACCGATCGACAGCACCCCGACCGGCTTCCACACCGCGCGCAGCTCGCGCCAGGGCAGTTCCTCGGCACTCGCGTACAGCAGTGGTGGCAGCACGACGAGCCCGATGATCTCCGGACTGATCTGTATTTCGGGAGTGCCGGGCAGCAGGGCGACGGCGAGGCCGGCGACCACAAGGAGAGAGGGAGCGGGGATCCGCCAGCGGCGTGCGAAGGTTGCCACCACGGTGGCGAGTACCACGAGAGCCAGAACCGTCCCTACGCTGCGCATGCCGTCCCCTTGGCCATGAGAAGGAGACCTTGTGGCTCCCTGCCGACCAGACTTCCCGGCACACCGCTTTCACCCTATCGGTCCAGGGATTGTCAAAGTGCTGTCAACGTCCGGGTGACCCGCGTCAAGGTTGTGTCAAAGGGTGCGCCGAGCGGCTCGCACAAGCGCTTCCGTAGAAGGAAGGAACCCTTCCCTCCGGGGAGTTGAACGCCAGTGAGCGGAGCGCGTCGGCTGCGATGAGTGACGTACGGGCCAACATGACTGACGTACGGACCGGCGGCGGTGATGTACGCCCCGGGCGCCTGAAGGTCTACCTCGGGGCCGCCCCGGGGGTGGGCAAGACATACCGCATGCTCGACGAGGCGCGGCGCAGGGCGGCGCGCGGCGCCGATGTCGTCGTGGGGTTCGTCGAATGCCACGGGCGCCCCGGTACGGAGGCGATGCTGGACGGCCTGGAAGTCGTCGAGCGGGCCTCGCGAACCTACCGCGGCGGTGAGTTCACGGAGATGGACCTCGGCGCGGTCCTCGCGCGCCGTCCGCAGGTCGCGATCGTCGACGAGATCGCCCACAGCAACGTCCCCGGCGGCGGCCGCAACCCAAAGCGCTGGCAGGACGTGGAGGAGCTGCTCGCGGCGGGGATCGATGTCATCAGCGCGCTCAACATCCAGCATCTCGAATCCCTCAACGACGTCGTCGAGAAGATCACCGGGGTGCCGCAGCACGAGACGGTGCCCGATGAGGTCGTCCGCAGAGCCCATCAGATCGAGTTGGTGGACATGCCGCCCGAAGGGCTGCGTCGCCGGATGGCGCACGGCAACATCTATGCGCCCGCGAAGGTCGACGCGGCGCTCGCCAACTACTTCCGACCCGGCAATCTCACTGCGCTGCGTCAGCTTGCCCTGCTGTGGGTGGCCGACCGCGCCGACGAGGCGCTTCAGTCGTACCGCTTTGAGCACGGCATCGGTGGGGTCTGGGAGATTCGGGAGCGCGTCGTGGTCGCGCTGACCGGCGGCCCCGAGGGCGACACCCTCATCCGGCGGGCCGCCCGTATCGCCGACCGGTCGGCCGGCGGTGACCTGCTCGCCGTCCACGTCACGCGCAGCGACGGGCTCGCCGCGGGCGCCTCGCACGCTTCCCTGGTCCGGCAGCGGAGGCTGGTCGAGGACCTCGGCGGCAGCTACCACTCCGTGGTCGGCGACGACGTCGCCACCGCCCTGGTGGAGTTCGCGCGTGCCGAGAACGCCACCCAGCTCGTGCTCGGCACCAGCCGCCGGGGCCGCCTCGAACGCTTCGTCACCGGACGCGGCACCGGCGAGACGGTCGTCGAACTCTCCGGCGACATCGACATCCACACGGTCACGCACGAACGCGCCGGGGGCGGCACGCTGCTGCCCTCGCGCCGACGTACTCTGCCGACCGTGCGCCGGATCGCGGGCCCGGTCGCCGGTCTCCTGCTGCCGGTGGCGCTCACCTTCCTGTTGGATCTGGACGCAGCCCGGGGCAGGCTCAACCTCACCAGCGAGGCACTGCTCTTCCTGCTCACCGTGGTGGGGGTGGCCTGCATAGGCGGGGTCGCGTCGGCGGTGATCGCGTCGGTGACGGCGTCCCTGCTGCTCAACTACTGGTTCATCCCGCCCATCGGGCAATTCACGCTGAACGATCCGAATGCGCTGCTGGCCCTCGCGGTCTTCGCGGTGGTGGCCGCCATAGTGGCCGCTGTCGTCGACCGTTCACTGCGTCTGTCGCGGCGCTCGGCGCGGGCCACCGCCGAGGCGGAGACCATGTCGTCCCTCGCGGGCACCATTGTGCGCGGCGGCGCGACGATCCCGGCACTGGTGGAGCGTATCCGCGAGACCTTCGGCATGGACTCGGCGGAGCTGGTGGACGAGCCGCCCGCAGGGGACGACGTGACGGCCGTACCCGCGGGATCCGGCGCCTTCCTGGTGCTGCGCGGCCGCCCTCTCCCGTCCTCCGAACGGCGCGTCCTGGTCGCCTTCGCGGCGCACGTGGGCGCTGCCGTCGAACGGGCCCGGCTCGCCGAGGCCGCCGCCGAGGTCGAACCGGTCAAGGCTGCCGACCGGATGCGCACGGCGCTGCTGCGGGCGGTCGGCCACGATCTGCGCACCCCGCTCGCCGCCGGCTGGGCAGCCGTCTCCTCTCTGCGCAGCCGTGACGTGGAGTTCTCCGACGAGGACCGGGGCGAGCTCCTCGCCACCGCCGACGAGTCGATGGCCAAGCTGAACCGCCTGGTGGAGAACCTGCTCGACCTCAGCCGGCTGCAGGCAGGGGCGCTCACCCTGAACCTGCGCGCCACCACGTTCGAAGAGGTCCTGCCGGCGGCGCTGGCGGACACCCCTGAGGTCGAGGTGGGGGACCTGGAGGAGGTTCCGGCCGTGCTGGCCGATCCGCCCCTGCTGGAGCGGGTGGTCGCCAACCTCGCGGGCAACGCCGCCCGCCACAGCCCGGCCGGGCACAAGGTGCTGCTGACCGCCAGCATTCACGCAGGCCGCGCCGAACTGCGCGTCGTCGACCGCGGCCCCGGCCTCCCGCCGACCGACCGCGACCGCCTCTTCGAACCCTTCCAGCGCTTCGGCGACACCGACAACACCACCGGACTCGGCCTGGGCCTGGCCCTCTCCCGGGGCCTGACCGAGGCGATGGACGGCACCCTCACTCCGGAGGACACGCCCGGCGGGGGCCTGACCATGGTGTTGTCCCTGCCCTTCGCCGAGCGGGCGGAGCACCCCCGCGGTACGCAGAGCGCAAGACAGGGCGTATGAGACCACCCGGCTGTGTCGGGCTCAGTCCAGGTCGGACACTTTGAACACGGTCGAGGCCGTCTCGCGGTCGATGCGCTTCGAGATCTGGCGCAGCGCGGTCGCCCCGCAGGTCAGGGATCCGCTGGCGTCGGATCTGCGGGCGTCCTCGTTGAGGCGGTGCCACAGATCGGGGTTGTTCACGAGGACCTCGGGGTTGATCTCGACGCGTCCGCCGAAAGCGTCCCGCAGGCGGAGCCGTTGGGAGACGCCGTCCAGGCAGCGCACGGACACCAACACGTCGGTGCGCACCCGCCGCTCCCGCAGGAGACCGCGTGAGGCCAGCCAGCCCTCGCCCGCGGTGACCCGGGCGGGGTAGAGGACCACGAACAGGAGGACGGCGAGCCCGGCCCACAGCGTGCCGCGTACGGTCGTGAGACTGTCGGCCCCCCAGTCGACCAGCAGCAGAAGGCCGAGGAGCGCGGCCGAGCAACGGATCGCGCTGCGCAGGTCCCTTGCCCAGCGGCGGTCGTACGTCACCTCCGCGGGGGGTTCTTCGTGACTGTGGCCCGCGTCGTGTCGCGCGGCGCTGCGGCGTCCCATGGCGCCGACGGTAGAGCCCCGGGGGAGCCGGGCCCTGTACCTTGACGCGGCTCTGATGGGCATCCTGCCCCTCCTTGACGCCCCCGAGCCCGGAACCCGCGTGACCGTGCCGATCCCCGCGGTGGAGCCCGACCGGCTGTGGCAGCGGCAGATGGATCAGTTGTCCGTAAGAGTTCTGTCAAAGGCGTACGAGCTGCCGTAAAGGAGGTGTCAACGGCGACCGATTCCGGCCATGGAGACGCTTTCCTCTAACCGTCCGTTCGATTCCGTACCTCATTCAGGAGCTCACGATGGCCGATGTGGCCTTCGTCGTCATCACGATCGCGGTGTTCGCGTTGGTGGCTGTCGTTGCCAAGGGGGTGGCGAAGCTGTGACTGCCGAGAACGTTGTCGGTCTGATCGTGGCCGTTGCCCTGCTGGGCTATCTCGTCCTCGCCCTTCTGTATCCGGAGAGGTTCTGAGCCCGATATGAGCCCTGTCCTCGCTGGTGTGCTCCAGTTGCTCGCGCTCGTTGTGGCGTTGGGTCTGGCATACCGTCCGCTTGGTGACTACATGGCCGCCGTCTACTCCTCGAAGAAGCATCTGCGGGTCGAGAAGTGGATATACAAGGCCATCGGTGCCGATCCGAATACGGAGATGCGCTGGCCCGCGTATCTGCGTGGGGTGCTCGCGTTCTCCGCGGTGAGTGTCCTTTTCCTTTATCTGCTGCAGCGTCTGCAGGGCGGTCTGCCCGGGTCGCTGGGTTTTGCGTCGATCGATCCGGATCAGGCGTTCAACACGGCGGCGTCGTTCGTGGCCAACACGAACTGGCAGTCGTATTACGGCGAGCAGGCGATGGGCCATGTCGTGCAGACCGGTGGTCTGGCGGTGCAGAACTTCGTCTCGGCGTCGGTCGGTATCGCGGTCGCGGTGGCGCTGGTGCGTGGTTTCGCCCGTTCCCGTACGGGTGAGCTGGGCAATTTCTGGTCCGATCTGGTGCGTGGCACCGTGCGGATCCTGTTGCCGGTCTCGGTGGTCGCGGCGGTGGTCCTGGTCGCGTGCGGTGCGATCCAGAACTTCTCCGGTATTCATGGTGTCGGGCAGTTCTTGGGTGGTTCGCAGGAGTGGAACGGCGGGGCGGTCGCCTCGCAGGAGGCGATCAAGGAGCTGGGCACGAACGGTGGCGGTTACTTCAACGCCAACTCGGCTCATCCGTTCGAGAATCCCGGGGGGCTCTCCAATCTTCTGGAGATTTTCCTGATTCTGGTCATTCCGTTCGCGTTGACGCGGACTTTCGGCCGGATGGTCGGTTCGCTGAAGCAGGGTTACGCGATCCTGGCGGCGATGGGTGTCATCTGGCTGGGTTTCACGGCGTTGATGATGTGGACGGAGTTCGCGCATCACGGTCCGGCGTTCGATATCGCGGGCGGGGCGATGGAGGGGAAGGAGACGCGGTTCGGGGTCGGTGGTTCGTCGATCTTCGCGGTGGCGACGACGCTGACGTCGACCGGTGCGGTGAACTCGTTCCATTCCTCGTTCACGGGTCTTGGCGGCGGGATCACGATGCTGGGCATGCAGCTGGGCGAGATCGCGCCCGGTGGTGTCGGTTCGGGTCTGTACGGCATGCTGATCATGGCGGTGATCGCGGTGTTCCTGGCGGGTCTGATGGTCGGGCGTACGCCGGAGTATCTGGGGAAGAAGATCGGCACGCGGGAGATCAAGCTCGCGGCCTGTTACATCCTGGTCACCCCGGCGCTGGTGCTGTGCTTCACCGCTGCGGCGATGGCCCTGCCCACCCCGGCCAACTCGATGACCAACTCCGGTGCGCATGGTTTCTCCGAGATTCTGTATGCGTATACGTCGGGTGCGAACAACAACGGTTCGGCGTTCGCGGGGCTGAACGCGGACACGCAGTGGTTCAACACGACGATCGGTCTTGCGATGCTGCTGGGCCGGTTCCTGCCGATCGTGTTCGTCCTGGCGCTGGCCGGCTCGCTGGCCGGGCAGAAGCCCGTCCCGGCGACCGCGGGGACCCTGGGCACGCACAAGCCGCTGTTCAGCGGGCTGCTGGTCGGCACGATCCTGATCATCACCGGTCTGACCTACTTCCCGGCCCTGGCGCTGGGGCCGCTGGCCGAAGGGCTGGCGTCATGACCACTCGTACGAAGCAAGAGGACTCGATGTCCACTGTCACCCCCACCCGGGCACCGCACCAGGACGCGCCCACGGGTCACCAGAGCGAAGGACGTGTCGGCGGGGGCCTGTTCGACCCCAAGCAGCTGATCAAGTCCTTCCCCGACGCAGTCCGCAAGCTCGATCCGCGGATGATGGTCAAGTCGCCCGTGATGTTCGTGGTGCTGATCGGTTCGGTCTTCACGACCGTACTGGCGTGTCTGAACCCGGGCGACTGGTTCGGCTGGGCGATCGCGCTCTGGCTGTGGCTGACCACGATCTTCGCGAACCTGGCGGAGGCGGTCGCCGAAGGCCGCGGCAAGGCGCAGGCCGACACACTGCGCAAGGCCAAGACCCACACGGTCGCGCGCCGGCTGTCCAAGGACGGCAGGACCGAGGAACAGGTGCCCGGCACCGAGCTGCGCATCGGTGACCTGGTCGTCTGTGAGGCGGGCGACATCATCCCCGGAGACGGTGACGTCGTCGAGGGTGTCGCCTCCGTCGACGAGTCGGCCATCACGGGTGAGTCGGCGCCGGTCATCCGGGAGTCGGGCGGTGACCGCAGTGCGGTCACCGGAGGTACGAAGGTGCTCTCCGACCGGGTCGTCATCAAGATCACGACGAAGCCGGGTGAGACCTTCATCGACCGGATGATCGCCCTGGTCGAGGGCGCGGCCCGGCAGAAGACGCCCAACGAGATCGCGCTGAACATCCTTCTCGCGTCCCTCACCATCGTCTTCCTCCTCGCCGTGGTCACTCTGCAGCCGTTCGCGATCTACGCGGGCCAGCGGCAGTCGATGATCGTGCTGACCGCACTGCTGGTCTGTCTGATTCCGACGACGATCGGTGCGCTGCTCTCCGCGATCGGCATCGCGGGCATGGACCGCCTCGTCCAGCGCAACGTCCTCGCCATGTCGGGGCGTGCCGTCGAGGCCGCAGGCGATGTGTCGACCCTGCTCCTCGACAAGACCGGAACCATCACCCTCGGCAACCGCCAGGCCTCCGAGTTCGTGCCGGTCACCGGCACCACCGAGGCCGAGGTGGCCGACGCCGCTCAACTGTCCTCGTTGGCCGACGAGACGCCCGAGGGCCGCTCCATCGTCGTGCTGGCCAAGGAGAGGTACGGGCTGCGCGAACGCCACCAGGGCGAGCTGTCCGGCGCAGAGTGGATCTCCTTCACCGCCCAGACCCGTATGTCCGGTGTGGACGTCGACGGGCGCAAGATCCGCAAGGGTGCTGCCGGTTCGGTCATCGCCTGGGTCCAGGAGCAGGGCGGAGAGGTGTCCGAGGACGCCGATACCCTTGCCAACCGGATCTCCGAAGCCGGGGGAACCCCGCTGCTCGTCGCCGTCGAGGACGCGAAGGGCGCCCGGGTCCTGGGTGTCATTCACCTCAAGGACGTCGTCAAGGAGGGCATGCGGGAGCGGTTCGACGAGCTGCGCCGCATGGGCATCAAGACCGTCATGATCACGGGTGACAACCCGTTGACGGCCAAGGCGATCGCGCAGGAGGCCGGGGTCGACGACTTCCTGGCCGAGGCGACGCCCGAGGACAAGATGGCCCTCATCAAGCGTGAGCAGGCGGGCGGCAAGCTCGTCGCGATGACCGGCGACGGCACCAACGACGCACCCGCGCTGGCGCAGGCGGATGTCGGTGTGGCGATGAACACCGGTACCTCGGCCGCCAAGGAGGCCGGGAACATGGTGGACCTGGACTCCAACCCGACCAAGCTGATCGAGATCGTCGAGATCGGCAAGCAGCTCCTGATCACGCGCGGTGCGTTGACGACGTTCTCGATCGCCAACGACGTCGCGAAGTACTTCGCGATCATCCCCGCGATGTTCGCGGTGGTCTACCCGGGCCTGGACAAGCTGAACATCATGCAGCTGTCCTCACCCGAGTCCGCGATCCTGTCCGCGGTCATCTTCAACGCGCTGATCATCATCGCGCTGGTCCCGCTCGCCCTGAAGGGCGTGCGCTACCGGCCCAGCAGCGCCGACTCGATGCTCCGGCGCAACCTCGGGATCTACGGTCTCGGCGGGCTGATCGCCCCGTTCATCGGCATCAAGATCATCGACCTGATCATCTCCCTCATCCCCGGAATCGGCTGACCTGCCATGACCTCCATGAACAACTCCGCAGGAAACACCGCCCGGCTGCTCTGGGCCGGTCTGCGCGCCCTGCTCGTCCTGACCGTGGTCTGCGGGGTGCTCTACCCGCTCGCCGTCACCGGCGTCGCCCAGGGCATCTTCCCCGACAAGGCCAACGGCTCCGAGATCACCGCGAACGGCAAGGTCGTCGGCTCCACCCTCATCGGCCAGCGCTACGACCTGCCGCTGAAGAAGGGCGAGGAGACCGCGGCCCCGGACCTCAAGTGGTTCCAGCCGCGCCCCTCCAACGGGCTCGGCGCCAACAGCGTCAACACCCAGTACAAGCTGATCCTGTCCGGCGCGACCAACCGCTCCGGCGACAACAAGGACCTGATCGACTGGGTGACCGCGGCGAAGAAGGCCGTCATCAAGGACAACTCGGTGAACGGCTACACGGTCAGGCCGTCCGACGTCCCCGCCGACGCGGTGACCTCCTCCGGCTCCGGCCTGGACCCGGCCATCTCTCCCGAGTACGCCGACATCCAGGTGCACCGCATCGCCGAGAAGAACAACCTGTCCGTCGCCCAGGTGCAGAAGCTGGTCGACGAGCACACCGACGGCCGCACCCTCGGCTTCATCGGCCAGCCGACGGTCAACGTCCTCGAACTCAACATCGCGCTCAAGGACCTCGTGGCGAGGAGCTGATGGCCTTATGCGCACCATGCGGGAGTTGGCGGACGGGGCGACACCCCCGTCGCGTCGACTCCCGCAACCGTGAGGCCGGTTCCGCTGGCGTCGGCCTGCCGTACAACAGGAAAGGCACACGCCGATGACCCGGGTACTGGTGGTGGAGGACGATCCTCAGCTCGTCCGGGCCCTCGTGATCAACCTGCAGGCCCGCCAGTACGGAGTGGACCCGGCGCCCGACGGTGCCACCGGCCTGCGCCTCGCCGCCGCGCGCCGGCCTGATGCGGTTCTGCTCGACCTGGGCCTGCCGGACATGGATGGAGTAGACGTCATCAAGACGCTGCGCGGCTGGACCCGCGTACCGATCCTGGTGCTGTCCGCCCGGCGGGCCTCCGACGAGAAGGTCGCCGCACTCGACGCGGGCGCCGACGACTACATCACCAAGCCGTTCACCATGGACGAACTGCTGGCCCGGTTGCGGGCCGCCGTCCGCCGCACGGAGACCGCGCCGCCGGCTCCCGAAACCTTTCTCATCGCGACGGACGACTTCACCATCGACCTGCTGGCCAAGAAGACCACCCGAGGCGGACACGACGTACACCTCACCCCGACCGAATGGCATCTGCTGGAGATCCTGGTCACCAACCCCGGTCGTCTCATCACGCAGAAACACCTGCTCCAGGAGGTATGGGGCACCTCCCGGAGCGACAAGACCAACTATCTCCGCGTCTACATGGCCCAACTGCGCCGCAAACTCGAGGCGAACCCGGCCCACCCGCGCCACCTCATCACCGAGCCCGGCATGGGATACCGCTTCGAGAGCTGAATCAGGCTTTCGAGACCGCCCCCAGCACCCCCAGCCTCCGCCCGCAGAGGCGAAGAGACGAAGAGACGAAGAGACGAGAAGATGGCACGCGGCAAACTTCGTATATACCTCGGTGCGGCACCAGGCGTCGGCAAGACGTACGCGATGCTCTCCGAGGCGCACCGCCGCGTCGAGCGGGGTACGGACTGTGTGGTCGCCTTCGTGGAGCACCACAACCGTCCGCGCACCGAGGTGATGCTGCACGGCCTGGAGCAGATCCCCCGCAAGGAGCTGGAATACCGGAGCACCGTCTTCACCGAGATGGACGTGGACGCGGTGCTCTCCCGGCACCCCCAGGTGGCCCTCGTCGACGAGCTGCCCCACACGAACATTCCCGGCTCCCGCAACACCAAGCGCTGGCAGGACGTCGAGGAACTGCTGGCCGCCGGGATCGACGTGGTCTCGACGGTCAACATTCAGCACCTGGAATCGCTCGGTGACGTCGTCGAGTCCATCACCGGCATCCGGCAGCAGGAGACCGTACCGGACGAGATCGTACGACGGGCCGAGCAGATCGAGCTGGTCGACATGTCACCTCCTGCCCTGCGCCGCCGCATGGCGCACGGCAATATCTACAAGCCCGACAAGGTCGACGCGGCCCTGTCCAACTACTTCCGCCCGGGCAATCTGACCGCCCTGCGCGAGCTGGCGCTGCTGTGGGTGGCCGACCGGGCCGATGAATACCTGACCGAGTACCGCAGCGAGCACCGGGTCTCGAAGATCTGGGGCTCTCGTGAGCGGATCGTCGTCGGCCTCACCGGCGGTCCCGAGGGCCGCACGCTGATCCGCCGTGCCGTGCGGCTGGCGGAGAAGGGCGCGGGCGGCGAGGTGCTGGCCGTCTACATCGGCCGCAGTGACGGACTGACCCACGCCTCGCCCAAGGAACTCGCCGTCCAGCGCACCCTCGTGGAGGAACTGGGCGGCACCTTCCACCACGTCATCGGGGACGACGTACCGACGGCGCTCCTGGACTTCGCCCGCGGCGTCAACGCCACACAGATCGCCCTCGGGGTGTCCCGACGCAAGGGATGGCAGTACGTCTACGGGCCGGGCGTCGGCGCGACGGTCGCCCGGGAGTCGGGGCCCGACCTCGACGTTCACCTCATCACCCACGACGAGGTGGGCAAGGGGCGCGGGCTGCCCGTGGCCCGGAGCGCGCGCCTGGGCCGCCCCCGGGTCATATGGGGCTGGCTGGTCGGGGCGGCCGGCCCGGCCCTCCTGACTCTGCTGCTCACCGGGGTCACGCCTGAAGTCGGCCTGGCCAACGACATGCTGCTGTTCCTGACGCTGACGGTGGCCGCGGCCCTGCTGGGCGGGCTCTACCCGGCGCTGGCCTCGGCAGTGGTGGGCTCCCTGCTGCTGAACTGGTTCTTCACCCCACCCGTCCACACCCTGACGATCGCCGACCCCAAGAACATCGTCGCCATCGCGATCTTCGTCGGCGTTGCCGTCTCGGTGGCTTCCGTGGTGGACCTCGCGGCCCGGCGCACGCATCAAGCGGCGCGGCTGCGGGCCGAGTCGGAGATCCTGTCCTTCCTGGCAGGCAGCGTGCTGCGCGGGGAAACGAGCCTGGACGCACTGCTGGAGCGGGTCCGCGAGACCTTCGGGATGGAGTCGGTGGCGCTGTTGGAGCGGGAGAGCGACGTCGACCCGTGGACCTGCGCCGGCAGTGTGGGCCCGCGCCCGCGTGCCGAGCGACCGGAGGACGCAGACGTGGACATGCCGGTCGGCGACCACATGGCGCTCGCCCTGTCGGGGCGGGTGCTGCCGGCCGAGGACCGGCGGGTCCTGGCCGCGTTCGCCGCCCAGGCCGCTGTGGTACTGGATCGCCAGCGGCTGAAGTCCGAGGCCGACCAGTCTCGTGGGCTGGCCGAGGGCAACCGCATCCGCACGGCGCTGCTGGCCGCGGTCAGCCATGACCTGCGTACCCCGCTCGCCGGGATCAAGGCCGCCGTGTCCTCGCTGCGCTCCGACGACGTGGCCTGGTCCGAGGAGGACCAGGCGGAGTTGCTGGAGGGCATTGAGGAGGGCGCCGACCGGCTGGACCACCTGGTGGGCAATCTCCTGGACATGTCCCGCCTCCAGACCGGCACGGTCACCCCGCTGATCCGCGAGATCGACCTCGACGAGGTGGTGCCGATGGCGCTCGGTGGGGTTCCCGAGGGCAGCGTGGACCTGGAGATCCCGGAGAGTCTGCCGATGGTCGCCGTCGACCCCGGCCTGCTGGAGCGGTCGGTCGCCAACCTCGTCGAGAACGCGGTGAAATACAGCCCGGGCGACGAGCGGGTCCTGGTGTCAGCCAGCGCCATCGCCGACCGGGTGGAGGTGCGGGTGGTCGACCGCGGCCCGGGTGTCCCGGACGAGGCCAAGGAACGTATCTTCGCGCCCTTCCAGCGTTACGGCGACGCCCCGCGCGGGGCGGGCGTCGGCCTCGGCCTCGCGGTCGCCCGCGGCTTCGCCGAGGCGATGCGCGGCACATTGAACGCCGAGGACACCCCTGGTGGCGGACTCACCATGGTCCTCACCGTCCCGGCCGCATCCGGCCTCCAGTCGGTCCGCCCCGACCTTCCGGCGGGTGCGACCTCCTAGCCTGCCGTGGGTCCGGCCGTGCGAGCCGCACGGCCGTGGCAGACCCGGCATGGGGATTCCCCGGCAGAGCTCGAAGCCTCGGCGCGTCCCGTTCCCCCCCACGGCGTACGGTCCGGCCCGCCGCGAACTGCGTTCGAGAGTTCCGTTGCGGCCGGCCCGAGGCGATCGTGTGTCCTGATCGCAGCCGGCTGATCCTGTGAGCGATCACAGGATCAGCCGGCACTCGGGCGCCTACAGCAGTCCGTCGGCGATGGTGCCGAGGGAGAGCGCCGGAAGGAAGTTGAGCAGCGCCAGGATGACGGCCGCGGCGGTGGCCAGGACAACGAAGTTGACGCCCTGCGCGCGCAGCGTGCCGGCAGTGACGACGCCGGGCTGTTGCTTGGCGAGGCGTCCGGCCAGGGCCAGGACGCATGCCATCGGGAGGTAGCGGCCGGCCAGCATCGCGAACACCATCAGCAGGTTGTGGAAGTCGGTGGCACCGTTGAATCCCGCCATCGCGCTGCCGTTGCTGTTGGTGTTGCTGGTGTATGCGTAGATGAGCTCGGTCAGGCCGTGCGCCCCCGGGTTGCCCATCGAGGTCCGGCCGTCGCCGAAGGCGAGCGCGATACCCGTGCAGGCGAGGATCACCGTGGGCGCGATCAGCGCGTACACGACCACCCACCGCATCTCCCCGAAACCGATCCGCTTGCGCAGGTATTCGGGCGTGCGGCCGACCATCAGACCGCCGATGAACACGGCCACCAAAACCACCATGATCAGGCCGTAGAGCCCACTGCCGGTGCCGCCGGGGGCGATCTCGCCGAGCATCATCGCGGACAGCAGCACCCCGCCACCGAGGCTGGAGAAGCTGTCGTACGAGGAGTTGGCCGCGCCGTCCGCGGAGCCCGTGGCCCCCACGCCGAACAGTGTCGAGCCGGGGATGCCGAAGCGGGTCTCGGTGCCTTCGTACTGTCCGCCGACCGCCTGGGTGACCGTGCCGGTGTGGACGCTCTGCGCGAGCGTGCCTGCGGCGAGGAGCAGGCCGAAGAGGATTCCGACGACGGTGAGCAGGGTCCAGCTCTGCTTCGGACTGCCGATCATCCGGCCGAACATGCGGATGCAGGCTGTCGGGATGAGCAGCATGAGCACGATCTCGAAGGCATTGGTCCAGGCGCTCGGGTTCTCGAAGGGGTGGGCGCTGTTGGCGTTGAAGACGCCGCCGCCGTCGCCGGTGAACAGCTTGATCGGCTCCCAGGAGCCGACCGGTCCGTCGAGAATCGTCTGCTTGCCGCCCGCGACCGTGGTGACGGTGTGTCCGGCACCGAGGCTCTGGATGACGCCCCCGGCCATCAGCATCAGACCGCCGACGACCGCCATCGGGACCAGGATCCGGAAAATCGTGCGAAGCAGGTCGACCCAGAAGTTGCCGAGGTCGTCCGTGGACCGCCGGACCAGACCCCGGACCAGGGCGAGAGCCACGCATATGCCGACCGCCGCCGATGCAAACGCCTGTACGCCCAGGCCCGCCATGACGGCGAGATGCCCGGTGGTCGACTCACCCGCGTAGTTCTGCCAGCTGGTGTTGGTGGTGAAGGAGACCGCGGTGTGCAGCGCGAGCCGCCACGGCATGCCCTCGTGCCCCGTCGACCAGGGCAGCTTTCCCTGAAGGGTGAAGAGGGCGAAGAGCGCCGCGATGCTCATGACGGAGAAGGCGAGCAGGGCGGTGAGGTAGTGCCGCCAGGTCTGCTCCTTGTCCGGGTCGATTCCGCAGACGCGGTAGAGAGTCTTCTCTCCCCGCCAGTGCTTCCCGCCGTCGAGGACGCGGGCCATGTAGTCGCCGAGCGGGACGTGCAGCCCCACGACCACGGCGAGGACGAGCGATGCCTGGATCCAGGCCGCCATGATCAGGCTCCCTGCTTCGGATAGGTACGGTCGAGGGCGATGTTGAGCTCGACGACATTGACGGCGCGCTCGCCGAGCACGCCGAGTGCGCGGCCGGTGGTGTACTTCTCGATCATCTTGTGTACGTCGGCCGCGCTCGTTGCGCGCTCACGAGCGATCCGCGGTGCCTGGAGCTCCGCGTATGCCGGGCTGATGTGGGGGTCGAGGCCGCTGCCGCTCGCGGTGACCGCGTCGGCGGGGACGACAGGATTCGCCGGGGCGTCGCCGCGTACGGGGACGGTCACAGCATGGCTGTAGTCCGCGCCGGGCTTCGCGCATGTGACGCGAACTCCCTTGTAGGAGGTGAGGAACGGCTTCGCCGGGCAGGCCTGGTTGAGGCTGACGGCCTGGGTGGCACGTCCGCTCGTACCGCCGTCGTAGAAGACGCCGAGGACCGCACCCACGCCGTCGTCCGTGCAGTACGGGCGCGAGCCGTCGACGCCTTCGAGGTCGCCGACCGCCTTGCTGCGCCCGCACACCAGGGTGAGCAGGCTCGGCTTGTCCTTGGTGTCGACGACGGACTCGGGGCCCTGGTTTCCGGCGCCGGACGCCGTGGCGTCGTATCCCGTACCGGCGTTGGATGGCCGGGACTGGAAGTACTTCTTGACGGGGTCGCCCTTGGCGTCGATGAACGTCTGGCCGATCAGCGAGGAGCCGGCCGGTCTGCCGTCCGCGCCGGTCACCTCCGACGTGCCACCGAGGCCCGGGACCTGGGCTGCCGCCACCATGGCCAGCGGATAGGCCAGGCCGGTCAGCAGAGTCAGCACGAGGACCACCCGCAACGCTGCGATGTGCTGGGCGAGCCAGTGTGGGATGAGTGTCATGGTCAGATCCCCGGGATGAACTGGACGAGGGTGAAGTCGATGAACTTGATGGCCAGGAACGGGGCGATCACGCCGCCGAGTCCGTAGATCCACAGGTTGCGGGTGAGCAGGGTGGAGGCGGAGGAAGGCCGGTAGCGCACGCCGCGCAGGGCGAGCGGGATCAGCGCCACGATGACCACCGCGTTGAAGATGACCGCCGAGAGGATCGCGGACAGCGGCGAGTGCAGGTTCATGATGTTTAGCCGGTCGAGCCCCGGGTACACCGCCGCGAACATCGCGGGCAGGATCGCGAAGTACTTGGCGATGTCGTTGGCAATCGAAAACGTCGTCAACGCGCCCCGCGTGATGAGGAGTTGCTTGCCGATCTCGACGATCTCGATGATCTTCGTGGGGTCGGAGTCGAGGTCGACCATGTTGCCGGCCTCCTTGGCGGCCGACGTACCGGTGTTCATCGCCACGCCGACGTCCGCCTGCGCGAGTGCCGGGGCGTCGTTCGTACCGTCGCCCGTCATGGCGATGAGATGGCCGCCGGCCTGCTCGCGCCTGATCAGCTCCAGCTTGTCCTCGGGGGTCGCCTCGGCCAGGAAGTCGTCGACACCCGCCTCCTCGGCGATCGCCTTGGCGGTCACCGGGTTGTCGCCGGTGACCATCACCGTACGGATGCCCATGCGGCGCAGCTCGTCGAAGCGTTGGCGCAGGCCGGGCTTGACGACGTCCTTGAGGTGGACGACGCCGAGTACCTCGGCCGTGCCGTCACTCCTGACCTCCGCCACGACCAGCGGCGTACCGCCGGACGCGGAGACGTGATCCACGGTGGCGTCCAGCGCGATCGGCACCTTGCCGCCCTGCTCGCGCACCCATGCCGCGACCGACGCCGCGGCGCCCTTACGCAGCCGCTGACCACTGGGGAGGTCGACGCCGGACATACGGGTGGCGGCGGTGAACGGCACCCACTCGGCGCCGTCCGCGGAACGGGTGTCCTCGACTGCCGAGGCGTGCTCGGTGTGGGTGTACTCGACGATCGACCGGCCTTCGGGCGTCTCGTCGGCCAGGCTGGAGAGGAGCGAGGCCTTCGCCAGCCGCTCCATGGAGACCGCCCCGACCGGCAGGAACGCGCTCGCCCGCCGGTTGCCGAAGGTGATCGTGCCGGTCTTGTCGAGCAGCAGTGTGTTGACGTCGCCCGCGGCCTCGACTGCCCGTCCGGACATGGCCAGCACGTTCCTCTGCACCAGCCGGTCCATGCCCGCGATGCCGATCGCCGAGAGCAGCGCGCCGATGGTCGTCGGAATCAGACAGACCAGGAGCGAGACCAGCACGATGCCGGTGACACCGTCCGCGGTCAGCGCCGCGGTGTCGTGCGCGGCGGCCATCGCGCCCTTGGAGAAGATCGCCATCGGCTGCAGAGTCACGACCGCTACCAGGAATACGGAGGTCAGCATGACCAGCAGCAGGTTGAGCGCCAGCTCGTTGGGGGTCCTCTGCCGGTTGGCGCCCTCGACCAGGGCGATCATCCGGTCCAGGAAGCTCTCTCCGGGCTCTTGCGTGATCCGTACGACCAGGTGGTCGGAGAGCACCCGGGTGCCGCCTGTGACAGCGCTGCGATCGCCTCCGGACTCGCGGATGACCGGCGCGGATTCGCCGGTCATGGCTGACTCGTCGACGCTCGCGGCGCCCATGATCACGTCGCCGTCACCGGGAATCAGGTCCCCGGCCGGTACGGACACGATGTCGCCACGCCTGAGCTCGGAGGCGGCGACGGCCTCTTCGACGTACGAGTCCTCCGCCGCGCCGGACTCCCAGCCCACGAGCCGCCATGCGGTGGTCTGTTGCCGGGTCTTGCGCAGAGCGTCGGCCTGCGCCTTGCCGCGGCTCTCGGCCACGGCCTCGGCGAGGTTGGCGAAGACCACCGTCAACCACAGCCAGACGGTGATCAGCCAGCCGAAGAGACTGGGGTGGACGACCGCTGTGCCGGTGGTGAGTGCGGCACCGACCTCGGTGACGAACATGACCGGATTGCGGAACAGGGTCACTGGATTCAGCTTGCGGAGCGCCTGGGGGAGCGCGAGCCACAGCTGCTGGGGATCGAGCATTCCGGCACCGACCCTGCGCGGCCGTTCTTCCTGCGGAGGCGGCGCGTCGTGGACGGGGGCGGGTTCGACCGCGGCGGGGGCGGACATCAGAACTTCTCCGGCTGGATCAGGGCAATGATCAGATAGGCGAGCAGGGCGACGGCCACGACCAGGCCGACCGTGTTTTCGATGGTCATCGAGACCTCGTCCTCACACATGGGGATATGCGAATAGGGGGTAATCGGTGTGTTCGGGGTCACCTGTGGTGTGCACCGAGCGGCCTCCGCCGGGAGGGAGCCACGACGGAGGCCGGGAGAGGGGATCCGGCTCTACAGGCCGACGTCCCTGCGGCTCATGTCGTCCAGCGATTCGCGGCGTACGAGCACGCGTGCGGTGCCGTCGGACACCGCGACGACGGGCGGTCGGCCGACCATGTTGTAACCGGAGGCCATGGAGAGGTGATAGGCCCCGGCCGCCGGAACGGCAAGGAGGTCGCCGGGCCGTATGTCACCCGGGAGTGCCACGTCGTCGGCGAGGACGTCGCCGGCTTCGCAGTGCCGGCCCACGACGGTGACGAGGCGGGGCGGCGCCGACGAGAGGCGGCCGATGAGGCGGGGCGCGTACCGCACGCCGTACAGCGCGGGGCGGGGGTTGTCGCTCATGCCGCCGTCGACGGCGACGAAGGTGTGCTCGCCGGTGCGCTTGACGGCGAGCACATGGTAAACGGCGACACCGGCCGGTCCGACGACCGCGCGGCCGGGCTCCAGGGTGAGCCGGGGCACGGGAAGCCCGGCGCGGGCGCAGCCGTCCTCCAGCTCGGCACGGACCCGCCCGGCCAGCACGGCCACGTTCATGCTCTCCTCGCCGGGCCGGTAGGCGATGGCGTGGCCACCGCCGATGTTCAGCTGGGGGAGGGCGATGCCGTGCTGGTCCCTGATCCGGGCCATCAGGCCGACCACGCGCCGCACGGCGACGACGTACGGCTTGACCGTGGCGATCTGCGAGCCGATGTGGCAGTGCAGGCCGACGAGTTCCAGGTGCGGCTGCTCGAGTATCCGGTTGACCGCGTGCTGCGCGGATCCGTCCGTGATCGACAGGCCGAACTTCTGGTCGTCGGTGCCGGTGCGGATCTTGGCGTGCCCGCCGGCGGCGATGCCGGGGACCACCCGCACCATGACCTTCTGGCGGGTGCCGGCGGGGGTGATCGCGGCGAGGCGGGCGATCTCGGACGTGCTGTCAACGACGATACGTCCGACACCGAGCCGAATGGCGGTGCGCAGGTCCTCGGGGCTCTTGGCATTGCCGTGCATCACGATGTTCTCGGGCGGGAAGCCGGTGGTGACGGCGAGCGCCAGTTCCCCCGCGGAGCAGACGTCCAGGCCCAGGCCCTCTTCTTGGACCCAGTGCGCGAGCGCACGGCACAGGAAGGCCTTGGCGGCGTAGACGATGTCGGCTTCGGGGAACGCCGTGCGGTACGTACGGCAGCGCTCGCGGACCTCCTGTTCGTCCAGTACGTAGACGGGGGTACCGAATCGGTCGGCCGCCTCGGTGAGGGGGACCCCGCCGACGGAGACGTCCCCGTGGGCCTCGGGGCGGGTGGAGCGGGGCCAGACGGACAGGCCGTCGGCGTTGCCGCGGATCGGGGACAGGGCTTGGGGATCCGGGAGTGGGCAGGCCGGGAGCGACGCCGGAATCGTGGACGCAAGGGATGACGGAACGGACACTGACATGGCGTCTCCTCAGCCGATCAGCAGGTTCAGACACGCGACGACGGCAGCGGCGCCGGTCACGCGCAGGGCACCGACGTGCTGGGGATGCCATTCACGCGAGGAGCGCGTGTGTTCGCTGTCCCTGGAGACCGAATCGGTTGTCGCGGGGGCGGAGAACTGCGGATCGACGGTGAGGGCGGTCACACCCAGGGGAGCTGCGAGAGCGCGCAGCGCGGGTTCGGAGAGCCTGATGCAGGCCTGGTCAGCGCCCAGAGTGGCGGTGAGCTTCGCCGCCGAGGTGAATCCGACGGCCGTGCGGCCTCCCAGGGGGGTGCGGAAGAACCGGGTCGTACAACCAGAGGGCCCCGACCGGACAGGGACGTGGAGAAGTCCGGCCGGGAAACGTTCAGAAGGCTCGGGGTCCTCGGGAAACTCGACTGGAGACATGGTGCTGCTCCTCGTGAAGGCGACTGGCGCCGCCCGGTCGGACCGGCCGGGCGCTCCACTGAAGCTATGCCTGGCTACCGGAGATGAGCCCCGACGCTGACGGATGCTTGATGCCGAGCCCCCACCCCGTAACGCGACGCTGACGGGCACTGCCTTCCTGGTCAGCGCGGCGTCAGGATCTTCGGGCCGAACCCGCAGGGGATCCATGGACGCGCTGTTTTCGCCCGCAGTCACGTCGACACGCATAGCGGAGCCCTGACCCCGGCGTACATCACTGACCTTCGCTGCCCGGACCGGCGCGCCCCGATCCCTATGGCCTGCCGTCCGTCAACTCCCTGGTATCGAGCGGCAGTCGCCAGCGGACTCTGCGGTGCACGGAGGTGAGTTCGTTCTGCAGGGGCGAGGGCGGTACAGCCAGGACCGGGCAAGCGGCGTGGGCCACGCAGTACCGGGCGACCGACGGGAACAGAGTGCGGTGCACCCTGCCACGGCATCCCGCGCCGACCACCAGGAGGTCGTCGGCTCGGTCGGCGATCTCGACCAGTGCGTAGCCCGGCGTGCCACGGGCGACCAGGCCCTGGAACGGAACCCCGGGCCCGGCGTCGCCGAAGGCCGTGCGCAGAGCGGTGAGCAGTCGCTCGCCCGCCTCCCGCCGGAAGGCGTCCACCTGCGGCGGGAACACCGAGCTCCGGTGGGCGAGTTCACCACCAGGTGGTTCCCAGGCGAGTACGGCCAGCAGTTCGGCGCCGTGACGCCGGGCCTCGCTCGCGGCCCGGTGCAGAGCCACCAGGCTGCCCAGCGAACCACTCACCCCGGCAACGATGCGCCGCCCCTCGGCATCGCTCATCGCTCGATCACCCCTCGCCGTACGTCCATACAGACAGACGAGTCCCATGGAACGGTCCGGAGGTGACAGCGGACCGCTCTATTGGCGCGTACCTGATGTCCGGTGGAGGATTCATTACGCCCTGCTGACGCCTCTCACGGCCGGCCGTCACACGACGACGCAGGCGGACCGCTGTGCGCCGGCGCCCACGCCGGGAGTGGCGCCGATCAGGCCGGTCGCCCGGCGCCGGGTCCTGCCCCACGGCGACGGACATCACCGCGGCGAAGCCGGTCATCAGGAGCGGTCGGTCGGATCCTCAATCCCGACGCCCGTCGGCCGCTGCCTTCAGCAGCCGGTCCAGCTCGATCCCGGCCTCGTCGTAGCCGGCGTCGGAGATCCGTTGCAGCTCGCGCAGGTCGCCGCTCGCGGCTGCGCGTCGAGTGAGCAGGAACCCGGCGCGCACGGACCCCTCGTCCAAGAGTTCGCTCAGTTCCTTGAGGTCGTCGGCGGTGTCGGCGAGGTCGGCCAGCCGGTCCAAAGCGGCCTCGTTTCCCTCGTCGGCCAGCTCGCGCAGGGTTTCCCGGTCGATGTTCGTGTTCGCCATGAGGCCATGCTGCAACCCTGACCCAAGGGAAAGGTCAAGTGGGACGATGGACGGGTGATCACCATCGGACAGCTGGCCGGGTACGTCGGAGTGTCGATCAAGACCATTCGCGTCTATCACGACAAGGGGCTGCTCCCCGAGCCCGATCGCGATGCGTCCGGCTACCGGCGGTACGGCGCGGGCGACGCCATCGCCCTGATCAAGATCCGGACGCTCGCCGAAGCCGGCGTTCCCCTGGCCCGTATCCGGGAACTGAGATCAGCGACCGACGAGGAGTTCCAGCAGGCGTTGCGCGAGATCGACGACGAGCTCACCGCCCGCATCCGTGGCCTGCGGGCAACGCAAGGCCGTCTGCGCCGGCTTGCCGCCGGGCATCTGGCACCGCTGCCCACCGAGGTCGGTGCCCATCTGGAGCACCTGGCCCGCTGGGGATTCACGCCTCGATGGGTGGATCTGCAACGTGATCTGTGGATCCTCGTGTTCGCCACTCACCCGGACCGTGCGATCACGTTGTTTCACGACCAAGCCGAGATCCTCGCCGACCCGGCGCTACGGCAGCTCTTCCTCGACTACGACCACGCGCGCGACCTCGACGCGAACGATCCCCGCATCGACGACCTCGCCCGCCGGATCGTCGGGGCGACCCGGGAACGCTACGGACCGGACGAGCTGCCCGGGCTGGATGCGGCCTCCGAGGTCCCCGCACTCATCCAGGGCACGGTCAACGCGTCGTCCCCGGCATGGCAGCGACTCGACACGCTCATTCGCGCACAACTGGACGCGTGACTCGACGTGTACGGACATACCGCCCCGGCTGCGCGTGGAAAGCAGTCAGCGCGCGCCGCGAACTACAGGGCCGCTTGATCTTCGACCTGTGCGGCGTGGACGCGGGATTGCTCGACACCCGAGGTCACGGAGTGCTTCGGAGCCGGCCCGTAGCACTGCCGCTCCCGAGCTTGCCGGCCGGCCGTGGTCAGCTGCGCGCGGAGGCACTACCCCGGCCACTGGACGGCCGATTGGTGGCGCAGTCGCTGCATGACTCGCGAGGCTCGGCCGAGACCACGCAGACGGACGACTACGACACCTCCGCGCTCGGCACCGTCCCGCTGAGCAGGGCAGCCCCTAGCGGCGTCAGGACGTGCAGAACGATGCTGCTGTGCCGTTGGCTGCTGATGAGCTTCGCGTCCCGGAGCGCCCGGGTATGAAAGGTGACGGTCGCCGGGGAAATCCCAGCGAGCCGCGCGAGCTCACCGGTGGAGGCGCCGTTCGCCACGGCGCGTAACAACACGGCACGGGTGCTGCCGATCAAGACCGCCAGAGGAGGATTGTCCTCACAGTGTCGGCTGGTTGTCGCGATCGCCTCGTGGTTCAACGGGTAGATCAACACTGGGGGAAGCGCGGGATCTGCCAGGGCGACCGGATAGTTCCAGCAAAAGTAGGAGGGCACGAGGGTCAGGCCACGGCCGTCGAGATGGAAGTGGCGGTCCCCAGCCGGGTAATCCACCTCCAGGACCGGCGGCCGCCAGCGCATCCTGGGCGTCAGGCTGTCCAACAGCCCGGTGACGCCCCCGGACAGCAGTGCACGGCTGCGCACCAGCCGTTCCGTCGTGACGCCTGCAAGGATCCGGTCGCTGTGTGGCTCTATCACAGCGTTGTAGTAGTCGCGCAGCAGCTTGACCAGGTCCTCTCGCTGGTCGTGCTCCGCGAACCGGCGCAGCCCGGGCGGTGTGGTGATCACCGTCCGGATCAGCAGGTCGAGCTCGCCTTCGACGTGCTTGGCGGGCGCGTCCAGGATGGCCTTGAGACCTGGCGTCAGCCCGGCCGCACCTGCCGCAGGAGTGAGAAAGTCCGGGAAGTACGCTGCTCGTGCGAACAGCGGCAGCAGCACGGTGCGCAACGCCCGGGACAAACCGGCCTCGTGGATGCGGGGGCCGAAGTCTCGAAGCCAGTCGGCGTAGGCCCAGCGCCCGTTGCGGGTCTGCAGGCGATGGAGACTGCCCGTGATCTCCCACAGAGGATCAGGCCTGGTCGCGACCGTGACTCTGGCGAGGTCGGCGTCGGTGAAGTGGATGCGGAGCAATTGGTCCCCCCAAGGCGGTCCGCGCCCAACGGTGTGCTTAAACGGATGCGCACCGAGCCGGCTTCATGCCGGCACCTCAGTTGACCAGATTCTCCGCCCGCTGGACAGCGTCGGTGCGCATGGCAGCCAGCTCCTCCAGTTCCTTCGCCTGGGCGGCCGGCAGCTCCCTGGCGTAGCCGCGCAGGAGTCCCTGGACGGTCCGGGTGAGCCCGGCAGTGCCGACGCATTGCGCGTCCGCTACCGCGATGGCGATTTCCTGCTTCGCGGCAGCCGTTTGCCTGCTGGATTTATGGGCGGCCGCGGCCTGTGCACGCGCCTGTGCCTGCGTGGCGAAGGGATAGCCGCGGCCGCGCATGCAGCCACCCCAGGTCTCGATGGCGCGGCGGTAACGGGTGTCCTCAATGGCTTTGAAATACAGGCCCACGTAGTGACCTTGCGGGATGAATTCGATGCGAGCGGCCGTGGTCGGCGAGCCGTAGAGCCGTCCTCGGCTCTCGGCTATGCAGCCGGCGGTGGGAAAGGTGAACGTCTGGCCGCTGCTGAGCGTGAGGGGAGCCCGGTCGGTCGGCCCTCCGGCCAGCGCCCAGTGGAATCGATCCCGCTGCCGGGCCGGGAGCGTCCGCAGATAGGCATCGGCACTCCTCTCCGACGCCGACTTGTCGTCGGCCTCGCCCAGCCGGTAACCGCGGATGCGCCGCTGCTGAAGATCAGGGCGCCAATCCTCGTCGCGATCGATCTGTGCCGGTTCATCGACCGCCGGATCGCGGAAGCCCTGCTGCTTCATGCACCTGTCGCTGAGCTTGAGCTCTGCCGCCTGGAGAATCTGCTGATCCGCGTAGTAGGGGTCGTCCTTGGTGAGCAGTGCGACAGCGGCCGCGCCGAGCGCCGGCTTGTTGTCCGCGGGTTCGTCGCCTCGACCGGCCGGCTGCGCGAAGGCGCAGCCGGCGAGGCCGAGCAGCAGGGCGGCGACGATCGCGGGCCGCGTCAGGGTTTCGTATCGCGCCAGCATGAAGAGTCCACCGTCCCCTGATGAGTAGATTCGCTGTCTGACCAGCTAGCACCAGTTGTTGGAACGTATGTTGTCGTTCCAGTTCCCGGAGACTCCGTAGCCCAGCGGGACGGCCGACAGGGAGTTGTACCCGGACTGTCGAGAGATGCTCAGTTTAGGAGTCTGGTAGTTCTCCAGGTAGTACACGTGTGCGGTGCAGTTGTTGCCGTTGTTGTACAGGGACGAGGCGCAGTCCTCCCATGTGCCCGAGCCGCACGTCGAGTGGCTGTACACGCCCCAGTCGGGGTTGTTGCCATCGAGCCTGCCGGGCCCGTCGTTCCAGTTGTCGTTCACCCAGAAACACAGGTTGCCGGCGGTACAGCCGGCGGGGGCGGCCAGGATCCCTACGCCGGCGGGGGTGGCCGCACTGACGGACGGGCGGCCGTTGGCCGATTTGTCCTTGTCCGCGGCGTCCGCGGCCGGTACGGCCAGCATCACGGCGAACACCGAGATGACGGCGATCAGCAAGGTTCTCAGGCGCCGAAGCTGCACCTGCGAGATGGTCTTGGACATGTGCGTTCCCCTTCGCTTGTCCCACATTCCGTCTGACTTTCGCGAACGCATAGTGCCCATGCCGACAACCGGTGCGCCATGCTGTTTGACGGGCGTCAAAATCCGCAGCCCAAAGGCCGTTCGGGAGCACTGAGTTCGCCCGACAGGCCCTATTGCTGGATTCCGCTTTCAGTGGGTATACATGCTGGTGGCGGGGCTGTAGCACTGAGGATCATCCGCTCACGGCTGTCACTCTCGCGCGGACTCACCCGCTCCACCACCTTCTCGACGACGATGTGGCCCGCCGAGCGAGCTACCTGTTCACCGCGAGCGAGGAACTGGCGATCGGCTCCTGGACGCGCTCGCAAGGTGACGCGACCGCCGCCGACCAGGTCTTGGGCGAGCGCCGAGCCGCACGAGTTCGCTGCCTTCGTGACGGCCGTCCAACCGTCACCTGCGCAGGTGAAATTTGAGACCCGAGACTGAGGCACAGGGAAACCGCTCTGTCTGCGGCTGTCCGGCAACGTCAACACCTTCGACGGCAAGGAGCTCAGCCACCACCGTCGGCAGGAAACCCCGGGCGACGCGCAGAACACCCTGCTCATCGGAGCCGACAGCAGGTCCGGCGACAACGCGGAACTCGGCGACGGCAAAGGGACGAGGCCATCGCCCTGCCCGGATGGCAGCAACGCATCAATGGAGTGAAGCTTGGAAGCTGAAGCAAGCAATGGAGGAGCGGTGGGCAACCTCGTCGTCGTAGGAGTGGATGGCTCGTCGTCGAGTCTTGCCGCGGTGGAAGCGGCCGCCCGGGAAGCCCAGCGGCGTCGTGCGGAGCTGCGCGTGGTGCACGCCTTCAGTTGGCCGGTCAGGCCCATGTATGCGCCGCTGGACCCGTCGCCGCTCAATCGCCTGGTGAACGACGCGGCGCAGCGTGCTCGGAGCGTGGCGCCTGAGGTGGAGGTCACCGAGGCCGTGGTGACCGGTGACGCGGTGGCGGTGCTGGAGGCTGAGTCGCGAGCCGCGGACCTTGTGGTCGTCGGCCCCCGGGGTATGGGTGGCTCTATCGGCATGCTGCTGGGATCAACGGCGGCGTCCCTGGCCGCCCACAGCCAGTGTCCAGTGATGGTGGTCCGCGAGGAACGGGCTGGCGCCGGGCCGATCGTGCTGGCTGTCGACGGCTCCTCTGTTGGTGAAAAACGGTCGAATTCGCCTTCGCCGAGGCGGCGCTGCGCGGGGCCGAGATCGTGGCCGTACACGCGTGGCTGCCGGACTACGCGCCGGCCGGTACGGGCCCCGAGAGCGCGGAGCGTCTGCTGGCGCAGGCACTCGCCGGCCGCACGGAGAACTATCCGGACGTCACGGTCAGACACGAAGTGCTGAGCGGCGAAACCCGCGAGACATTGATCGAGGCGAGCCGGACCGCCCAGCTCATGGTCGTCGGAGCCAGAGGGCGCGGCGGTTTTGCCGGCCTGCTCTTGGGTTCGGTGAGCCAGGCACTGCTGCACCACGCCCACTGCCCCGTCACTGTCGTCCGCGGCACGGCATGACCGGACCCACGGAGCGGTGAGGCATGCCCGTCGCGCGAGTTCCCCACCGTCAGACGAGGACAACGTTGGATGCCGCCGAGACCGACAGAGAACCTGCGCGGTGAGGGATGCCCGTTGCGGAGTCGACGTCCAGCCATGTGACGTCGCCCGAGCGCTCATTCGCCGCGTACAGGCGCGTGCCCGACGGGTGCAGGACCAGCTCACGCGGCCCCCGACCCCCCGCACGGCACCGATGCGATCAGGTCCGCCTGCTCGCCGACCGCGTCGAGGGCCGGGACGGCGATGGTGTCGGTGCCACGCACCACCGCCCACAAATGGCTGCCGTCGTGCGAGACGACCGGCGCCGACGGTGAAGTTCCACCGTTGATCTGGACAGACTGATACTGGGACGGATGGGTCCCGGAGGAAGCAGTCCAGGTAGTGAGTAGCAAGAGCAGCATGAGCAAGCGGTATACCGCCGAGTTCAAGCGCGATGCCGTGGAGCTGGCGCTGGCCTCCGGCAAGACCGTTACCGAGGTCGCCCGGGACCTCGGAGTGAGCCCCGAGAGTCTGCGTGGCTGGGTCAAGCAGGCCAAGGCCGACCGGGGCCAGGGCCCCGAGGGTGCTCTGACCAGCGACGAGAAGGAAGAACTGCGGCGGCTGCGGCGGGAGAACCGGGAACAGCAGCAGACGATCGAGATCTTGAAAAAAGGTCTGGCCTTCTTCGCGAAGGACACGATGAAGTAGGCCAATTGTGCCGCTTCATCGACGCGGAGAAGGCCGCCGAGGACAACCCCGGCGGCTACAGCGTCAGTCTGCTGTGCCGGGTCGCGGGCGTGAGCCGCTCCACCTGCTGCTCCTGGCTCGCCGCTCGGCCGGCGGTCGCCGGGCGTCGGCGTGTGGAGGACGAACTCGCGGAGGAGATAGGGAGATTAACGCCGCTTCGCGCGGCGCGTACGGTGCCCCGCGCGTCCACGCCGCGCTGCGGCGAGGGGGCCGTGCGATCAGCCGGAAGAAGGTCGGGCGGATCATGCGCGAGCGTGACATCCGTGGCGTCACCCGCCGCAAGCGCCGCCATCTGACGAAGCAGGACACCAGGGCCGCCCCGGCCCCGGACCTGATCGGCCGCGACTTCACCGCGGCCGTACCCGGCACGAAGCTTGTCGGGGACATCACGTACCTGCCGACGATCGAGGGCTGGTGGTATCTGGCGACGGTCATCGACCTGGCGACACGCGAGGTGATCGGGTACGCGATGGCCGGCCATCACCGCGCCGGGCTGGTCACCGACGCACTGCGGATGGCTGCGGCCCTCGGCGGCCTGCAGCCTGACTGCATCATGCACACCGATCGCGGCAGCGAGTACACGGGCAGCGAATTCCGCCGTGAAATAAGGAAGTTGAACCTGAGGCAGAGCATGGGGCGAACCGGTATATGTTATGATAATGCCGCAGCCGAGAGCTTTTTCGGACTGCTGAAAGCGGAGATCGGCACCACGGTCTGGGAGAGCCGCGAAGCGGCCCGCGCCGATGTCTTCCGCTTCATCGAGGTCGAGTACGACCGCACCAGGCTCCGCAAACACCCCGAGTTCGGGTACCTCACCCCACTCGAAACCCGAGCCAGGCTGCAACAAGACTTCACCCCCGCAGCGTAAGCAACCGCTGTCCACGATCAGGGTGGAACTTCACCCGGATCTCGACACTCGTGCTCCTGTGGAGTGGCGAGACTTCAGGTGACAGGCGGTCCCTGCGTCGCGAGGGCCAGTGCTGCCGGAGGTGCCCAGAGGGCTGCGAAGCCGTTGTTTCCACCTGGATTGCGGTACCCGGAAGCGGGCTGAGCCAGGGACTTTTCAGGGACTTTCAGCTCTGCCAGGGGGCTTTCGCGGGACGATCCGACGTGCAAACCGGTAAGCCCGTGACAGAGCTGAAAGTAGTGAAATACCTGGTCAGCGCTTCTGTAGCAGTCATCGGCCAGCCGTCACGCCGCCCCTGGCGCCCGCCGCCCCTTGTAGTTGATCTTCATGGTGTCCAGGTCCGTCGCCGTGGACCGCAGTTCGCCATGGCCGTACCCCTGCTCATTCAGCAGCGTCTCGGCCCGGTCCTCGGCGATCGCGGATGCCATCTCCTCGCCGTCCTCGGCGTCCGAGACGACCACGAACCGGAAGCTGAAGTGCTTCAGCACACGGTCGTACGTCAGCGAGCCCTTCTCGGTGAACTGCATCGCACTCAGACCGTGCTCGTCCACCTCGGACAGGAGCCGGGAGCGTGCCTCGTCCGTCAGGCCGTCCCAGGTGCCGCGCACGATCACTCGGTAGGTGTGCTGCGTACTCATCGTGTTTCCCGTTCCGCATGGTGCTCGTGAACCGTCGGGGGCCAAGGTTACGGAGGTGAGGGCGGGGCGCACCCGAATTAAATGCGGCGCGCCCGGACCCGCGACGGCCGCGCAGTGGTCTTTCGGTCCTTTGCCGAAGCCTGACGGCGGCGCCCCTGGCCGGGCCGCTGTCCAGCGTGTTCCATGGTCATCGGGGGCGCCCGGACCTGCGGCGGCCCGCGCGAGGGAGCGAGGTTGCCTTGGCCACGACCGTACGACGTGCCGTACTGAATCTGTCCGCCGCACCACTGGGACCGGAGAACCCGTTGCCCGCACTGCGACCCCTCGACGAGATGCATGTCGTCGACGACCGCGACCGGGCCGCACTGCCACGTGACATGGCACGCCAGATCGGCTACGAACCGCTGGCGACCGTGCTCCCCGTGCGCATCCTCGACGGCTACGGGCGCGAACGCACTCCCACCGCACTGGACGCGGTCATCATCGAGAACGACCGGCTGCGGGCCACCGTCCTGCCCGGGCTCGGCGGCCGCATCCACTCCCTGCACCACAAGCCGACCGGCCGCGAACTCCTCTACACCAACCCCGTCCTGCAGCCCGCCGACTTCGCGCTCAACGGCGCCTGGTTCTCCGGTGGCATCGAGTGGAACATCGGTGCCACGGGACACACCACACTGTCCTGCGCCCCGGTCCACGCCGCCCGGGTGCCCGCACCCGACGGCGGGGAAATGGTCCGGCTCTGGGAGTGGGAGCGGCTGCGCGACCTGCCGTTCCAGGTGGACCTCTGGCTGCCCGAGGAGTCCGACTTCCTGCACGTCGGCGTACGGATACGCAATCCGCACGAGCACACCGCACCTGTCTACTGGTGGTCCAACATCGCCGTACCCGAGGGCGAACGCACCCGCGTCCTCGCCCCCGCCGACGAGGCATGGCGCTTTGGTTACGAGCGCACCCTGACCCGGGTTTCGGTCCCCGAAGCCGGCTCCGTCGACCGCACGTACCCACTGCGCGGCGACTTCCCCGCCGACTACTTCTACGAGGTGCCCGACGGCGCCCGCCGCTGGATCGCCTCCCTCGACGAGGACGGCCACGGACTCGTCCAGACGTCCACCGATCTGCTGCGGGGCCGCAAGCTGTTCCTCTGGGGCAGCGGCCCCGGCGGGCGGCGCTGGCAGGAGTGGCTCACCGAGCCCGGCACCGTCGGTTACGCCGAGATCCAGGCCGGACTCGCCCGCACCCAGCTGGAACACATCCCCCTGGAACCGGGTGGGGAGTTCAGCTGGCTGGAGTCGTACGGACCGCTGTCCGCGGACGCCGGTGCCGTGCACGGCGCCGACTGGGCGGCGGCCCGCGCCGAGACCGAGCGGCGGCTCGCCGAAGTGCTGCCGCGTGCCGATGTCGACGCCGCGTACGCCGCCTGGCGGCCCTGCGCCGACACCGAGCCCGGCGAGTCGCTCGCCACCGGCTCCGGCTGGGGTGCCCTTGAAGTCCGGCGCGGCAAGTACAAGCTCCCCGGCACGCCGTTCGCCGACTCGACCCTCGGTGAACAGCAGGAACCCTGGCTGGAGTTGCTGGACCAGGGCACCTTCCCCGAACCGCGCCGGGTGGCCCCGCCAGGCCCTTCCCTCGTCTCCCCGCACTGGCGGGACATGCTGGAGACGGCCTCCGCCGACCCCCTCACCGAATACCACCTCGGCGTCGCCCAGTGGCACGGCGGCGACCGCGCCCAGGCGGTCCGCAGCTGGGAACGCGGACTGGCGATCGCCCCTTCCCGCTGGCCCCTGCTGCGCTGCCTCGCCGTCGCCGCCGAGGAGGGCGGCCAGCGGGACCGGGCCGCCGACCTCTACACCGAGGCGTTCGACGATCTGTGCGCGGAACGCCGCGACGACGGCGAGGCCTGGACGGCCGCCACGGCGGCGCTCGGCCGCGAGGCGATGGAGGCGTTGCTGACGGCGGAGCGCCCCGAAGCCGCCCGGACGGTGTGGGCCGGGCTGCGTCCGGCCCTCCGGCAGCGCGGCCGCTTCCGCCTGCTGGAGGCGCGGCTGCTGATCGCCGAGGGCGACCGCGCCGCTGCCCGGGCCGTCTTCGACGAGGGATTCGAGGTCGCGGATCTGCGCGAGGGTGCGGAGATCCTGGACGAGGTGTGGGCCGAGCTCACCTCGGAGCCGCTGCCGGACCGGTACAACTACCGGATGCGCCCCAGGACCTGACGGAACTCTTCGTCCGACCCGCGCCCGCCTCCAGCGGCGCGGGTCAGACGGCCGGATTCCGGTCGACGTACTCGAAGACCGAGCCGTCCGGATGCACCGCGATCAGATTGCGGCCCACCGGCGTCGGCACCGGGCCCGCGAGGATGCGCGCGCCGACGCGGGTGAGGGAGGCATGGGCTTCGTCGACGTCCTTGACCGCGATCGTCGCCGTCACCTTGCGCAGGATCTCCAACTCCGACTCGGGGCCGCTCATCAGCAGAAAGCAGCCGATCGCGGCGGCAGAGACCCCACCGCGCTCGAAGCGCAGCGCGGAACTGGCCGTGAGGTCCTCGTAGAAGGCCACCGCGGCCTCCAGGTCGTCGACGCAGATGCGCAGAGTGGTTCCCAGAATGTCCATGCGGACAAGGGTAGTTGGCGACTATCGGACCCGGCAGAGCACCTCGCCGTGCGGGACCATGAACCAGGCGTCGTCCCGCGCGCCCCACTCGTGCCAGGCCGCGGCGATCGCGGCCAGCTCCTCGGTGCTCGCATGGCCGCCGTCCACGGCCAGCTTCGCGTACACCGAGCCGACGGTGCGGTCGGCCCACAGCCCGCTCCACCAGGCGCGGCTCTCCGGGGTCGCGAAGCACCAGTTGCCGGCGGTCGGGGTGATGTCGGTGAATCCCGCCCGGAGGGCCCAGGAGAGCAGCCGGCGGCCCGCGTCCGGCTCGCCGCCGTTTGCGCGGGCGACCCGTCCGTACAGCTCCTGCCAGGCGTCCATGCCCGGCACTTCGGGATACCAGGTCATCGCCGCGTAGTCGCTGTCGCGGGCCGCTATGACGCCGCCGGGGCGGCAGACGCGCCGCATCTCGCGCAGCGCCTGCACCGGATCGCCCACATGCTGCAGCACCTGATGGGCATGGACGACGTCGAAGGAGTCGTCGGGGAAGTCCAGGGCATGTACATCGGCGGTGGCGAACTCGACGCTGTCCAGGCCGCGTTCGGCCGCGACCTCGGCCGCCTGCGCCAGGATCTCCTCGGTGGTGTCCACGGCGGTCACCCGGCCGGGGGCGACCAGCGCGGCCAGATCCGCGGTGATGGTGCCCGGTCCGCAGCCGACGTCCAACACATCCATGCCGGGGCGGAGTTCGTGGAGCAGATACGCCGCGGAGTTGGCGGCGGTACGCCAGCGGTGCGAGCGCAGCACCGACTCGTGGTGGCCGTGGGTGTAGACGGCGGTCTCCTTCGGCATGGCCGTGGATCCTTTCTCGCTGATCGGGTGACCGGGCTGATCGGGCCGATCGGGCCGATCGGTACGGTCACCGTACGCGCGGATGCCGAATAATGAGATATATATCTTGCTATATGGACAGTGGGCGTTGACCTCGGCGTTGTCGTGACAAGTGGCGCCCGATCACGCTGTGTTCGTGCGACCCGGCGAGCGGCCGCCGTACGGTGATGGCCACCGAAGAGCACATCAAAGCCGCCAAGCCGCGTGCCGGTGGCGGACTCGTGGTCAATCTGCGCGGCAGCCTCGCCCGCGTCGCCCCCGATGGCGCGGTCACCCCGGTGCTGCCCGTCGAGGCCTGCGCCAACGGCATCGGGTGGGGTCCGGACGGGCGGCTGATGTACCTCATCGACACGCCCACGGGACGGCGCCGCGCTGCGCCGCTGCACGGCCGACGGCACCCTGGACCGGACTGCCGGACTTCCGGTACAGCGCCGACGGCCTGCGCCTTCGGCGGTACGGACCTGAGCGGCCTCTGCATCACCTCGGCCCGCGCGGGGCACGGGGTGCCCCGGACGGCGTTCGCGGGCGGCTGGGCCTCCCCGACGCCGGATGCGGGGTCCTCGACGGCTCCGCTGGGCGGGCGCGGCCGGTCGAACCCTCGTATAAAGGGCCCTGAGCGATAAAGGGCCCTGAGCGTAAAAGGACCCGACTGCGGGACGACGGCACAGGGCGGCGGGGCGACGGGGCGGCGGCGAAGGAGGCCCGGATGGCGCGGCAACACACCGGACGGGCGGGGCGCAAGCAGCGGGGCGGGGGCGGTGCGCGTTCCGTACGGGAGGACCGCGGCCCTGTACGGTACGCGCCACCCGCCCCCGATCCCGGTCTGCCCGTCCTGCCCGAACTGGCCGAGGTGCTCGCCGCCGCGGCCGGCCGCGGCGAACCCGAGCCGACCGGCGGCGGCGACGACCTGCGCGAGGCCGCGACCGCCTACTGGGAGCGGCGCGGACTGCACGGCGGCCCGGAACACATCGCCGCCGCACCGGGCGCCTCCCCGCTGCTGCTCGCCCTGATCGCCGCGCACGGCGGCGACGTACTCATGCCGCGCCCCTGCACGGCCACCTGGATTCCGCAGGCCCGGCTGCTGGGCAGGCCCGCCTACCATGTGCCGACCCCGGCCGAGTGCGGCGGCGTGCCCGATCCGTACGCGCTGCTGGAGACCGTACGCAGAGTGCGCGCCGAGGGAGGCAGGCCCCGGCTGCTGCTGATCTCCGTGGTCGACGACCCGACCGCCACCGTCGCCCCGCCGGAACTCGTGCGCGAGGCGTGCGAGGCCGCGGTCGCCGAAGGGCTGCACATCGTCAGCGACGAGACCTGGCGCGACACCCTGCACCGGCCGCACGACACGGTCCTGCTCAGCCCGGCCGAAATGTGCCCCGACGACGTCACGGTCGTCTGCGATCTCGCCGGTGCGCTGACCCCGTCCGCCTGGCCGGTCGCGGTCGCCCGCTTCCCGGACACCGGGCGGGCGGCGGTGCGCCACGCCCGTACGCTCGACATCCTCACCGCACTCGGCGCGCACGTCGCGGGGCCCGTCGCCATGGCCGCCGCCCACGCGCTGCGCGAACCGGACGCCGTCACGGACCGGGTCCGCAGCGCCGCAGCCCTCCAGGCGAAGGTCGCAGGGGCGGCCCATCGCGCGGTCCTCGCGTCGGGCGCGCTGGCCAGGCCCCCGCAGGCCGGCCGCCACCTCTACGCCGACCTCGGGCCGCTCAGGTCCCGGCTCGCGAAACGCGGTGTCACGGACTCCCTGGAACTGGAGGAGTACCTGACGGAACGTCTCGGTGCACCGACACCGGGCGGCCACCGGTTCGGCGACGAACTGGGGGCGCTGCGCGTACGGCTGGGCACCGGGGCGCTGCTCGGGTCGACCGCGGAACAGCAGATGCAGTCCCTCACCGCTGTGGAGCCCCTGGAATTGCCGCATGTGGCTCAAGCCCTGAGCATTTTTGGAGCGGCCCTCGACGAACTCCGATGACGGCCCGTGACAACGGCCGCCGATCACGATCTGTGACGACGGCCTGGGACGGCCGCCCCGATGGTGAATTCCGAGACGGGAGTCTCTCGATGACGGAACGGACCGAGCGCTCCCTCGCCGGGACCGCCCAACCGCACCCGCGCCACATCGCTCGCGGCAAGGTCGTCGAACCGCGTCCGCTGGGCGAGATCCGGGCCTGGCCCAAGACCTTCGCCGACCGGCTCACCGCGCCGCTCCCTGGTGTCATGGGCATGTCCCGGCTGGCCCGTGAGCGCGCCCTGCGGCCCAACGCGGAGGGAGTGCGCGGCATCCACCGGCTCCCGTACGCCCCCGGACCCCTGCCCGCCACCCCCGCGGGCACCACATCCGTGACCTGGGCCGGGCACGCCAGCTGGATCGTGCGCACCGGCGGGCTGACCGTCCTCACCGACCCCGTCTGGTCCCGGCGCATCCTCGGTGTCCCGCCCAGGATCACGCCCGTCGGCGTCCGCTGGGAGGACCTGCCGCCCGTGGACGCCGTGGTCATCAGCCACAACCACTACGACCACCTCGACGCCCCCACCCTGCGCAGACTGCCCAGGGACACCCCGCTGTTCGTCCCCGCCGGGCTCGGGCGCTGGTGCCGCCGTCGCCGCTTCACGTGTGTCACCGAACTCGACTGGTGGGAATCGGCCCGGCTGCACGGCGTCCGCTTCGACTTCGTGCCCGCCCATCACTGGTCCAAGCGCACCCTCACCGACACCTGCCACTCCCTGTGGGGAGGCTGGATCATCGGCACCGGGGGCCGCGACGGGCAGCGGATCCACTTCGCGGGGGACTCCGGGTACGGGCACTGGTTCGGCGAGATCGGCCGCCGGTACCCCGGCATCGATCTGACCCTGCTGCCGATCGGGGCGTACGAACCGCGCTGGTGGCTCGGTGATGTGCACACGGATCCGGAGGAGGCCGTGCAGGCGTACGAGGACCTCGGCGCCCGCGCGATGGCGCCGATGCACTGGGCCACCTTCCTGCTCTCGGCGGAGCCCGTGCTCGAACCGCTGACCCGGCTGCGTACCGCCTGGCAGCGGGCAGGACACCCGCGCGAGCGGCTCTGGGACCTGCCGATCGGCGGCTCCCGCCTGCTCGAACCGGCACCGCGCACGATCAGTGGCTGAACCGCCCACATACGATCAGCGACTGAACCGCGCCCGCACCAATCAGTCGCTGAACCGTGCCCGCATCCTGCGCCACACCGCGGGCGCCCCGCTGATCAGCAGCGTCAGGCCGACCGCTGCCACCACCCCCTGCCACGGCTCGGGAAACAGCGAACCGCCCAGAATGCCGATCAGCTGGTACGTGGCCGCCCAGGCCAGACAGGCCGGCACGTCCCCACGGGCGAACCTGCGCAGCGGCATCCGGCCCAGCAGACAGGCCAGCATCACCGGAATCCGTCCCGCGGGCACCAGCCTCGACAGCACGAGCACCACCGCACCGTGCTCGTCCAGCTTCTGCTGCGCCTGTGCCAGCCGCTCCGGAGCGGCCCGGTCGCTGATCGCCCGCAGCCACCTCGAACCGTTCTTCGACCGCACCCCGCGCTGACCGAGCCAGTACAGACATATGTCACCGAGGAACGCCGCGGCCGACGCCACCCCGAAGACGATCAGCAGCGAGAACGGCGACGACTGATGCAGCGCCACCACCGCGGCCGAACTCACCAGCGCGCCCGTGGGTACCACCGGCACCAGTGCGCCCAGCGCCACCAGCAGGAACAGGGACGGATAGCCGACCGCCTGCTGTGTCGACTCCGGAGGCAGCTGCCTCACGACCTCGTGGATCACCTGGCGGCCTCCGGCCGCACATGTTCACCGTGGGACAGCCGGTGCACGGCCACCTCGGGCGCCAGCAGCGCGGCCTTGCGGACGAACTCGTCACCCGGTGCGTGGAACTCGTGCGGCCTTACCCCGTCCATTCCGATCGGCCAGTACGTGCCGTAGTGCACCGGCACGGCCGACCGCGGCGCCAGCCGGGCCAGCGCCTGCGCGGCCCGGCCCGCGTCCAGATGGCTGTGGCCCAGATACGGACCCCAGCCACCCACCGGCAGCAGTGCCACATCGACCGGACCGACGGACCGGGCCATGTCGTCGAAGAGCCCCGTATCGCCCGCGAAATACGTCCGCGCCTCGCCTTCGACCACGTAGCCGAGCGCGGGGGAGCGGTGCGGGCCCATGGGCAGGCGCCTGCCGTCGTGCAGTGCGGGCACGGCCCGTACCCGCACCTCGCCGGCCCGTACCTCCTCGCCCGGAGCCACCTCGGTGATCCGCAGCCCGCGCACCGAGCGCAGCACCCTCAGCCCCGGCACGGAGCGCACCGCACCCGTCGGCACGACCAGCCGGCTGCCGGGGGCGAGCCGGGCCAGCGACGGCAGATGCAGATGGTCGGAGTGCAGATGCGAGACGAGCACGACGTCGGCGACCGCGGCCTCGGGGCCCGGCAGCTCGCCGCGACGACGGCGCAGATGCGCGAAGCGCCGTACGAAGAGCGGATCGGTCAGCACCCGGACCCCGGAGTCCTCGATCGTGCAGGTGGCATGACCCCACCAGGTGACCTCCACCGGCACGCGACGCCTCCTCGCTCTCCTCGTTCCCGGGTTCCTTGTTTCCGGCCCTGGCATCGAGCCTAGTGCCGTGACCGGACCGGGTGACCCGGCTCCTTCAGCCCGTTGTCTTTCGCGGCCGCTCTCAGCCGGTGAGGCCCAGCGCCCCCGCCGCCTGGATCACCGGCGGCCCGGACACACCCGCATCAAGCACGTCATGACGTAGACCGAGGACTGATCCTCGCTGTCGCCCCCGCGTGCGCCCCCGTCCGCACTCCTCCCCTCCCGACATGCGCCTTTTTGTGCGGGAGCCGGAGGGGTAGGGTCGCCGTACGTCTAGTACGGGGGGAACGGCCATGGGGGACGCAGGGGGCACAGGGGACGTACGCGTGGCGGCCATCGCCAGTCTCACACCGCTCGAAGAACTCGACAGCGATCCGTTCCTTGTCGACACCCGCAGCCAGCACGACATATGCGCCCGCTGGGCCGCCGACAAGGGATACGTCGTCACCCGCCAACTGCGCTTCTACGGACTGCGCCCCGACCACCACGCCCTGTGGACGGATGTCGAGAGCGGCGATGTCGAACTCTTCGTCGCCGCCAACGACCGGGTGCTGGCGCGGGCCCTCACCTCGGTGCCGGAGTTCGCCGCGGAGTGCGAGCGGCGCGGCGTACGGCTGGAGATCGCAGGTCTGGACGAGCCGCCGTACACCGCCCGTACGAAGGCGAGTGTGCACCGCAGGCTCTCCATGCCGACCGCCGGATACGACGGCTGCTGACCCGGGCCTGCTGTCCGCCGCCGCCGACGGCCCGTGGCCGCACTGTGAAAAGCTGGGGACAGGGCCAGGATCGGCGGGGTCCGGACGTGAGGTGGGGCGGCGTGGGTGACGGGCGATGGCGAACAGCCGGCAGCGCCCTGATACGAGTGATCGTGGTGTGGGCGGTCTCCACGCTCACCATGCTGGCGCTCGCCGGGATTCTGCCGGACTTCCAGCTCCAGTCGGACGACGGCGACAGCATCACCAAGATCGCGTTCACCGCGGCCTGGGGCGCCGGAGCGTTCGGCCTGCTCTCCGCACTGGTCTGGCCGGTCCTGGTACGGGCGCTGCTCATCGTGCCCGCACTCGTCCTCGGCGTGCTCGTCTTCTTCCTGAACGGCTCGCTGCTGCTGCTCGCCCTGCGGCTCATCCCGGACGGTCGCGGCGCCGCGAACCCGGAGACCGCGGTCGTCGTCGCGGCCGTGATGTCCGCCGTGGCCTCCGCGACCTCCACCGCGCTCGCCGTCCGCGACGACAACGCCTACCGGCGCCGGCTCTCACGGCTCGCCGACCGCCGCCGCCGGCGCAGCGGTACGGACAGCGGGCGCAGCGGACCGCCGGGCACCGTCTTCATCCAGCTCGACGGCGTCGGCCACGACGTGCTCGCGCGGGCCGCCGAATCCGGCCTGATGCCGACCGTCGCGCACTGGCTCGCGGACAAGAAGGGCCACCGGCTGACCCCGTGGCGCACCGACTGGTCCAGCCAGACCGGCGCCAGTCAGCTCGGCATCCTGCACGGCAGCAACCACGACGTCCCCGCCTTCCGCTGGTACGAGAAGGAGACCGGCGACGTGATGGTCTCCAGCCGCCCCGCGAGCGCCATAGAACTCCAGCGCCGGGCCATCGCGCGCACCCATGACGGCGGGCTGCTCACGCTCGACGGTGCCAGCCGCGGCAACCTCTTCAGCGGCGGCGCCGACCAGCTGGCGCTCGTCCTGTCCATGGCGGCCCGGCTCGGCAAGGGCCGCCGTTCCCGCGCCGGGTACTTCGCCTACTTCTCCGACCCGGCCAACGCGGTGCGTACCGCGCTGTCGTTCGTCGCCGAGGTCTGCCGGGAGATCGGGCAGTCGACCCGGGCGCGGATACGGAAGGACACGCCCCGGATCAAGCGCGGCGGGCTCTACCCCTTCATCCGGGCCTTCGCGACCGTCGTCGAACGCGATGTGGTGGTCGCCGCAGTCATCGGGGACATGTTCGCAGGACGCACCGCCGTCTACGCCGATCTGGTCGCGTACGACGAGGTGGCGCACCACTCCGGGCCGAACAGCCGCGACGCGGAGAAGGTGCTCGCGCGCCTGGACCGCTCGCTCGCCCTGATCGTCAAGGTCGCCGAACACACCCCGCGCACCTACCGGGTCGTGCTGCTCTCCGACCACGGGCAGAGCCCCGGAGAAACCTTCGCGGGGGCGTACGGGCTGACGCTCAAGAATCTGGTGCGGGCGGGCTGCGGGCTGCCCGTACCCCGTCGGGCGCAGCGCACCCGCAGCGCCTCGGAGGCGCGTGACGCGGTACGGATCGCCCTGCACCGCCGCCCGGTCGAGGAGGGCGATGCGGAACACCTCACCAAGCCGTCCGACCCGGTCGTCCTCGCCTCCGGCAACCTCGGTCTGATCTCCTTCCCCGACATCGCGGGACGCGCCTCGCGCGAACAGCTCGACCGGAGCCGTCCCGCACTGCTCGGCACCCTCGCCAACCACCCCGGCATCGGCTTCCTGCTGGTCCGCAGCGAGCGGCACGGGTCGGTGGTGCTGGGGCGCGACGGCGCGGAGGTCCCGGTGTCGCAACTGAAGGACGGGGAAGGGCCGCTGGCACCCTTCGGTCCGGGTGCGGCCGCCGCGGTGCGCCGCACCGACACCTTCCCGCACGTCGCCGACATCATGGTCAACTCGATGCACGACCGGGCCACGGGGTGCGTGCACGCCTTCGAGGAACAGATCGGCTCGCACGGCGGTCTGGGCGGAGAGCAGTCCCGGCCGTTCCTGCTGTGGCCGGCGGATCTGTCGGCGCCGGTGGCCGAGGGCGCGGAGCTGGTGGGGGCCGAGCGGCTGCACAGGGTGCTGCGGCGCTGGCTGCGGGAGTGCTCGGGGCCGCAGATCCCGCTGGCACAGCCGGGCGCGGCGGGTGGCGCCGACGAGGCGGGCGGAACGGTTCAGGCGGCCGGCTGAGAGGGCGTCGTCCCTGGTGAGGGGCGTTGTCAGTGGTGGACGGCAAGATGGTGGCCATGACGAACTCAGCTGTTGTGCTCGCCGATACCACCGCCTACGCCGCCGCGGTCGAAGAGGCGTCGCAGGCCGCCGCCGCGTACTACGCCACGGGCGAGAGCACGCTCGACGACGATGCGTACGACAGGCTGGTGCGGGGGATCGCCGCATACGAGCAGGAGCACCCGCAGGAGGTGCTGGCGGCGTCCCCGACCGGCAAGGTGGCGGGCGGCGCCGCGAGCGGGGACGTGCCGCACACGGTGCCGATGCTGTCCCTGGACAACGTCTTCTCGGCCGAGCAGTTCGCCACCTGGACGGCGTCGCTGGAGCGCAGGATAAGCAGGCCCGTCGCCGCCTGGAGCGTGGAGCCGAAGCTCGACGGCCTGGCGGTCGCCGCCCGCTACCGCACGGGCCGTCTGGAGCAGCTGATCACCCGCGGCGACGGCACCGCGGGCGAGGACGTCTCGCATGCGATCGGCACCGTGGCGGGCCTGCCCGAGCAGCTCGCCGAGCCGGTGACGATCGAGATGCGCGGCGAGATCCTCATGACGAACGAGCAGTTCGAGCAGGCCAACACCGTGCGCACCGAGCACGGCGGCGCCCCCTTCGCCAACCCGAGGAACGGCGCGGCGGGCACACTCCGCGCCAAGGACCGGGCGTACACGGTGGAGATGACGTTCTTCGCCTACGGTGCCCTGCCGCTGCCCGAGTCCGGAGAGCAGGCCGACACCCTGACCGAACTCCCGCACAGCGAGGTCCTGGAGTACGTCGCCCGGCTCGGCGTGCACACCGCGGCGGACACAACTGTGGCACCGTGCACGGTCACCACCGTCGAGGAGGTGCAGGCCCGGGTCGAGGAAGTCGCGGCCCTGCGCGCCTCGTTGCCGTTCGGTATCGACGGCATCGTGATCAAGGCCGATCTCGCGGCCGACCAGCGCGAGGCCGGTTCCGGAACCAGGGCGCCCCGCTGGGCCATCGCGTACAAGCTCCCGGCCGTCGAGAAGGTCACCCGACTCCTCGGCGTCGAGTGGAACGTGGGCAGGACCGGCATCATCGCCCCGCGTGCCGTGCTGGAACCGGTCGAGATCGACGGCTCGACCGTCAGCTACGCCACGCTGCACAACCCGGCCGACATCACCCGCCGCGATCTGCGCCTGGGCGACCGCGTGATGGTCTACAAGGCGGGTGACATCATCCCCCGGATCGAGGCGCCCGTCGCCCATCTGCGGACCGGCGACGAGCAGCCCATCGTCTTCCCCGAGGCATGCCCGCAGTGCGGCTCCGAGATCGACACCAGCGAGCAGCGCTGGCGCTGTGTCCGTGGCCGCGACTGCCGCCTCGTCGCCTCCATCTCCTACGCGGCGGGACGCGACCAGCTCGACATCGAGGGCCTCGGCGCGACCCGTGTGGTCCAGCTAGTCGACGCCGGCCTGGTGGCCGACTTCGCCGACCTCTTCAGCCTCGACCGCGAGCAGTTGCTCGGCCTGGAGCGGATGGGCGAGACCAGCACCGACAACCTCCTGGCCGCCATCGGGGCGGCACGGACCCAGCCGCTCTCCCGGGTCTTCTGCGCGCTGGGGGTCCGCGGCACCGGGCGCTCCATGTCACGGCGGATCGCCCGGTACTTCGCGGACATGGACCGGATCAGGGCCGCCGACGCCGAGGAGCTCCAGCGGGTCGACGGCATCGGCAAGGAGAAGGCGGCGGGCGTCGTCGCGGAGCTGGTGGAGTTGGCCCCGCTGATCGAGAAGCTGGTGGCCGCCGGGGTCAACATGACGGAGCCGGGCGCGACGCCGCCGCCCGAGCCGGGCGAGGAAGGGCCGGACGAGACCGCCGCCGCGGCGGATGGGGAGGGGGCCGTCGCCGGGCTGCCGCTGGACGGGATGACCGTGGTGGTCACCGGCGCCATGACCGGCGTACTGGAGAAGCTCTCCCGGAATCAGATGAACGAGCTGATTGAGAGAGCCGGCGGGAAGTCCTCGTCCAGCGTCTCCAAGCGCACCACGCTCCTCGTCGCCGGGGAGAAGGCCGGATCCAAGCGCACCAAGGCCGAGGGCCTCGGCGTGCGGATCGCCGCACCGGACGAGTTCGCCGAACTGATCGGGGGTTTCCTGCCGTCGGAGGTGTGACGCCCAGCGAAGACCCCGCAGACCCGGCAGACCTCGCAGGCCCCGCAGACCCGGCAGACCTCGCAGGCCCCGGATGGAACCCGGACAGGACCCGACTCCTTGGATTATGTCGGGGAGTGGCTTTCTTTGCCTCCCTATTGCATAGTGAGGGATCGGCCATGCCTCGCTATCAGCGGGTTCATGGGTGGGCGAACGGCTGCGTCGGCAGGCCGGGGGGAGGGGCGATGCGTTCGCCGTACGACGGACCGCGAATCGGCCGGTCCGTCCGCCAGGAGTACCGGGGCGCCACCCGCGGCCTCGCCCTCGACCTCGGCAGCTCCCGGACCCGCGCCTGGATGCCCGGGCACGGCGTCCTCGCCGACACCTTCGGCGCCGGGACCGGACACGGCCGCCCGGTCCGGCGGGGACGCATCGTCGACCCCGAGTCCTGCGGCCGGATGCTCGGCCGTATCGCCGACAGGGCGCTGGGCACGGACCGCACCGATGCCGTGATCGTCCTCAGCCATCCCGTCCTCACCGGCGCCGAACACCGCGCCGCGGCAAGGGAACTGATCGCCGCACTGGGCCCGTCGAGCGTCATCGCCCTCGACAGCGCGAGGGCCGCCGCCGTGTACGCGGGACCGTGGGACGGCGGCCCGCTGCTCGTCGTCGACATCGGCGCCGAGCTTACGGAGGCGACCCTCCTCGTCGACGGACTGGTCCGCGACGCCCGCCAGACCGAGACGGGCCTGAGCGACCTCGACCCCTGCGAACCGCCCACCGCCGTGGCCCGCGCCGTCCTGGACATGGTGGACGAGATGTGGAAACAGGACCGGCACGGCGCCGTCCTGGGGGCCCTGCGCAGAGGCCCGTTGCTCGCGGGCGGCGGCGCCATCCGCCCCGACATCACCGACCGGATCGCGGCCGGCCTCGGCGTTCCGGTACGTCTCGCCGACGACCCGACAACCACGGTCGTACGCGGCGCAGGGCTGATCCTCACCTCCGTGCTCCGCCACACCGGCGCGGCACCGGCCCTGCCCGGCCGAACGGGGTGACCCCCCTCCCGGGGCCGCGCGACGGCTCCGCGGGCCGCGGCGCCGCTGAGGCGGTCCGCCAAGTCTTCGCCGCCCTCCTGCTTGCCGTACTCACCGTCGTCGGTGGCGCCCCCGTGGCCGTCGGGTTCGTGTCGCCCGCGCGGTCGTTCTCCGGCGTGCCGCCATCCGTCGCGTACTCGCCCGGCGCCCATCAGCCCACGCCGCACACCGACCGGAGCGTCCGCGCGGGCACCGTCCACGACACCCGGCGCGCCCGCTCGGCCACGGCGGCCGACCGGCACCGGGTGGTGCCGACGGCCGCACCGCAGCCCAGGGCCGGCACCGACCATGCCCGCAGCACACACCATCTTCCGCCGCACGGGCCCGAGTTCCTGTTGCCCGGCGCGCCCGGCGTCCGGGTACCGCACCCGGCACCTCCGCCGGCCCCCGCCGCGCCCCCTCGTGCCTTCGGCTGCTTTCGCGGCGCGCTCCCCGTCTACGCGGGCCTCCAGGGACGGCCGTCCACCGGCCGCCGGTGCTGACACCGGCCACGTCCCACAGACCCGCCGTCCCGTCCTCGCCGAGGTGAGGGCGCCCGGCGCCCCCTCGGAGGAAACCCATGACTCGCGCCACCACGGTGCGAGCGGTTCTGGCTGCGGCCGTCCTGCTCGTGTCCGTGCTCATCACGCTGACCATGTCACCCAGACTCGGCCTCGACCTTCAGGGCGGCACCAGAATGGTGCTCCAGGCCAAGGACTCCGACACCGCGAAAGCGGACCGGGAGAGCACCGACCGCACCCTTGAGGTGCTCCGTCGGCGCATCGACTCCCTCGGCGTCACCGAACCCACCCTGACCCGCTCCGGCGAGGACCGGATCATCGTCGAACTCCCTGACGTCCAAGACCCGCGCAAGGCCGCCGAAGTCATCGGCAGGACCGCGCAACTCACCTTCCACGCGGTCCAGGGCCCCGCCGCAGGGGACAACGGCAAGGCGGGCGACGGGCCGACGCTCCCCGACGGGCAGGGCCGCTCCCTCGAACTCGGCCCGGCCCGGATCTCCGGCGCGGGCGTCAAGGACGCCACCGCCACGTTCGACGCCCAGCAGGGCGCCGGCTGGACCGTCGCCCTCGACTTCCACAAGGAAGCGGGCAGGGACTGGACCCGGCTCACCGGTGAGGCCGCCTGCCACCCGGTCCAGGACGAGCGGCGCCGTGTCGCCATCGTCCTCGACCAGCAGATCATCTCCTCGCCCCAGGTCGATCCCTCGGTCGGCTGCAACGCAGGCCTGCCGTCCGGCTCCACCCGGATCACCGGCTCCTTCGGTGCCGACGAGGCCCGCGAGCTGGCCCTGCTCATCCAGGGCGGCGCCCTGCCGCTCCCCGTCGAGATCGTCGAACAGCGCACCGTCGGCCCGACGCTCGGCGCCGCGGCCATCGACGCCAGCGCCCGGGCCGCCCTCATCGGCGCCGCGGCCACCGCGCTCTTCATCACCGTCGTCTACCGGCTCTTCGGCGCACTGGCCGCCGTCGCACTCGCCGCCTACGGCGTGATCTCCTACGCGGCCCTCGTCGCCCTCGGCGTCACCCTCACCCTTCCCGGCCTCGCGGGATTCGTCCTGGCCATCGGGATGGCGGTCGACGCCAATGTGCTGGTCTTCGAACGGGCCAGGGAAGAACACGCACAGCATCCGGGACGGACCCTGCGCTCCTCGCTGACCGCCGGATTCCGTAACGCCTGGAGCGCCGTCGCGGACTCCAACGTCACGACGCTGATCGCCGCGGGCCTGCTGTTCCTCCTCGGCTCCGGACCGGTGAAGGGCTTCGGCATCACACTGGCCATCGGTGTGCTCGCCTCGATGTTCTCCGCACTCGTCATCGCCCGCGCACTCACCGAGATCGCCGCACGCTCACGATTCGTCAGCGACTACCGGGGCATCAACGGCATCGCCACCCCCGGCCGGGTACGCACCTGGCTGACCCGACGCGACCCCCGACCGATGCGCTCCCCGCGCCGCTGGCTGCTGTTCTCCACCGCACTGATCGCCGTGGCCGTCCTCGGCATCGTCGTACGCGGCGTCAACCTGGGCGTCGAGTTCACCGGCGGCCGCCTCGTCGAGTACGCGACCAGCCGTCCCGTAGACGTCGAGCGCGCCCGCACCGTCCTGGCCGACGCGGGTTTCGACGACGCCGAGGTCACCACGGCGGGCTCGGGCGACCTCTCCGTACGCACCGGAAAACTCGACAACGACGGCGAACACGCCCTGCGCACGGCCCTAGCCGAGGAGGGCGGCACCACCACCAAGGTCCGCGACGAACTCATCGGCCCCAGCCTCGGTGACGAACTCCGGCGCAACGCCCTGATCGCGCTCGGTATCGCCGTCCTCGTACAGCTGGCGTATCTGGCGGTCCGGTTCCGCTGGACGTTCGCCGTGGCCTCGGTCGCGGCACTGGTACACGACGTCATCATCCTGGTCGGCGCCTTCGCCTGGCTCGGCCGCACCGTCGACGGCATCTTCCTGGCCGCTCTCCTCACCGTCATCGGATACTCCGTCAACGACTCGGTCGTCGTCTTCGACCGGGTGAGGGAACTCTGGGCGAAGGCCCGTCGCGTTCCCCTTGCCACGGTCGCCGACTGGGCGGTGCTCCAGACCGTCCCCAGAACGGTCAACACCGGAATGGGCGCCCTGTTCATCCTGGCCGCACTCGCCGTGCTGGGCGGCGACTCCCTCGCGGACTTCGCGCTCGCCCTGCTGATCGGCATCTGCGTCGGCACGTACTCCTCCGTGCTGACCGCCGTGCCGGCCGCGCTCGTCCTGGAGCGCAGCAGCAAGGCCCCGCCACCTGCCCGGAAGCGGGCACCCGGACGCCGCTCCGGTACGAGGCCGGCGCGCCGGGATCCGCTGGACAACGGGGCACGCGTATAGCCGCTGCGGAACGCATGTCGCCCCCGCCCCCGGAACCCGGGACTCCTTCCAGGTGGGGGCGATGTGCGTCGGTCGTGGTGTTCCGTGCGCCCGGGGCGGCACAATTCCGAGCACCCACCCGTGATCGGAGCGTGCCCGTGCCCGTCGTCGTGCTGCGTGAGGCATGGTCCACCGTCGTGCCGGACATGAACGACCGGCATGGACCGCTGCCGCCCCTGATGCTCGCCCTGACCGTCGTCACCGGACTGGTCGACGCCGTCAGCTATCTGGAACTCGGCCACGTCTTCGTCGCCAACATGACCGGCAACGTGGTCTTCTCCGGCTTCTCGATCGCCGGAGCCCCCGGATTCTCGTTCGCCGCCTCGCTCGTCGCACTGGCAGCGTTCGCGGTGGGCGCGTTGTTCGGCGGCATGATCGTGCACCGTGCCCTGACGCATCGCGGCCGGATGCTGTTGTACGCGCTCCTCGTCGAGACGGCCTGCGTCCTGGCCGCGCTGATCGTCACTCTGCTGTCGGGCCATCCGTTCGTCGGCGCAGTCCGCTTCGCGCTCATCGCACTGCTCGGACTCGGCCTCGGCGTGCAGAACGCCGTCTCCCGGGCGCTCGCCGTCCCCGACCTCACCACCACCGTGCTGACCCTGACCATCACCGGCGTCCTCTCCGACAGCCGGTTCGCCGGTGGGGGCGGCAGCAAGGCCGGGCGACGGGTGCTCTCGGCCGCCGCCATGATGGCCGGCGCGTTCGTCGGAGCCGCGGCCGCGCTGCACGGGCACCCGAGACTTCCCCTGCTGCTCGTCGTGGTGATCCTGGCAGCCGTGACCACGGCCGCGCTTGTCCTGGCGCGCGCCGACGCCCCCTGGGTCCGCCCGATCGTCAGTAAGTGAGGGAGCGCAGATGGTCGGCGGTGGCCCGGTCGGCGGGCAGGAACGTCTCGATGGCCAGCTCGGCCACCGTCACATCCATGGGGGTGTTGAACGTCGCGATGGAGGAGAAGAACGACAGCACCCGCCCGCCGTGCTCGATGTGCAGGGGCAACGCGAAGGGCAGGGCTGACGCGGGGCCGGCTCCCGCGCTCTCCCCGTCAGCGCTCGTGCCGCTTTTGCCGTATTTTACCGTCTTGGCATCCTCGGCCCCGTCCGTACCCTCCGGTGCGCGATAGCCCGCGACCTCCTCGTACAGCTCACGCAGCTCCGCCGACCGGGCCAGGGCGATCTGACGCTCCATCTGCGCCAGCAGATCGGCCCGCCATTCGCGGAGATTACGGATGCGCGGGGCCAGGCCCTCCGGATGCAGGGTGAGCCGCATGGCGTTCAGCGGCGGCACGAGCAGATGCCCGGCCACACCCTCCATCAGCATCCCGATGCCCCGATTGGCCGCCACCACGTTGTACACGCCGTCGACGACGAGCGCCGGATACGGGTCGTATCCCTGGAGCAGCCGTTCCATCCCCTCGCGCAGCGCGCCCAAGGCCGGGTCGTCGAGCGCGGTCTGTGCGTAGCGGGGCGCGTAACCGGCCACCACCAGCAGGGCGTTGCGTTCCCTGACCGGGATGTCGAGGTGCTCGGCCAGCCGCAGGACCATGTCCTCGCTGGGGCGGGAGCGGCCCGTCTCGATGAAGGAGATGTGCCGGGCCGAGGAATCGGCGCGGAGCGCCAGCTCCAGCTGACTGATCCGACGCTGCTCCCGCCAGCTGCGCAGCAGCGGCCCTATCCCCGTGTCAAGCGCGACAGTTGTCATACCAAGACCGTAACGTCACCGGCACCGCCGAACGGCACCGATCGCTCGTGAGGGAGTCGCAGCATGCCCGCCGCACCATTGTCGCAGAAGGAGATCGAGGACCGTCTGGGTGATCTGCCCGGCTGGTCGCTTGAGGGGGACCGGATCACCTGCACCTACCGGCTCCACACGCACTTCGCCGCCGTCGGGCTGACCGTGCACGTCGCCCAGATCCAGGACGAGCTGAACCACCACTCCGATCTGACCCTCGGGTACAACACCGTCACCCTGTCCGTGAACACCCACGACGCGGGTGATGTGGTCACCGAGAACGATCTGAACCTCGCCGCACGGGTGGTGGCGATCGCCCCCGGGCACGGCGTCAGGTAGCGGCACGGGCGCGCGGACGCGCCGCCGATGCGCGCTGCCCCGTCACATCGCGGCGCCGAACCGTGGATGCGCGGCGAGCCATCGTCACACGCCGATGGCACAACTCCAGGTCCATGAGCGCAAGTTGCGGGCCCGGCTGCGTACCGGCAATACGCTGGTGACCATTCGGGCGGTGTGTCCTACAGTCGGCCGGGTGCTGAACTACGACACCGAGGCGGCCGCCTACGACACCACGCGCGGCGGTGTGCCCAGGGCCGAGGCCGCGGCCGCTGCCGTGCTGGGGCTGGTCCCGTCGCCCGCACGCACCCTGCTGGACATCGGCTGCGGTACGGGACTGGTCACCGAGCGCATGGCCCTCGCCCGCCCCGGACTCGGAGTGTTCGGCACCGATGTCTCGTACGGCATGGCGCGGGTCGCACGGCAGCGGATCGGGGCGGTGGCGCTCGCCGACGCACGCCGGCTGCCGCTGCCCGACGCGGCGGTGGACGCGGCGGCCGCGATCTGGCTGCTGCATCTGCTGCGCGAGGAGGGCGACGTACGGGCTGTGGTGTCCGAGGCGGCGCGGGTGCTGCGGCCCGGCGGTGTGTTCGTCACCACCGTCGACAAGGACGCGGCCCATGACGTGGGCAGCGACATCGACGAGGCGTTCGCCCCCTATCTCCACGCCGATCCGTCGGATCCCGCGGACCGGATCGTCAGGTACGCCGTCGAGGCCGGCCTCGACGTGGTGGGGGAGGCCCACTTCCGGGGCCATGGCCAGGGCCGGAGCCCACTGAGTGCGGCACACAACGTGCGCGAGGGCTACTACGCCTCACGCCTGCATCTGCCGGGGGAGGCGGCCGAGCGGCTCGCGACCGTACTGACGGCGCTGCCCGACCCCGACCGGCCGCGAGCGGATCCGCGGTACCGCCTGCTGGCTCTGCGCGCGAGAGCCTGAGCCGCAGCCCCAGCCGCCCACCGAGCCCCCCGAACCCGCCTAGCCTTCCTGGTTCACCCAGGCACCCGCCCATGCCGCCGCGCGGGCGAACGCCCCGAAGTCCTTCGGATCGCGGCCCAGGACCCGCTTCACTCCCTCGGTCACCGTTGCGTTGTGCCCGTCGAGCAGCGTCGTGAACAGACCGGCCAGGAATCCCGCTTCGGGCCCCGGCACGCCGTACCGCTCCAGCATCCGCGCGTACTCCGGTCCGGACACCGGCAGATACTGCACCGCGCGCCCCGTGGCCCCTGCGATCTCCGACGCCGCCTCGTCGAACGTCAGCAGCCGCGGCCCGGTCAGCTCGTGCACCGCACCCGCGTGACCGTCCTCGGTGAGCGCGGCCACCACCACATCCGCGAGATCGTCGGCGTCGACGAACGGCTCCGCGGTCCCGCCCGCCGGGAACACCACCTGGCCGCCCAACACCCCGTCAAGCATCGCCCCCTCGCTGAAGTTCTGCGCGAAGAACGCCGACCGTACGACGGTGAACTCCACCCCCGCCGCCGACCTGCGCAGGCTCTCCTCCGCCACCACGGCCTGCGGCTCGCCCCGCCCGGACAGCAGCACCAGCCGCCGCACCCCGCTCTCCACCGCGATCCGCCCGAAGGCCGCCATCGCCTCCGGCGCACCGGGCGCCGCCAGATCCGGGTAGTACGTCACATAGGACGCATCCACACCCCGCAGCGTCGGTGCCCAGCCCGACTCGTCCGTCCAGTCGAAACGGACCTCACCACCGCGCGATCCGGCCCGCACCGGCACCCCACGAGCGGCCAGCCGCTCCACCACCCGGCGGCCCGTCTTGCCCGTACCGCCCGTCACCAACACCGTTTCCCGCCGCATGTTCTCCGTGTTCCGTGTCATGACTCCAGGCTCGTCCGGCCGTGCCGCCCACGACATCCCCGAGCCGCTCAGCTCCATACGCGTACGTCTACGCTGCCTGTCATGGACGCACTCGCCGGACTCCTGGACGGGCCGAGGGCCAAGGGCGCCTTCCTGCTGCGGATGGTGATGGAGCCGCCGTGGTCCGTACGGATCGAGGACCGGGCGCCGCTCTGCCTGATGTCGGTGACCGACGGGGAAGCCTGGACCGTCCCGGCCGCGGGCATGGACCCCGTGCTGCTGCGGCCCGGCGACATCGCCATCGCGCGCGGCCCGGAACCGTACACCGTCGCCGACACCCCAGGCACCGTGCCGCACGCCGTGATCGGGCCCGGCGGTACCTGCACCACCCTGCGCGGCGAGCCGCTCTCCGAGTCCATGCGCCTGGGAGTGCGTACCTGGGGCAACGCCCCCGGTGGCGCGGTGACCATGCTCATCGGCACCTATCTGCTGGACGGCGAGATCAGCAGGCGGCTGCTCAACGCCCTTCCCCCGCTGCTCCACCTGCCCTCCGACGGGCGGGGCAGCCCCCTGCTGACGCTGCTGGGCGAGGAGGTCTCCAAGGACGAGCCCGGCCAGAGCGTGGTGCTCGACCGGCTCCTCGATCTGCTGCTGATCGCCGTGCTGCGGACCTGGTTCGCCCGGCCCGGGGCCGAGGCCCCCGCCTGGTACCGGGCCATGGGCGACCCTGTCGTCGGGCAGGCCCTGCGGCTGCTGCAACGCGACCCGGCCCACCCCTGGACTGTCGCGGGTCTGGCCGCGCGGACCGGGGTCTCCAGGGCAGGGTTCGCCCGACGTTTCACGGAGTTGGTGGGGGAGCCGCCGATGGCGTATCTGACGGGCCGGCGCCTCGCCGTCGCCGCCGATCTGCTGCGGGAGACGGGCGCCACGGTCGAAGCGGTGGCACGGAAGGTCGGGTACAGCCGGCCCTTCGCGTTCAGCACCGCCTTCAAGCGCGTACGGGGTGTCAGCCCCCAGGAGTACCGGAGCGGCGGCTTGCCGGACCGGCAAGAAATCTCGCCAGGAAGCTGATGCGTGGTGAGGCTGTCCCCATGAGTCAGCACACCGACCACGGTCACCACCACAACACCGCGCAGCCGCGCCGGCACCAGCACCAGCACGACGACATCGACTTCGACTGGGACGTCATGGGCCCGCTGCTGGAGCGGAACGCCGAACTCAGCCGCTCGCAGTACGAGGAGGCGGCCCGCTGGATCGCCGGTCTGCCCACGGCCCCGAAGGTGCGCAGGGTCCTCGACATCGGCAGCGGACCCGGCGTGATCGCCTGTCTGCTCGCCGAGGTGTTTCCCGAGGCGGAAATCGTCGCCGTCGACGGCACCCCGGCGCTTTTGGAACGCACCCGGGCCCGCGCGCAGCGGCTCGGTCTCGGTGACCGGGTCCGCACCCACCGGGCCGACATCCCCGAGGGCCTCGCCGAGCTCGGAGAGGCGGATCTGATCTGGGTGGGCAACGCCCTGCATCACATGGGGGACCAGCGTGCCGTGCTCGCCGGGTTCGCCGCGCTGCTGCGCCCCGGTGGGACCGTCGCCCTGGTCGAGGGCGGGCTGCCGCCCCGTCAGCTCCCGCGCGACATCGGCATGGGGCGGCCCGGCCTGGAGGCCAGGCTCGACGCGATCACGGCGGAGTGGTTCGAGGACATGCGGGCGGCGCTGCCGGACGCCAAGCGGGAGATCGAGGACTGGAGCGCCCTGTTCGCCGCGGTGGGCCTGCACCCGCAGGGTACCCGCAGTTTCCTGCTCGACCTTCCGGCACCGCTCTCCGAACCGGCCCGTGACCATGTCATCGCCGAGTTCGCCCGTCGGCGCGAGATGCTGACGGAGGCTCTCACACCCGAGGACATCGCGGTACTGGACCGGCTGCTCGACCCCGAGGACCCGGCGGGCCTCCGCCGTCGCCCCGATGTCTTCCTGCTGATGGTCCGCACGGTGCACCTGGCCCGACGGGGCTGACCGTACCGGCCCGTCCCGTCCCGACCCACCGGCGCCCCCTGGCCGCGGAATGAGCGCTCATTCCGCGGCCAGGGGGCGCTCTGCAATCCCGCCGGTGCTCCGCGATCTGCTGCATCGGCGCGTTTCTGCAGGTCAGGGCAGGTGAGGTCACGGATGACGGGCACTCAGGGCGGCGTCCTACGACTCCGAACCGGCCCGTGTCAACGAAGACACGCTGCCGCAAGGGGTGACCGAGCATCAGCAAGTCGCCCGTACAGGCTAATGCCGGATCAATTCGCCCATAAATAAGGGTGATTGGAAGTTTGTCAGATTATCGGTAAATGGCATTCGAGTGTCTGGTGTACCCCGATCGGCGTCCCGGGGCCGGCCCCGCCACGTGTCCGATATGACAGCTATCGGGACCGTAAGTACGTTCAATCTCGGGTCGGCTGCTCAGTCGGCCACTCTGAGACAGGAGAAGTGACATGGTTACGCGTTCCACTGTCGTTACCGCCGCTCTCGCGGCTGCTGCGGCTCTGGCTGCCACCGGTATCACGTACGCCTCGGCCGCCTCCACGGAGCCGGCCCAAGCTGCCCCGGTCGTCCAGCAGGCTGCTGCCCCCGTGTCGGCGCTCAACGGCGGCGAGTCCGGGGGCGACCAGGGCAAGGGCAACGAGGGCAAGGGCAACGAGGGCCGGGGTGGTGGCGGCGGCAAGGGCGGCGGCGGCCACTACTACAAGGGTCGCATCCACATCAACGAGCGCACCTACAGCGCGGACGACGAGGGCGGCTGCGTCACCGTGGTCAGCGGGCTCGGTTCCAAGAGCCTCAACATCCGCAACGACAGCCACCGGACCGTCGAGCTGTTCAAGGGCGCGACCTGCGACAACGGTGCCCCGCTGGCCACCGTCGGTCCCTGGAGCTCCAGCGACGGCGTCTACCCGGGCCGTGTCCGGGGTGGCGTGAAGGTCTGGAACGGTGTCGTGGGCAGCTTCCGCGTCATCGAGCGCCACCACGGTGGCTTCGGTGGCGGCTACGGCGGCGGCGACTTCGGCGGCGGCGGTGGCGGCGGCTACGGCGGCGGCTACGGCGACCGGTGACCGAGGGCCGTCACGACGGCCGGTAAGGGAGCATCACAACAAAGGCCGGTGATCGATTCACCCGCCTGACACAGAACCCCGGCCCGCCGGAATCGGGCCGGGGTTCAGGTCTGGTTACCTCTGCCTCGCCATACTAGAGCCGGACGGCGAGGCACTGCCAGCGCGGCCGGAGCAGCCGCGCCGTATGCGGCCTTCGAGCCCTTGGCAGGACCCGGCGGCCGGAGCGGCAGAACGTGGCGCCGGCGCGGCAGACGCCGCCCACGTCCCGGCCGCCGGGAGCCCGGCCGGCTCCGGGGCCAGGTGCCCCCTCCGCCCGCCGGGCCCGAGATCGGACCAGACCGAACAGCCATGGAGGGACCGGACCCCGAGTGCCGGTCCCTCTTAGCCCGTATGGGTGTCGGACACCAGCTCCAACCGCCACCACTGGCCGGGAGAGTCGGTGTCCTCCCATTGCTGGACCCGGGCACCGGCCTCCTTGCTGCCGTCCGCCACTTCGAGGACGAGCCCGCTGATGAAGCTGACCAGGGTCACCACCCCTGGTGCCTCCAGATGCTGCTCGATCAGCCATTCCTGGGCGCCGAAGTTGTTGGCCCGCCACTGCTGGATCACGGCGCCGTTCTCCGTGGAGGCGTTGGCGACGTCCAGCCGCTTGCCGCTGTGGACATTGACCAGGTGGTACAGCGCAGCACCTTCGTGCACGGGTGAGAGCTGCCAGTGCTGGGCCGCCGAACCGCTCTCCTCACCCTGCTGCACCGGGGCGCCGCCCCCCTTGGCGGAGCCGTACACCTCCAGTAGCAGCCCGCTGCCCACATTGCGCAGCCGGTAGCGACCCGCCGCGACGACGGGCGCGGTGTCCCCGCTCATGTTCCGGTCCCTTCCTGGGGAGCAGACCGCCGCCCGGCGCGGCGGCCGGGCGGCGGACTGTGTGCTTCGGAGCTGTGCAGGCGCGGCTCAGGCGCCGACGTTGAACTCGCCCGGGTTGGGGCCCAGACGCTTGCCCTCGTCCAGCGCGGCGAACGCGGCCAGGTCGTCGGCGTCCAGCTCGAAGCCGAACACATCGAGGTTCTCCGAGATCCGGGACGGCGTCACGGACTTCGGGATCACCACATTGCCGGTCTGGATGTGCCAGCGGAGCACCACCTGGGCCGGTGTGCGGCCGTGCTTCCGGGCGATCGCGACGACCGTCGGGACCTCCAGGAGGCCCTTGCCCTGGCCGAGCGGCGACCAGGCCTCGGTCGCGATGCCGTGCTTGGCGTGGAAGGCGCGCGACTCGGACTGCTGGAGCTGCGGGTGGAGCTCGATCTGGTTGATCACCGGGACCACGGAGGTCTCGCCGAGCAGCCGCTCCAGGTGCTCGGGCAGGAAGTTCGAGACTCCGATGGCCTTCGCACGGCCTTCGGAGTAGATCTTCTCGAAGGCCCTGTACGTGTCGGTGTACGCGTCCTTGGCCGGTACCGGCCAGTGGATCAGATACAGATCGACATAGTCCAGGCCCAGCTTGTCGAGCGAGGCGTCGAAGGCGCGCAGGGCGGAGTCGTAGCCCTGGTCGCCGTTCCACAGCTTCGTGGTGACGAAGAGCTCCTCGCGGGCGACACCGGAGGCGGCGACGGCCTTGCCCGTGCCCTGCTCGTTCCCGTAGATCGCGGCGGTGTCGATGCTCCGGTACCCGGACTCGATGGCTGTCGCGACCGCCTTCGCGGCCTCGTCGTCCGGCACCTGCCAGACACCGAAACCGAGCTGCGGCATCTCGACGCCATTGTTGAGGGTGATGGAGGGGACCTTGCTCACGAGCGGTCGATCCTTACGTCGTCGGTTGGGGTTCTCAAGGTCAACGATCAGACAGGGCCATCCATTCCCCGCCGGCCCGGTGTTCGCGCCCGTGCTGCCCGGGATCCGGCGAACTCACGTACCGGTTCCGATATTTGGGCCCGCGCGAAGCATTGACAGAGCGGCCTCCAGGGGCATCCTATGCAGTGATGGTTAGGAATCTTTCCTAACGCCGTCCAGGAACGGAGCTCACGTGTACGCCGACCGCCCCCCACGCCGTCTCGTGGCCGTCCTCGCCGGTCTCAGCTGTCTGCTTCTGCCGCTGCTCTCCCACCTCCCGAAGGCGTCCGCCACCACGGCGGACGGCGATCCCGGCAGCCCGGCGGCGCCCTTCGGCAGCCGGCTGTATCCCTGCGCCACCTCTCAGCAGCCCGAGTGCCCGGCGGACACAGGTCCGTTGGCGGATTTCGTCGTCGCCACCGGGATCCGGTCCGGCGCGGGCGGTGCCCCGGACCGGATCGTCGCCGGCATCCACTGAGCGCCCTGAGGATCCCGATCACCCGACGCGCGTGCCGTATTGCCGGGGCACGGGTCCGGCTCAGCGGTACAGCGCGTCGACCTCCGCCGCGTACGCAGTCTCGATCGCCTTGCGCTTCAGCTTCAGCGACGGCGTGAGCAGGCCGTGCTCCTCGCTGAACGGATGGGCCAGAATCCGGAACGTACGGATCGACTCGGCCTGCGACACGGCTGTGTTGGCGGCCACCACCGCCCGCCGGACCTCCATCTCCAGGTCCGGATCCCGCACCAGATCCCCCGGCCTCATCGGCGGCCGCCCCTGCATGGCGAGCCAGTGGTCCATCGACTCCTGGTCGACCGTGACCAGCGCCGCGATGTACGGACGGTCGTTGCCGACCACGATGCACTGCGCGACCAGCGGATGCGCCCGCACCCGTTCCTCCAGACCGGCCGGCGACACGCTCTTGCCGCTCGACGTCACCAGGATCTCCTTCTTCCGCCCGGTGATCGTCAGATAGCCGTCCTCGTCGAGCGCCCCCAGATCCCCGGTGGCCAGCCAGCCCTCGCGCAGCACCGCCTCGGTGGCCTTGGGATCGCCGAGATAGCCCGAGAAGACATTGCCGCCGTGCACCCACACCTCGCCGTCCTCGGCGATGTGCACGGTGGTGCCGGGGATCGGCTGCCCGACGGTGCCGTACCGGGTGCGCTCGGGCGGGTTGGCGGTGGCCGCCGCGGTCGACTCGGTCAGCCCGTACCCCTCGTACACCGTGACGCCCGCGCCCTCGAAGAACAGCCCGAGCTGCCGCTCCATCCCCGAACCGCCGGACATGGCGTGGCGGATCCGGCCGCCCATCGCCTCGCGCACCTTCTTGTACACGACCTTCTCGAAGAACTGGTGCTGCATCCGCAGCCCGGCGGACGGCCCGGGACCGGTCCCGAACGCCCGCGCCTCCGTCGCTTCGGCGTACTTCACCGCGATGTCCACGGCCTTGTCGAACGGCCCGACCCGGCCCTCCGCCTCGGCCTTGCGCCGGGCGCCGTTGAAGACCTTCTCGAAGATGTACGGCACCGCGAGGATGAACGTCGGCCGGAACGACACCAGGTCCGGCATCAGGGCCTTCGCCGACAGCTCCGGCTGGTGACCCAGCTTCACCCGGCCGCGGACCGCAGCGACCTCGACCATCCGCCCGAAGACATGCGCCAGCGGCAGGAAGAGCAGAGTCGCCGCCTCGTCGCCCGGCTTGGAGTGGAAGACCGACTCCCAGCGCGCTGCCATCGTGTCCGTCTCGAACATGAAGTTGGCGTGCGTGATCACACAGCCCTTGGGCCGTCCCGTCGTTCCCGAGGTGTAGATGATGGTCGCCACCGACTCGGGCGTCACCGCGCGCCGGTGGCGGTGCACCACCTCGTCCTCGACATGGGTCCCGGCGTCGACGAGCTCGGTCACCGCGTCGGCGTCCAGCTGCCAGAGCCGCTTGAGCTGCGGCAGCCGGTCGATCACCGACGCGACCGTCATCGCATGGTCCTCGTGCTCGACGACGACGGCGGACACCTCGGCGTCGTGCAGCATCCAGAAGACCTGCTCGGCCGAGGACGTCGGGTAGATCGGCACGGACTGGGCGCCGACGGTCCACAGCGCGAAGTCGAAGAGTGTCCACTCGTAGCGCGTACGCGACATCACGGCCACCCGGTCGCTGAATCTGACGCCGTGCGCGATCAGCCCCTTGGCGAGCGCCAGCACCTCGTCGCGGAAGGTCGCCGCGGTGACGTCCTGCCAGTGTCCGCCCGCGTCTTTTCGGCCGAGCGCGACCCGGTGCGGATCTTCCTCGGCGTAGTCGAACACCACATCGGCCAGTCCGCCCACGAAGGGCGCGGCCGCCATGGGCGGGACAGTGAACTCGCGCAATGACTTGCTCCTTGTGGCGCTCCGCACAGCGCCGTGACGCTACCCCACCGGGCGGCGGGGCGGGAGGGCCGCGCAACGGCGGACAAGGTGGCATATGCACAGGTCAGCCGCCGAAATCCGGCCAGATGGGCAAGGCTCGGGCGCGGCTGGGACCACGGAGTAAGAGGCCCGCGCCGGAATCTCCACCGAATCTGTACGCCGCTGTCACGCCCGTTCCGGACGGGCGCGGGGGCATCGGCCCTCGGAGCGGCTCTCCCTGTGCGGGTGTCCTCCCTTCTTCTCCCCGTCGGGGAGTACGGTCATGCGCCCTCCCGGCCGCCGATCGAACCGATCGCGCCGCCCCCGCGGATCAGCCGGTCGCCGCCCGCCAGGATCGCCGCCGCCAGGGCCTGCGCAGCCTCCTGCGCCCCGTCCCGGCGGCGGCCGTGCAGCAGTACGAAATCCACCTCGCCCAGCTCCGGCAGGCCGGCCCTGGCCGGCACGGGCGCCAGCCCCGGCGGGATCAGCCCACGGCTGTGAGCCATCACGCCCAGGCCCGCATGGGCCGCCGCGACCAGCCCGCTGAGGCTGGTGCTCGTACAGGCGACCCGCCAGGACCGGCCGTGCTCCTCCAGAACCTCCAGGGCGCGGGCCCGGGTGATGCCCGGCGGCGGAAAGAGGATCAGCGGAACCGGACGGTCCGGGGCGATCCGCAGCTGCGGTGCCCCGATCCAGGTCAGCGCGTCCTGCCAGACCAGCTCCCCGTGCGTGTCACCGGCGCGCCGCTTGGCGAGCACCAGGTCCAGCCGACCCGCGGCCAGCCGCTGGTGCAGCGTCCCGGAGAGCTCCACCGTCAGCTCCAGCTCGACCTCGGGGTGGTCGCGGCGGAACGTCTCCAGGATCTCCGGCAGCCGGGTCAGCACGAAGTCCTCGGAGGCCCCGAACCGCAGCCGCCCGCGCAGCCGGGTGCCGGTGAAGAACGTCGCGGCCCGCTCGTGCGCCTCAAGAATCGTCCGGGCGAAACCGAGCATCGCCTCACCGTCCACGGTGAGATCGACCCGGTGCGTGTCCCGGGTGAACAACTGCCGCCCCGTCGCATCCTCCAGGCGCCGCACATGCTGGCTCACCGTGGACTGCCGCAGCCCCAGCCGACGGGCCGCCCGGGTGAAGCTCAGGGTCTGGGCGACGGCGAGAAACGTACGCAGCTGCGCGGGGTCGTACATGGTTCCACGCTATCGCGAACCGTGATGACAGTGAGAGCGGTATACCGGGTTCCCGATCGCGGTGATCAAGAGCAGCATGGAGAGGGCACGATCAGAACCAAGAGAACATGTGGAGCACATGAGCCGCCGCACTCCGAAGCTGCCGTCCTGGCTTCCGATCGACCCGTACATCCTGGCGCTGATCGGTACGGTCGTGCTGGCGGCCGTACTGCCCGCGTCGGGGGCCGCCGCCGAGGTGGCGGGCGGCGCCTCGACCGGAGCGGTCGCCCTTCTCTTCTTCCTGTACGGCGTCCGGCTCTCCACCGCCGAGGCACTCGAAGGCCTCAAGCACTGGCGGCTCCACCTGACCGTCCTGGTCTGCACCTTCGTGGCGTTCCCGCTGCTCGGTCTCGCGGGCGAGGGGCTGGTGCCCTACGTCCTGACGCCGCAGCTCTACAGCGGCTTCCTCTTCCTCTGCCTCGTCCCCTCGACGATCCAGTCGTCGATCGCCTTCACCTCCATCGCCCGCGGCAATGTGCCCGCGGCGATCTGCGCGGGCTCGTTCTCCTCGATCGCCGGGATCTTCCTCACTCCGCTGCTCGCCGCCGCGCTGCTGGGCGACAGCGGCGGCGGCCTCTCGGCGGACGCGCTGCTCAGGATCGGGGGCCAGCTGCTGCTGCCGTTCGTCGCCGGGCAACTGCTGCGCCGCTGGATCGGCGGCTTCATCGCCCGCCACAAGAAGGTCCTCGGCTACGTCGACCGCGGCTCGATCCTGCTCGTCGTCTACACGGCGTTCAGCGAGGGCATGGTCGCGGGCATCTGGCACCAGGTCACCCCGGTCAGGCTCGGGGCGCTGCTCGCCGCCGAAGCGGTGCTGCTCGCGCTGATGCTCATGCTGAGCTGGTACGGGGCGAGGCGGCTCGGGTTCGACCGGGAGGACCGGATCGCCATCCAGTTCGCCGGCTCGAAGAAGAGCCTGGCCTCCGGGCTGCCGATGGCGAGCGTCCTGTTCGGGGCGCATGCCTCCCTCGCCGTGCTGCCGCTGATGCTCTTCCACCAGATGCAGCTGATGGTGTGCGCGGTGATCGCCAAGCGCCGCTCGCGCGATCCGCGGGAGGGGAACCGGGAGAACAGCACGGTGTCACGGGAGCCCGTCACGGTGAGCTGAGGCCGTGCAGGGGGCGGGAGAGGCCGGCTTCGTGACCCGTGCAGACGGGTGGGCAGGCGCCTCAGCCCTGGCCGACCGTCGCCTCCAGGGCGAGGCGGTGCTCACCCGCGTACACGTTCATGGACGGACCCCGCAGAAAGCCGACCAGGGTCAGTCCGGTCTCGGCCGCCAGGTCGACGGCGAGTGACGACGGCGCCGAGACCGCCGCGAGCATCGGGATCCCGGCCATCACCGCCTTCTGGGCCAGCTCGAACGAGGCCCGCCCCGACACCAGCAGAATCGCCCGGGACAGCGGCAGCCGGTGATCGGTCAGGGCCCGGCCGACCAGTTTGTCGACCGCGTTGTGCCGGCCGACGTCCTCCCGGATGTCGAGCAGCTCGCCCGACTCGGAGAACAGCGCCGCCGCGTGCAGACCTCCGGTCCGGTCGAAGACCCGCTGCGCGGCGCGCAGCCGGTCGGGGAGGGCGGCGAGCAGGGCGGGCTCGACTCGGACCGGGGGAGTGTCGGCGATCGGATGCCGCGTGGTGGTGCGCACCGCGTCGAGGCTCGCCTTGCCGCACAGCCCGCAGGACGACGTGGTGTACACATTGCGTTCGAGCGTGATGTCGGGGACAACGACACCGGGGGCGAGCTTCACATCCACCACGTTGTACGTGTTGACGCCGTCCGCCGTGGCCCCGGCGCAGTACACGATCGACTGCACCTCGGAGCCGTCGCCGATCACGCCCTCGCTGACGAGGAAGCCCGCCGCCAGCGCGAAGTCGTCGCCCGGCGTACGCATCGTGATGGCGAGCGGCTTGCCGTTCAGCCGGATCTCCAGGGGCTCCTCGGCGACGAGCGTGTCGGGGCGCGTGGAGACGGCCCCGTCCCGGATGCGGATGGTGCGGCGACGCTCGGTGACCCGTCCCATAGCGGTTAACCCGATTCTGTACGTGTTGGAAGCCGAACCGGCCCTTGTTGCAGAGATTGCCGTGGGTCACCGGATTGTCGTGCGGAGAGGTGACCTCGACGATTGCATTGTCCTGCACGTGGACTGTGACGTTGCGGTCCACGCCGCATTGTGCGCAGTAAGTCGACAGGATATTGTCTACAGTATGCTTTTGGGGCGGTCAAGGCTGTGGTCAAGCCTCCAACGGCCGGGCGCTATTCCTGTGGGATCACGTGCCCCTGTACCGGTCGGTAGCGACCAAGACTGGATGGTTCCTGCCATATGTAGCGAGGGGATCCGTACATGACCGGCTCACGTGTCGTGGCGCTCGGCCACTATCAGCCCGCCAAGGTGCTCACCAACGACGATCTGGCCGCCATGGTCGACACCAGTGACGAGTGGATCACCAGCCGCGTCGGCATCAGGACCCGCCACATCGGAGGCCCCGACGAGCCGGTGGACGAGCTGGCCGCGCACGCGGCGGCCAAGGCGCTCGCCATGGCGGGGCTGCGGTCGGCCGAGATCGATCTGGTTCTCGTCGCCACCTCCACCGCGATCGACCGTTCGCCGAGCATGTCGGCGCGGGTCGCCGCCCGGCTCGGCATGGGCTCGCCCGCGGTGATGGACATCAATGTGGTCTGCTCCGGCTTCACCCACGCCCTCGCCACCGCCGACCACGCGATCCGGGCGGGCGCGGCCGAGCGGGTCCTGGTCATCGGCGCGGACAAGATGGCGGACATCGCGGACTGGACCGACCGCACCACCTGCGTACTGGTCGGTGACGGAGCCGGTGCGGCGGTCGTCGTCGCGGACCCGGACGGCGGTGACCCACCCGGGATCGGACCTGTCCTGTGGGGCTCGGTGCCGGAGATGGGGAACGCGGTACGGATCGAGGGGACGCCCCCGCGTTTCGCGCAGGAAGGGCAGTCCGTGTACCGCTGGGCCACCACCCAGCTGCCGCCCATCGCCCGCAAGGTGTGCGAGAAGGCCGGTGTCACCCCCGAGGATCTGGCCGCGGTGGTCCTGCATCAGGCCAATCTGCGGATCATCGAACCGGTCGCCAGGAAGATCGGCGCGGTCAACGCAGTCATCGCCCGGGACGTCGTGGATTCCGGCAACACATCCGCGGCCTCCATCCCGATGGCCCTGTCCAAGCTGGTGGAGCGCGGCGAGGTCCGCAGCGGCGCGCCGGTGCTGCTGTTCGGCTTCGGCGGGAATCTCTCGTACGCGGGTCAGGTGATCCGCTGTCCCTGAGGGGCGTTGTGCTCGGTAGACTGTAGACGATAAGCAGTAGTTCGTCGGCCGGAGGGGGACCGAGATGTTGTCCACAGGACTGCCGCAAGGGGCTGTGCCGAAGTTGGAACGGCCCGGTCCGCTGCGCGAGCGTGTGTACGAGGCGCTGCTCGAACTCATCACGACACGTGCGCTCCGTCCCGGCCAGCACCTGATCGAGAGCGAACTGGCCGGACACCTCGGGGTGTCCAGGCAGCCGGTGCGCGAGGCGTTGCAGCGGCTGAACACCGAGGGCTGGGTCGATCTCCGGCCCGCCCAGGGTGCTTTCGTCCATGAGCCCACGGAGGACGAGGCGGATCAGCTGCTCTCGGTCCGCACCCTCCTGGAGGCCGAGGCCGCCCGGCTGGCCGCGGCCAATTCCTCCGCCGCGGGCATCGCCGCCCTGGAGGAGCTCTGCGCCAAGGGTGAGCAGGCCGTCGCCGACGACGACGTGGACCTGGCGGTCGCCACCAACGCGGCCTTCCATGCCAAGGTCATGGAGCTGGCGGGCAATGTCGTCCTGTCCGAACTCGCCGGCCAGGTGGACCGCCGGGTCCGCTGGTACTACACCCCGGTGGCCCGCCAGCGCGGCACCCAGTCCTGGATCGAGCACCGCTCGCTCATCGAGGCGATCTCCTCGCGCGACGAGCCGCGGGCCACGGAGATCATGCGGGCGCACACGGAACACACGCGCAAGACGTACCACCAGCGCGAAGAGGGCTGAAGAAGCCGGAGCCGTCCCCCATCGCCGAACGGGCCGCAGTCGGCCCGTTCGGCGATGGGGGACGGTTTTTTGGACCGGAGTCCCTCGCCTTTGTCCTGGGTGTGGAGAAAGTTGTAGTGGATTCCTGCGCAACTTCTTCCCACTCCCGGCAACCGCTGCTACGTTCCCCTCGAAAGCCCGACGGACAGGCCGATGTGGCGGGGAGGGGCGCGTGAGACGTATGACGGCACGACCCGCGAATGCGCATCAGGCGCGACTGCTCCGGCTGTTGCGCGACGGCGGGCCCAACTCACGGGCACAGCTGGGGGATCAGGTCGATCTCTCCCGTTCCAAGCTCGCCGTCGAGGTCGACAGACTGCTGGAGACCGGACTCGTCGTGGCCGACGGACTCGCCGCATCCCGCGGTGGACGTCGCTCGCACAACATCCGGCTCGCCCCGCAACTGCGCTTCCTCGGCGTCGACATCGGTGCCACATCCGTCGATGTGGCCGTCACCAACGCCGAGTTGGAGGTCCTGGGCCACCTCAACCACCCCATGGACGTACGCGAAGGGCCCGTCGCCGTCTTCGAGCAGGTGCTGTCCATGGCGGCCAAGCTCCGGGCCTCCGGGCTCGCCGAAGGATTCGACGGCGCGGGCATCGGCGTTCCCGGTCCGGTCCGCTTCCCCGAAGGCGTACCGGTCGCACCGCCGATCATGCCCGGCTGGGACGGCTTCCCGGTCCGCGAGGCGCTCAGCCAGGAACTGGGCTGCCCCGTCATGGTCGACAACGATGTGAACCTGATGGCGATGGGGGAGCAGCACGCGGGCGTCGCACGCTCCGTGGGCGACTTCCTCTGCATCAAGATCGGTACGGGCATCGGCTGCGGCATCGTCGTCGGCGGCGGCGTCTACCGCGGTACGACGGGCAGCGCGGGCGACATCGGGCACATCCAGGTCGAGCCCGAAGGGCGTGCCTGCGCCTGCGGCAACCGGGGCTGCCTGGAAGCACACTTCAGCGGCGCGGCGCTCGCCCGCGACGCCGAGGGCGCGGCACGCGCCGGACAGTCGGGCGAACTCGCCGCCCGGCTGGAGGCGGCCGGAAGGCTCACCGCCGCCGATGTGGCCGCCGCCGCGGCCGCCGGTGACGCCACCTCGCTCGACCTGATCCGCGAAGGCGGCAACCGGGTCGGCCAGGTCATCGCGGGACTCGTCAGCTTCTTCAACCCCGGACTGGTGGTGATCGGCGGCGGTGTGACCGGCCTCGGCCACACGCTCCTCGCCAGCGTCCGGACCCAGGTCTACCGGCAGTCACTGCCGCTGGCCACCGGCAATCTCCCCATCGTTCTCGGTGAGCTGGGACCGACCGCCGGAGTCATCGGCGCCGCCCGGCTCATCAGCGACCACCTGTTCTCACCGGCCTGATCCTCGGGCCGGCAGCACATCGGCACAGCCCGGCACCACCGCACCTGGCACAGCCCGGCACCACCGCACCTGGCACAGCCCTGTCCGCTCACCGGCCGCACCCGCCGAGGGGATTTGTCATGGCACCAGAACCACCCCTGCTCACCATGTCCGGCATCACCAAATCGTTCCCCGGAGTGCGCGCCCTCGCCGGCGTGGACCTGGAGGTCCAGGCCGGCGAAGTCCACTGTCTCCTCGGGCAGAACGGCGCCGGCAAATCCACCCTCATCAAGGTGCTCGCCGGGGCCCACCAGCCCGACGAAGGCGAGATCACCTGGCGCGGCGAACCAGCCGCGCTAAAGTCGCCGATCGCGGCGATGCGCCTCGGCATCGCCACGATCTACCAGGAACTCGACCTGGTGGAGGGACTGTCGGTCGCCGAGAACGTCTTCCTCGGCCATGAACCCACCACCGCCCGCTTCGTCGTCCGCACCCGCGAGGGCCGCACGGCCTCCGCCGCACTGCTGAAGCGCCTCGGCCACCCGGAGATCGACCCGGCGAGGGCGGTCGGTGAACTCTCCGCCGCCCAGCAGCAGATCGTCTCCATGGCGCGGGCGCTCTCCCACGACGTACGGCTCATCGTGATGGACGAGCCGTCCGCCGCACTCGACCCCGACGAGGTCGACAACCTCTTCCGCATCGTCGCCGCCCTCACCGCCGACGGGGTCGCCGTCGTCTACATCTCGCACCGCCTGGAGGAGATCCGCCGGATCGGCGACCGGGTGACCGTGCTCAAGGACGGCCGGGCCGTCGCCGTGGGGCTGCCCGCGAAATCCACCCCCACACGGGACATCGTCGCCATGATGACCGGCCGCAACGTCGAGTACGTCTTCCCGCCGCGCACCGCGGACAGCGCGGTGACGGCAGGGGCGGAGCCGGTGCTGAAGGTCGAAGGGCTGGCCAGGAAGGGCGAGTTCGACCCGGTCGACCTGGAGCTGCGGCCCGGCGAGATCGTCGGCCTGGCCGGACTCGTGGGCTCGGGGCGCTCCGAGATCCTGGAGACCGTCTACGGGGCCCGCAGGCCGAGCGCGGGTCGGGTCACCGTGGCCGGCAGACAGCTCAGGCCCGGCAGCGTCCGGGCGGCCGTCGCCGCCGGTATCGGCCTCGCCCCCGAGGAACGCAAGGCACAGGCCCTGCTGATGCTGGAATCCGTCACCCGCAATGTCTCCGTCTCCACGATGTCCCGGTTCTCCCGGGCGGGCTGGATGGACCGCGGGGCCGAACGCCGGGCGGCCCGCGCCGCCACCCGCGAACTCTCCCTGCGCCCCGACAACCCGGACGCCCCCGTCCGTACGCTCTCCGGCGGCAACCAGCAGAAGGCCGTCCTGGCCCGCTGGCTGTTGCGCGGCTGCCGGGTGCTGCTCCTCGACGAACCGACCCGCGGTGTCGACGTCGGCGCCCGCGCCGAGCTCTACGCCGTGATCCGCCGGCTGGCCGACGAAGGCCTCGCCGTACTGCTCGTCTCCAGCGAGGTCCCCGAAGTGCTGGGCCTCGCCGACCGGGTGCTGGTGCTCCGCGAGGGCCGCGTCGTGCACACGGCGGACGCCCGGGAGCTCGATGAGCACCGCGTACTCGATCTAGTGATGGAAGGGAGCCCGACGTCATGACGCAGCCCGTCTCCTCGGCGCAGCAGGGCGGGCCGGACAAGGGAGCCGCCCCCGCCCCGGCCGCCGGACCCCGTAAGAAGGAAGGACCCGCGCGCACCCTCGGCCTGCGGGCGGACGTCCGTAACCTCTCGCTCCTCGGCGTTCTCGCCGTACTGATCGCCGTCGGCGGATTCACCGAGCCCGACGCCTTCCTGGACACCGGGAACGTCCAGCTGATCCTGACCCAGTCGTCCGTCATCGGTGTCGTCACCGTCGGGATGACCTTCGTCATCACCAGCGGCGGCATCGACCTGTCGGTCGGTGCGATGGTCGCGCTCGCCTCCGTCTGGGCGACCACGCTCGCCACCCAGGAGTACGGCTTCGCGGGCATTCTGTTCACCGCCGTGATCGTCGGACTCGGTGCCGGGCTGGTGAACGGGCTGCTCATCGCGTACGGGCGGATGGTGCCGTTCATCGCGACGCTGGCCATGCTCGCCTCGGCCCGTGGGCTCGCCCTGCAGATCACCGACGGCAAGACCCAGATCGTCACCGTCAAGTCGGTCCTCGATCTGGGGCTGCCCGACGCCTACGTCCTCGGCATCCCGCCGCTGGTCATGATGTTCGCCGCGGTGACCGTCATCGGCTGGCTGGTGCTGAACCGTACGACCTTCGGCCGGCGTACGGTCGCGGTCGGCGGCAACGCGGAAGCGGCCAGGCTGGCGGGCATCGACGTACGACGGCAGCGGCTCTACCTCTATCTGCTCTCCGGGCTGTGCTGCGGCATCGCCGCCTTCATGCTGATCATCCTGTCCGGTTCTGGACAGAACACCAACGGCGATCTGTACGAGCTCGACGCCATCGCCGCCGCGATCATCGGCGGCACCCTGCTCAGCGGCGGACGCGGCACCATCGTCGGCTCCGTACTCGGCGTCCTCGTCTTCACCACCATCACCAACATCTTCGCGCTCAACAATCTGCAGAGCGATGTCCAGCAGATCGCCAAGGGCGCGATCATCGTCGCCGCCGTCCTGGTCCAGCGCCGCACATCGGCGCACGGGGAGACCTGAGCCGGCGGGCGCACTGCCGGCAGCTCAGCATCTCCAACCCACCCACCGCCCCGTTCGCCACATGTGACATGTCACGCACCGGATGAAGGGTTTGACAGCCATGCCAGAAACCAGCCGCAGACGACTTCTCTTCGGCACCGCAGCCGTCTCCGCGGGCGCTCTCCTCACCGCCTGCACCAGCAACGAACCCAAGAAGTCGCAGACCGAGCCGACCAACCAACCCGCCGCCGACGACAAGCCCGGCAAGCCCGTCACCATCGGCTTCGCGGGCCCGCAGGCCGACCACGGCTGGCTCAACGCCATCAACGAGAACGCCAAGTCGCAGGCGGCGAAGTACTCCGAGGTGACCCTGGAGATCACCGAGGGCTCCAACGACACCGCCGCCCAGATCGGCCAGGTCAAGACCCTCATCAACAAGAAGGTCGACGTCCTCGTCATCCTCCCGGCCGACGGCAAGGCGCTCACCCAGGTGGGCCTGGAGGCGATGAAGGCGGGCATCCCCGTCGTCAACCTGGACCGGATCTTCGCCTCCCCGCAGGCCTACCGCTGCTGGGTCGGCGGCGACAACTACGGCATGGGCCTCAACGCCGGTACGTACATCGGCGAACAGCTCAAGGGCAAGTCGGGCGCCAAGGTCGTCGAGCTGGCCGGCATCGACAACCTGGAGCTCACCAAGCAGCGCAGCCAGGGCTTCGCCGACGCGCTGGAGAACTACCCCAACATCAAGCTGGTGGCCCGTCAGGCCGCCGAGTTCACCGTCGAGTCGGGCCAGGCCAAGATGGCCCAGCTCCTTCAGGCGCAGAAGCAGATCGACGCCCTGTGGAACCACGACGACGACCAGGGCGTGGGCGCGCTGCGCGCCATCCAGCAGGCGGGTCGCGACGAGTTCCTGATGGTCGGCGGCGCCGGGGCCAAGTCCGCGATGGACGCCATCAAGGCCGACAACAGCGTGCTGAAGGCCACCGTTCTCTACCCGCCGACGATGGCCGCGTCCGCCATCGACCTGGCGCGCGCGCTCGGCCAGGGCAAGGGCATCACAGGCCTCTCCGAACTGGAGATCCCGACCAGCCTCACGCTCTACTCCGCCGTCGTCACCAAGGAGAACGTCGACCAGTACCTGCCGACGGGCTTCAGCTGATCCGCCCCGCAGGAGGGTGCTGACCCTCCTGCCGCACCCATCGAACGACCGACGAGGAGGAAGCCCGGATGGCCCGTAGGGAAGAGACGGATCAGGAGGCCGCAGCGCCGCCGCCGACGCACCGGCCGACGACGAGCGCGCCGACGCTCGGAGTCGGCATGGTCGGATACGCGTTCATGGGCGCCGCCCACTCGCAGGGGTGGCGCACCGCCGGACACGTCTTCGAGCTGCCGATGAAACCGGCTCTCGCCGCGATCTGCGGACGCGACCGGGCAGCGGTCGAAGCGGCGGCGGCCCGCCACGGCTGGGCGGCGGCGGAGACCGACTGGCGGGCCCTCATCGCCCGGGACGATGTGCAGCTCGTCGACATCTGCACCCCCGGCGACAGCCATGCCGAGATCGCCATCGCCGCCCTGGAGGCGGGCAAGCACGTGCTGTGCGAGAAGCCGCTCGCCAACACGGTCGCCGAGGCCGAGGCCATGACCGAGGCCGCGGAGCGGGCGGCGGCCCGCGGCCAGGTCGCGATGGTGGGCTTCAACTACCGCAAGGTGCCCGCGATCGCCTACGCCCGGCAGCTGATCGCCGCCGGGCGGATCGGCACCCTGCGGCACGTCCGCGCCACCTACCTCCAGGACTGGCTCGTCGACCCCGAATCACCGCTCACCTGGCGGCTGAAGCGGGAACGCGCCGGGTCGGGAGCGCTCGGCGACCTAGGGGCGCACATCGTCGACCTGGCCCAGTACCTGGCGGGGGAACTGCTGGTCGGGGTGTCGGCGGTCAGCGAGACGTTCGTGAGGCAGCGGCCACTGCTCTCCGGACCGTCGGCCGGGCTCTCCGGCACCGCGGACTCGGGCGCGCGAGGAGCGGTGACCGTCGACGACGCGGCCCTGTTCACCGGCCGGCTCGCGTCCGGGGCGCTGGCCTCGTTCGAGGCGACCCGGATGGCGGCCGGACGGAAGAACGCGCTGCGCCTGGAGATCAACGGGGAGCGCGGCTCGCTCGCCTTCGATCTGGAACGGCTCAACGAGCTGTCCTTCCACGACCACACCGAACCCGCCACCACGGCAGGGTTCCGGCGCATCCTCGTCACCGAACCCCAGCACCCCTACCTGGAGGCGTGGTGGCCGCCGGGCCACGCCCTCGGCTACGAGCACACCTTCATCCACCAGGCCCGTGACGTGGTGCGGGCGATCGCCGAAGGGGCCGCCCCCGTACCGTCGTTCGCCGACGGGCTGCAGGTGCAGCGGGTGCTCGCAGCGGTGGAGGAGAGCGCCGAGAAGAACTCCGTACACACCCCCGTAGTTCTCTAGGAGGTCCTGCGCATGCCCCGTCCCTTCACACTCTTCACCGGCCAGTGGGCCGACCTGCCGCTGGAGGAGGTCTGCCGGCACGCCCGGGACTTCGGCTACGACGGACTCGAACTCGCCTGCTGGGGCGACCACTTCGAGGTCGACAAGGCGCTGAGCGACCCCGGCTATCTGGACGGGCGGCGGCAGCTGCTCGACAAGTACGGACTGAAGTGCTGGGCGATCTCCAACCACCTCGTCGGCCAGGCCGTCTGCGACAACCCGATCGACGAACGCCACCAGGGAATTCTGCCCGCGCGGATCTGGGGCGACGGCGAACCCGAAGGCGTACGCCGCCGGGCCGCCGAGGAGATCAAGAACACCGCCCGTGCGGCCGCCGCCTTCGGGGTGCGTACCGTCATCGGCTTCACCGGCTCCTCGATCTGGCACCTGGTCGCGATGTTCCCGCCGGTCCCGCCGCACATGATCGAGCGGGGGTACGAGGACTTCGCCGAGCGCTGGAACCCGATCCTGGACGTCTTCGACGCGGAGGGCGTGCGCTTCGCCCACGAGGTGCACCCCAGCGAGATCGCGTACGACTACTGGACCACGCACCGCGCCCTGGAGGCCGTGGGCCACCGGGCCGCGTTCGGGCTGAACTTCGACCCCAGCCACTTCGTCTGGCAGGACCTCGACCCGGTCAACTTCCTGTACGACTTCCGGGACCGGATCTACCACGTCGACTGCAAGGAGGCGCGCAAACGCCTCGACGGACGCAACGGCCGGCTCGGCTCGCACCTCCCGTGGGGCGACCCCCGGCGCGGCTGGGACTTCGTCTCCGGCGGGCACGGTGATGTGCCGTGGGAGGACGTCTTCCGGATGCTCCGCTCCATCGCGTACGAGGGGCCGATCTCCGTCGAGTGGGAGGACGCGGGGATGGACCGGCTGGCGGGCGCGCCGGAAGCGCTTGCCACGCTGAAGCGGTACGACTTCGAGCCGCCGTCCGCCTCGTTCGACGCGGCGTTCGGGGGTGGGGACTGAGGTTCCCGCCGGGGGCGCCGCCCCCGGCTCCCCGCTCTTCGACCGCCGGAGGGGCCCCAACCGGCTGAGCCCCGGCTCGGGAAGGAGTGGCGGCGGGAATTCCGCCGCCACCCCGCGCTCAGCCATGCCCTTCCTCCGCTTTGTCCTGACGCAGGAAAAAGTTCAACAAGGCTGCTGCGTAAGGGCTTTCCGTCCCGGACGAACAGGTCTACCGTCCAAATCGTGTACACGGCACAACCCGGGTCACTGGTGCCCCACAGGCCCCGGAGGACCCGCGCGGCAGTCCCCGCGCAGAACGGCACGGCAGCACCCGCCCGTACAACCGGCACTTCCGGAGGACACTCGTGCACAGAACCAGAAGCAGGAGCGGAAACAGGAGCCGAACGCAGCTCCGCGTCCGCAAATCCCTCGCACTGCTCACCGGCGGCCTGCTCGCCGCGGCCACCCTCGCCCTGGGCGCCTCGCCCGGAGCGGCCGCGGCGGGACCGTCCTCGCCGGCCGCCACCGACGCGGCGGCCGAGGACTTCCAGCAGGTCACCCTCGCCAAGGGAGCGGCAGAGACCGGCGAGCCCATGTCGCTGGCCGTGCTCCCCGACCGCAGCGTGCTGCACACCTCGCGCAGCGGCGAGCTGCGGATCACCGACAGCGCGGGCAACACCAGGATCTCCGGCGTCCTCCCCGTCTACTCGCACGACGAGGAAGGCCTCCAGGGTGTAGGCATCGACCCGCAGTTCAGTGAGAACCGGGCGATCTACCTCTACTACGCACCCCCGCTGGACACCCCCGCGGGCGACGCCCCCGAGACCGGGACCGCGGCCGACTTCGCCAAGTTCGACGGAGTGAACCGGCTGTCCCGCTTCGTCCTCAAGGAGGACGGCACCCTCGATCTGGCGAGCGAGAAGAAGGTCCTCGACGTCAAGACGTCGCGCGGCATCTGCTGCCACGTCGGCGGCGACATCGACTTCGACGCCCAGGGCAACCTGTACCTGTCGACCGGTGACGACTCCAACCCCTTCGCCTCCGACGGCTACACGCCGATCGACGAACGCCCCGACCGCAACCCGGCGTTCGACGCCCGGCGCACCTCGGGCAACACCAACGACCTGCGCGGCAAGATCCTGCGGATCAAGGTCGCCGACGACGGCTCGTACACCATCCCGGACGGCAACCTCTTCGCGCCGGGGACGGACAAGACCCGCCCCGAGATCTACGCGATGGGCTTCCGCAACCCGTTCCGCTTCAGCGTCGACAAGGCCACCGGCATCGCATACGTCGGTGACTACGGCCCCGACGCTGGCGCGGCCGACCCGACGCGCGGCCCCGGCGGACAGGTCGAGTTCGCCCGGGTGACCGAGGCCGGCAACTTCGGCTGGCCGTTCTGCACCGGGAACAACGACCCCTTCGTCGACTACGACTTCGCGACGAAGACCTCCGGCGCCGCCTTCGACTGTGCCGCCCCGAAGAACACCTCGCCGCACAACACCGGCCTGGTCGACCTGCCCGCGGCACAGCCCGCGTGGATTCCGTACGACGGCGGATCCGTGCCCGAGTTCGGTTCCGGTTCCGAGTCGCCGATGGGCGGCCCGGTCTACCACTACGACGCAGACCTCGACTCGCCGGTCAAGTTCCCCGAGGCGTACGACGGGGACTTCTTCGCCGGAGAGTTCGGCCGGCGCTGGATCAAGCGCATCGAGCAGGACGGCAACGGCACCGTCCAGTCCATCAACGACATCCCGTGGTCCGGGACCCAGGTGATGGACATGGCCTTCGGCCCCGACGGCGCGCTTTACGTCCTGGACTACGGCCTCTCCTGGTTCGGCGGGGACGAGAACTCCGCGCTCTACCGCATCGAGAACGCCACCGGCGGACGCTCACCCATCGCCGAGGCCACCGTCAACAAGACATCCGGCACCGCACCGCTGAAGGTGCAGTTCTCCTCCGCGGGCACCACGGACGGCGACGGCGACGCGCTCACCTACGCCTGGGACTTCGGCGACGGCGGTACGTCGACCGCCGCGAACCCCACGTACACGTACAAGAAGAACGGCACCTACACCGCCACCGTCACCGCCAAGGACCCCACCGGGCGCACCGGTTCGGCGAGCGTCCACGTGACCGTGGGCAACACCGCACCCAAGGTGAACCTGGAACTCCCCGGTGACGGCCGGATGTTCAGCTTCGGCGACGAAATCCCGTTCAAGGTGACCGTCACCGATCCCGAGGACGGCGCGATCGACTGCGCCAAGGTCGAGGTCCGCTTCGTGCTCGGCCACGACAGCCACGGACACCCGATCACCACCGTCAACGGCTGCTCCGGCACCATCAAGACCGACGTGGACGGCGGCCACGACCCGAATGCCAACATCTTCGGGGTCATCGACGCCTCCTACACCGACAACGGAGGCGGCGGCCAGGCCGCACTGTCCGGCCACGACCAGTCGCAGCTCCAGCCCCGCCACCGTCAGGCCGAGCACTTCACCTCGTCGTCCGGCATCCAGACGTACGACAAGGCGGCCGCCCACGGCGGGAAGACGGTCGGCGACATCAACAACGACGACTGGATCTCATTCAAGCCGTACATCCTCGACGGAACCACCAAGCTCACCGCCCGGATCTCCTCCGGCGGAGCGGGCGGCTTCCTCGAAGTACGGTCCGGATCGGTCACCGGGAAGATCCTCGGCTCCGCACCCGTACCGGTGACCGGCAGCTGGGAGACCTTCCAGGACATCGACGTACCGCTGCGCGGCGTTCCCAAGAAGGCCACCGAACTCTTCCTCGTCTTCAAGGGAGGTGACGGAGCACTGTACGACGTCGACGACTTCGAGCTCTCCAACAGTGCCCCCGACCGGACCGCCAAGCGGGTCCTCGTCTTCTCGAAGACGGCCGGCTTCCGCCACGACGCGATTCCCGAGGGCATCGCCGCACTGAAGGAACTCGGCACGGGCAGCAACATCACCGTCGACGCGACGGAGGAGGCCGGCCAGTTCACGACCAGCAACCTGGCACGGTACGACGCCGTCGTCTTCCTCTCGACGACCGGTGATGTGCTCAACGCAGACCAGCAGAAGGCGTTCGAGAACTATGTGACCACCGGCGGAGGCTACCTGGGCATCCACGCGGCGGCGGACACCGAGTACGACTGGCCGTTCTACGGCGGACTCGTCGGCGCGTACTTCGCCGGACACCCCGCCATCCAGCCCGTCACCGTCCGCGTCGAGGACCACAAGCACCCGGCGACCGCGCACCTCGACGACGCCTGGGTGCGGACCGACGAGCTGTACAACTACCGCACCAACCCGCGCGATCGGGTCAAGGTGCTCGCCACGCTCGACGAGACCACCTACACCGGCGGCACCATGAAGGGCGACCACCCGATCACCTGGTGCCAGACCTACCAGGGCGGCCGCTCCTTCTACACCGGCCTCGGCCACACCAAGCAGTCGTACGCCGAACCGGACTTCCGTCAGCTCCTCCTCGGCGGCATGCGGTACGCGGCCGGACAGGTGAAGGCCGACTGCAAGCCCGCCACCGGCTACCGGTCGATCTTCAACGGCGAGACGCTCGAAGGCTGGAAGCAGGCCGGTCCCGGAAAGTTCAACGTCGTCGACGGTGAACTGCGCTCCGAGGGCGGCATGGGTCTGCTCACCTACCAGGCCAAGGAACTCGGCTCGTACTCGCTCAAGCTCGACTGGAAGATGCAGGGCGACGACAACTCCGGTGTCTTCGTCGGCTTCCCGGCGTCCGACGACCCCTGGTCCGCCGTGAACAACGGCTACGAGGTCCAGATCGACGCCACCGACGCGGTCGACCGCACCACGGGCTCGATCTACACCTTCAAGGCGGCGAACATCAAGGCCCGTGACCAGGTCCTGAGGCCGCCCGGGCAGTGGAACAGCTACGAGATCAAGGTCCAGGGCGAACGTCTCCAGGTCTTCCTCAACGGAGTGAAGATCAACGACTTCACCAACACCGATCCGGTACGGAGCCTGAAGAACGGCTACATCGGCATCCAGAACCACGGTGCCAACGACCATGTGTCTTTCCGCAACATCGAGTTGAAGGAACTGCCCTCGGCGTAGGGCGCTCCCTCCGGCCGACGGCGGGCGGGGAAGGGACATCCTCCCCGCCCGCCGTCACCACCCGACCGCGTCCCCTGTCCCTTTGTCGCACAGCGCCACTTGCTCTGCCCAGCCAGGACCCCCAGCCAGGGAGGCAGCCCGTGTCAGCATCCGCCGTTCGTACCGGAGTCTGGTTCATCGGAGCACGCGGCTCCGTCGCCACCACCGCCACGGCGGGGTGCGCGGCGGTCGCGGCGGGGCTCCACCCGGCGGCGGGCATGGTCACCGAGACACCACCGTTCGCCGACAGCGGGCTGCCCACCCTCACCTCACTCGTCTTCGGCGGACACGACACCGTCGGCTGTCCGCTGCCCAAACGGGCCGAGGCACTGGCCGCCGGGGGAGTGCTGCCGCACGGCCTGCCCTCGGCCGTACGCTCCGAACTCGCCGCAGCCGACGCGGAGATACGCCCCGGCGGGCCACTGCCCGGCGACATCCGCAGCGACGAGGAACTCATCACCGCCTTCGCCGCCGACCTCGCCGACTTCGGGCACCGCAACGACCTGGCCAGGACGGTCGTCATCAACGTCGCCTCCACGGAACCCGTCCCGGACCCCGGCGAGCGGCGGCTGCCCGCCAGCTCGCTCTACGCGGCTGCGGCACTGCGGGCAGGCTGCCCGTACATCAACTTCACCCCCTCCACCGGGCTGCGCGCCCCCGCCCTCCAGGACACCGTCGCGGGCTGCGGACTTCCTCACGCGGGCCGCGACGGCAAGACCGGCCAGACGCTGCTCCGCTCCGTACTCGCCCCGATGTTCGTGCAACGCGCCCTGCCCGTACGGGCCTGGTCGGGCACCAACCTGCTCGGCGGCGGGGACGGAGCGGCGCTGGCCGACCCGGGCGCGGCGGCGGCCAAGAACGCGGGCAAGGAACGCGTACTCGCCGACACGCTGGGAACCGCCCCCGAGGGCGAGGTCCACATCGACGACGTACCGGCCCTCGGCGACTGGAAGACCGCCTGGGACCACATCGCGTTCGACGGCTTCCTCGGGGCGCGCATGGTCCTGACGACGACCTGGCAGGGGTGCGACTCCGCACTGGCCGCACCCCTGGTCCTGGACCTGGCCAGACTCGTGGCCCGCGCCCACGAGAAGGGGCTGACCGGCCCCCTGCCCCAGCTCGGCTTCTACTTCAAGGACCCGGACGGCGGACCCGCCGCCCTCTTCGAGCAGTACGTGGCGCTGCTCGCCTTCGCCGACACGCTCCGGGGGGAGAAGTGACGGTACGGGCCTGGGCGGAGCTGCTACGGGTGTCGGCGCTGTTCACCGTCCCGGGCGACGCCCTCGCGGGGGCGGCGGCGACGGGCCGGCGGCCCGACCGTGGCACCGTGCTCGCCGTCGGCGCGTCGCTCTGCCTGTACGAGGCGGGCATGGCGCTCAACGACTGGGCCGACCGCGACGAGGACGCCGTGGACCGCCCGCACCGCCCGATCCCCTCGGGCCGCATCGCTCCAGGCGCGGCCCTCGCGGCCGCGGGCGCGCTGACGGCCGCGGGTCTGAGCCTCGCGGCACGGGCCGGCCGCCCGGCCCTCACCGTCGCCACGGGGCTGGCGGCGACGGTCTGGGCGTACGACCTGCACCTCAAGCACACCCCGGCGGGACCGGCGGCGATGGCAGCGGCACGAGGTCTGGACCTACTGCTGGGCGCGACGGCGACGGCGACGGCGACGGCGGGGCCGGCAGTGGGTGCGCGGGCAGGGCACAGCGGCGTCAACCTCCCGACGGACGCGACAGGTACGACGCGACCGGCCGCCAGCGCCGGCACCGTGCCTCCCACGCGCACCGTGCCTCCCACGCGCGCTGTCCTTCCCGTCGTCCGTTCCGCCGTCCCCGCCGCCGTTCTTCTCGGGGCGCACACCTATGCGGTTACCGCCGTCTCGCGCCACGAGGCGCAGGGCGGGTCCACGGCCGCGCCCCTCGGCGCACTCGCGGCGGTGGTCGCGCTCGGCGCCGTCACGGTGCGGGAACGGCGGGGGGCCGGGGGCCCGCCCCCGGTTCCGGGAAGGGGTGGGCAGGGGGACAACCACCGTCCCCCGCGCGGAGCAACCGCCCCCCGCCTCCTCCTTGCCGCGCTCACCGGCTCCTACTTCCGTACCGCCGCGGGCCCCCTCCTTCACGCCGCCCTCAACCCGTCCCCGCCGCTCACCCAGCGCGCCGTCGGCAGCGGCATCCGGGCGATGATCCCGCTCCAGGCCGCCCTCGCCGCCCGCGCCGGAGCAGCCGGGACAGGGCTCGCCGTCATGGGACTCGTGCCCCTCGCCCGCACCCTCGCCCGGAAGGTGAGCCTCACATGACGATCCGCCTCGGTTACGGCACCAACGGGCTCACCGACCTCCGCCTGGACGACGCGCTCGGGCTCCTCGCCGATCTCGGGTACGACGGGGTCGGCCTGACCCTCGACCACATGCACCTCGACCCCCTCGCCCCGGACCTGGCCGCGCGCACCCGCCACGTGGCGTCCAGGCTCCAGGAGCTGGGCCTGGGCGTCACCGTCGAGACCGGCGCACGCTACGTCCTCGACCCCCGCCGCAAGCACGGCCCGTCCCTCCTCGACCCGGACCCCGAGGCCCGTGCGGCCCGCACCCGGCTGCTCGTCAGGGCCGTCGCAGTCGCCGCCGACCTCGGCGCCCACGCCGTGCACTGCTTCAGCGGCATCACCCCGCCCGACACCACCCCCGACACCGCCTGGCAGCGGCTCGCCGAAGCCCTCGCCCCCGTCCTGGACGCCGCCGACCGCTCCGGCATCCCCCTGGCGATCGAACCCGAGCCCGGACACCTCCTCGCCGACCTCGCAGGCTTTCACCACCTGCGCGTCCTCAGCGGCGACCCGCCACCGCTCGGACTCACCCTGGACATCGGCCACTGCCAATGCCTTGAACCCGCCCCGCCCGTCGACTGCCTCCGCGCGGCCGCCCCCTGGCTGCGGCACGTGCAGATCGAGGACATGCGCCGCGGCGTCCATGAACACCTCCCGTTCGGCGAGGGCGAGATCGACTTCCCGCCCGTACTCGAAGCGCTCGACGCCCTCTCGGACACCGGCTACCGCGGCCTCACCGTCGTCGAACTGCCCCGTCATTCCCACGCCGGCCCCGAACTCGCCCGCACCTCCATCGAATTCCTCCGCAAGCACAGCCCGTCGAGCCGCTGAAACCGCCGAAGGGAGCGACGCCATGCCGATGACCCCGACGACCACCCCGCTGCTGACCCGCAGAGAACTCGACACACAACTCGGCGGAGCCGCGCGCGCCTGGCTCGACGAGGCTCTCGCCGAGGCCGAACACGCCGCCTCCCGCGAGGACACCGAACAGCCCGGTGGCCCGTACGCCGTACCGCCGTGGGAGCTGCGGTACGCCGCCGCAGGCCGGTACTGCGGACTCGAACACGCCGACTCCGTACGCGCCCTGCTGCTCATCGAGGCCCGTGCCGCACTGCCCGCCCTGACCCGGCTGTACGAGCAGGGCACCGCCGCCGAACGACGCGCCGTCCTGCTGACCCTGCACCGGCTGGACCTCGGCCCCACCGCCCTTCCGCTCGTCGAGGACGCCCTGCGCACCAATGACACCCGGCTGGTCGCCGCGGCCGTCGGCCCGTACGCCGCGGCCCATCTCGATGCGCACAACTGGCGCCACGCCATCCTCAAATGCCTCTTCACCGGCGTTCCCGTGGCTGCCGTCGACCAACTGGCACGGCGCTCGCGCGGCGACGCGGAACTCGCCCGCATGCTCGGCGACTACGCGGCCGAACGCATCGCCGCGGGACGCAGTGTGCCCGCCGATCTCACCCGGGTGCTCGACCTCACCACTCCCGGCCCTGCCGCCCCCACGGAGGAGTCCTGATGCGCATCTTCGACCCCCACATCCATATGACCTCCCGCACCACGGACGACTATCAGGCGATGTACGACGCGGGCGTCCGCGCCCTCGTGGAACCCTCCTTCTGGCTCGGCCAGCCCCGCACCTCGCCCGCCAGCTTCTTCGACTACTTCGACGCCCTGCTGGGCTGGGAACCCTTCCGCGCCGCCCAGTACGGCATCGCCCATCACTGCACGCTCGCCCTCAACCCCAAAGAGGCGAACGACCCCCGCTGCACCCCCGTCCTGGACGCCCTGCCCCGCTATCTCGTCAAGGACTCCGTCGTCGCCGTCGGCGAGATCGGCTACGACTCCATGACCCCGGCCGAGGACACCGCCCTGGCCGCCCAGCTCCAGCTCGCCGCCGACCACGGCCTGCCCGCCCTCGTCCACACCCCGCACCGCGACAAGCTCGCCGGTCTGCACCGCACCATCGACGTCATCCGCGAATCCCACCTCCCCCCGGAGCGGGTCCTGCTCGATCACCTCAATGAGACGACCGTAAAGGACGCCTCTGACAGCGGCTGCTGGGCCGGCTTCTCCATCTACCCCGACACCAAGATGGACGAGGACCGCATGATCGCGATCCTCAAGGCACACGGCACCGAGAAGGTTCTGGTCAACTCGGCCGCGGACTGGGGCAGGAGCGACCCGCTCAAGACCCGCAAGGTGGGCGACGCCATGCTCGCCGCCGGATTCAGCGACGACGACGTCGACCAGGTCCTCTGGCGCAACCCCGTCGCCTTCTACGGACAGAGCGGCAGGCTCCAGCTCGACATCGAAGCACCGCAGCCACTCCACGAGGGCAACTCCATCCTGCGCGGCGGGGAGTGAGGCGATGCGCTTCCGCCATCCCTGCGGCTCCACCGTCCACCTCTCGTACTGCACCAACGTCCACCCCGCCGAGACACTCGACGGGGTCCGCACCCAGCTGCGCGACCACTGCGAACCGGTCCGCAAACGGCTCGGCCGGGACAGGCTCGGCATCGGTCTCTGGCTCGCCAGGGACGCCGCCCGCAGCCTGATCAACGATCCCTCCCAGCTGCGCTCCCTGCGCGCCGAACTGGACCGCCGGGGCTTGGAGGTCGTCACCCTCAACGGCTTCCCGTACGAGGGATTCGGCGCGAACGAGGTCAAGTACCGGGTGTACAAGCCGGACTGGACGGACCCGGAGCGGCTCTGCCACACCACCGACCTCGCCCGGCTCCTGGCCGGCCTGCTCCCCGACGACGTCACCGAAGGAACCATCTCCACCCTCCCGATCGCCTGGCGCACCCCCTACGACACGGACCCCGGGGCGGCCGGTCGCGCGCACACCGCGCTCACCACCCTCGGCGAACGCCTCGACGCACTGGCCGAGCTCACCGGCAAGTCCATCCGCATCGGCCTCGAACCCGAGCCGGGCTGCACCGTCGAGACCACCGCCGACGCCATCGCACCGCTCACCGCTGTCGGACACCGGCGGATCGGCATCTGCATCGACACCTGCCATCTGGCCACCTCCTTCGAGGACCCCGACACCGCCGTCGACGCGCTCGACGCAGCCGGTATCCCGGTCGCCAAGGCGCAGCTCTCCGCCGCACTGCACGCCGAACACCCCCACCTCCCCGAGGTACGCACCGCACTGGCAGCCTTCGCCGAGCGCCGCTTCCTCCACCAGACCCGCACCAGCACCGCCGCCGGGCTGCGCGGCACCGACGACCTCGACGAGGCGGTCACCGGCCGGGTCCTGCCCGACGGCGCCCCTTGGCGCGCCCACTTTCACGTCCCCCTGCACGCACCTCCCGCACCACCGCTCACCTCCACCCTTCCCGTGCTCCGGTCCGCGCTGACCCGACTGGTCGGCGGCGCACGGCCCCTCACCAGGCACCTGGAGGTCGAGACCTACACCTGGCAGGCGCTCCCGGCCGAACTGCGACCCCGCACCCGCACCCAGCTCGCCGACGGCATCGCCGCCGAACTCACCCTCGCCCGCGACCTCCTGGTCGACCTCGGCCTCAAGGAGCTCCCGTGACCGCAGCCGAGCAGACCAGCACATCCATCCCGCCCAGCACACCCGGTTCACCCACCCCCCTCCTCGTTCTCGACGTCGTCGGTCTCACCCCACAGCTCCTCGACCACATGCCGCACCTCAAGGCCCTGGGGCAGTCCGGCACCCACGCGCCCCTGGGCACCGTGCTCCCCGCCGTCACCTGCGCGGCCCAGTCGACCTTCCTCACCGGCACCACCCCCGCCGAGCACGGCATCGTCGCCAACGGCTGGTACTTCCGCGAGCTCGGCGACGTCCTGCTCTGGCGCCAGCACAACGGTCTGGTCGCCGGAGACAAACTCTGGGACGCCGCTCGCCGCGCCCACCCCGGCTACACCGTCGCCAACATCTGCTGGTGGTATGCGATGGGAGCCGACACCGACATCACGGTCACCCCGCGCCCCGTCTACTACGCCGACGGCCGCAAGGAACCCGACTGCTACACCCGGCCGCCTGCCCTGCACGACGAACTCACCCAGAAACTTGGCACGTTCCCCCTCTTCCACTTCTGGGGTCCCGGAGCCGACCTCGTCTCCTCCCAGTGGATCATCGACGCGACCCGGCACATCCTGGACACCCGCCACCCGGACCTGGCCCTGTGCTACCTCCCGCATCTCGACTACGACCTGCAGCGCTACGGACCCGACGACCCCCGCTCGTACAGGGCGGCGGCCGATCTCGACCGGGCCGTGGCACCCCTCCTGGACGACGCGCGCCGCGAGGGCCGCACCGTCGTAGCCCTCTCCGAATACGGCATCACCCGCGTCGACCGGCCCGTCGACATCAACCGGGCCCTGCGCCGCGCCGGCCTCCTGGAGGTCCACACCCAGGACGGCATGGAGTACCTGGACCCGATGGCCTCCCGCGCCTTCGCCGTCGCCGACCACCAGCTCGCCCACGTCTACGTACGCCGCCCCGAAGACCTCGAAGCGACCCGCGAAGCCCTCCAGGACCTCCCCGGCATCGAGCAGCTCCTCGACGACGAGGGCAAGAAGGCCAACGGCCTGGACCACCCGCGCTCCGGCGAACTGGTCGCCGTCGCGGACCCGGATGCCTGGTTCACGTACTACTACTGGCTCGACGACGCCCACGCGCCCGACTTCGCGCAGCTCGTCGAGATCCACCGCAAACCCGGCTACGACCCCGTCGAACTCTTCCTGGACCCGCAGGACCCGTACGTCCGGGTCAAGGCCGCCGCGGCCGTCGCCCGCAAGAAGCTCGGCATGCGCTACCGCATGGCGGTCGTGCCGCTGGATCCCTCACCTATTCGCGGCAGCCACGGCCGCCTCCCCGTGAGCGAGGACGAAGGTCCGCTCATCCTGTGCTCCACCCCCCACGCGTTCACCGGCCCCGTCCGGGCCACCGATGTGAAGTCCCTGCTCCTCAAGCTTGCCGGACTGCACTGACAACGTCCCACCCTCAGAAGGAGTTCCGCCATGAGCCGCCGCACCCCCGTCGACGCCGAACTCGCCCACAGGCTGAGCAGGCGCTCCATGCTCGGCGTCGCCGCCGGAGCCACCGCCGCCGCTCTCGTCGGCGCCGCGGCTCCGACCGCCGCCGCCCACAGCAAGCCGCACGGCAGCCCCCTGCTGCCCCCAGGCCGCCTCGGAATCCAGCTCTACACCCTCCGCGACAAGGTCTCGACCCTTGGCTTCGACAAAGTCTTCGCCGAACTGGAGGCGTACGGCTACGACGAGGTCGAGTACGCCGGGTACACCCAGGGTTCGGCCGGCGCCATCACCCTGGCCCAGCTGAAGCGGCTCACCCGCGACCACGGGCTCCAGGGCATAGGAAGCCACGTCGGTTACGCCGACGACAACAACCCCAACGCCTACACCTTCGCGCAGAACCTCACCCAGGTTCTCGACGACGCCCAGGCCCTCGGCCTCAAGCACATCGGCACCGCGTCGGGACCGTTCCGCTACGGGTCGACGGTCGACGCCTGGAAGCGGGCCGCCGAGGACTTCAACACCTACGGCGCCGCGGCCAGGAAGCGCGGCATGAAGTTCTACCAGCACAACCACGCCGAAGAATTCTCCTTCGCCACGGACCGGCCCGACGTCCGCCTCTACGATGTGCTGCTCGCCGAGACCGACCCCGACCTGGTCTTCCTGGAGATGGACATCTACTGGGCGTACGTCGGTCAGTTCCGCTTCAGCAAGCGGGTGGACGGCACAGCCGACAGCTTCGACCCGCTGCACTACGTACTGAAGCAGCCCGACCGCTACCCGCTCTTCCACGTCAAGGACGGCGAGCACGACGACGCGGTCCGCGACGGCTACCGCATGGTGGACGTCGGGGACGGCGACATCGACTACAAGAAGTTCCTGAGCGCCGTCACCAAGACGCGCGGCGGCCGCCGTGACCACCACTGGCAGGTGGAGCACGACCAGCCGATCGTCGACTCCTTCACCACGGCCCGCCGCTCGGCCGCCTATCTGCACTCCCTGCGCCAGAAGGGCTGCTAGCCGGCACGGCCCACGCACGACGGGCCTCCCCGCACACCGCGCGGGGAGGCCCGTTGTCGTACGTACCGCACGGCCTATGGGATTCGATCCGCGGTCATTCAGGCCATCTCCTCACCTGTCGGATGCGGATTGGGTTCGATACGGCGCCTGCCTCCCGGGCGCCCCGGCTGCTTCAGGAACAGGGCCAGCACCGCCGAGGCGATCCCGACCGATCCCGCGATGACGAACGCGCCCTTGTAGTCCCAGGCATCCACCACCACGGCGCCCATACCGGAGCCCAGCAGCCCGGAGATCAGCTTCGAGCTGTAGACCATCCCGTAGTTCGAGGCGTTGTTGTTCTCCCCGAAGTAGTCCGCGGTCATCGCCGCGAACAGCGGGAAGATCGCGCCGCCGCCGAAGCCGGAGACCATGGAACAGAACAGGAAGAACGGCATGCTGCCCATGGACCCGGAGACCAGCACTCCGAACTGGGCGGTGCCCAGCACCACGCAGACGATGATCAGTGTGTTGCGGCGCCCGTAACGGTCGGAGATCCAGCCGATCACTCCGCGCCCGGTCCCGTTCACGATCGCCTTCAGGGACATGGCGGTGGCCACGATCCCGCCCGCGAATCCCATGTCCTTGCCGAACGGCACCTGGAAGGCGATGCCGAAGATGTTGATTCCCGCCGTGCAGAGCAGACAGAACCACATCATCCACAGCACGGGTGTGCGCGCGGCCTGCCTCGGGGTGTACTGCTTCACCGCCGGCGGGTTCTTCTCCAGCGCGCGCCTGATCCGCGGATCGTCGGACACGGTCAGCGGGTCGACCTGTTCGGGCCACCAGTACTTCGGCGGGTCCCGGAAGAACCAGCCCGCGAAGGCCACGACCAGGCAGCAGATCACACCGACCATGACCAGCACGGTCTGGTAGTTGCTCAGATCCATGTACGACGTGAAGAGGAAGACGAACGGCACCGAGCCGTAGGCGAAACCGCCGTTGACCATGCCGGTCTTGCCGCCCTTGCGCTCCGGGTACCACTTGCCGACCATGTTCACGCAGGTCGCGTAGACAAGACCGGCTCCGATGCCGCTGCACGCGCCGAAGCCGAGATACGCCCAGAAGACACTCGGGGCGTACGCGAGCGAGAGATAACCGAGGAAGGTGCCGAGAGCACCCAGCATCATCGCGTACCGGGCGGGCAGCCGCCCGCTCTCGCGCAGTTGCCCGGCAGGGAAGGCGACGGCGGCCTGGAAGAAGACCCAGACCCCCATGAGCCAGAAGATGTGTCCGCTGTTCCACAGATGTGCCTCGTGCAGGGTGTCCTCGGCGGACGTGAAGGCGTACTCCGAGGAGCTGATGCCCATCATGCCGATCCAGGGGAACAGCACCATGGTCCAGCGTGGTCGTCCCATGATGTCCCGGTCGGTCTGGCCGATCCGGTAGGTACGGCCGTTGCGGTCCGTGACCTCTCTGTACGGGACTGCTGTTGTGATGTCGGTGGTTGTCATGTGGAAGTAGCACCCCTTGCGTCGAAAGCTCCTGGCCAGCGCCCCCTGTCCCATGCCTTTCGTTCGCCCGGCGAGGTCAGTTCATCGACCACCGCCCAGCAGCCCCGCCGCGCGGGCCCAGCGGTACTTGGCGCCGAGTAGGGCGACCGGCCGCTCCGTCGTGTACGGATAGGCCACGACGCCGCGCTCGAAGAGATACGCGCAGGCCTCCTCGACCTTCGTGTCACCGGCCAGCGACGCCACGACGGGCTTGAAGATCCCGCGGTCGCGGAACTCCTGGACCACCCGGGCGGTCAGCTCGGCGAAGGCCAGCGGCGGGGTGACGATCGTGTGCCAGTAGCCCAGGACCAGCGAGTGGATGCGCGGGTCCTCCAGGCCGAGGCGGATCGTCGCCTCGTACGTCGACGGCGGCTCGCCGCCCGTGATGTCGATCGGGTTGCCCGCCGCACCGAACGGCGGAATGAACGCCCTGAACGCCGTGTCCAGATCCGGCGGAATCTCCATCAGCGAAAGGCCGTTGTCGACGATCGCGTCCGACAGCAGCACTCCCGAACCGCCGGCGCCCGTGATGATGACGACGTTGTCGCCCTTCGGCGTCGCAAGCACCGGCAGCGCCCGCGCGTACTCCAGCATCTCGTTCAGCCCCGGCGCCCTGATCACTCCAGCCTGGCGCAGGATGTCGTCGTACACCGCGTCGTCGCCCGCCAGCGCGCCCGTGTGCGAACCGGCCGCCTTGGCGCCCGCACTCGTACGGCCCGCCTTCAGCACCACGATCGGCTTCTTCGGTACGGTCGCCCGCGCCGCCTCGACGAACGCGCGCCCGTCCTTGAGGTCCTCCAGATGCATGGCGATGCACTGGGTGTGGGGGTCCTCACCGAACCAGGTCAACAGATCGTCCTCGTCGATGTCCGACTTGTTGCCGAGCCCCACGATCGCGGAGACACCGGTCTTCGTCGACCGGGCGAAGCCGAGGATCGCCATGCCGATGCCACCGGACTGGGAGGTCAGCGCCACCCCGCGCCTGACGTCGTAAGGTGTGCAGAAGGTGGCGCAGAGGTCCTGCCACGTCGAGTAGTAGCCGTAGATGTTGGGCCCGAGCAGCCTTACGCCGTACCGCTCGCCGATCGCCACGATCTCGTCCTGCAGCGCCTGTTCACCGGTCTCGGCGAACCCGGACGCAACGAGCACCGCATTGGGAATCCCCTTGCGCCCCACCTCCTCCAGCGCCGATGCCACGAACTCGGCGGGGATCGCGAAGACCGCCACATCCACCTCACCGGGAACGTCGGTGACACTCCTGTACGCCTTGCGGCCCAGAATGTCATCGGCCCGGGAATTCACCGGATGGATCTCCCCGGAGAAACCTCCGGCGATGAGATTGCGCATCACCGAATTGCCGATCTTGCCCTGCTCGTTGGAGGCACCGACCACGGCGACCGAGCGCGGCTCCATCAGCCGGCGCATCGAGGCGAGGATCTCCTCGCGGCCGTAGGTGCGCCGGGCCCGGACGGTCCCGGTCGACAGCAGGACCCGGATGTCGGCCGCGATCGCACCCTCCGGCGTGGCGATGACCGGATTGAGGTCGACCTCCGCGATCTCCGGGAAATCCGTGACCAGTTGGGAGACCCGCCGGATCTGCTCGGCCAGCGCCCACCGGTCCACCGGCGGCGCGCCGCGTACCCCGCGCAGGATCTCCGCCGCACCGATCGAGTCGAGCATCGACTGCGCCTCGTCTGCTGCACCTGCACACCATCGATCCGGGCGTCGGGCGCGTACGCCCGCACGTTCTCGATGATCCGACGGAACGCGGCCCGCACCTCAAAGGCGCCCTCCACACCGACGACGACACCACCGGCATCCGTCTTGTGCAGCACATCGGGGGAGACGATCTTCAGCACGACCGACCCGCCGAGCCGGTCCGCGAAGGCCACCGCCTCGTCGACATTCTGCGCCAACTCCTCGCCCGGCACGGCGATCCCGTACGCATCGGCGACGATCTTGCCCTCGGGTGCGGTGAGCGCACTGCGTCCGGCGGCACGGACGGAGTCGAGCAGCGCCCGTACGGTCTCGCGGTCCTGTGTTTCGGCCATGCTCAGATGACTCCGTTCGTCTTCAGCAGTCGCAGCTCCTCGTCGCCGAGGCCCAGCTCACCGACGTACACCTCTTCGTTGTGCTCACCGAGCAGCGGCGAAGTCACCACATCCACGGGGGAGTCGGAGAGCTTCAGCGGGGAGCCGACCGTGGTGAACGTGCCGCGCTCGGGGTGCTCCACCTGGACGACCATCTCGTTGGCGACCAGGGACTCGTCCTCGATGATCTCCTTGGTGGAGAGGATCGGGCCGCACGGGATGTTGTGCGTGTTCAGCCGCTCCAGCACCTCCCACTTGGGGAGCGTCGAGGACCACTCCTCGATGAGCTGGAACATCTTGTCGAGCTTCGGCAGCCGGGCCTCGGGCGTCGCCCACTCGGGGTCGTCCACCAACTCCGGGCGCCCGATCAGAGAGGCGAGCGGCTGCCAGCCGACCGGCTGCACAATGACGTACACATAGTCGTTGGGCCCACCGGGCGCACACCTCACCGCCCAGCCGGGTTGCCCGCCGCCGCTCGCATTGCCGCTGCGCGGCACCTCGTCGCCGAAGTCCTCGTTCGGGTACTCCGCCAACGGACCGTGCGTCAGCCTCTGCTGGTCACGGAGTTTCACCCGGCACAGGTTGAGCACCGCATGCTGCATGGCGACGTTGACGCGCTGCCCGCGCCCGGTGTTCTCGCGCTGGAACAGCGCGGCCAGAATGCCCGCGACCGCGTGGATGCCGGTTCCGGAGTCGCCGATCTGCGCGCCGGTCGCGAGCGGCGGACCGTCCTCGAAGCCGGTGGTGGACATCGAACCGCCCATGGCCTGGGCGACCACCTCGTAGGCCTTGAAGTCGGTGTAGGGGCCCGCGCCGAACCCCTTGATGGAGGCGTACACGATCCGGGGGTTGATCTCCTGGATCCGCTCCCAGGTGAACCCCATCCGGTCGACGGCGCCGGGGCCGAAGTTCTCCACCATCACATCGGAGCGGCGGATCAGTTCGGTGAGGATCTCCTTGCCGCGCTCGCTCTTCGTGTTGAGAGTGATGCTCCGTTTGTTGCAGTTGAGCATGGTGAAGTAGAGGGAGTCGACATCCGGCAGGTCGCGCAGCTGTCTGCGGGTGATGTCACCGCTCGGCGCTTCGAGCTTCACCACGTCGGCGCCGAGCCAGGCGAGCAGCTGGGTGGCGGAGGGACCGGACTGTACGTGTGTCATGTCGAGGACGCGCACGCCCTCAAGAGCTTTGGTCATGCCAACGGTTCCTCTGCTGCTTGTACGGGCCTTTCCTCAGGCGCGGCGATCCCCGTCCCTTCGTAGCGGGCGCGGGAGCTGTTCCGATGCCCACGGTATATTGCATACAGTCGACGAATACTGTATGAACCTTGTTATCCCGCATCCGGTGGGTGGTGTCCAGGGGGCGTGCGGCACTTTCACAATCGGCACGATCGGGAGTGGCTATGGATCTCTACGAGCACCAGGCACGGCAACTCTTCGCAGAACACGGCATAGCGGTACCGCGTGCCGAGGTCGTCGACAGCGCGGGCGCGGCAGCGGAAGCGGCGGAGCGGCTCGGCGGCCGGGTCGTCGTCAAGGCCCAGGTCAAGACCGGCGGCAGGGGCAAGGCGGGCGGGGTGAAGCTCGCGGCCGACCCGTCGGCGGCCGGACTGACCGCACGTCAGATCCTCGGCATGGACATCAAGGGTCACACGGTACGCACCGTCATGATCGCCGAACCCGTCGACATCCAGGCCGAGTTCTATGTGAGCTACGTGCTGGACCGTGCGGCGGGCACGTTCCTCGCCATCGCCTCCGCCGAGGGAGGCATGGAGATCGAGGAGGTCGCGGCGAGCCGCCCGGAAGCGGTGGCGCGCATCCCGGTGGACCCGGCGCAAGGAGTCACACGGGCAGAGGCCGCCCGGATCGCGCAGGCGGCGGGGCTTCCCCCGGAAGCGGCCGCCGTGCTCCAGCAGTTGTGGCAGGTCCTCGTCCGCGAGGACGCCCTGCTGGTCGAGGTCAACCCGCTGGTCCGTACGGGCGGAGGGGAGATCCTCGCCCTCGACGCAAAGGTCACCCTCGACGACAACGCAGGCTTCCGCCGGTCCCGTTGGGGGAGCGAGGCCGACGACGTACACGGCGACCCGCTGGAGGCGGCCGCCGCTGCCAAGGGCCTCAACTACGTCAAGCTCGACGGCGAGGTCGGCATCATCGGCAACGGCGCCGGACTGGTCATGTCCACCCTCGACGTGGTCGCCGGCTGCGGCGCCCGCCCCGCCAACTTCCTCGACATCGGCGGCGGCGCCTCGGCCGGTGTCATGGCCGACGGCCTGTCGGTCATCCTCTCCGACCCCGCAGTGCGATCCGTCTTCGTCAATGTCTTCGGAGGCACCACGGCCTGCGACGCGGTGGCCGACGGCATCGTCCAGGCGCTGGAGTCCGTACGCCTGACCAAACCGCTCGTCGTCCGTCTCGACGGCAACAACGCGGCCAGGGGCCGCGCGATCCTCGACGCACACCCGCACCCCCTGGTCGAGCAGGCCACCACGATGGACGGCGCCGCGCGCCGAGCAGCCCAACTCGCCGACGCAGCCTGAGGAGACCGGACATGGCGATATATCTGACCAAGGAGAGCAGGGTACTCGTCCAAGGCATGACAGGCGCCGAGGGCATGAAGCACACCCGCAGAATGCTGGCTGCGGGCACCCGGATCGTCGGCGGGGTCAACCCGCGCAAGGCCGGCCGCACGGCCGACGTGGACGGTACGCAGGTGCCGGTCTTCGGCTCCGTACGGGAAGGAATGGACGCGACCGGAGCGGACGTCACGGTCGTCTTCGTCCCGCCGCCCTTCGCCAAGGCGGCCGTCATCGAAGCAGCCGACGCCGGGATCGACCTGGCGGTGGTCATCACCGAAGGCATCCCGGTCCACGACGCGGTCGCCTTCCACGCCCATGCCCGCGCCCGCGGCACCCGCATCATCGGCCCCAACTGCCCCGGAGTGATCACGCCCGGTCAGTCGAACGCGGGCATTATCCCGGCCGACATCGCCCCCGACCCCGGCCGCATCGGACTCGTCTCCAAGTCCGGGACCCTCACCTACCAGCTGATGCACGAGCTCCGTGACATCGGTTTCTCCTCGGCCGTGGGCATCGGCGGCGACCCCGTGATCGGCACCACGCACATCGACTGCCTCACGGCCTTCGAGGCCGACCCCGACACCGAACTGATCGTCCTCATCGGCGAGATCGGCGGTGATGCGGAGGAACGGGCCGCCGCGCACATCGCGCGCCACATCACCAAGCCGGTGATCGGCTACATCGCGGGATTCACTGCACCCGAGGGCAAGACAATGGGACACGCGGGCGCGATCGTGTCAGGCTCGTCGGGTACGGCCGAGGCGAAGAAGGCCGCGCTGGAGGCGGCCGGAGTCGCGGTGGGCTCGACCCCGACGGAGACGGCCCGCTTGGTCCGCGAGCGCCTGGACCGGTGACCCCGACCCCCTCTTTCACTCCCTCCGGCGCTTGAGGAGCGGGGGCCCTGGGGCGGAGCCTCCGGTTACGGCCCGCCCCGCACGGCCCCCGCACCCCTTCACACCGCACGCCATCCCGAGCTCCCGCCCCGACTGTGCACCGAGAGCGGAGAACAACATGGCCCCGAAGAACACCCTCGCCCCACCCCTCACCCTCAAACCGGGCACAGCCTGGGCCGACGCCTGGCACCGCTGTCTCGCCACCGCCCCCGAGGCCTTCCGCGACGACCATGTCCTGAACCTCTGGGCGTCCACCTGGCAGCAGGACGGCCGCGTCCTGCCCGCCACCAGCCCCGTGGACGGCAGCCGCATCGCGGGCCCGCCCCGGCTCGACGCCCCCACCGCCCAGAACGCGGTACGCGCCGCGCTCGACCGGCACCGCGCCTGGCGCCACATTCCGCTCCCCGAGCGCCGCGCCCGGGTCGCCGCCACCCTCGACGCACTCGCCGAACACCGCGAGCTGCTCGCCCTCCTCCTGGTCTGGGAGATCGGCAAACCCTGGCGCCTCGCCCAGGCCGACGTCGACCGTGCCATCGACGGCGTGCGCTGGTACGTCGGCAACATCGACCGGATGCTGGAGGCCCGCAACCCGCTTTCCGGCCCGGTCTCCAACATCGCCAGCTGGAACTACCCCATGTCCGTCCTGGTCCACGCGATGCTCGTGCAGGCCCTGGCCGGCAACGCGGTCATCGCCAAGACCCCGACCGACGGAGGCGTCGCCTGCCTCACCCTGGCCTGCGCACTCGCCGCCCGCGAAGGCATCCCGCTCACCCTGGTCAGCGGCAGCGGAAGCGAGCTCTCCGCACCCCTCGTCCGCTCACCGGAGATCGGCTGCGTCTCCTTCGTGGGCGGCCGCGACACCGGCGCCCGTATCGCCACGGAAGTCGCCGACCTCGGCAAACGGCACATCCTGGAGCAGGAGGGGCTCAACACCTGGGGCATCTGGAACCACACGGACTGGGACTCCCTGACCGCCGTGATCCCCAGGCTCTTCGACTACGGCAAGCAGCGCTGCACCGCCTACCCGCGCTTCGTCGTGCAGCGCAGCGCCTTCGACCAGTTCCTCTCGGCCTACCTCCCGGCCGTCCGCTCCCTGCGCATCGGTCATCCACTGGCGGTCGCGGACCCCGCCGACCCGCTCCCCGCCCTGGACTTCGGTCCGCTGATCAACGCGGCCAAGGCCAAGGAACTGTCCGACCAGGTGGCCGAGGCGATCGACCGCGGCGCGGTCCCGCTGCACCGTGGATCGGCGGCCGACGCCCATTTCCTGCCGGGTCAGGACACCAGCGCGTACCTCCACGCGGTCACCCTCCTCAACCCGCCCTCGTCCTCCCCGCTCCACCACGCGGAACCCTTCGGCCCGGTGGACACGATCGTCCTGGTCGACACGGAGGCGGAACTGCTGGCCGCGATGAACGCCTCGAACGGTGCCCTGGTCGCCACGCTCTCGACCGACGACCCGGCAACGTACGCACGGCTCGCCCCGCAGATCCGCGCGTTCAAGACGGGCCACGGCACACCGCGCTCCCGAGGCGACCGCGACGAACTCTTCGGCGGCTTCGGCGCGTCCTGGCGGGGTGCCTTCGTGGGAGGCGAACTGCTGGTCAGGGCGGTGACGGACGGCCCTGCGGGGGAGCGCCTGCCGGGAAACTTCCCGGACTACCACCTGATGCCCTGACCCCTGGGCAGCACCATGCGTAAGTGCGTCGCAGCAGACCGTACACACGCCGGGGCGAGGTGCGCCGGACCGCCCCGACAGCGTCCGGCGCACCGCACTGACCACCGGAAACGCAGGTGAGGGGCACCCCGAACCCCTGGTATTGTTTTCTTTGTCGCCGCGGGAGACCGGGGCCGATCACCTGGTCCGGGTGGCGGAATGGCAGACGCGCTAGCTTGAGGTGCTAGTGCCCTTTATCGGGCGTGGGGGTTCAAGTCCCCCCTCGGACACAACAGCAATTGATGATACGAAGACGAGGGCCTCGACCGTACGGTCGAGGCCCTCGTCTTCGTATCGATGGTGCGCTTCGATGCGGGCACTGACGGCAAACGGCATCAGGGTTCAGAACGAGTGGCCTCGATGCGAGCCCGCAGGTCCTTGAGGTCCGCCTCGGGGGACTCGAAGGTGAACGGACGGACTGCGTGCCGGTCAGCGCCGTGTACGCAGTTGTGCGATCTCCGACCGTCATCAAGTGGCCTTCAACCGGGGCCAATTGCGGCGCACGCGCACTCAGGCGCGCACCGGCCGATATCTGCCGGATGGCTTTCCGGCTCGCCGGCGCCGAGGAACCAGCGCCCGTACGGCGAACCGCAGGAAAGCTGGGCCACCGGTCAGGCCCGGGCGTCCCGCAGTGGCTGCCTTCAGCCTCGGTGGGTCTCCAGCAGCCTCAGCCAGACCTCGCTGATAGTGGGGAAGGCGGGTACGGCGTGCCAGAGCCTGTCGATCGGAACCTCACCCGCGACGGCGATGGTGGCCGAGTGCAGAAGTTCTCCTACACCGGGCCCGGCGAAGGTGACTCCGGCCACGGTGCCACGGTCCAGATCGATGAGCATACGAGCCTGGCCGCGGTATCCCTCGGCGTACTGGTGGGCGCCCGCAACGCGTGCGAGGTCGTAGTCCACCACCTTGATCCGACGCCCGCTCCGCTCCGCCTCGCGGGTGGTCAGGCCGACGGCGGCGACTTCCGGGTGGGTGAAGACCACTTGCGGTACGGCGGCGCCGTCGGCGGTGGCCGCGTGCGCACCCCACCGGGTGTCGTCGACCGGCTCGCCCTTGGCGCGGGCTCCGATGACGGCGCCCGCGATCCGGGCCTGGTACTTGCCCTGGTGGGTCATCAGGGCACGGTGGTTGACGTCGCCGACGGCGTAGAGCCAGCCGTCGGCGACGTCGGTCACTCGGAAGGTGTCGTCCACCTTCAGCCAGTCGCCCGGGGTGAGACCTATCGTCTCCAGCCCCAGATCCCAGGTCCGAGGAGCGCGGCCGGTGGCCAACAGGATCTCGTCCGCCGCCAGATGTCCGCCGTCGGCCAGGGTGATCTCGACCTCGCCGCCCTCGCGCGCCAGGGAGGTTACGGACGTCCCGAACCGGATGTCGACGCCGGCTTCCCGCAGACCGTTGGTCACCAGCTCCCCGGCGAACGGCTCCATCCGCTGCAGCAACGCGTCCTCAAGAACCAGCATGGTCACCTGAGAGCCGAGCGCCTGCCAGGCGGTGGCCATCTCGACGGCCACCACACCGCCGCCGACCACGGCCAGACGTCCGGGGACCTTGTCGGCACTGGTCGCCTCACGGCTCGTCCAGGGGCGAACGGTGTCCAGGCCCGGGATGGGGGGCAGAGCCGCGCTGGTTCCGGTGGAGACGGCTACTGCGTGCCGAGCCGTGAGGGCGACGGTCTCGCCGTCGGGAGTCCGCACACTCACCTTTCGGGGGCCGGTGAGGCGACCGTGGCCGCGGATCAGATCGACGGAGACCGAGTCGAGCCAGTCGACCTGGTCCTCGTCCTTCCAGTACGAGGACATCTTGTCGCGGTGCGCGAGGACCGCCTCGACGTCCAGCGGGCCGGCGACCGCCTGACCCAGTCCGGGCACTCGGCGCGCGTCGGCGCGCGCCACCACCGGCCGCAGCAGCGCTTTGCTCGGGTCGCAGGCCCAGAACGAGCACTCCCCACCGAGCAGTTCACGCTCCACGATCACGGTGCTGAGACCGGCGGCGCGGGCGCGCTCGGCCACGTTCTCACCGACCGGGCCTGCGCCGATGACGATCACGTCGTAGGTGCGGGTGGGTTCGTTCATTGCTGCTCCGTGGGGGGCGAGGTGGTAACGGTCCGGGCTGGTCATGGCAGTTACGCCGTTGGTTGGTTGATGTGGTGTCAGCGGCCGGGGGCGCGCTGCGTCACTTCCTGGAGCACCCAGCCGTTGCCGTCGGGGTCGCTGAAAGTGAGGTAGGAGCCGTAGGAGGCGCGCTCGGGGTGGGGGCCGGCCAGTCGTTCCTGGCCTGTGCCGTGGTGAACGGCGCTTCCGGATTCGTGGCCGTGGTGGAGGAGTCCTCCGGCGTCGTGGAACACCTCGCTCACATCGATGCCACGGCCGGTGAGCTCGGCGTGGGCCTCTTCGATGTCGGTGACGACGAGGTACAGGCTCTGGGTCGTGCCGGGGGCGACGGAGGTCATTCCCTCGCCGAAGATGATCGAGCACTCGGAGCCGGGCGGCGTGAAGTGGACCGCCCGGAAGTCGTCACTGGCTGTGTGGTCGACGTCCAGGCGGAACCCCACCGCCTCGTAGAAGGCTTTGGTCCGGTCGATGTCGGAGACGGGCAGCACGATCATTTCGAGTTTCAGATCCATGGGGATGTCCTTGTTTCTTGATGCCGGTGAAATTCGCACATCTGTGCGTCACGGTTCAAACAGGCGATCACGGCGGTCGGGGCGAGATGTGTGGCCCTGGTGTGCCGTGGTGGACCGGGACGGGCGGTGGAGTGGCTCATCCTGCGGTTCGACCTGACAGGAACCTATCCGACACTTAACTCGTGCACAAGTAAAATTGAGGCACTGAGAGTGTGGCAAAGGGAACAGTCGGCGGGGTGGCCTGGCCGGTCACTGGGGCCGGGGGTCGCCGCCCGGGACGTGGAGCGATTGTGCCCCCTGGGTCGATGGGGTGCCGGAACCCTGAGTTCCTGAGGGGCGGTGAGTGCCTTGAGGGTCGTCGCAAAGCGACGGATGGCCTCATCTATTAAGTGTGCACAATATAATGTTGAGCATGTAAGTTTTGGGATATGCTAACTATGCGTGAAAGATCTGCGCGGAGGAGGAGTCGTGATGAGCGAGATCGAGACGGGTGCCGGGCAGGGTGACGCGGCTGCGGCCAGCCTTCTCCTCAAGGATCAGATGTGCTTCGCCCTGTACGCGGCGCAGCGCGCGGTGACCAGTCGCTACCGCCCGCTGCTGGAGGAGCTCAACCTGACCTATCCCCAGTACCTGGTGATGCTGGTGCTGTGGGAGCACGGCGCCCTTCCCATCAAGACCCTGGGTTCGCATCTGCAGCTCGACTACGGCACCTTGACCCCGCTGCTCAAGCGCCTGCAGGCTCACGGGTTCATCCGGCGTGAGCGCCAGGCGAGCGATGAGCGCTCGGTGCAGATCACTCTCACCGAGCAGGGGACCGAGCTCCGCGAGCGCGCTCGCGCCGTCCCCGCCGCCATCGGGGACGCCGTCGGTCTGAGCTCTCGGGAGATCGCGGATGTCAAGTCCCTCCTTGAGCGCCTGACGGCCAGCATCTCCGCAGCCTGACCCGGTTACTGCCCCGCCGCTGATCTGTGCGCCCACCGCATATGGCACCGGTCCGCCATCTGCGCTTCACACTCCGGCACCGGCCGGGGCCGTGAGGTTCGGCGTAGCTGCCGCTGCCGTGGCCGGGCTGCGCGCCTCACGGGGCGCCGACCATGTTCGCTCACCGGTCGCCCAGTGGCGAGGGCGACCCAATTGCCCCTTTTTTGTGGATTCGGTGGGGCAGGTCACAGGGAGCGCTTCCGCCCCGCCGAGGCGCTGGTCAGGTGCGTTGTACTCGTGATCCATCACCTTGTGTACGAACGCATCGCACGCCTATAGCTTGTGCACGATGTAATTTCGCTCTAGGGTTTTTGGTATGGCGCCGGACAGTCCGCATCCCGGAGCCGTCAATGCTGTATCCGACAGGGAGATCACCGATGAACCGCAAGCTCAAGAGCCACTCTTTCCGGGCATACGCCGCCCTCGGGAGCGCCGCCGGTGCGGCGGCGCTGGCCCTGATGGTCACCACACCGGCCGGCGCCACCACGGCGACCGAGATCGAGTCTCACCGCCCGGCCGGCAAGCCGCCGGTGGTGCTGGTGCACGGCTCCTTCGTGGACTCCTCCAGCCGGAACGGCGTCGTCAAGGATCTGAAGCGCTCTGGCATTGCGGTCATCGCGCCCGCCGACCCACTGCGGGGCTGCTGCACGGCAACGCCGCGGGATCAGCGGCTGACCACCGGAGAGTCGGAACACCCGGCCCGGTTGCGGCGGGAGATGAACCGGCTGCACCGGGTGAACGAGGTGCAGCGCACCCGCTGAGGGGAGCCGCGCATACTTATCCGTCCCCGGGACGCCACCGAACGACAGGACTGCTCGCCGCCCATGACCTCGGCCGGCTGCTGCACCTCACCTTCGACGCGCAGCGTCGCGCAGCCCCGGACGGCCTGGCGCCCGCCGAGCGTGGCCGACTGATGCCCATCGACGAAGGAGCATGACGGCTGAGACTCCGTCATCCGCCCATCCGTTCCGCGATGGTGGAGAACTCCATGAGCAGCGAGCGGCGCCCGGTGCATGCGTCACTCGCCCCGGTCCTGGTGGATCAACCCGGGCGCCGGGCCTGGCATATGGGCGAGGCGGCTGTGGAGCCGGGCGAGAACGTGCCCACCCTGCTGAAGCATGCGGCGCGGATCACGTGGGACCACGGTCCAGTCAAGCCCTTGAGGTGGGAGGTGCGGAGCGCCCGGTCGACACCGGCAGATGCTCCGTCGCCGCCACCTGAACTACGGCTTGTCGTCCCCGAATGCCACCCCAAGCTCCGGAATGACCTCCGAAGCCAACCGCTCGGCATGTTCGGCCGGTGCGAACAGCGGCGTGAACAGGATGAGTTCCGCGCCGGCAGTGATGACCTCACGCAGCTTGCGCGCACAGTCCATCGGAGTTCCCGCGATCGCGGCAGCCTCGGTCTCGGGTGACCTCTTCATGTACAGCGCGGTCAGCTCGGCGTTGATCCGGTCGCGGGCCCGCTGGGCGTCGTCGTCCACCGCGATGTAGACGCGCTTGGCGATCGCGAAGTCATTTGCCGGCCTGTCGGACTCGGCCAGTGCCTGCCGCACGATCTGGACCTGCTCGGCGAACTTCGCGGTCGGGACCTGGCCCGCGCCGAAGAAGCCGCTGAACAGGCCGGGGCTCATCACGGCACGTCGCAGCGCGGTGCGCCCGCTCCCGCCGAACCACAACCGGGGATTGGGCTTCTGGAAAGGTTTCGGTTCCATCGCAGCGTCGGTCAACTGCCAGAATTCGCCGGAGAGGTCGACTCGGGAATCGCGCCACAGGCGTGTCATCACCTCGATGCCCTCGTAGAAGCGGGCGACGTAGCGCTCCGGGTCGACGCCGAAGGCTGCGAAAGGCCGTTGCTTGCCGCCCGTACCGAAGCCGACCTCGATCCTGCCTCGGCTGATCTGGTCCAGCGAGCCGATGCTTTTCGCCAGGTGCACAGGGCTGTGCAGCGTGGACACGAAGACGACGCATCCGAGACGGAGGCGCTCGGTGCACGCGGCGGCATAGGTCATGGTCTCGATCGGTCCGAGCTGCGGCCTCGAACCCAGTGTCTGTTCCTGTGTCCAGGCACTGTCGAAGCCCAACTGCTCCACACGTGTGAGGTAGGTGCGGAAGGCTGCTGGATCGAACTCGCCATCTGCGTAGAACTGCGGGATGGAGATCGCGAATCGCACACGCGCATCTTACGACCTTGAGGGAAATAGTGATCGTCCCGGTCGGGCCGTGACATGAGAAGGACCGCACGGGTTAGGTGAGTTGTGAAGCTTTCCTGGGCCCGTGCGGTCTGTTCCCATCCTGCCCTGTCTGGTGTCTCCCGCGCACATTTCGGCGAGTTGCTCACCGAACTCGCCGGACCGTGGGAAGCTGCCCGCCAGTCTGTGAAGTTCCACCGTTGATCTGGACAGACTGATACTGGGACGGATGGGTCCCGGAGGAAGCAGTCCAGGTAGTGAGTAGCAAGAGCAGCATGAGCAAGCGGTATACCGCCGAGTTCAAGCGCGATGCCGTGGAGCTGGCGCTGGCCTCCGGCAAGACCGTTACCGAGGTCGCCCGGGACCTCGGAGTGAGCCCCGAGAGTCTGCGTGGCTGGGTCAAGCAGGCCAAGGCCGACCGGGGCCAGGGCCCCGAGGGTGCTCTGACCAGCGACGAGAAGGAAGAACTGCGGCGGCTGCGGCGGGAGAACCGGGAACAGCAGCAGACGATCGAGATCTTGAAAAAAGGTCTGGCCTTCTTCGCGAAGGGCACGATGAAGTAGGCCAATTGTGCCGCTTCATCGACGCGGAGAAGGCCGCCGAGGACAACCCCGGCGGCTACAGCGTCAGTCTGCTGTGCCGGGTCGCGGGCGTGAGCCGCTCCACCTGCTGCTCCTGGCTCGCCGCTCGGCCGGCGGTCGCCGGGCGTCGGCGTGTGGAGGACGAACTCGCGGTGGAGATAGGGGAGATCCACGCCGCTTCGCGCGGCGCGTACGGTGCCCCGCGCGTCCACGCCGCGCTGCGGCGAGGGGGCCGTGCGATCAGCCGGAAGAAGGTCGGGCGGATCATGCGCGAGCGTGACATCCGTGGCGTCACCCGCCGCAAGCGCCGCCATCTGACGAAGCAGGACACCAGGGCCGCCCCGGCCCCGGACCTGATCGGCCGCGACTTCACCGCGGCCGTACCCGGCACGAAGCTTGTCGGGGACATCACGTACCTGCCGACGATCGAGGGCTGGTGGTATCTGGCGACGGTCATCGACCTGGCGACACGCGAGGTGATCGGGTACGCGATGGCCGACCATCACCGCGCCGGGCTGGTCACCGACGCACTGCGGATGGCTGCGGCCCTCGGCGGCCTGCAGCCTGACTGCATCATGCACGCCGATCGCGGCAGCGAGTACACGGGCAGCGAATTCCGCCGTGAAATAAGGAAGTTGAACCTGAGGCAGAGCATGGGGCGAACCGGTATATGTTATGATAATGCCGCAGCCGAGAGCTTTTTCGGACTGCTGAAAGCGGAGATCGGCACCACGGTCTGGGAGAGCCGCGAAGCGGCCCGCGCCGACGTCTTCCGCTTCATCGAGGTCGAGTACAACCGCACCAGGCTCCGCAAACACCCCGAGTTCGGGTACCTCACCCCACTCGAAACCCGAGCCAGGCTGCAACAAGACTTCACCCCCGCAGCGTAAGCAACCGCTGTCCACGATCAGGGTGGAACTTCACACTGGTGCCCACCCGCGATCACACCATCGCCGAGCAGTCGAAGAACTACCGCTATTCCACGGCACATCAGGTGGTCATCGACGCTGACACTCGCCTGGTCGTCGTAGTCGGCCGGCCATTGCCGGGCAACCGGCACGACTCCCGCGGCTGGGAGGAATCCGGTGCTAAGGCCGCCGTCGGCAACACGATGACGATCGCCGACGGCGGCTACCAGGGCACCGGGCTGGTCATCCCGCACCGCCGCCGCAAAGGCGAAGAGCTTCCGGACTGGAAGAAGCAGCACAATCGCTCCCATAAGCAGGTTCGCGCCCGCGTCGAGCACACCTTCGCCCGGATGAAGGGCTGGAAGATCCTGCGCGATTGCCGACTCAAGGGTGACGGAGTCCATCACGCCATGCTCGGCATTGCCCGTCTGCACAACCTCACCCTCGCTGGACAGGCGGGAGGGCCGCACGGCAGCTGGCCCCACTCCCGCCAACTCCAAGATCAGTTACGGGACAACCCTTAGGTCCTGTACGGAGTTCAGATCACGGTTCGGGCAATCCGCAGCGCGGAACCGTGTGCGCTTGATAGGCCATCAGGTATGGCACGTGGCGATGTGACCGATGAGCAGTGGTCCCTGATTGAGCCCCACCTCCCGCTGGGAGTATCCGGACCCATACCTGACCTGCGAAAACACTTCAACGCGACGATGTGGCGGTTCCGCGCCGGCAGCCCCTGGCGAGACGTGCCTGCCGAGTACGGTCCGTGGTCGAGCGTCTACGACCGCTTCCGTATCTGGACGCGCGAGGGCGTCTTCCAGCACCTGATGGAGACGGTCATCGGTTATGCCGCAGAACGCGGTGAGGCAGACCTGTCGCTGGTCAGCGTGGACTCTGCTACCTCCCGCGCTCACCACCACGCCGCCGGGATGGTTCTGGACGAAGAGCAGTTGGAAGCGCTGGTGGAGGCCGCAGAGTCCGAAAAGGGGGCGGGAAGAAGGGACGGGAGCCGCAATACGATCAGGACGGGGACCCGGAACGAGCCGAGCGGCAGCGGTTGCGGCGACGCCGCCGGGCCCGTTTGAAGGCTGCTGAGCTCGGTCGTTCCCGGGGCGGGCTGACCAGCAAGGTGCACTTGTCAGCCGAACGGCGCTGCCGTCCACTGTCGTTCGTCCTCACCCCCGGCCAGGCCGGTGACAGCCCGCAGTTCGCGCGGGTCGTGGACAAGATCAAGGTCCGTGGCAGGAGGGGCCGGCCCCGCACCCGCCCGGACGCGGTCGCCGGCGACAAGGCGTACTCCTCCCGCCGCAACCGCGCCTACCTGCGCAAACGCCAAATCCGGGCGGTGATCCCGGAGAAGGCGGACCAGACGGCCAACCGCAAAAGAAGGGCTCGCGCGGAGGCCGCCCCGTCAGTCACGACGCCGAGCTGTACAAGGACCGCAACACGGTCGAGCGGTGCATCAACCGGCTGCGCAACTGGCGCGGGATCGCCACCCGCTACGACAAGACTCCCGAGAGCTACCTGGCCGGACTCCACCTGTGCGGCACGATGCTGTGGCTACGCAGCATCACCCGACGAGCATGATCTGAACTCCGTACAGGACCTAGTAGCGCAGTTCTGCGAACCAGTTGTCCCGGCCTTGGCTGGTGAGGTCGAGGATGTGCCATACCGGGCTGAGCAGGTCGATGCCGCGTTGGTCGATGTCGTCGGACATCCGGGGGTGTGCCGAGTAGAAGTGGCGTACCGAGCCGTTGCTGTCGCGGGTGAACACCGACACCGTCGAGTCCTGGTTGCCCTCGGCGTCCTCGCTGCCGAGGTCGTATTTGAAGGTGCCGGCCCCGGCACTGAGCAGCCGCAGGTTCTCCCACTGCCGGTCCCGTGCGTGCGCGCGGAGTGTGGGCAGGTCGGCCGCGGCCACAATCGCGAAGTCGACGTTCTGCGCGACGTGGTGGGCGATTCCGTTGAACCCGTCGATCCACATCGTGCACATGGGACAAGGCTGGGTCTGCTGCTTGCCGTACATGAAGTGATAGACGACGAGGTCGCGCCCGGGCCGGGTGAACAGCTCGCTCAGTCGCACGGTCTGCACCGGCGCATCGTCCGCGTGGAGATCCGCGGGACCTTCCTCGAATGCGTAGTCGTCGACGACGGGCCCCAGCGGCAGTCGGCGGCGCAGGTCAGCGACGCGTTCGCGGTGGCGCATCAGCTCGATCTCGGCCAGGCGCAGCTCCTCGCGGGCGCTGACGTGTTCGGCCGACTCCCCGACGAGATTGGTCAGACGCATCGCTACCTCCTTGAGGGACTGGCACGGAGCTGCCGCCCTGGTCACCATTGTCTGGTCCCGCACGGGGGCTCGCGAGGCGGCGGTGTCGTAGTGAAAGGCATGGGCCGGGTGTCACGACCGTGCATCCTGTTCGCTCGCACCGGACAGCGCGCCGACCAGGGTGGCCAGCGCCGACGCCAGCGCGGTCAATCGGGTGGGGTGGGCGGGGCCTCCCGGCTCGGGCATGTACACGTTCCGGCGGATTTCGATCATCAACGCGCTGACACGCGGGTCCACGCCGTAATGCTTCAGCGGTACGTACGTACCGGCGAACGGGCTGTTGATGCCCGTGCCCCCGAAACCGGCGAACGCCTCCTCGGCCCGGGCCAGCAGGTCCGGCGGTGTGTGAAAGACGTCGGTGCCGAGGCAGATCGGTGGGCGTGGTCCGGTGCCATGGAGTTCGTAGGGAAGCGGAGCCGACGGATAGGAGTGGACGTCGATGACGACCGCGCGTCCGGTGGCCGCCAGACGTTCGTCGACAGCGGCGGTCATTGCTGCCGCGTACGGGTGGAAGTAGTGGTCGATCAACGGCTGCGGATCCACGTCCGGTGAGCGAAGCGGCTCGCGGTGCGTGGTCTGCGTGTAGACCGCGCCCATGCCGACGGCCAGCATCTCCTCGCGATCGTCGGGGAACCGTTCGGGATCGATGACGAGTCGCGACAGACCGTTGACGAATCGCCACGGCGTGAGAGGCGCGGCCGTAGCCGCCTCGGCGGCCAACTCGGCCGTATGGGAGTCCGTGATGTGGTCGAGTTCGAGATCCAGAGCCTCGTCGTCCAGCTTGATCCCGGCGCGTACATGGTCGGGGACGACACGTGCCGAGTGCGGTACGTGCAGCAGGACCGGTGACGCGGGCGCGCCGGGCAGGAGGTGGAACGGCGGGAGGGCGTGGCCCATGGGGAGGTTCCTTCGGCGTGACGCAGGTCCGGGACATGGTCGGGGTGGAGTGCCGGTCGTGCAGTCTCCCGCCCTACTACGCGATTGTCTGCCAAGGGTGTTGTGGGGCCTGCTGGAGACGGAGAAGTTCCCCGATCCGACGGATGTCCCCTCGCCGAGGCGCTTGATCCCGAAGGAGTCCGCGCATGTCCATTCAGATCGTGTACGAGACCCACGCCACCACGGTCGACAACGAGGCGGGGATCGCCACCGGTTGGCTGCCGGGCACACTCTCGGCGACCGGCCGCCTACAGGCCCGCGAACTCGGCCGCCGCCGCGACGACGGCATTGTCGCAGTCTTCACCTCCGATCTGGACCGCGCCGTGGAGACCGCGCAGATCGCCTTCGCCGACACCTCGCTGCCCATCCACCAGGACCCCCGACTGCGTGAATGCAACTACGGAGAGTTCAACGGCCGGTCGGTGGCCTTCGTGGAGGTGCGGCGGGCCCGGCACATCGATGAACCTTTCCCCGGTGGCCAGAGCTACCGCGACGTCCAGGCCGCCACCGATGACTTCCTGCGTGACCTCGCTGCCGACCGGGACGGAACTCGAGTCCTCGTGATCGCGCACTCCGCCAACCGCTGGGCGTTGGACTGTCTGCTCACCGGCGCCCACTGGCAAGCGCTCGTCGGGGCCTCCTCCCCGTGGCAGCCCGGATGGGAATACACACTCCCCACGCCCTGGCGCGTGGCCGGTCCATCTCGGTGACTCTTCCCGGCGTGGCGCACCAGGTGTCGTTCGTGGGCGGTCGTCCACGGCCCGCAGCGTGAGGCCGGGCCACCCCGCCGGGGGGCCGATCCGCAGGCGGCGGAGGAGGATCCCGCCCGCTGATCAGCGTGCGGAGGTCCGTTCGCCCATGCCTCACGACCGTCGGCGGGAGCCCCGCCCCGTAATCGGCGCATTCCCGCGGCCGTGCCGCGCTGAATCAGCCCCGGTACATACCGTCGGCAGACGTCAGGCCCCGGCCATCGATTCTCAATCACCGGCCAGGATTCCCCGCCGACGAGCGCCGGCATTCCACCGCATCGCCATGAATGCGGAGTGCTTTTATTGCATTACGGTGAGTGAATTGAATGCCCTAGTTGTGACGTGGGTCGCATGACGTGTGTCACTCTTATGCCGAATTGAGGCATTTGCCGTGTGGGGTGGGCCATATGGCGGCCGTCACTCTGAAGCCGAATAGTAGACCATCGAGGCCCGCTCCCCGGCCGTGAAGCCACATTTCCATCATTTCCTGCACCCAGTACTAATCGCAGTAGTAAGAGGTGGTCATTGACCCGGGATTCCCTTCCGATTAACAATTCTTGGCATCACCCTCGACAGGACAGGAATTACCACGTGCAGATCACCGCGATGCCCAAGAAGTTCGCCCGCATGACCAGGACCAAGAAGATCTCGCTGGGCATGATCGCAGCCGGCGCCGCTGTCATGGCCGGCACCGTCGTCAGCGCCCCGGCCGCCTCGGCCGCCGCCCCCGCCCAGTCCGGCGGCAACGTCGACGCCTGGATCAAGCAGTCGCTGAAGGTCATGCACGAGAAGGGCATCCCGGGCACCTACGAGGGCATCCGCAAGAACCTGATGCGCGAGTCCTCCGGCAACCCCAGCGCCATCAACAACTGGGACTCCAACGCCATGAAGGGCATCCCGTCCAAGGGCCTGATGCAGGTCATCGACCCCACCTTCAACGCGTACCACGTCGCCGGCACCTCGACGAACATCTACGACCCGGTCGCCAACATCACGGCCTCCGCCAACTATGCCGCGCACCGCTACGGCTCGATCGACAACGTCAACTCGGCCTACTGATCAGGCCCGACGAAGCACCACGGTCGCCCAGCACGTCCCGGGCGACCAGCGCCCCGACAAGACCCGCCGGGCGATGAACCGCAGGCCGCGTCCCCGCGACCGGCCTGCCGACGACAGCCCTTCCCGCAGCCCCACCGACGGCACACCCTCACTTCGTGGTGTACCCCCGCATCGTGGCTGTGGTCGAGGCGGCACCGGTCGGCGCGACGTATGACGCGGATGATTCCGAGGCCGGCCGGTTGACACGGTCCCGCTAGCCGACGGAGCCGATCAGCGGGTAGTGGTCGGAGAGATTTGTGTACGTGTAGTCCGTGCCCCAGCTGGAGACGGTCCAGGGCGCGCTCTGCTCCTTGACCACCTCGTTCGTCCAGCCCGCCGGCTTCGCGTGTCCGGTGCGGTGCAGGACGTAGTCGAGATCCTCGCGGGGGTCGTCGGGGTAGCGGTCGGCGGCGATCGAGTTGTCCTGGGTGTCGAAGGAGTACGGGTGCCCCGTGCGGGCATCGGCACCGGTCAGTCCGGCGTCGGCGAGCATCGAGCCGTACTCGGGGGAGCGGGAGTCGACGTTCATGTCGCCCGCCACGACGACCTGCTCGGAAGCCGGGATGTTCTTGGCGTCGAGGAAGGCGTCGATCTGCTTGAACTGCCGACTGCGCATCTGTGCGGCCTCACCCGCCCCGCAACCCGGGTCGGTCGACTGCGCGTGCGTCCCCACCACATGCACCTTCGTGCCGTTGACGTTCAACTCGGCGTAGGCGAAGCCCTTGTTGGACCACCAGTCGCTGCCGCAGGCGTCCTTGTAGATGTACTGCTCCTTGCGGACGATCGGCCACTTGCTCAGTACGGTGACGCCGCCGTCCTCCGGAGTGATGGCCGAGTACGCGCCGCCCGTGGCGTCCCAGCCGCTCTTGCTCCGGCCCACCACCGGTGTCTGGTACGGGTATTGGGCGGATGCGTTTTGCGCCAGCGCGTCCGAGGCGGAGTTGTCGAACGCCTCCTGGAGCACGACCACGTCATGGCCCTGGAAGAAGGACGCCTTCGGTATCTCCGCCGCCCGGTGGTCCTGTCCCCAGTTCGGGTAGAGGTTCTTGCTCATGAGGAACGCGTTGTACGTGAGCACCCGCAGGGACGGGGTGTCGGCCGCGGAGGCCTGAGGGGCGTTGGCGAGCAGCGTGACGGCGGCGAGCGCGGCGGACAAGGTCACGCCGGAGGTGCGGCGGAGCGCGGTGAGCGGCACGAGGTCTCCTGCTTCTGCTGAGGGGGGTACAGGCAACAGCCATACAATCAGCGGGAGTTACCCATGGGTAGACGTTGGGTGACGGGAGTCTCACCATCGGCGTACCAGAGGTGATCGGGGTCGGACATGGCTGCCGTGGGCGCCGTCGAGGAGGTGTGGCCGGCCGGTGTCGGCGCCCCGGGCTGCCCCGTACGCCCACCGGAGGGGTGTGCCGTCCCAGGACTTGCTCCGTCCCCCATCTGTGTCCTTCGTCACGATCAGGCCCCGGTGCCCTGCGAGGTCTTGTTTTCGGCCATGTAATCGTTTCCAATCATCCCTGTAATCGATTCCACGGCTCTGGGCCGCTGGTTTCGAGGCTCACGGAAACCACGAGGAGGTGGTCCGGAAATGGCGAGCATCAAGGATGTCGCGGCCGAGGCGGGAGTCTCCGTCGCCACGGTCTCCCGCGTTCTCAACAGCCATCCCTCCGTCAGCCCCGACGCGCGCAGACGCGTCCTGACCGCTGTCGACGCACTCGGCTACCGGCCCAACGCCGTCGCCCGTTCGCTGCGCACCGATCAGACGCGCACGCTCGGTCTGGTCATCAGTGACGTACTCAATCCGTACTTCACCGAGCTGGCCCGCTTCGTCGAGGAGGAGGCCCGCTCGCTCGGCTACAGCGTGATCATCGGAAACGCCGACGAGCGGCCCGACCTGCAGGAACATCACGTCCGTACGCTCGTCGACCGCCGGATCGACGGACTTCTCGTCTCCCCGGCCGACGGAAGCTCCCCGCTCGCACCGGGCAGCGGCACACCGATGGTCTTCGTGGACCGCTGGATCCAGAGCGTGGATGTCCCCGTGGTCCGTGCCGACGGCTGCGAAGCCATCCGTGACCTGGTCGCCCATCTGTACCGTCTCGGCCACCGCAGGCTCGCGATCATCGCGGGACCGGCGGCCACCACCACGGGCAACGAGCGGGTCGAGGCCTTCCGCGAGGCGCTGCGCGAGCACGGGCTCGCCCTGCCCGACACCTACATCGGCCAGGGCGACTTCCGGGCGGACAGCGGGCGCCGTGTCACCGAGAGCTTCCTGGCCCTTCCCGAACCGCCCGAGGTCGTCTTCGCGGCCGACAACCTGATGGCACTCGGCGCACTGGACGCGATCCGCGCGCGCGGGCTGCGCGTACCGCAGGACATCGGGCTCGCGGCCTTCGACGACATCCCGTGGTTCCTGCACACCGATCCGCCGATCACGGCGATCGCCCAGCCGACCGGCGAGCTGGCCCGAGCCGCCGTACGCGCGCTGGTCGACCTCATCGAGGGACGGTCCCCGCAGTCCGTCACCCTTCCCGCCCGCCTTGTCGTACGCAGTTCCTGCGGCGAACACACGTCGAACCGGAGGAGCAACCTGTGAGCACTCAGGACGAGTTGCTGCGCATCGAAGGCGTACGCAAGACCTTCCCCGGCGTGGTCGCCCTCGACAGCGTCGACTTCGATCTGCGGGGCGGCGAAGTGCACGTCCTGCTCGGTGAGAACGGAGCGGGCAAGAGCACCCTCATCAAGATGCTCTCCGGCGCCTACCGCCCGGACAGCGGCCGGATCTTCGCCCAGGGGCGCGAGGTCCGCATCCACAGCGCACAGGACGCCGAACGGCTCAAGATCGCCACGATCTACCAGGAGTTCAATCTGGTGCCCGACCTCACCGTCGCGGAGAACATCTTCCTCGGTCGTCAGCCGCGCCGCTTCGGGATGATCGACCGGCGCCGCATGGAGGCGGACGCCGAAGTGCTCCTGCGCCGGGTCGGCCTGCACGTCTCACCGAAGGCCAAGGTGCGCGAACTGGGCATCGCGCGGCTGCAGATGGTGGAGATCGCCAAGGCGCTCAGCCTCGACGCACGCGTCCTGATCATGGATGAACCGACGGCGGTCCTCACCTCGGAGGAAGTCGAGAAGCTCTTCCGGATCGTGCGGCAGCTGCGCGAGGAGGGCGTGGGGATCATCTTCATCACCCACCACCTCGAAGAGATCGCGGTGCTCGGCGACCGGGTCACGGTGCTGCGCGACGGCCGCAGTATCGACCAGGTGCCCGCCTCGACGCCCGAGGCACAGCTCGTACAGCTGATGGTGGGGCGCAGCATCGATCAGCAGTATCCGCGAGAGCGCGCGGAGGCCGGAGAGCCCCTGCTCACCGTCCGCGGGCTGACCCGCAACGGTGTCTTCCACGACGTGAGCTTCGATGTGCGGGCGGGCGAGGTGGTCGGCCTCGCCGGTCTCGTCGGCGCCGGACGCACCGAGGTCGCCCGTGCCGTCTTCGGTGCGGACCCCTATGACGCGGGCACCGTCGACGTACGCGGCGAGCGGCTGGCCAAGTACGACGTGACCGCGGCCATGGGCGCCGGGATCGGCCTCGTGCCCGAGGACCGCAAGGCCCAGGGACTGGTGCTCGACGCCTCCGTGCAGGAGAACCTCGGCCTGGTCACCCTGCGCTCGGCGAGCCGGTCCGGGCTCGTGGACCGCAAGGGGCAGCGCACGGCCGCCGCCCGGATCGCCGGACAGCTCGGGGTACGGATGGCGGGCCTCGGCCAGCACGTCCGCACCCTCTCCGGCGGCAACCAGCAGAAGGTCGTCATCGGCAAGTGGCTGCTCGCCGACACCAGGGTGCTGATCCTCGACGAACCGACGCGCGGCATCGACGTCGGCGCCAAGGTCGAGATCTACCAGCTCATCAACGAGCTGACGGCCTCCGGCCACGCCGTACTGATGATCTCCAGCGATCTGCCCGAAGTCCTCGGCATGAGCGACCGGGTGCTGGTCATGGCCCAGGGCCGCATCGCCGGAGAGCTCCCCGCGCACGAAGCGACCCAGGACGCGGTGATGGCACTCGCCGTCAGCACCGCCACCACAACCACTTCAGCAACAACCCCCGCAACGACTTCAGCAACAACTCCCGCAACGACTCCGGTCGTGAACGAAGAGGAGAGCCCCCGTGGCCACTGACACGCTCAAGAGCAATACGGGCGCGAGTGGCGCCGCAGGACGTACGGTTCGCCGCCTCCTGCTCGACAACGGCGCCCTGAGTGCCCTGGTCGTCCTGCTGGTGGCGATGTCGCTGCTCTCCGGCGACTTCCTGACCACCCAGAACCTCCTGAACGTCGGCGTGCAGGCCGCCGTCACCGCGATCCTCGCGTTCGGCGTCACCTTCGTCATCGTCTCGGCCGGCATCGACCTGTCCGTCGGCTCGGTGGCCGCACTCTCCGCGACCGTCCTCGCCTGGTCGGCCACATCGGAGGGCGTACCGGTCTGGCTGGCGGTCATCCTCGCCGTCGCCACCGGCATCGCCTGCGGCTTCGTCAACGGCGCCCTCGTCTCGTACGGCAAACTGCCGCCGTTCATCGCGACGCTGGCCATGCTGTCCATCGCGCGCGGTCTGTCCCTGGTCATCTCGCAGGGCAGCCCGATCGCCTTCCCCGACTCGGTCTCTGTGCTCGGCGACACACTCGGCGGCTGGCTGCCCGTCCCGGTCCTCGTGATGATCGCGATGGGCCTGATCACGGCACTGATCCTGGCCCGTACCTACATCGGCCGCTCGATGTACGCGATCGGTGGCAACGAGGAGGCGGCCCGGCTCTCCGGACTGCGCGTCAAGCGGCAGAAGCTGGCCATCTACGCCCTGTCCGGCCTCTTCGCCGCGGTCGCGGGCATCGTCCTCGCGTCCCGTCTCACCTCCGCCCAGCCGCAGGCCGCGCAGGGGTACGAGCTCGACGCGATCGCCGCGGTCGTCATCGGCGGTGCGAGCCTGGCGGGTGGCGTCGGCAAGGCGTCCGGTACCCTGATCGGCGCGCTCATCCTCGCCGTGCTGCGCAACGGACTCAACCTCCTGTCCGTGTCCGCCTTCTGGCAGCAGGTCGTCATCGGCGTCGTCATCGCCCTCGCGGTGCTGCTGGACACGCTGCGCCGCAAGGCCGGCTCCAAGTCCGCCCCCTCGGCCGGTTCCTCCGGCGCACCTGGATCGCCAGGATCGGGGCGCAAGGCGGCGGGAGCGGTGAAATTCGGTATCGCCGCACTCTGCGTGGCCGTCGTCGTGGGCGGGGTGTCCTACTTCAACTCCGGTTCCTCCGGCGGCAACACCAAGGTGGGCATGTCGCTCTCCACGCTCAACAACCCGTTCTTCGTGCAGATGAAGGAAGGTGCGCAGGCCGAGGCGAAGGCGGCCGGGGTCGACCTCACCGTCACCGACGCGCAGAACGACGCGTCACAGCAGGCCAACCAGCTCCAGAACTTCACGAGTTCCGGAGTGAAGTCCATCATCGTCAACCCGGTGGACTCGGACGCGGCCGGCCCCGCAGTCCGCAGCGCCAACGAGGCGGGCATCCCGGTCATCGCCGCGGACCGCGGTGTCAACAAGGCGAAGACTGCGACGCTCGTCGCCTCCGACAACGTCGCGGGAGGCAAGCTCGCCGCAGCGGCGCTGGCCGACAAGCTCGGTGGCAAGGGCAGCATCGTCGTCCTGCAGGGCACCGCCGGTACGTCCGCGAGTCGCGAGCGAGGCGCGGGCTTCACCGAAGGGATCAAGGCGTACCCCGGCATCAAGGTCGTGGCCAAGCAGCCCGCGGACTTCGACCGCACCAAGGGCCTGGACGTCATGACCAATCTGCTCCAGTCCCACCCCGATGTCACCGGTGTCTTCGCCGAGAACGACGAGATGGCGCTCGGTGCGGTCAAGGCGCTCGGCAGCAAGGCAGGGAAGTCGGTGTCCGTCGTCGGATTCGACGGAACTCCGGACGGCCTGAAGGCGGTTGGCGCAGGCACGCTGTACGCGTCCGTGGCCCAGCAGCCGAAGGAGCTCGGCAAGATCGCCGTGCAGAACGCGGTGCGGGCCGTGGAGGGCGAGAAGGTCGACAGCATGGTGAAGGTGCCGGTCAAGGTCGTCACCCAGAAGAACGTCGCCGACTTCTCCTGAACGGCGCTTGCACAGGGTCCGACCCCGGAAAGCAGGAACAATGCACGTCAACGACCACTCCCGATACGACCTGCTGGTCGTGGGCTCGGCCAATGCCGATCTGGTGATCGGCGTCGAACGCCGCCCCGCACCGGGGGAGACCGTGCTCGGTTCCGATCTCGCCGTCCACCCGGGCGGCAAGGGCGGAAACCAGGCGGTGGCCGCCGCCCGCCTCGGGGCCGCCACCGCCCTGCTGGCCCGGGTCGGCGACGACGCCCACGGCCGTCTGCTGCTGGAATCGCAGCGGGCGGCGGGCGTCGACACCAGCGGCGTCCTGGTCGGCGGGGCACCGACCGGGGTCGCCCTGATCACGGTGGACCCCTCCGGCGACAACAGCATCGTGGTGTCCCCGGGGGCCAATGCCCGGCTGACCCCACAGGACATCCGGGCGGCCGGAGCGCTGTTCGCGGCGGCCCGGGTCGTCTCCGTACAGCTGGAGATCCCGCTGGAGACGGTGGCCGAGGTGGCCCATGCCATGTCACCCGGTACCCGGCTGGTCCTGAATCCGTCCCCGCCCGCACCCCTGCCCGGCCAGGTCCTTGCCGCCTGCGACCCCTTGGTGGTCAACGAGCACGAGGCGCGCTACATCCTGGGATCGGCCGCGGGCGCCACGCCGGAGGAATGGGCGCGAGCGCTGCTCGGGCTCGGCCCGCGGTCGGTCGTGGTCACGCTGGGGGCGGCGGGCGCGCTCGTCGCCGACGGCCGCAGGGACGACGTCGTCCACGTACCGAGTCCCGAGGTACAGGCCGTGGACACGACCGGGGCGGGCGACGCGTTCACCGCCGCCCTGGCCTGGCGGCTCGGCCGGGGCGAGGAGCTCACCGAGGCTGCCGCGTTCGCCGTCAGGGTGGGCGCGGCGGCCGTCACCAGGCAGGGCGCGCAGGCGTCCTTCCCGACGGCTCAGGAGGTGTCCGCGCTGTGAAGAAGGCAGGAATCCTCAACCGTCATCTCGCCGGAGCACTGGCCGAGCTGGGCCACGGCGACGGGGTACTGATCTGCGATGCGGGCATGCCCATCCCGGCAGGACCCCGGGTCGTGGACCTGGCCTTCCGGGCCGGTGTCCCGTCGTTCGCCGAGGTGCTCGACGGGCTGCTGGACGAACTGGTCGTGGAGGGCGCGACAGCAGCCCACGAGGTACGGGAGGCCAACCCGGCGACCGCACGCCTCCTGACCGAACGACTCCCCGAACTCGCCCACGTACCGCACGAGGAGCTCAAGGCGCTGTCGGCGGGCGCCCGGCTGGTGGTGCGGACGGGCGAGGCACGGCCGTACGCGAATGTGCTGCTGCGGTGCGGGGTCTTCTTCTGACGTCGACACCGTGAAGCCGTCCTCCGGTGTCCGCCCTACCGTCAGCTCCGGATGGCGTACACGATGAGGTTGTCCACGGGGTGGCCCTGCGGGTCGAAGGCGCCGTCGCAGGTGATGAGGCGCAGGGCGCGTTCACCGGTGGAGCCGTAGACCTTCTCGGTCGGGAAGGCCTTCTTGCCGACGGTCTCCGTTCCGGTGACCCTGAAGTGGATCTCCGCGCCCCGGTCGTTGCGGATCGCGATGTCCGCGCCCTTGCCGATCTTCCTCAGATCGTGGAAGACGGCCTTTCCGAAGCGGGTGTCGTTGTGCCCGATGAGGACCGCGGCGCCTCGCTCGCCGGGGACGGCGCCACCGGTGTACCAGCCGGCCGTCATGCCCTTCTCGGCCGGTGGGACCTGGACGGTGCCGTCCTCGTTCAGACCGAGCCGCATCAGCGTGCTGCTCACCCCGATCGAGGCGATGGTGACATGGGTGGGGCTCGCGGCAGACTCCGGCTTCCCGGGGCTTTCGGGCCGCACGGACGTCGTGCGCTTCTCCGCCGTCCCCGTGGACGGTGTGTCCTTCGGTGAGCCGGGAGCGTCCGGGGCACAGCCGGTAAGGGCGAGAGCGACGAGCACCGGGAGTGCGGCGCGCCGGAGTGGTTCGGGCGTACGGGACATGAGGGCTCCAGGCAGAGACAGCAGCGGAGTCGGGGACGGGAAGTGGCGCCGCCCGCGACGGGGCGGCGCCATGAGGACGGTCAACTGCCCTGCACGGTCAAGCGCCGTGCATCGTCAGCTGCCGTGAAGGGACCGACGCGTCGGCGGTTCAGCGGCCCTGCTGTGCGGCGGAGCGGCGGCGCAGCACGACCGTCCCCGCTCCCGCGAGCAGAAGAGCGGCTGCGGCCGACCCGGCAAGGGGCGTGGTGCGGTCGCCCGAGGTCCCGGCAGGCCGCTCGCCCGCGGCGACGCCACCACGCGGAGCGGCGGAAGGCCCGCGCCCGGCCGCAGCCGCACGCTCGGGCCGTGCCGGGGCGGGCCTGTCGCCCGCGGCGACACCACCACGGGGAACCGCCGACGGCTGTGCTCCCCGCGCGGCCGCGGCGGACCGCTCGACGGACGGGACGGGCGTGGGCGTGCTGTCTGCCAGGGCCGCGGCGGACGGGACGAGCACCGCGCCCGCCGCGACAGCGGCAAGGACGGCGGTGCGCAGGGACAGACGGTGGGGCATGGGCATGGCTCCATTCCAGGTCGGCCTCGGTGGTGCCCGGATGCCGGTTCGCACCGGGCACGAGGCATGCCGACAGGCTGGCGTGAAGTTATGAAGAAGCTGTCAGATCGCTGTGGTCATCGCATCAGGCCCGGCCCGGCCCATCCGCTTCCGTACCCGCCGGATCCGTACCCGCCGGATCCGTACCCGCGGCGTCCGCCGGCAGCCGAAGCGTGAACACCGAGCCCTTCCCCTCGACGCTCACCGCGCTCACCGAGCCCCCGTGCGCCTCTGCGAGTTTCCGTACGATCGCCAGGCCCAGCCCGCTGCCGCCGGTGCGGCGGCTGCGGGACTTCTCGGCGCGCCAGAAGCGGTCGAAGACATGGGGCAGATCGGCGGCCGGGATGCCGCTGCCCGTGTCGGAGACGTCCACCACGACCTGGTCCGCGGACTCGCAGCCGTACGCCTGCAAGGTGACACGGCCACCCGTCGGGGTGTGACGCACCGCGTTGGAGACCAGGTTGCCGATGGCCTGACGCAGCCGGACCGGGTCGGCCGTCAGCCCGGGCGCGGGAGCGCCGGCCGGCGTCGTACGGACCGTCAGCGTGACTCCCGCAGTCTCGGCCCGCCCCTGGTGGGCCGCGACGACCTGCCCCAGGACGTCCTCGATACGTATCGGCTCGGGGTGCAGCCGCAAAGCACCCGCGTCGGCCGCCGCCAGGTCCTGGAGGTCGTCGATGATGTGCTGCAGCTGCACGGCCTCCGTGTGGAGCGAGGAGATGAACGCCGGGTCGGGCTCGGCCAGACCGTCCTGCGCCGCCTCCAGCCAGCCCCGGATATTGCTCAGCGGGGTGCGCAGTTCATGGGCGACGTCGCTGACCATGTCCTTGCGCTGTCCTTCGAGGCGGGCGCGGTGCGCCGACATGTCGTTGAAGGCCGCGGCGAGCCGCCCGATCTCGTTGTCGTCGGTGACGAGCACGGGCGCGGAGTCCGCCCCGTCCCGCATCCGCTGTGCCGCACCGGTGAGGGCACGCAGCGGCCGTACGAGCCGGGCACCGCCCAGCACCGTCGCTCCGACGGTGAGCGCCAGGACGAGCGCCGCGGCGCCCGCGATCTTCGCGGTGTTCGCCGGGGAGAGGTCGAAGCCGGGTACGGTCGTGCCGCCCTCGTCGCCGATGAACAGCAGCGCGGGCGAGGCGACATAGGAACTGAGCTGCTCGCGGCGGGCCGTGTCCACGCAGGAGGCGGTGGCCCGGTCGTCATCGCCGGTGTGCACGCTCGGCACGGGCACGGGGGTGGCCGCCCGGGCGTCCCTACGGGGGCTCGGCACCGGTACGGAGCCGTCACCCCAGGTCAGGTCCAGATTGAGCTGTACGCCCGTGCGTCCCTGGCGTTTCAGGCAGGCGTCGGCGAGCTGGTTGAGCTTCGTCAGCGCCCTTCGTTCGGTCGCTGTCGGGTGGGCCAGGGCGTCGGACGTGCATCTGGTGTCGTTCACCCGGTCGGGATCGTTGCCCACGACCTCTATGCGCGGGCGCCCGCTCGGGCCCATGACCGCGTCCGCGGCGATCCCGGACCGGTTCAGGCACGCCACACTCCGCTTGGCCGCGCGCTGCAGCGCCGTACGTTCGGCCACGGGCAGCCGGAACGGACCGACCGCGCGCGGATCGACGCGGTCCGCCGTGGCACCCGACTCGCCCACCGTCTGGGACAGGGCCGTGTCCACCGACAGCGGATCGACGATCGCCGACGCCTGCGGCGGCAGGGCGGGAGGGGACGGCTTGGTGGCCGAATCGGCCAGGGGCCGGCGCTGCTCGGTGGTGAGGGCGATCCGCCGGCCGGACTGCCGCGCCAGGTCACGTACGGTGCCGTCGACGCCGTCCCAGGTGGGGTGGGCCGCCGCGTATCCGAGCAGGGTGTTGTAGATCCGGGCGTCGGCGGTGAGGTTCTGCCCCTGCTCCTGCTTGATGGCGCCGGAGGTCGTCTGCACGGCAATCCAGGCGGTGGCCGCCACCGAACAGGCCGCCACCAGCACCGATACCGCCAGCAGACGGCCGAAGAGACTCTTGCGGAGCGGCAGCCGCGCCCGCTGCTCATGACGGGGAGGGGCGTCATGTACCCGGCCGTCCCTACGACTTCGACTACGACGACGCACGCGAGGCATTCCTTGCCGGGTCCGTCAGCTTGTAGCCCACACCGAAAACGGTGAGCAGCCGGGCGGGCCGACGCGGTGCGGGCTCGATCTTCTTCCGCAGGTTCATGATGTGTACGTCGACGGTGCGGAAGCTGATGTACCGGTCGAAGCCGTGCAGCTCCTCCAGGAGCCGCTGCCGGGTGAAAACCCGCTCGGGCTCGGCCGCCATCGCGGCGAGAATCCGGAACTCACCGGGTGTGCACTCCACGAACCGGCCCTCGACCGACACCTCGTGCCGGACCGGGTCGACCGTGAGCGCACCCACTCTCAGCGCCTGATCCGCTTCCGCGACGGGACCGGCACCTTCCGCGAACCGCCGGGTGCGACGCAGCAGCGTCCGTACGCGCGCCATCAACTCACGCGGGCTGTACGGCTTCGTCACATAGTCGTCCGCACCGAGGTCCAGCCCCAGCAGCAGATCGTCCTCGGTGCTGCGGGCCGTCAGCATCAGCACCGGCAGTTCCCGGTGCTCGGCGCGCAGCACACGTACCACGTCCAGACCGTCGGCCCGCGGCATCATCACATCGAGCACCAGCAGATCGGGCTCCCGGTGCCGGACCTCGGCAAGGGCCGCCAGACCGTCCCCGACGACCCTGACCGCGTGGCCCTCGTGTTCCAGATAGCGGCGTACGAGTTCGGCCTGCTTCTCGTCGTCTTCGGCGACTATGACGTTTGCGCACACATGAGCGATCGTAGATGAGCTCACGCCGCCCCCGTCGTGACGCCGGCCATCGTTTCCTGGGCGGCCGGTGCCGGCACGGGGGGAGAGCGACGGGTTCCGGCTCCGGTGCTCCAGCTCTTGTCCCTGGTCACGCCACCTGGTCTTCTGTACCGCGGGCACCCGTGGGTGATCCGTAACAGGGCTGCGGGCGGGGCCGTGCGCATCCGGGCGCACAGGCGCGGCCGAGGGCGGGGAGAGACGTGGAATCAGTGGCCGGTCATGATGTACGAGGCACGCTGCCCGAAGGGCTCGGCGACGCGATACGCGCCACCGCCGAGGAGATCGCCGCAATGCTGCGCGGGACCACCGACACGAGCGTTCCGGTTCCCCGCTCGGAGTGGACCCTCGGGCAGGCGGCGGCGCATCTGGCGCAGGCCAACGAACTGATGGCGGACCTCGCTGCCGGACAGGAACGCAGCTACGGCGACGGAACGCCGCAGAGTCTCGCCGAGGCCAACGAGCGCGCACTCGCGGGCTTCGAGGAGCGGGACGCCGATCCGCTGGCCGAGATGATCGTGACGCAGGCGGACGCGTACCTCGCGGCGGTGGAGCGATGCACGACGGACGAGAGTGTGGTCACCCCGCTGGGCCCGATGAACAAGACGGTGCTGGGCTCGTACCTGCTGACCCACATGCTCGGCCACGGCTACGACCTCGCCCGTGCGCTCGGCCGCCCGCACATGATCGACCGCACCCGCGTCGAGCTGTCGCTGCCCTTCATGATCACGGCGATGCCCCGGGTGACCGACCCAACTGCCACCGCCCGGCTGACCGCCCGCTACACGATCCGTCTGCGGGGCGGCGCCCGCTTCGGCGTCACGTTTGCCGACGGAGCCGTATCCGTCACCCCGCAGCCGCCCGACCAACCGGACTGCACCATCCTCATCGAACCGGTCACCTTCCTCGTGATGGCCCTCGGCCGCTGCAACCCGTGGGGCGCCATGGCTCGCGGACATGTCCTCGCCTGGGGCCGCAGGCCCTGGCTCGCCCCCCGCTTCCCGGAGCTGTTCAAGTCGCCCTGAGGGGCGGGCGGATCTGCCACATCAAGCCACGACGATCACCATCTCGCCATGTCCAGGGATCCCGGCCCGTCTGACGCTAACGTTGATCCGCACGGTGACAGCGGCGGTGCCGGGGAGGGCGCACCGCGCGGAGCACCGGGAACGGGGAGTGCGCGACATGCTGGATCCCGCTTCGGTGGCGGCCATTTCGGCGGTACTCGGCGCAGTTGGATCGGGGATGGCCAACGAGGCCGGCAAGTGGGCCTGGGAGTCGACCGGCGGCGTCGTACGGAGAATCGTCGGCCGGGAGGTCCCCGCGCCCGTCGCCCCGGAGGAACGGGACGACGTGGCCCGCCTGGTCTACGAGCAGATCCGTACGAACCCGCAACTCGCCGCCTCCTGGAGCGCGTTCGCCGCACGCGTGCCCGGCAGACCCGAACGGGTGCGGTCCGTGCATTCGCATCTCCCCGTCTCCATCAGGTTTTTCACCGACCGGAAGGAGGCGATGAAACAGCTCCAGCGGGAGGCTTCCCGCCGCGCGGACGGAAGGCCCCGGCTCGCCCTGGTGCACGGGCCGGACGGCATGGGCTCCAGCGCGCTCGCCGTGCACTTCGGTTCCAAGCCGAACAAGCTCTTCCCGGAGGGCCGGATCTACGCCGACCTCGGCGATGGAGGCGCCGGGAGCGCTCGTGACGTAGGCACCGTACTGCGCGTACTGCTGCGCCAACTGGGTGTGCGGGACGAAGAGATGCCGACCGCGACCGACCTGCTCGGTGAGTTCTTCCGCCAGTGCACAGCGGACCGCAGACTCCTGGTCGTACTCGACCACGCGCACTCCGCGGCGCAGGTCAGGCCGTTCCTCACATCGGCGCCCGGGGTGTTCACGATCGTCGTCGCCCGGACCCCGTTCCCCGGCCTCGACGCCGTACGGGTTCCCGTCGGTCCGCTCACGGACAGGGACGCCGTGCGTCTGCTCACCGATATCACCGACAAATCGACCGTCGCCGCGGCCCGCGCCACGCTGCCCTCGCTGCTCGCGCGATGCGGCGGATCGCCGTACGCCCTGCGCGCCGCAGCGGACCGGCTCTCCGCCCCCATGTTTTTGCCGCATCGGCCCGCGGCGGCGGACGGCGACCCGGTGCGAGGGGCGGCAGAGGACACCTACCAGCTCCTGGCGCCGGAATCCGCCAGACTGTACCGGCTGATGGCGCTGCGCGGCTGGCCCGCCTTCGACGCCGCGACGGCCGGACGGGCCACCGGCCTGGACCCGGCGGTCGCGGCGGAACTGCTGGCGGACCTCGCCGACAGGATGCTCCTGGAACACAGTCGGAGCGGATCCGGCGACGGGCGCTACCACTACCGCCCCGGGGTCCGCGCACACGCCGAGGCGACAGCGATCCGCGAGGACGGGATCGCGGCCTGCTCCGCCGCTCTCACCCGCACACTGCTCGCCTACGCGGACCTGGCGGCATCGGCGGCGCACCAGGCACTCCCGGAGAGCTGGCGCGTCCCGGCACCCGCCGAGGACCGGATCGGACAGCGGTACGAGGACCGAGGCGCCGCACTCGACGCGCTGCTCGCGGAGCTGGGCAATCTGGTCGAGGCCGTCCGCTGTGCCGAGGAGTCCGGCGACCCCGAAACCGCCGTACGCCTGAGCCGTTCTCTGTGGCCGCTGCAGCTCAAGGCGGGCCATCACGAGATGCTGCTGCCGGCACTGCGCATCGGAGCGCGTCTCGCGGACGCCCATCTCCCGGCAAGCCCTGACGCCGGAGCACTTCATGCCCAACTGGCGCATTCTCTCACCGAGTTGGGGCGTTGGGAGGAGGCGGAGGCGGCGACACTGGCCGCGGCGCGGGCTGAGGAATCGGCCACGCACAAGCGGGGTCATGCCTCGGCCGTGGAGTTCCTGGGGCTGCTGAGGCTGCGGCAGTGGCGCTACCAGGAAGCGTACGAGTGCTTCGGCGAAGCGGGCGGCATCCTGAACACGATGGGCGCACACGACGTGGGAACCGCCGACCTGCCACGCGCCCAGGCCCTGTTGGAACGCCATCGAGGACGGGCCCTGCGCGGGCTCGGACGGGCCGAGGAGGCCCGCGAGCGACTGGGGACGGCACTTGGCCGCTTCCGGACGAGCGGAGATACGTACAACACGGCCCGGACGCTCACCGATCTGGCGGAGACCTGGCTGGACGCAGAGGACATCGAGGCGGCACTGCCGCTGATCGACGAGGCGATCACGACACTGGACGGCCAGCGCGCGGAGTACCACCTGTCGTACCTGCGGCGCATGAGGGAACGCTGCGTCACTCCGTAAGCCCTCTTCCCGGTGGTGTCAGAGGCGCGACCTGTACGCGGTGCAGCCGATCGCCTGTCCGTACGGAGAGCCCGTCGGTCACGACGCGCGCGAGCCGTTCGTCGGCTGCGGTCGCGTCGGGGCCGCCGGTGGTCAGCCAGGCGTACAGGGCGGAGGCACACGCGGCGGGGTCCACGCCGGACACATCCTCCGCATCAGCGCCGGGCGCCGCAGCCATCCGGAGCGGCTCTTCGCCACGCACCCGGACCACACACGCGGACGGCCCGGTCACATAGGCCGCAAGGGAACAGCCCGGATGGCGCCGGAGCACCTCGGCGGTCCAGATGGACGTGGACCCGAAACGCGGATCGTCGGGTGCCCCGTCACGGAAGATGACATCGGCCAGATCCAACTGGTCCACCTCACGGGTGTCCTCGTGCACGGCGACATGCAGCTCCTCGTCGTGAGCCGATCCCGTACACGGCCGAGCGCTCGCCCAGCGACTGACCGCGACCTCTCCGGGACCGAGGACCCGTGACCGCACGTGCAACGGGACGGTGGCCTTTCCGGCCTCGTGTTCGGGCAGCGGGAGAGGCTTCAGGGAAGCCGGCCCGTCGGGCTCCGGCGCGCCCAGCATCGAGTAGAAGAGCCGACGCAACCGGACCGCGGATTCGCCGGGCACGGAGGTGGTGAACTCGGCGGGCCCCGGCAACGGCCTGTGACGGCCGATGAGTCCCCCGATCTGCGCCGCCAGTGACGCGTCGGGTTCGAGCCGAGGTGCCTCCCTGATGAACGCGGAAATCGGCGCATCGGGATCGAGGGCGTCGAGCGGCGCGGCCCCCAGGAGCACGGGAGTGCCGAGGGCGGCCGCGTAATAGGTGACGGAACCGTGGTCCCCGATCACCGCATCGGCGGCCAGCAGGGCCTGCCGCCACCCCTTCAGCGGATCGATCAGCGCCAGCCCGGCGCGTCGCGCGCGATCGAGCCAGGCGCGGATCTGACCGGGCCCGTGGCCGTACCAGATGTTGGGGTGCAGCACGGCGGCGAACCGATACTCGTCCACGGGGAACTCGGCGGCGACCCGGTCCAGCAGCGCGGCGACGACATCGCCGCCGCCCGGGCCGTCACCGAAGAGCGACTCGGAGCTCCAGGTCGAATTGAGAAGCACCAGCTGCTGACCCGGCCGTATCCCCAACGCCCGGCGGAAGCGCTCGCGGTAGGGCCGGGCGGCGAGTATCCGGTCGAAGCAGGGGTCTCCGGCGAGTACGGCGGTGGGCGCTGCCTCCGGGCAGGCGACGCGAAGCCGCTCGTGCTGTTCGGGATGGGAGAGGACCAGTGCGTCCGCGACAGGAGCGCCCCGCGACAGAAGCCACTCCGGCGCAAGCCCGAAGACGGGCGCAGGCACCGCCGCCGCCCCCGCCCCCGACCCGGTGTCCGGTGTCCGGTGTCCGGTGTCCGGTGTCCGGTGTTGCCAGCCTTTTAGTGTACCCAACACCGTGCGAAAGGATGGCCAGCTTCCCGGAAAATGCTTCCAGTTGGCCGCCGAAGCTGGCGGAGATCACCAGATCCACCGGTGTCTCGGCCGCCTGCTCCCACGGCAGGACCGGCACCCCGGTGTCGGCCAGCAGCTCGGCCGTGCCGGCCGCGAAGGCCGAGGAGCCGGTACAGGTGGCCAGCAGCTGGACACGCCAGCCGTCGTCGAACAAGGGCAGCACGTCGAGCAGTCGGGTCGCGGCGGTCACGTTGTGTACGACGACGAGGACCCGCAGACACTTCCCCCGCGTCGCCCACCGGGCCGCGTCATCGCCCACCGGCACCCGCACCCAGCCGGCCCGCCCGTGCTCCATCCGTACGCCCTTCATTCACTCCCGCCGCCATGCGACCGGCCACGATAGTCAACCGGCGCGACCGCCGGATCAGGGGGACGGCTGCAGACCAGCCGGTGTAGCCGGTGACCGTGGTCGGGCCCTGGTAGGTCCTGCCGGTTCAGTAATCGGTCGCGTTCCAGGGCGGTGTCCGGGGCGGCGTTCCAGTCCGTGTGTCGCACGCAACCCCGTCCTTATGGGCGACGATGCGCCGAAAACGGGCTCAGGTGATCGTATAAGTGGTGAGAATGGTCGCGGTTGGTGCCGAAGGGATCACCGAATTTCCCTATAGTGAAGCCGCGTTGATCGTCCTGCCGCAACGCGCGAAACCATCCGCATCAGGAGAGTCCGTACGATGACGACGCCCGTATCCGCCGTGCCCGAGCGCGAGTCCACCTCTGCCTCCGCGTCGGCGCCCGCGTCGGCATCCGGGGGAGGCTGCCCGGTGACCGCCGGGGCATCCGCCGTTCCGCTCAGCGGCCCCGCGTTCCACACCGAGCCCCAGGTCGTCTACCGCGCCATGCGCAGCGAACACGGGCCCGTCGTGCCAGTCGAACTGCCCGGTGGGTTCCCGGCCTGGCTGATCATCGGATACCGCGAACTCCACCAGGTCACCAGCGACGGCGAATTGTTCCCCCGGGACGTCGGACTGTGGAATCAGTGGGAGAGCGTTCCCGAGGACTGGCCGCTGCTGCCCATGGTCGGGCGCCCGATGCCGTCCATCTACTTCACGGCGGGGGCCGAGCACCGGCGGCACGCCGCGATGGTGGGGCCGGCCCTGGAAGAGGTCGAGCCCTTCGAGCTCGGGCGCCATTGCGAGCGGTTGGCCGACCGGCTCATCGACGGATTCTGTGAACGCGGTACGGCCGATCTGATCGCCGACTTCGCCGTACCGCTGCCCGTGCTCGTCCTCGCCCAGCTGCTCGGCTTCCCCGACGAGGACGGGGCGCAGATCGCCGAGGTGCTCAGGGACCTCGCCGACGGCGGACCGGGTGCACAAGAGGCCTATCAGCGGTTCGGGGCGCACATGCAGAGCCTGGTGGCGGCCCGGCGGGCCGTACCGGGGAACGACGTCACCTCCCGGATGCTGGCGCACCCCGGCGAGTTCACCGACGAGGAGTACATGCTCGATCTGATGGCCATCACGGCCGCCGGGCACCTCACCACAGCCGACTGGATCGGCAACTCGCTGCGGCTGATGCTCACCGACGACCAGTTCGCCGTCGCGCTCTCCGGCGGGCGGCACAGTGTCGCGGAGGCCATGAACGAGGTGCTCTGGGAGGAGTGCCCGACCCAGATCCTCGCCGGCCGCTGGGCGGCCCGTGACACCCAGCTTGGCGGCAGGAGCATCCGCGCCGGAGACATGCTGCTGCTCGGCCTGGGAGCCGCCAACGCCGATCCGCACATCCGGCAGCATCTCTCGACCACGGCCGGGCCCTCCGGACAGGGCGGCAACAGCGCACATCTGGCGTTCAGCCACGGCGAATACCGCTGCCCCTTCCCCGCCCAGGAGATCGCGGAGATCATCGCCCGTACCGGTATCGAGGTGCTGCTCGACCGGCTGCCCGACCTGGAGCTGTCCGTTCCGGCGCAGGCGCTGGTCCGGCGCCAGTCCGCCTTCCTGCGCGGGATGACCGCGCTGCCCGTCCGGTTCACCCCCGTACGTCCGACAGGAGACCTCTCTTGAACTGCCCGCACGCCGCTGCCCATGAGGCCACTTCGGGTGGCGGGGTCGTCATCATCGACCCCCTGGTCCAGGATCTCGACGGTGAGACGGCGCGGCTGCGTGACGCCGGTCCGATCGCCAGGATCGAACTGCTCGGCGTTCCGGCCTGGACCGTCACCCGGCATGCCGTGGCCCGTCAACTGCTCGTCGACCCGCGCCTGGTGAAGGATCTCGATGCCTGGGGGCTCTGGCAGAGCGGGGAGGTCACACACGCCTGGCCGCTGATCGGCATGATCGATGCCGGGCGTTCCATGTTCACCGTGGACGGGGCCGAGCACCGGCGGCTGCGCACCAAGACCTCCCAGGCGCTCACCCCGCGCCGACTGGAGGAGATACGTCCGCAGATCGAGAAGTTCACCGAGGAACTGCTCGATGCCCTCGCCGAGCAGGGCGAGAAGAACGAGGGCGGCGTCGTCGACCTGAAGTCCGTGTTCGCCCAGCCGCTGCCGATGCGGGTCGTCGGCATGCTGATGGGCGTGGACGAGGCCGAGCACCCCATGCTGATGAAGCGGTACAAGGCGTTCTTCTCCATGCTCACGCCCCATGAGGAACGCATGGCCCTGCTGGCGGAGCTGGACGTCTTCTACGCCGCCCTTGTACGCGAGAGGACCGCCCGCCCGGCCGACGACCTCACCAGCGCGCTGATCCTCGCCGAAGAGGGCGGGGAGCCGCTCACCGAGGAAGAGGTGGTGGGCAATCTCAAGGCGATGGTGGCCGCCGGGCACGAGACCACCATCGGACTGATCCTCAATGCCGTACGCGCGCTGCTCAGCCACCCCGACCAGCTGCGCAAGGTGCTCGACGGCGAGATCCCGTGGGACACGGTCGTCGAGGAGACGCTGCGCTGGGACACCCCCACCACCCATCTGCTGATGCGGTTCGCCACCGAGGACATCCAGATCGGCGACGACGTGATCGCGAAGGGCGAGGGCGTGGTGATCTCCTATCGCGCCATCGGCCGTGACTTCGAGCAGCACGGGCCGGACGCGGACGCCTTCGACATCACCCGGCCGACCCCGATCCGCCACATGACCTTCGGCCACGGCCCCCACATCTGCCCCGGAGCGGCGCTCTCGCGCGTGGAGGCAGCCATCGCCCTGCCCGCACTGTTCGAGCGTTTTCCCGGGCTGCGGCCGGCCGTCGCGGACGAGGAGATCCGCAAGCTGCCGGTGATGACGCAGAACGACATGGAGGCATTCCCGGTCCTGCTGCACGGCTGACGCGCGTCGAAGACATGCACAGGAGGGCCGCCCGAGCTGTACGGGCGGCCCTCCTGTCCGTCCGGGCGGACCGGGGACGGAGCGGCAGTACGGATGCAACCGTCGGGTACCAGGACGCCCTCCGCTGTTCCGTGAATCGCCACCGCGCCCACACCGGGGCACTCTTTCGCGGCCCGGCGGACTCTGTAACACTCCAGGCGCTTTCGACCCACACCTCCTCACCCCACAGAGGCCTCACCCATGGCTGAACTCGACCGACGCCGCTTCATGCAACTCGCCGGAGGCACAGCCGCCTTCACCATGCTGTCGAACAGCATCGCCCGTGCTGCCTCCCTCCCGGCCAAGGGCGCCACCGGCACCCTTGAGGACGTCGAGCACATCGTCGTGCTGATGCAGGAGAACCGCTCGTTCGACCACTACTTCGGCACGCTGAAGGGCGTACGCGGCTTCGGTGACCCACGGCCGGTGACCCTGCCCAGCGGAAAGACGGTGTGGCACCAGCCGTCGGGCACCAAGGAAGTGCTGCCGTTCCGGCCCACGGCCGACAACCTCGGACTCCAGTTCATCCAGGACCTCAACCACGACTGGGCGGGTGGCCACAGGGCGTTCAACAAGGGCGCCTACGACCAGTGGGTGCCCGCCAAGTCGGCGACGACGATGGCCTACCTCACCCGCGAGGACATACCGTTCCACTACGCCCTCGCCGACGCGTTCACCGTCTGCGACGCGTACCACTGCTCCTTCATCGGCTCCACGGACCCGAACCGCTACTACATGTGGACGGGATACACCGGGAACGACGGCACCGGCGGCGGGCCCGTGCTCGGGAACGACGAGGCGGGGTACGGATGGACGACGTACCCCGAACGGCTGGAGAAGGCCGGAGTGTCCTGGAAGATCTACCAGGACATCGGCGACGGGCTCGACGCCGCCGGGTCCTGGGGCTGGATCAGCGACGCCTACCGCGGCAACTACGGCGACAACTCGCTGCTCTACTTCAATGACTACCGCAACGCCGAGCCCGGCGATCCCCTCTACGACAAGGCGCGCACCGGGACCGACGCCAAGAACGGTGACGGACTCTTCGACAGGCTCAGGGCCGATGTGCAGGCCGGTACCCTGCCGAAGATCTCCTGGATCGCCGCGCCGGAGGCCTTCACCGAACACCCCAACTGGCCGGCGAACTACGGCGCATGGTACATCTCCCAGGTGCTGGACGCGCTGACGTCCAACCCGGAGGTCTGGGGCAGGACCGCCCTGTTCATCACGTACGACGAGAACGACGGCTTCTTCGACCACATAGTGCCGCCGTACCCGCCGTCCGGGGCCGCGCAGGGACTCTCCACCGTGGCCACCTCCGCCGACTACTTCGGGGGCAACGGGAGTTACGCCGCGGGCCCGTACGGTCTGGGGCAGCGCGTGCCGATGCTGGTCGTCTCGCCGTGGAGCACCGGAGGGTACTCCTGCTCCGAGGTCTTCGACCACACCTCGATCATCCGGTTCATGGAGCGGCGCTTCGGCGTGAAGGAGCCGAACATCTCGCCCTGGCGGCGCGCCGTCTGCGGCGACCTCACCTCCGCGTTCGACTTCCGCCGTACGGACACCGCCCCCGCCGCCCTGCCCTCCACGGCCGGATACCTGCCGCCGGACCGCAACCGGCACCCCGACTACGTGCCGGTGCCGCCCGCCGTCGGAAGCGTTCCGAAGCAGGAACCGGGCTCCCGGCCCACCCGTCCGCTTCCGTACGCGCCCTTCGTGGACGGATCGGCGAATCCGGCGACCGGGAAGTACGGCCTCACCTTCAGCGGCGGCGCCACAGCCGGGGCGCAGTTCCTGGTGACGTCCGCGAACCGTAGCGACGGACCGTGGACGTACACCACCGAGGCGGGCAAGTCGCTGGTCGACGCCTGGAACACGGCTTACTCGAAGGGGGTGACCAACCTCAGCGTGTACGGTCCGAACGGCTTCCTGCGCACCTTCAAGGGGCCCGGCAAGAAGGCGGGGCCCGAGGTGACCGCCCGCCACAACGCCACCAACGGTCATCTCGATCTGACGATGACTCATACGGGGTCGGGCAGTGCCCACTTGACCGTCAACGATGCGTACAGCGGATCCGTCCAGACCTTCACGGTGCCCGCGGGCGCGAGCGTGAACCATTCGGTGGACCTGCGGGGGAGCGGCCGCTGGTACGACATCTCGGTGGTCTCCGACACGGACAGCGCGTTCCTGCGTCGCTTCGCAGGACACGTCGAGACGGGCGAGGCGGGCACCAGCGACCCGGCTCTGATCACCGGCTGAACGGCGGGCGGGGGCGGGGGCGGGGCAGGGGATACTTGCGCCTATCGTGGACGTACCGGTCTTACCGGTTCTCCCGGTCCCGGCCCGGTCTCACGGGTCCGCAAGGGCGACAGAAGGGTGTCGAAGCGCTTCGACAGTTCTCTGGACAGCTCGCACGGGCGGGATTAGGCTCGGATTCATCCGCGCATGTCACAGGCTGAACCGGTCGAAATCGAAGCGCTTCGCCCACCAGGTCGGTACGTGTCGGCGTATGTCCCGGTACCCGAAGTCGTTCCGTGATGGAGAGCCCTGAATGGTCACCCTTGCCGAGGTCGCCCAGCACGCCGGAGTCTCCGCGAGCACGGTGAGCTACGTCCTCAGCGGGAAGCGGTCCATCTCGGTGTCCACCCGGGAGCGGGTGGAGCAGAGCATCCAGCAGCTCGGGTACCACCCCAACGCCGGTGCGCGGGCGCTGGCGAGCAGCCGGTCGAACATCATCGCGCTCATGGTGCCGCTGCGCACCGACATGTACGTTCCCGTGATGATGGAGATCGCGATCGCGGTCGCCACCACGGCCCGTACGCACGGCTACGACGTCCTGCTTCTCACCGGAGAGGAAGGGCCTGCCGCCGTGCGCCGGATCGCGGGCAGCTCCCTCGCCGACGCCATGATCCTGATGGATGTCGAACTGCACGACGAGCGGCTCCCGCTGCTGCGTGAGACCGACCGGGCCGCCGTACTCATCGGGCTGCCCGCGGACACGGCCGGGCTCACCTGCGTGGACCTCGATTTCGAGGCGACCGGGGCGCTCTGTGTGGAGCACCTCGCCGCGCTCGGGCATCGCGAGATCGCGGTGATCGGCGAGGCGGCCGCCGTGTACGAGCGCCACACCGGGTTCGCCGAGCGAACGGTGGACGGGGTGCGGGCCAAGGCGCGGGAGACCGGTGCCCGGGTGCTGCACCGGCCCTGCGAGGGTGGGTACGCGGCGATGGCCCAGACCCTGTCCCGGATCTTCGACGAGCGGCCGGGCACCACGGGATTCATCGTGCAGAACGAGTCGGCCGTGGAGCCCCTGCTCAATCTGCTGCGCCAGCAGGGGCGGGCCGTGCCGGAGGATGTGTCGGTGGTCGCCATCTGCCCCGAGCAGGTGGCATCGCAGGCATCGGTCCGCCTCACCTCGGTCGCCATTCCGGCGCAGGAGATGGGGCGGCGCGCCGTCGAACAGGTCGTCGCGAAGCTGGGCGGTCGGGGAACGGATGAAGTGGAGCTGCTGGCACCGGAGTTGACGGTACGGGCGAGCAGCGGACCGGCGCCCGCAGGCTGACGGCAGCGTGCACAGGCCGACCCCTGGGCGCCTTGGACGTACAAGCCGGCCCCCGTGCGGGGGCCGGCTCCTCCTGGCTCCGGTTTCCCGGGTCAGCCGGACGAGACGCTGAATCCGTTCGTCGTGAAGTCCAGACCGCCGGGCGACGACGTGATCTCGTAGCCGAACTGGACGTCACCGATGGTCTCGTTGCCCCACCAGCCCTTGGTGTCCTTGATCCACTTCAGGATCGGCAGGATGTTCACCGTGCCCGATGCGGAGTCCGAGGTGCGCAGGAACGAGAAGACCTGGTTGGACCCGTTGTCGCCCTTGTAGACCGTCCAGGTGTGGCCGCCGAGCGTCACCGTTCCCTGAGAGGTGCCGAGTGCGCCGACGTCACCGTTGTAGTTCACCCACAGCATCACCTCGTAGTCGTAGTCGGTGTCCCAGATGTCGTACGACGTGTTGTAGTCACCGGCCGACGGGACGGTGACGTTGTAGCTGCTGGTGAGCGAGGCCAGCGACGTGATGGACTTGCCGACGACCTTCTTGGCGTTGGGGTACGACTTGATGCCGCCGGTGTCCGGGTGGTCGGCCCAGACGCCCCAGTTGCTCGATGAGTTGACCCAGATGGTCTGGGAACCGGCGCCGGAACCCCAGATGTTGTTGTAGAGGGTGTAGCCGTCGGAGGTGGTGTAGTTGCCCCACTGGTCCGAGGAGGACCAGATCGCGGCCTGGGCGGGGGCTGCGGCGAAGCCGATGAGGGCGGCCACCGCGGCTGCCGGGGCCAGTACGAACCTGCTGAGGGTGCGTCGTGCCATGGTTGTCCCTTCCATGGGTGGGGGGATGGGGCGGAGAGAGGTGCTACCTCGGTCTCAGAGTGAGGACGCGGTCCACGCCGGCCGTCAGGTCCAGCAAGGTGACGGGAGTTCCGGCGGAGGTCTCGGTGGAGGGCTCCGTGAGCGTGAGTCCGCCGCCCGCGCGTATATCGACGCGGGCGTCACGGGTGGGGTGCAGTACGGCCGTGGCGTGACCGTCGTCGTACCAGGACAGATCCATACGGGCGCCGAACCTGGTGCGAATCCCGTGCAGTTCACCGGACGGGAAGGTGCCGGGAAGTGCGGGCAGCAGTACCAGACGGTCCGGGGAGGACTGGACGAGCATCTCGACGACCGCCGCGGGCAGCGCATGAGCGGCGTCCGCGTTGTAGACATTGCGGGACGGATAGTGGGAGCTCATCAGCGAGTTGTGGAAGAAGTCGCCCGCCAGCACGGCGTTCAGCGCGTCCAGGGCCCGCCCACCGTCCCGCAGCCGTGCAGCGATCAAGGCGTGGTGCAGATGGCCGTGGGCGGAGTCGTTCTCCGCGCCGCGCAGCTCCAGCGCGCGGTGTGCGGCGCCGGCCAGCTCGGGAGTGTCGTACGGGTTGATCTCGCCCAGCGGCCACACCGGGTAGAGGTGGCTGAGATGCCGGTGGTCGTACGTCTCCTCCAGACCCGGCCACGCCCATTCGGCGAGCGCCCCGTCCTTGTTGACGCGGTAGCGGGGGAGCCGGTAGGCGAGGGCGCGCCAGCGGGAGGCGGCCGGGTGACCGGGGGAGCGTTCGGCGGCGGTGGTCAGGGCATGCCGGGCCGCCGCGACGTCCATGGTGGCGTTGATCGTTCCCCAGCTCGCGTTGGCCGGGCGATTCTCCGGTGAGTACGAGGGAACGATGGCGAGGGTGCCGTCCGGGGCGTACCGGGTGAGGAAGTCCTCGTAGAACTGCGCCACTTCGGTGAATGCCTCGGTCAGCCACGGTTCCGTGCAGCCGGTGACCTCGGTGTGCTCCAGGAGCGGCTGCAACAGCCAGTCCGCACCCGCGGTCCACAGATGAAGCGGATAGGCGCGCTGGAAGTGGCGGGTGTGGCCGGACTCGCCGTCGGTGTGGGACGGGGCGACGATCCCGCGCGCCCCGAAGATCTCCCGGGCGTTGTCGCGCCAGTCCGCCAACTGGCCGTGAACCAGGGCCGCATGCGCGTCGGAGACCTCGGGCAGCGCAACCGCGGCGGCCGATGCGATCTGCAGATTGAGATTGGCGTCGGTGGTGAACGCCCCCGACCAGGCAGTGTTCCAGTCGCCCGTCCACAGGCCGGTCAGCCGGGGCGGGAACAGTCCGGAGGAGGAGAGCAGATGGTACCGGCCCGCCGCGAAGAGCCTCTCCAGGAGCGCCGGGCTCCTGTGCCTCCGGATCAGCTCGCTGCCCGGCAGAGCGCGTTCGGAGGGATCGCAGCGCAGGGCGAGCGTGGCGCGTGCGAAGGCGGGGCGGTGGAGCGGCTGATGCCGGGAGAGCAGCGTCGCGTAGTCGGCGCGGGGCAGCGCGGCCCACTCCTTCGCCAGGTCCAGCCTCCCCGCGTGACGCCGCACCCGGGTCAGCAGGAGAACACCGCGCGCTCCTTCGATCCGGATGCCCTCGTCCGCCACCGACACCCTGCCGCCGTCCACCCGGACCACGGCGAGCCCCGTGTACGCGAGCTCGCTCCCCGGATAGCCCGCCCGCAGCGCCAACCGGGCCCCGTCCGCTGTCAGTACGGTGCTCCGCCCGATCGCCAGGCGTGACGGGGCGCCGGGCAGGGCCGGGTCCAGCATCAGGTCCGCCGTGGGCCCGAACCCGGTGACGTACTGGACGATGACGTCGTCGGCCCGGGACACGAAGACCCGGCTGCGCCAGTCCCCGTGCACCGCACCGATCTCGCCCGTACTGAAGTCGACCGTACGCCGGTACGCCTCCGGTGCGGCTGCCCCGGCCGACTGCCGGGCCGGGTACGGGGTGCTGCGTATCCGGGTCCGGAACGCCGGGTGGAACGGCTGCACCCACAGCAGGGGGAGGTCCGCCCCGAACCCCTCCGCCGCCTTGGTGTCCCCGGCGAGAAGCGCGTTCTGCAGGCGTTCGAGCCGGTCGGCGAGGTGCGGCGGACGGGCGTGCTCGCTGCCGTTGGGGCGGACCAGGGTGTGATGGTTGACGATGACCCGGTCGTCCACCGGATCGCCGTACACCATGGCGCCGTGCCGCCCGTTGCCGCCAAGGAAGGCATCCTCCCAGCGGGTGGCGGGGCACGGCTCCCAGGTGCCGGGGAACGGCGCGTCGACGGACCCCGCACCCATGGCGTGCGCGGCGCTCATCGCACGCCGCGGCTTCGCAGTACGGCCACGCCGTAGCGGCCCAGCTCCACACGGCCGTCCACCGTGCCACCGGTGAGCAGATCCACCTGCTCGCCGGGGACGGACACGGTGACGGTGGAGCGCCCATGGTTCAGCAGGAAGAGCGGCTCGCCGCGGCGGACCGCCTCCACACCCTCGGGCAGCCCCGCCAGGACCGGGCGCGCGCCCGCCTCCCGTACCACCCGGCCGAGCAGGGTGCGCAGTGCCTCGGGCTCCGGCAGAGTCGATACGAACCAGGCCCGGCCCTTGCGCAGCACCGCGGGCAGCCCTGCCAGCTCGCCCTCGCGGTATGCGGACATCACCTCCGCGTCCGGCTCCAGCTCCTCCGACCAGAGCCGGGCGCGGAACCCCTCGCACTGCACCGTCGTGTCCGCGTCGAGCGGCCACCACTCATGAAGCGTACGAATGCCGAGCAGCTCACGCACCGTCCGTCCATGCCGCCCGGTCTGATCCGGTCGTCGACATCGCCGACCCCGGTGAAGAAACCGCAGACCAGCGTCCCGCCACCTCGTACATAGCCGACGAGGTTGTCGATCGCGGCATCCGTGAGCAGATACAGCTGCGGTACGGCAACCGCCTTGTACCGGCTCAACTCACCCTCCGGGCAGGCGAATTCCGTGGTGGTCCCGGTCTCCCAGAGCGCCCGGTGCCAGCTCCGCACCACCTCGGTGTAGTCGAGCAGGGAGGACGGGCGTCCCTCCTGTGCACCGGCCCACCAGGCATCCCAGTCGTGCAGGACCGCCACCTCGGCCGGCACGTCCGCGCCGCTGACGGCCGCCCCGATCGTGGCCAGTTCCGCGCCGAGCCGCTTGACCTCCCGGAACGTGCGGCCCTCCTCGCCCGCGTGCGTGAGCATCCCGGAGTGGAATTTCTCCGAGCCCTGCCGGGACTGTCGCCACTGGAAGTAGCAGACCGCATCGGCGCCGCGCGCCACCGACTGCAGCGACCAGAGCCGGTTCAGTCCGGCCGGCTTGGGGTGGTTGACACCTCGCCAGTTGACCGGGCCCGCGGCCTGCTCCATCAGCATCCAGGGACCCGCGGCCTGCGAGCGCGTCATGTCGGCGAGCATCGCGTTGTACTGGCCACCCAGCGGGTCCTTCGGGTCCGGGTAGATGTCGACGGAGACGATGTCCTCCTGCGCCGACCACGCCCAGGCGTCCTGCCCCGACCACAACGGCATGAAGTTGGTGGTCACCGGGACACCCGGGGTATGGCGGGCGACGATGTCGCGCTCCGCCGTATAGCACTCCAGCAGCGCGTCGGACGTGAACCGCTTGAAGTCCAGCATCTGCGTGGGGTTCCTCATGTACTGCGCCTTGCGGGGCGGCAGGATCTCCGCCCAGGCGTCGTAACGCTGGCTCCAGAACGCCGTGCCCCACGCCTTGTTGAGCGCCTCGACCGTTTTGTAGCGGCTGTGCATCCACCGGCGGAAGTGCGTGGGGCTCTCGTCGCACCAGCAGTGCGTGCAGTACTCGTTGTTGATGTGCCACACCGTGAGCGCCGGATGGTCCGCGTACCGCGCGGCCAGGTCCTCGGTGAGCGCGGCGGCGTATCGCCGGTAGACCGGGGAACTCGCGCAGAACTGCTGCCGCGATCCGTACCAGATGACCGAGCCGTCCTCGGAGCGCGGCAGCGTCTCCGGGTGGAGCGCGCCCATCCAGGGCGGCGGGGAGGCGGTCGGAGTGGCCAGCACGACGCCGATGTCATGGCCGTGCAGCAGATCCATCAACCGGTCCAGCCAGCCGAACCCCCTCGCCCCGGGGCGCGGTTCGATCGCCGCCCAGGAGAAGACCCCGAGAGTGACGGAGTTGACCCCGGCCTCCTTCATCAGCCGTGTGTCGTCCTCCCACACCTCCTCGGGCCACTGCTCGGGGTTGTAGTCGCCGCCGAACAGGATGCGGCCGCGGGCGGCGTCGCGCAGGGACGGCATCGGCTTCCGGCTCCTCATGCCGGATCCGCGTACTGGATGCCGCGGCCGTTGGTGCCGAGATAGACACGGCCGTGGACACGGGGGTCACCCGTGATCACCTCACCGGTCCAGCCCCACTGGTGAGTGTCGTCGTTGATCCGGACCCAGGTGGCGCCCTCGTCGTCGGAGCGCAGCACCGCCACACCGTCGAAGGCCGCGGAGACCCGCCCGGTCTGGAAGACCGCCGGATAGCCGGTGGCGCCGGGCCGCTGCCCGGGGCGCCCGGTCCTCTTTGCCGGGGCCGCCCTGCCGAAGCCCAGTGCGTACGAGGCCTGGCAGCCCGCCACCGGGGCGAAGACCGCACCGCCGTCCGTCGACCGGTGCGCCGGATACTTCGTGCCGTCCCAGTGGACGAACGACCAGAGCAGTGTCGCCCCGTCCGCGCCGGCCGCGACCGGTCCGGGCGCCGAGGAGGCGATCTCCGGCTGGGCGGCGAACGGCTGCCAGCTGCGGCCGCCGTCCTCGGAGTAGGCCCCGGCCGCGGCCGAGCCGGACGGCCAGCCGGTGCGTACGACGTACGAGGGTCTGAGCGCGGCCAGGGCCAGACCGGTGGCCGTACCGAAGACCGGGTTCGACGCCATGCCGCGTGACGGGGAGGCGGTGAGCGTGTCGTGGTACATCACACCGATGTCACCCAGCCCGCTGAGGAGTTGGGCGCCGCCCTGCTCCGGGGCGAGCAGGAACCTCACCGCGGACTCCTCCAGGCCGCGGATCTGCGGCGCCCAGTGGACCAGGTCCCGGGTTTTGAAGATCGTCGCGCCCGTTCCGTACACGATGTGGTGCGAGTCGTACGGATCGACGGCGACGGTCTGGATCCACCAGCCGAATTTGGCCGCGTCCCCGCCCCAGCGCAGATACGGCGTCTGCGACACATCGAGGACCGCAACGTCCTTGAGCGACGTCCAGCTCGCACCGCCGTCGGTGGAGCGGAACACGGTGTCGATCTGAGACCAGCGGTTGTCGGTGGTGACGACCAGCGTGCCTGCGGGGCGCGCGTCGACGGCGACACCGCCGTAGCCGAAGGTGTCGCCCGAGGCGGAGTCCGGGCTGACGGGCGTCACATCGCACCAGGTGTCCGTCAGCGTGTCGAGCGGGTGGACCGACCCGTCCAACTGGCCGTTGGGACCGGGTGCGTCCGCGTAAGTGACGTACAGGGCACGGGTGTTGCTGTCGTACGCGGCCCGGATCGGCACCCTCGACGCCGCGACGTCTCCGGACGGCTGACCGGGCACGGCCTCCCAGCCGCCGGAAGCGTTCGTACGGTAGAGCGCCGTGCCGCCGTCGCCCCAGCCCGCGTACACCCTCCGGCCCGCCGAGACGAGGAACACGACACCCTGACCGGTCGCCGACGCGGTGGCCGGGAAGTCCACCGGGGCCCAGGTCAGGCCCCGGTCGATGGAGCGCAGCAGGCCTACGGGTCACCCTGCGCGGGTCCGTGCGTCTCTCCCGTCTCTCCTTCGCCGGGAGCACCGAGTGACCGCCCCGGCCGTCCGAATCGCCGTACCGCCCCGTCCAGTTGCCCCCGGCAAGGAGTCCTCATGAAGTTCACCGACGGCTTCTGGCTCATGCGTGAGGGCGTCCGCGCCCGCTATGCCACCGAGATCCGTGATCTGCGCGTCGGCGCCGACCGGTTCACCGCCTACGCGGCGGTCAAACGCGTCACCCAACGGGGCGACACCCTCAACACCCCGCTCATCACCGTCGAATGCTTCTCCCCGGCCGAGGGGATCATCGGCGTACGCACCACGCACCACGCGGGAAAGGCCCAGCACGGGCCGGACTTCGCTCTCCCCGGACTCGACCCCGCGGCCGCCGGCGCGCAGACCCGCAGGGACGGCACGGTCACTGAACTGACCAGCGGCCCCATGACGTTGCGCATCGACGGCGAAGGGCCGTGGGGCATGGCGTTCCTCGACGCCGAGGGCCGCCGCCTCACCGGTGTCGACATCAAGGGCACGGCCTTCGCCACCACCCCGGACGGCGCGCACCACATGATCGCCCAACTCGCCCTGGACGTGGGGGAGAACGTCTACGGGCTCGGCGAACGCTTCACCCCGTACGTCAAGAACGGCCAGACCGTGGACATCTGGCAGGCCTACGGTGGCACCAGCAGTGAGCTGGCGTACAAGAACATTCCGTTCTACCTCTCGTCCCGCGGTTACGGCGTCTTCGTCAACCATCCCGGGAAGGTCTCCTTCGAGATCGGCTCCGAGTCGGTCGGCCAGGTCCAGTTCAGCGTCGAGGACCAGTCGTTGGAGTACTACATCGTCGCCGGACCCACCCCGAAGGACGTCCTCGCCCGCTACACGGCGCTGACCGGCCGGCCCGCGCTGCCGCCGGCCTGGTCGTTCGGCCTCTGGCTGACCACGTCGTTCTGCACCTCGTACGACGAGGAGACGGTCACCTCGTTCGTCGACGGAATGGCCGAACGCGACATCCCGCTCAGCGTGTTCCACTTCGACTGCTTCTGGATGCGTGAATACCAGTGGTCGGACTTCGCGTGGGACCCGGATGTCTTCCCCGACCCCGAAGGCATGCTGGCCCGGCTCAAGGAACGCGGACTGCGCGTCAGCATGTGGATCAACCCGTACATCGCCCAGAAGTCCCCGCTGTTCGCGGAAGGCGCCGAACGCGGCTATCTGGTGCGTCGTGCGAACGGTGACATCTGGCAGTGGGACCTGTGGCAGCCCGGCATGGCACTCGTCGACTTCACCGACCCCGCCGCCCGCGACTGGTACAGCGGCAAACTGCGCGTCCTGCTCGACCAGGGCGTGGATTCGTTCAAGACGGATTTCGGCGAGCGCGTCCCCACCGATGTGGTGTGGCACGACGGCTCGGACCCGGAGCGCATGCACAACTACTACGCGCAGATCTACAACCGCACGGTCTTCGAACTCCTGGAGAAGGAGCGCGGCCACGGCGAGGCGGTGCTCTTCGCCCGCTCGGCGACCGCGGGCGGCCAGCAGTTCCCCGTCCACTGGGGCGGTGACTGCTTCGCCTCGTTCACCGCGATGGCGGAGTCACTGCGCGGCGGCCTGTCGCTGAGCCTGTCGGGCTTCGGCTTCTGGAGCCATGACATCGGCGGTTTCGAAGGCACCCCCGACCCGGCCGTCTTCAAACGATGGCTCGCCTTCGGCCTGATGTCCTCGCACAGCCGGCTGCACGGCAATGTGTCCTATCGCGTGCCGTGGGCGTTCGGCGAGGAGGCCGTCGACGTCGCCCGCAGGTTCACGCTGCTCAAGCACCGGCTGATGCCGTATCTGTACGGGGCTGCGGCCGAGGCGCACCGCACCGGCATCCCGATGATGCGTCCCATGCTGCTGGAATTCCCGGACGACCCGACCACCCGGATGCTGGACCGTCAGTACATGCTCGGACCCGATCTGCTGGTCGCCCCGGTCTTCACGGAGGACGGCCGGGTCGAGTTCTACGTCCCCGAGGGGACATGGACGTCTCTGCTGACCGGTGAGACGGTCACCGGCCCTGCCTGGCGCCACGAGACCCACGGCTTCGACAGCTTCCCGGTCCTGGTCCGTCCGGGCGCGGTGCTCCCCTGGGGCGCCGACGACCAGCGCCCGGACGGTGACTGGCTGGACGGCCTCACGTTGCGGGCCTTCGGCCCGGCGGCCACTGCCGCTGCCACGGAGACCGTGGTCACGGTGCCGGACCTGACGGGTGCGCCCGCGGTGACCTTTCACGTCGTACGGGACGCGGACGCCGTGCAGGTCACGGCCCGGGGCACGGACCGCCCCTACCGCGTGGTCCTGGAGGACTCCGGGACGGCGGGGGAGGGGGCGGGGACGGTGAGGGTGACAGCGGGGTGAGTGAGCGGCGGGTGTGCCGGTGGGGTGAGAACGCGGCGGGCTCCCCGCCCGCCCGTCAGCCCAGTGCTTCCGCCAGAGCGCGGTCCGCCGCGGCGCGCGACTCCTGCCACGGCGTGGTGACCGGCACCCACACATGGATCCCCCTGGGCATGCCCACGGTGGCCGCACCGAAGGTGACGCCCAGGTGGGAGGGGGCGGCCGACACGGACAGACTGCCCACGACATGCCCCTCGGCGGCCGCCGGGTCCGCCGTGCGGACGGCGGCGTACGCGCGCTCACCCCGCGAGAGGAGGTAGGGCCCGCTCTCGGCCGGCGGCACGGTCTCGGCGGAGCCGTCCAGGCCCCTGAAGGTGATGGCCGGAACGCGGTCCACGACGCAGGCCCGGCCGCCATGGTTGGTGACGCTGATCCGGGCGACGTTCCGCTGCCCGCCGGGCGAGGCGCGCACATCGAGGGTCTTCTCCGGGCAGATTCCGGGAAGCGCCGCGGTCCGGGAGGATGCGGCGCCGCTCGTGGCCGACGCCGCGGTGGCGGTCGGCGTCAGCACGGCCGCGACGGTCAGGGCGGAGGCGAGAGCGGAGCGGAGACGCATGGTGTTTCTCCCGTTGGATCGACAGCCCGCGGAGGCGGCCGGACGCCCCTGCGGCGGGTGGGGCCGCCCTCGTCAGTGTGACCGGTATGCCAGGATTTCCGCGACAGAACAGACATATCATTTCGGCATGCCTGGCGAGGGGATGGAGCCTCGTCAGTGGTTGATGCCTGCGAAGGCGGTGGTCATGGGGGCCGTCCTCCCCCGGGGGCGGGTTTGTGCCCGGTCAGCAGAGCGGCTGCCCCGGGACACGCCCCCATTCCCCCGTACATCGGCGTGCCGCCCGGCGGGGACGCCTACACCGTCTCGGCCGGGCCGTGCTGCGTCGTACGGCTGCGGGCACGAAGGACGAGAGCGGTCACGATCAGCCCCGCCATGACGAGCGCCGACAGCAGTGCCACGGCCCAGATCCACGCGTAGTGCTCATAGGCCCAACCGCCCGTCCGGTCATGGTGCTTGCGGCTCGGGCCCATCATCTCGGCACAGGCCGTGCCGAGCGGCATCAGCGCCGCGAAACAGAGCGCCGCGATGCCGCCCCTGACCGCTGAACGGGCCTTCCCCGCCGACCGTTTCAGCGTGCCGAGCGCCATCGCTCCGACCGCGAGGACCACGGGTATCAGCGCACCGACCACCACGGCGAAGCCGTAGCCCCCGCCCGGAAAGCTGTCGCGCGTCCACCGCCACAGGCCGGTGCCGCCGAGCGTGGACCCGATCGCGGGGACGACGATGCCGAGGACGACGGCCACCATGCAGCCGCAGCCGAGGGCGGTGTCCCGACGGCGGCCGGAGGTGGCGTCGGCCGTGCGCGGCGGGCGCGCGGTGTACGTCAGCGAGCCGGAAGCGGCCCTGCGCCTGCGGGGCTTCCTGGAACCGCCCACGGGTGTCGCCCTCCTCGGCACCGCTACCGCGCCCGGACCGTTGCCATCACCTCGCGGTCCGGCTGCAGCGTCAGCGTCGGTACGGGGTTGACGGTCCCCGGGTCCACCTCCAGCTCGAAACGGCGTGCCAGCACGGCCAGGATCAGCACCGCCTCGACCATCGCGAACCGCGTTCCCAGACAGACTCTGGGGCCGCCGCCGAACGGGAACCAGGCATACTCCGCGATGTCGTCGCCGTTCTCCGGGTCCCAGCGCTCGGGGCGGAACTCCTCCGGCTCGGGAAACCACCGCGCGTCGCGGTGCGTCGCCCACTGGCTGGTCCACACCCTCGTGCCCTCCGGCATCGGCACACCGCCGATCCGCGCACCCTCCTTGGCCACGCCCGTGACGAGCCAGATCGTCGGGTAGAGGCGCAGGGTCTCCTTGACCACCGACTGGGTGTACGTCAGCCGGGCATAGTCGTCGAACCCCGGCTCCCGGTCGCCGAGTACCCGGTCCAGCTCCTCGGCGAGCGCGGCGCGCGCCCGCGGGTTGCGGGACAGCAGATACCAGGCCCACACCAGAGTGGAGCTGGTCGTCTCGTGCCCGCCGATGTACAGGGTGACCGTCTCGTCGCGTATCTCCTGGTCCGTGAGGTGCGCGCCCGTCTCGTCGACCGCGGTCAGCAGCCGGCTCAGCAGATCGGGGCGGTCGTCCCCGCCGTCGCGGTGCCGGGCGACGACCCGGCCCACCTCGGCGTCGATGACCGCGGCGGCCTTCCTGATCCTGGCCCGGCCGGGCGTAGGCACCCAGTCCGGCAGCAGCGCGCCGATGCCGGCGAACTCCTTGCCGATCTCCTGCTGCGCCACATCCATCGCCCGGCCCATCGCCTCGGCATCGGCCGGGGTGTCGACGCCGAAGATCGTGCGGACCGCGATCCGCTGCGTCAGAGCCGCCATCTCCCGCTTGATGTCGATCAGTTCACCGCCGGACCAGGTGTCCGCCAGCTCCACCGTGCTGCTCGCCATCGTCGCCGCGTACGAGCGCACCTGCTTGGGCCGCACGGACGGCTGCACCAGCGAACGCTTTCGCCGCCAGTCCGCACCGCGCGCGACCACGACACCGTTTCCCATCACGGTGCGGAACGCGATGCCGAGGGCGGGCTGGTCGAAGGTGCGCTCCGTCTCCGTCAGCAGCTCGCCTATGCACTCCGGATCGGCTATGTACACACACGGGTTGGGGCCGAAACGCCAGCCGACCATGTCGCCGTGACCGCGCAGCCGCTCGAAGAACGCGAGAGGATTCTTGCCGAACTGCGGCAGGTTTCCGAGAAAAGGCAGCCCCTTGGGGCCCGGCACGATCGTGTGGCCTCGCGGCTCGGCATCGACGGCCGGGCCGGTCTCCGTGGACATGAAGGTCTCCGCTCCCTTGTGGCGCACCCGATGTGGTGCGCAGCGACCTGACTTCAGCGGTACCGCACGGCACGGATAACATCATCTGCCTTGTGCGGTACGTGAGTTGTCGAGAGTAGCGGCCTTCGTGCCGAGAGCGTGCGGGCGGCCGGGCGGCCGGGGAGGTGCTTTGGCCGCCGCCGGACGGGACCGGGTGCCGGCCCCGTCCGGCGGCGCGGTTCGACGGGCTCGTGGCGGGGCGGCCCGCCGAACCGCGATGTGCCGGTCAGACGCCCGGCGGAACCCGGGACGGGCGGCCGTTGCCGCGGGTGAGGGTGTAGCCGAAGACGGCCGCGAACGCCCCCAGCACACCGCCGCCGACGGTCCACAGCCAGCGGTCGGTCCACCAGCCGGAGGCCCAGCCGTCCTCGGGCTCGCTGCCGCGCGAGACCTCGGCCGACGAGTCGTCGTCACTCGTGGCAGCGGCGTCCGAGGTGCCGGAGGCCTGCGCGACGGAGGACACACCGGGGATCAGCGGTTCGGCGAGTGTGCCGTCCACATCCCCGGCGCCGCCCTTGTCGACGGCCGTGACCTCGACCTCGGTCTGCACCGGAAGACCGAGGTCCGCCGAGGGCAGGTCGATGACCGTGAGGCGCACGTAGTAGCTGCCCGGCAGCGGGTCGTCGGCCCACGGCTCGGACCAGGCGCGCACGGTCCGCAGTACACAGGTCAGCTCGACCGCCGACGCGTCGGCCGCCACCTTCGCCGTCTGGCGCCCGTACATGCAGGCCTGACGGCGCCGCAGCCCGTCGTACACATCGACCTGCCAAGTCGACGCGCCGTGCCGGGTGGCGCTCTCCGGCAGGGTGATCTTCGCCTTGACGGTGGCCCGCTGGCCCGCGTCGGCGGGGAACACCCAGTACAGGTAGTCACCCGTGGACGCCCCGGCCGTGGCGCGCTGGTTCTGCTGGACCGCCGTGGCGGTACGGAAGGTGGTGCCGGCCTCGGTGGGGCCGGACGCGCCGTCGGAGGCGCTGGGGCTCGGGCTCGCCGACGGATCGTCGGCCGAGGCGGCGCCCGCCGAGGTCAGCAGGGCGAGGCCGGTCAGCAGCGCACCCGTGAGCACACGTGTCGTACGCATCATCAGTTGGTCCTCCAGACGGCGATGCGCCAGCGCGAGATCCAGCCGGTCAGCAGGCCCGCGACCAGTCCGGTGAGAACCAGCACACCCAGCAGCCACCAGCCGCGGCCGAGACCGAACGCGGCGACATCGGCCGCCTCGTCCGGGGCGTCCACCACGTCCACGGTCAGCTCGACCGGCATGCCCGGCGCGGTCTTCACCGAGGCGGGGGCCGAGAAGGAGTTGCTGACCTGGAGGCAGACGGTCTCGGCGGCGGGCTTGTCGCCGCTGTCCGTGCCGTCCTGCTCCGCCTTCGGGTAACGCAGGCCGGAGGAGATCGCATCGGTGCGGCCGGTGCCGGACTCCGAGCCCCGGACGATCTCGCGGCCGTGTACGGTCACCGCGCGCAGCAGCACGCCGTAGTCATTGTTCACGGCACGGTCCGCGGACACACTGACCGAGGCGCGCAGTTCCTCACCGGGCAGCACGTCCACCCGGTACCAGCGGTGCTCGCCGAACTTCTCCCGGTCGGTGTACAGGCCCGGCTTGAGCTGGGGTGCCGCGGAGCAGCGGTCCGCGCCCTCGGTCGCCACGGGCGTGACGACGGGCTCGGCGGCCCGGTCCACCAACTGCTTCACACGGCCGGAGAGTTCATCGGTGTGCTGGACGGCGGTGTAGGTGCCGCCGGTGGCCTCGGCGATGCAGGTCAGCTGCTCGCGGATCTTCGTGTTCGGCACCAGGCCCAGGGTGTCGATGACGAGGTGGATGCCACGGGCCGCGATGTCGCGTGCCACCTCGCACGGGTCGAGCGGGCCGCAGGTGTCCTCGCCGTCGGTGATCAGCACGATCCGGCGGGTGGAGTCACCGCCTTGGAGGTCGTCGGCGGCGCCGAGCAGGGCCGGGCCGATCGGGGTCCAGCCGGTGGGGGCCAGGGTGGCGACGGCGGTCTTCGCCTCGGTGCGGTCCAGGGGGCCGACCGGGTAGAGCTGCTTGGTGTCCTTGCAGCCGAGCTTGCGGTCATTGCCCGGGTAGTCGGCGCCGAGCGTCCGGATGCCGAGTTCCACCTGCTCGGGCACCGCGTCGAGGACCTCGTTGAACGCCTGCTTCGCCGCGGTCATCCGGGACTGGCCGTCGATGTCCCGGGCCCGCATCGAGCCGCTGACGTCGAGCACCAGCTCGACCTTGGGGGAGGCTTTGGCGGGGGTTTCATCGGCTGCGGCGGGGAGCGCCGTGCCGAGCCCGGCGGTCAGGGTGGCGAGCAGGATGCCCACCCCGACCGTCAGCCTTCTTCTTATGATCATCGCCGGATACTAGTGAAGATCGCATCGCTTACCCAAACCGGTCCGGAGACGGCCGGAGGGCCGTCCCCCGGGCCGGCCGAAGGGAAGTGACAGCCAGTCAGTGCGCCTTGCGGGGTGTGGTGGCGTAACGGGGGTCAGACCCCGCCCAGCAAGGGGCCCGCAGCACGTTCCAGTGCCGAGGCGACCCGCTGCCACGTGGCCGTGTCCCGCTGGACGGCGGGCAGTTGGACATCCTCACCCGTGTCCTCGTCGGTGTGCCAGCCGGCGGCGATCGCGACCGGGTCCTCGCCGCCGGCCGCCGCGGCGGCCAGTGCCGCCGCGCCGAGAGCCACCAGTTCGCCGCTGCCGGGCACGATCACCGGACGGCCGGAGAGCCGCTGTACCGTCTCCACCCAGACGCGCCCCTGGGCGCCGCCGCCGATCAGCCGCAGCGGCCGGCCGGCCACCTCGGGGTCGGCCGGGTCGAGGCCGCAGGCCCGCAGGAGTTCATCGAGCGCGCGCAGCACGGTGAAGGCCGCGCCCTCGTAGGCGGCGCCCAGGAGTTGCTGCGGGGTCGTGTCGTGCCGGATGCCGGTGAGCAGGCCGGCGGCGGTGGGCAGATCGGGGGTGCGCTCGCCGTCGAGGTAGGGGAGGAACACCGCCTCGCCGCCGGGGGCCGCGTCGTTGCGGTCCAGGCCGAGCAGTGCGGCGACCTTGTCCACGGCGAGCGTGCAGTTGAGGGTGCAGGCCAGCGGGAGGTACGTACCGTCCGCCCCGGCGAAGCCGGAGAGCGCGGTGGACGCGGGCCGGGTCCGGGAGGCGGCGAAGACCGTTCCCGAGGTGCCGAGGCTGAGCACGGGGTGGTCCAGCAGTCCGGCCCCGCCCAGCCCGAGGCCGATGGCGGCGCTCATGTTGTCCCCGGTGCCCGCGGCCACGGCGATGCCCGCGGGCAGGCCGAGCGCATCGGCCGCTTCGGCGGTCAGCGAGCCGACGCGGCTCGCGCCGGTCTCGGCCACCTCCGGCAGCAATGCGGCGTCCAGGCCCAGGAGTTCGAGCAGTTCGGGGTCGTACGCACCGGTCGCGGTGGAGTACCAGCCGGTGCCCGAGGCGTCACCGGGGTCGGTGACGGCCGTGCCCGCGAGGCGTTCGGTCAGGAAGTCGTGAGGGAGGCGGACGGCCGCGGCCGCGGTGGCGGTCTCCGGTTCGTTCTCGCGCAGCCACTGCCACTTCGTCGCGGTGATGGAGGCCACCGGTACGGTTCCGGTCCGCGCCGTCCAGGCGTCGGGCCCGCCCAGCGCCGCGGTGAGGGCGGCGGCCTGCGGGGCGGAGCGGGTGTCGTTCCAGAGCATCGCGGGGCGCAGCGGACGCCCCTCCCGGTCGAGGACGACCAGCCCGTGCTGCTGCCCGGCGACCGCGATGCCGGTCACGGCGCAGGCGGCGACGCCGGATTCCTTCAGCCCGGCGGCGACGGCGTCGCGCAGCGCCTGCCACCACACCTCCGGGTCGCTCTCGCGGGCACCCGCCTCGCCGGTGACGACATGCGGTGCCCGGCCGACGGCGAGCAGCCGTCCGGTGCCGGCGTCGACGAAGGCGGCTTTGGTGGACTGCGTGGAGCTGTCCACACCGATGACGACGGTACGCGGCGGCATGGGTGACCTCATTCCTGATCCTGTACTGCGGAGGCTGGGCGCCGCCACGGAAATTTGATCGTACGGAAAACAAATTACGCGATCGACCCCATCCGGAACAGTGATCGCTCCGGATTTTTGCCGACAGGGGGTTACGCGCCACGGATGCTCGGTGCATGATTAGTCATGACAGTAAACAAATAGGGTTCGGCCACCTCGACCGGTCATGGAACCCGACAGCACTGAAGGCGGCCAGACGATGACGGAACGCTTCACGCCTACTCCCGACGACAAGTTCACCTTCGGACTGTGGACCGTGGGCTGGCAGGGGCGCGACCCCTTCGGCGACGCGACCCGTGCGGCGATCGACCCGGTCGACACCGTGCAGCGGCTCGCGGAGCTCGGTGCGCACGGGGTGACATTCCACGACGACGACCTCATCCCGTTCGGCTCGACGGACACCGAGCGCGAGGGGATCGTGAAGCGGTTCCGGCAGGCGCTGGACGCGGCCGGACTCGTCGTCCCCATGGCGACGACCAACCTCTTCACCCACCCGGTGTTCAAGGACGGCGCCTTCACCGCCAACGACCGTGACGTACGCCGCTACGCCCTGCGCAAGACCCTGCGCAACATCGACCTCGCCGTCGAGCTCGGCGCCACCACCTATGTCGCCTGGGGCGGGCGCGAGGGCGCCGAGTCCGGCGCCGCCAAGGACATCCGCGTCGCCCTCGACCGGATGAAGGAAGCCTTCGACCTGCTCGGCGACTACGTCACCGAGCAGGGCTACGACCTGAAGTTCGCCATCGAGCCCAAGCCGAACGAGCCGCGCGGCGACATCCTGCTGCCGACCATCGGCCACGCCCTCGCCTTCATCGAGCGCCTGGAGCGCCCCGAGCTGGTCGGCGTCAACCCGGAGACCGGGCACGAGCAGATGGCCGGGCTGAACTTCCCGCACGGCATCGCGCAGGCGCTCTGGGCGGGCAAGCTCTTCCACATCGACCTGAACGGCCAGTCCGGCATCAAGTACGACCAGGACCTGCGCTTCGGCGCGGGTGACCTGCGCCAGGCGTTCTGGCTCGTCGACCTGCTGGAGACGGCCGGTTACCAGGGCCCGCGGCACTTCGACTTCAAGCCGCCGCGGACCGAGGACTACGACGGCGTCTGGGCCTCGGCCGCGGGCTGCATGCGCAACTACCTGATCCTCAAGGAGCGCGCCGCCGCCTTCCGCGCCGACCCGGCCGTGCAGGAGGCGCTGCGCGCGTCCCGGCTCGACGAGCTGGCCCGCCCCACCGCCGAGGACGGCGTGGCCGGACTGCTGGCCGACCGGTCGGCGTTCGAGGAGTTCGACGTGAACGCGGCGGCCGAGCGAGGCATGGCGTTCGAGGTCCTGGACCAGCTGGCGATGGACCACCTGCTCGGGGTCCGCTGACCCCGGCCAGCGAAGACGCGGGACCACGGGTGTGGGCCGGACACCGGATGTCCGGCCCACACCCGTTCGGCGGCTCACCGGCTCTCAGGAGCTCGTCGCCTCACAGGACTGATCGCTCACAGGCCGGATCGCACATGGGATCGCATAGGGTCGGATCCAATATGAAGACCAACCTCACACCGCTGGGGCCCAAGGCCGACAAGGACACCGTGCGCCGGAGCAACCTCAGTCTGGTGCTGAGGGCCGTCCGTGACGAGCGCGAGGGCGAGGCGACCCGGGCCGGGGTCGCCGCGCGGGTGGGGCTGACGCGGGCCGCGGTGTCCTCGCTGGTCGAGCAGCTCATCGACATAGGATTCCTCACCGAGTCCGGCAAGACCTTCAGCGGGCAGGCGGGCCGCCCCGGGACCGCGCTCAAGGTGGCGCGCACGGGGCCCGCCGGGCTGGGCGTGGAGATCAACATCGACTATGTGTCGGTGTGTGTCGTCGACCTGGCGGGCACCGGCCGGGTACGGCTCACCGAGCACCTCGACAACCGCGGCGCACCGCCCGCCCAGGTGCTGGCGCGGGCGGCCGGGATCGCGGCGCGCACCCTGGAGTCGGCCCGCGAGCAGGAACTCCTCCCGGTCGGCGTGGCGCTCGCTTTGCCCGGCCTGGTCTCCGGCGGCGCGGTGCGCCAGGCACCCAACCTGGGCTGGAACCATGTTCCGGCCGAGGCGCTCTTCGCCTCCTCGCTCGCCGCCGAGCGGCCCGGTCATGCGGCGCTGCCGGTGAATTCGGAGAACGAGGCCAATCTGGCGGCGCTGGCCGAACTCTGGTTCGGCGGACTCGGCACGGTCCGCAGCTTCCTCTATCTGACGGGCGAGATCGGCGTCGGCGGTGCCCTGGTCATCGACGGTGAACTCCTGCGCGGGGCGCACGGGTTCGCCGGGGAGATCGGGCATGTGGTGGTGGACGCGGAGGGACCGCAGTGCCGGTGCGGCTCGCGCGGCTGCCTGGAGCAGTATGCGGGACAGACGGCGCTCCTGCGGGCCGCCGGGATCGAGGAGACCGGCAGCGGCTCCGGGGTGGCCGAGCTGGAACGGCGCGCCCGGGCCGGGGACGAGCGGGCGGTGGCCGCTGTCGGGGAGGCGGGCCGGATGCTGGGGCGGGTGCTGTCGGGGACGGTGAATCTGATCGACCCGGACGCGGTGGTGCTCGGCGGGATATACCGGAACCTGATGCCGTGGCTGTCTCCGCCCGCCGACGAGGAGCTGACCGGCCGGGTGGTCTCCGGGCTCTGGTCCCCGGGGAGCGGCCGGCTGCGCGCCTCGTCCGTCGCGGGTGACGCGGCGCGGGGAGCCGCGGCACTGGTGATGACGGCGGTACTGGCCGACCCGGTGGCATACGCGGGCAGCCGCGAAACCGGCTGATCCGCACGAGCGGGCCCGGACCTGGCAGTCGGCCCGCCCGCACGGGTACGGACCGGACGACGTTCGCCGACCCGTGGCAGGGCGGCGACCGTGCGCGGCAGAGCGAACCCGCCACGCACGGTCGCCGGAACGTACGGCACTCAGGCCGCCGAACCGCGCTCCCTCAGCATGTCCGCCATGAGCGCGATCTCCGACTGCTGTCCCCGGGCCATGCCCGCCGCCAGGTTCCGGATCTCATCGGTGCCGGCCGCGGTGGCCGCCGCCTGTGCCATCTCCGCACCTGCTCGGTGGTGCGCGGTCATCAGCCTCAGGTACAGCACCTCCGAGGCCCTGCCCTTCGCCGCCCGCAGTGCGTCGAGCTCTGTGTCGGTCGCCATGCCCGGCATCAGCGACCCGTCGCCCTTGTGCGCGACGGTGTGCCCCATCCACTGCATGGGAGGAGCGCTGGACGACTTCGCCCTGCCCCACATCTCCAGCCAGCCGAGCATCATGCCGCGCTGATTGGCCTGGGTGTTGATGACGTCGTACGCGAGCCGGCGCACCGCCACGTCGGAGGTGCGGTCTCGGACGATGAACGACATCTCGACCGCCTGCTGATGGTGGACCGACATGTCGCGGGCGAACCCGACGTCGGCCGACGTGCCCGAGGGCGCGGCCGCCGCGGCGGCGGAGCCCGCGGATGACGAAGGCCGCACGAGCATCAGCACGACCAGGCCCAGAGCCAGCAGCAGCACCACACCGCCCGCCGCGACCATCGGGCGCGAGGAGCGGACCGCGGACGTCACTGGGCGACCCCGCCGGTGCAGGCCGCGCCCGGCTCGGGGGTCTGCGGCCCCTGCACGTACTTGGTGAAGAACTGCTCCACGCGCGTATCGGTGGCACTCGACACCGTCACCTGCGTGCCCCAGGCGCTGAGCACGAGAGGGGCGGCCTGGTCCTCCACCGGGCTCATCAGGGAGTACGGCGTCGCCTTCACCCGCTCCCCGAGCTTCTCGATGTCGGCCGGCTTCGCCTTGCTCGTGTACGTGACCCAGACCGCGCCGTGCTCCAGGGAGTGGACGGCGTTCTCCTTCGGTATCGCCTTGGTGTAGACGTCGGCGTCGCAGTTCATCCACACCGGGCTGTGATCGCCGCCGACCGGCGGGTTCATCGGGTAGTCGACCTGCTTGTCGACATGGTTCTGGGAGAGCTTGTCCCAGGTCCGCTCGCCCTGGACGGGCGAGGACTTGGCCTCGGTCTCGGCCTGTTCCTTGCCGTTCGCGGCGGACATCAGATAGCCGCCACCGGCGACGAGCGCGGCGATCACGGCGACGGAGGCGGTGATGGTGATGATGCGGCTGCGCCGCTCGCGGGCCCGCTCCTTGCGGCGGGCCTCCTCCAGCTTGGCGCGGCGTGCGGCGGCAGGGGTGTTCTGCTTCTTGGCGGAAGCCATGGGAAGTCGTCCTTCGGTTCAGCGAGACTGACGGGGTGCAGGGCATGCGGGAGCGTCCTCGGTGTCCCGAGGAACGGGCCCTGCCTCTAGATCCGTTGAACCTGCAGACGGAGATGGTCGACTTCCCGCACGGCGTCGTTGGACGGGCCGCGGATCGCGGCGGCGCCGGTGAGCGGGGCCAGGGGAGCCGTGACGGTCGGCCCGGGAAGGGTCACGGGCGCGCTCTGGCCGGGGAGTACGACGGGTGTCGCGTGCTCGGAGGTTCCGTGGCACGAACTGCCGAGGCCCCGGTCGTCCGGCGCATGGGCCACCACGGCCCGTACGACAACGGGCTGCGCGGGTGACATGGCCCGGGCGGCGGCCGTAGCGCGGTCGCCGGACTGATCCGCGAAGAAGCCCGGGGCCGGCATCCGGTGCGCGGACGAGTCCGGGGCCGCGACCGAGCAGCACGAGACCATGGCGAGCAGCACGAACAGCTGGCCGAGAACGGCCGGCGCGAGGGCGCTGTGCCGTCGTCGGTGTGTCCGTTCGCTCGGGCTGTTCATCGCCGCCATCGTACGTGGTGTGTGAAGTTTCAATGAGGGGCGGTTGCTGTGGATGTGCGGGATGGGGCCTCGGCTGTCGGAGGGGCGGGATAGTGTGCCCCGGTGACAACGCACTCGAACATATCTGCGGGATGGTATCCGGATCCGCACGGCGCGCCTCAGCTGCTGCGCTACTGGGACGGTTCGCAATGGACCGAACACACCAACCCGGCCGGCGGGCAGCAGCCCCAGGCCGCGGCCCAGGCGCCCGCTCAGGCCCAGATGCCCGCTCAGGCGCAGGCTCACATGCCTCAGCAGCAGGCCGCCCACCAGCAGCCCGGTGTTCCGCCCCAGCAGGGCGCCGCTCCCGGCGCGGGCTCGCTCTTCAACCAGCAGGTCCTGGTCGTGAACCAGAAGGCCAAGCTGATCGAGGTGACGAACGAGTACAGCGTCTTCGACCAGCAGGGCAACACCATCGGCTCGGTCGTCCAGGTCGGCCAGAGCGCGCTGCGCAAGGTGCTGCGGTTCGTGTCCAGCATCGACCAGTACCTCACCCACAGGCTGGAGATCCGTGACGCGTACGGTCAGCCGCAGCTCCTGCTGACGCGCCCGGCGAAGTTCATCAAGTCCAGGGTCATCGTGCAGCGCCCCGACGGGCAGCCCGTCGGTGAGATCGTCCAGCAGAACGCCATCGGCAAGATCAACTTCGCGATCATGGTGGACGGACAGCGGATCGGCGCGATCAAGGCGGAGAACTGGCGCGCCTGGAACTTCGCGATCGTCGACCACAACGACGCCGAGATAGCCCGGATCACCAAGACCTGGGAAGGCCTCGCGAAGACGCTGTTCACCACGGCGGACAACTATGTGCTGCAGATCCACTACCAGCTGCCCGAGCCGCTGCTGAGCCTCGTCGTCGCGACGGCACTGACCGTGGACACCGCCCTCAAGCAGGACGCCCGCGGTCTCGGCTGACGCGGGCAAGGCGGCCGTCGGCCGATCGGCGCGGGGCCGGTGAGCCCGGTCAGCCGCGGCCCAGCGCGCGGTCGGTCAGGGGGCCCGCGCAGCCGGTGTACCGGGCGGGTTCGGTCAGCTCGGCCAGATCGAGACCCGCGAGTTCGGGCTCCTCGTCCAGTACGTCGCCGAGCACGTCGGCCAGATCCGTGGTCTCCGCGCGGGCCCGGGCGGCGGCGCTCACCAGGACCTCCCTGGCGCGCTTGCGGCCGATCCGGTCGGAGAACACGGCCGCCAGCCGTTCCGAGACGATCAGCCCGTCGGTGAGCTGGAGATTCTCCCGCATGGCGTACGGGACGACGCGCAGCCCCTCGGTGAGCTCGGCGGCGTCGTGCGCGGCCCCGCCGACGAGCCGCAGCAGTTCGCGCAGCGGCTCCCACTCGGCGTGCCAGGCCCCGGCCGGCCGTTCGTCCTCGGCGACGAGCGAGCCGTACAGCGTCGCCGCCAGGCCGGGGGCGCGACGGGCGGCCGCCGCGATCAGCGTGGCCCGCACCGGGTTGGACTTCTGCGGCATGGTGGACGAACCGCCCAGCTGTCCCTCGGTGACCTCGCCGATCTCGGTCCGGGACAGGGTGAGCACATCGGCGGCCATCTTGCCGAGCGCGCCCGCAGTGAAGGCGAGGGCGCCCGCCAGATCGGCGACCGGGGTACGCAGGGTGTGCCACGGCAGCAGGGGCTCGGCCAGAGCGAGTTCGTTCGCGAACGCCTGGAGGAGGGCCAGCCCCGGGGTGTCGCCGTCCGTGTCCTCGGCGTCGGTCTCGGCGCCGGGCGCGGGCTCGCCGGTGGACTCGAAGGCCCCGAAGACGGCCAGCGTCCCCGCCGCGCCGCCGAGTTGCGCGGGAAGCGACTGCCGTACGGCCGACAGCCTGTCCCGTGCGTCGAGGACCAGCGCGCGCCACCCGGCGGCCTTCAGCCCGAAGGTGGTCGGCACGGCGTGCTGGGTGAGCGTACGGCCGGCCATCGGGGTGTTGCGATGTGCGGCGGCGAGCCGGGCCACCGCGTCCGCGGCCCGCGCCAGATCGTCGAGCACCGGTGCCAGGGTCCGCGTGGCGACCAGCATGGCGGCCGTGTCGAGGATGTCCTGGCTCGTCGCGCCCCGGTGCACATACGGCCGGACGTCCGGCTCCACCGCGGCGGCGAGGTCGGCGGCCAGCGCGATGACCGGATTGCCTCCCGCACGTGCGCGCAGCGCCATGTCCCGCATGTCGAACCGGCTCGCGTCGGCCGCCGCCGCGGTCACCGCCCTCCCGGCCTCGGCCGGGGCGAGCCCACAGCTGGACTGGGCGCGGGTGAGCGCGGCCTCGGCGTCGAGCATCGCCTGCAGAAAGGCGCTGTCGCCGGTGGCCGTCTCGGCGGGGGAGCCGGCCCGCCCGGGGGCGAGCAGTCCGGCATCGCTCTCGTACATCAGCTGAACTCCAGGAAGACCGTTGCTCCGGCAGGACCGATACCCCAGAAAGACCGTTCCCGCCCGATGGGCGGGCGGGTCCACTGTGGCCCTAACCCTCGTCGTCCGCCCGATGGATACCGAACACCGCGCCCTGCGGATCCCGTACCACCGCGATCCGGGGTCCGTCCGGGACGCTCGTCGGCGGCATCAGCAGTTCGCCGCCCGCCCCCTGCGCGGTGGCCGCCACCGCGTCGACGTCCGTCACGGCGAAGTACGGCAGCCAGTTGGGCGGCGCCTGCGGCGGGAACCTGTCGTCCATGATCAGCATGCCGCCGAAGTCCTGGCCGGCCACGCCCCACTGCGGGTAGCTTTCCGACGCGGTGTTCACCGTCCATCCGAAGACCGCGGGATAGAAGACGAGCGCCTGGTCGGCCTCCCGGGTGACGAGTTCGACCCAGCCGAGCGTTCCCGGGGAGTTCAGCCGCTCGGCGCCGCCGAAGGCGCGGCCCTGCCACAGCGAGAACACCGCGCCCGACGGATCGGCGACCACCGCGAATCTGCCCTGGTCGAACACGTCCATCGGGTCGACCAGCAGCGTGCCGCCCGCCGACTTCACCTTCCCGGCCGTGGCGTCCGTGTCCTCGGCGGCGAACGAGACCGTCCAGGCGGGTGGCCGGCCCGGCTGGTAGACGGGGCTGAGCGCGGCCACCCGCGCATCGCCGAGGTGGGCCATGGTGTAGCCCCCGGCCTCCTCGCGCGGATCGGTCTCGCAACGCCAGCCGAAGAGCGCCGCGTAGAAGGACTTGGCGCCCGGGACGTCGGGGGTGCTCAGCTCGATCCAGCATGGACCGCTGGGCACCGGTTCGGTGAGCTTCATCGGGTTTCCTCCGGGAAACGGGGATCCAGGACGCGGGGGTGTGCGGACACACGGGTGCCTGGGCACGCGCCCGGCTGTCCCCGTGCAGTTGCACGCTATGGGGTCGTGGAGGGGGCGGCCGTCGATGCCACGGCATCGGCGGCGGAAAAGTATTTTACAGGTGTAATACCTGCTAATATATATGGGTGAGTGATACAAGCATCTGGTCCCGGCAGCCCTCCGTCCGCAGACTTCCGCTGACCGCCCCCCTGCGCCTCGTCCGGCCCTCGGACATGTGGTTCAAACCGGCACTGAGCGTGGTCGTGGCCACCGCCGTACCGGATCTGGTGCTGCTCGCAGCCGGCCGGCTCGACCTCGTGATGTACACGATGGCCGGTTCGCTCTGTGCGCTGTACGGCCACAACCTCCCCTACGCCCGCCGCGCCCGGGCCGTCGCCGGAGTCGTCGTCTCCATGGTCATCGCCATGGCGGTGTCCCTGGTCGCGGCCTCGCTCACCGGATCGACCGCCGTGCTGATCGCCGTGGGCGCACTCCTCGCGGCCACGCAGAAGACGCTCTGCGACGCCACCCGCATCGGCCCGCCCGGACCGGTGATCTTCACGTTCGTCACCTCGGCCGCACTTTTCGTCCCGCAGCACCTCGGCCAGGTGCCCGGCCACCTCGCGCTGACCCTGGCCGCGGGCGCGATCTCCTGGCTGGTGACGATCGGGCCCGCGATGATCCGCAGGGAGGGGCCCGAGCGCCGGGCCACCGCCCGCGCCCTCGACGCGGCCGCCGCATACGTCGCCGAACCCGGACACCGCACCCGGCACACCGCGGCCGCCGCCGTGCACGCGGCCTGGCAGACACTGCTCGCAGCCGGACGCCCCACCCCCGTACGCCGGGCGCTCGAACGCCTCGTCGTCCACGCCGAGGCCGCCCTCGCCGGGGGCGCCCCAGCTCCGGCCTCCGACCCCGCCCCCGACCCCGAGTGGCTCCGCGCCCGTGCCCGGCAGACCCGTGCGCGCGGGCCCGTCCCCACCCCGCCGCCCGCCCCCGGTACGCCGGAAGAAGTGTTCGGCATCGACGCCGAACAGCCCGCCCGGCGCACCGGAAGCCGCCGCGACGCCCGCCGCGTACTGCTGCGCAGCCTCGCCCCGGGCTCCCCGCTGCTCCCCATCGGCGCCCGCGTACTCATCGGCTGCGCCCTGGCCGGATATGTCTCCCAGGCGGCCGGCGTCGGCCGCCCCTACTGGGCGATCGTCAGCGCCGCCTCCCTCTACCAGGCCAATGTGACCCTGTCCTGGAACCGGGCCCTCCAGCGCACCCTCGGCAATCTGCTCGGCGTCCTCGTCTTCGCCGCCGTCCTCCCCGTCACCCGCACCGGACCGCCGGCCCTCATCGGCTTCTGTCTGTTCTTCGGCTTCGCGGCCGAGGCCCTGATCACCCGCAACTACTGGCTCGGCTCCATCGCTGTCACACCGATGGCCCTGCTGGTCCTGGAGTTCCGCGGCACCCACCCGGCCGGCGAGCTGATCGGCGACCGGGTTCTGGACACCGTGATCGGCACCGGAGTGGGCGTCCTCGCCGCCATGCTGGTGACCAACCGCCGCGCCGCGGGCCGCCTCGAAACGGCCCTGGCCGCAACCGACCGCGCCCGCGCCCACGCCGTACACACGCTCGCCGCACCGCAGTCCACGTCCGCCGCCCTCGCCGCCGCCGGGCACAGACTGACCGGATCGCTCGTCGAGCTGCGCGAGGCCGACGACATCGCGGCGGGCGAATGGTGGCAGCGCGCCCTGCCCCGGCAGCAGGTCATCGCGGCCGAGCAGGCCGGACACCGTACGCTCGCGGCGACAGCAACACGGCGGGGGCTGATCACCCCCGCCCAGGAGAACGGAGCGGTGTGACCGACGACATCGTCGCCTCGGTGGTACGGCAGTGGCAGGCCGTCAACCCGGAGCTGGACACCGGACCGATGGAACTGATCGGCCGCATCAACCGCTGCGCGGCCCTGCTCCAGCAGGCGCAGGACGCCCCGCTGCGCGCCGCCGGCCTGACCCGCGCCGAGTTCGACCTGCTCGGTGCCGTACGCCGTACCGACCGCGAACTCACACCGGGCGAGCTGGCCAGGGAGACGTTCTCCTCCGGCGCCGCCGTGACCAAGCGCCTGCGGGTCCTGCAGGAGCGCGGGCTCGTCGACCGCCGCAGCGACGCCCGGGACCGCCGAGTCGCCCACGTCCGCCTCACCGAGGACGGCCGCGACATGGTCGACCGGCTGCTGCCGCGGCAGCTGGCGTACGAGCGCACGGTGCTGTCCGGTCTCGACGAGGAGTCCCGTACCCGGCTCAGCGCCCAGCTCAGCGAGCTGCTGGTGCAGTTGGAGGGGCGCATCGGCAGCGCCGGGCGCTGAACCGGGGCGGACAGCACTGCGGGGCGCTTTAATCCCGCGCGGACACCGGCACGTCGCTGCTACCGTCCACCGCATGAAGCGCGCTGCCATGACGACGACGCCGGAGAGTGTCCCGGCGCGCTGACAGCTGTTCAGTCCGAAGCCCCGGGGCGAGTGCCCCGGGGCTTCGCCTTGCGGTCACTGGCCCGATGACCGCGAGGAGACCGCCATGCACGACCACCGCAAGCTCGGCCGTGAGCTGGACCTGTTCGACACCGACCCGCTGATCGGTGCGGGACTTCCGTACTGGCTGCCCGACGGCGCGATCGTGCGCCACACCCTGGAGGAGTACATCCGCACCGCCGAACGGCGGGCGGGCTACCGGCACGTGTACTCACCGGTGCTCGGCAAACGGGAGCTGTACGAGATCTCCGGGCACTGGTCGCACTACAGCGAGGACATGTTCCCGCCGATGGACCTGGGCGGGGAACAGGTCGTGATGCGGCCCAGCCTGTGTCCGCACCACGCCGTCATCTACCGCGCCCGCTCCCACAGCTACCGTGAACTGCCGCTGCGCATGGCGGAGCTGGGCGGCATGTACCGCTCCGAACTCTCCGGAGTGCTCGGCGGACTGACCCGCGTCCGGGCCATCCAGCTGAACGACGCGCACATCTTCTGCACCCTGGACCAGGTCGCCGATGAGGCGCAGGCCGCGCTGGAGCTGATCCGCCGGACGTACCGGGCGCTGGGCATCAGCCCGGCCCGCTACCGGCTCTCGCTGCCCGGACCCGGCGGGAAATACGTTGCCGCGCCCGAGATGTGGCAGCGGTCCACCGCCCTGCTGACCGAGGTCCTCGACCGCTCCGGCCTGCCCTACGAGGCGGCCGAGGGGGAGGCCGCGTTCTACGGCCCCAAGATCGATGTGCAGGTGGCCGACGCCGCAGGCAGGGAGTCCACCCTGTCCACCGTCCAGGTCGACTTCCACCAGCCGGCCAGGTTCGACCTGCACTACATCGGCGCGGACGGCGCGAAACACCGGCCGGTCATGATCCACCGCAGCGTCATCGGCAGCGTGGAGCGAGCAGTCGCCCATCTCATCGAGGAGCACGGCGGGGCCTTCCCCGCCTGGCTCGCCCCCGCCCAGCTGGCGATCCTCCCGGTATCCGATGCCGAACTGCCCAATGCCGAGGCACTCGCCCGACGGTGCACCGGCCTCGGGCTGCGGGCCGAGATCGCCGGACCGGAACGCGGCACCCTGGGCGCCCGCATCCGGGAAGCCCGCCTGGTGCCCTACCAGGCCGTCATCGGTGCCAGGGAGGCCGCCGACGACCGGGTCGCCCTGCGCCTGCGCGACGGGCGGCGGCTCGATCCGCTCCCCGCCGACGACGCCCTGGCCCGCATCGCCGCGCTCATCGGCGCCCACAGCACCGAACTCTGGGACTGACGAGGGGCGCCGGCCCGGGAGCGGACCGTCCTGCGGTCCGCTCCCGACGGTCCCGCTCACGCCGTTCCCGTGCCCAGCAGCGCTGCGGACCGGCGCAGTTCCCCGGCGCGCTCCACGAGCGCCGCGTCGTCGCCCCGGTCGGCGGGTGCCGATGCCACCAGAGCGAGCCGGTCCCGCCGGCCCGCCCCGGCCAGCGCGACGGCGACGGCGTTCATGCCCCGCACCGACTCCCCGCGGCTGAGCGCATACCCGCAGGAGCGGATCCCGTCGAGCTCGGCGAGCAGCGCCGCGCGCGAGATGAGGGCGTCCGGCGCGATCTGCGGCAACTCCTCCCGCGGGTAGAGGGTGCAGACCTGCTCCGTCGACATCAGCGCGAGCAGCAACTTGCCTCCCGCGGTGGCGTGGGCGGGGTGCGTGCGGCCCCTCTCCAGCATCACCCGTACCGGGTGCGACGACTCACGGCCGTCGGTGACGATGATCTGATCGTCCATCAGTGCCGCACTCTGCACGGTCTCGCCGGTTCGCCGCACGGCGTCGTCCAGCACGGCTCCGAGCTGTTCGCGGACGGCCGCGCCGAAGCCCGCCGGGCGGCCGAGCCGCACCAGCTCGGGGCCGGCGAAATAGCCGCGGCCGGAGGAGTCCCGGATCGCGAAGCCGCGTCCCTCCAGGGTGCTGAGTACCCGGTGGGCGGTGGACCGGCCGATGCGGAGCAGCCCGGCGGCCTCGGAGACGGTCAGTGTGTCGTGGGTGAGGAACAGCTGCATCAGCCGCAGTCCGGTGTCGAGCGATTCGATGGTGTAGTCACGCGTCGACCCGCCACGCGCCTCGTCCGTCATCATGGCGACCTTTCCGTGCACCCGTCCTTCAGTCATGAATGTGCTCCTTTCGGTCTGCTTCGATCGCATGTGCGCCTGCCCCTCAGTGCGGGGCGGAATGGATCGCCGCTGGTGTCGATTGCGTAGGAATACTCCGACCTGTCCTCCGGGTGCGCCCGGGAATTGTCCCGATGTGCGGTACAAGAGGCGTCCAGGTTCGCGGATTTCACCGCCTCGTCACTCCTTGCGCATGCTCGGGGGCGGTGCGTGCAAAAACTCGTGAGTGTATTACCGCTGGAGCGCTCGCGCAGGGGGTTGGGTGAATGTGCCGAAGCACCGATTCGATCTGACTAAGCTCACGCGCAGCGAAGTCGAGTTGAGATGAATTCGAGCGCTTGTTCTCAAGTGTCTTGCAAGCGTGTATACCTCCCGAATCAACCGCCAGAGGTTTTAGATGGTTCGTGTTGAATCACCGCCGATCGAACGAGAAACCCCCGTCGTTCGCGCCCTGTTGCTGCCCGTGTTCCTGATGGGCGGCGCAACCGCCGCCGCGGCGGCAGTGGTTTCCGCGGCCGCGCGGATACCAGTCGTCTGGTGCGGCGTGCTCGCCACCGTCGTGGTCGCCGCACTCACCGTTCGACTCTCCCGCCGGGCACGTGAACTGCGTGCTCAGCGCGCGGTGTTCGAGCGGCGCTTCGCCGACCTGGAACGGCGCATCGCCACCCACGACGACGAGACCGTGCGGATCAGCAAGGAGCTCCTGCCGGCCGCCATCCACCGGCTGCGCGTGGGCAATTCGCCCGAAGAGGTGCTCCGGGACGTCGTCGACGCGGACGAGCTCTACCGCGACCTGCCCGACGCCCAGCGCACCCTCGTCTACACGGTGCTGAACATCATCGACAACGAAGAGGCGATGCGTGACTCCGCGCAGCGCGCCTTCGTCAACGTCGCGCGGCGCGTCCAGGCGATCGTGCACCGCCAGGCGAGTGAACTGCGCGAGATGGAGGAGCACCACGGGCGCAACCCCGACGTCTTCGACGACCTGCTCCGCATCGACCACGGCACCGCGCTGATCGGCCGGCTCGCCGACTCCATCGCGGTACTGGGCGGTGCCCGCCCCAGCCGCCAATGGCCCAAGCCCGTACCGCTGTTCAGCGTGCTGCGCGGCGCCATGTCGCGCATCCTGGAGTACCCGCGCGTCGATCTGCACTCGATCGCCAAGGTCGCCATCATCGGCACCGCGGTCGAACCGCTCATCCACGCCTGCGCCGAACTCCTCGACAACGCCACCCGCTACTCGCCGCCGCAGACCCGGGTGCACGTCACCGCCGTCGAGGTGCAGACCGGCATCGCCATCGAGATCGAGGACGGCGGCGTCTCGCTCAGCGAGGAGGCCCGCGCACGGGCCGAGAACATGCTCGCCAGGGCCCAGGCCGGCTCCAACATGAACGACCTCGGCGAGTCCCCGCGACTCGGCATGGCCGTCGTCGGACGGCTCTCGCGGATGTACGACCTCCAGGTCTCGCTGCGGCAGTCCGCCTACGGCGGTGTCCGCGCCGTACTCATCGTGCCGCGTGCGATGATCACCACCGGACCCGCTCCCGGCATCGCCCACGGCATCGGCGCCACGTCGAGGCCCACCAGCGACATCGACCAGGAGGCCATGAAGCACGTCGTGCCTGCACGCCGCAAGCCCCGCCCCGTGGCCCAGCGCCCCGCCACCGGACCGGTCGCACCCGTCACCCGGCCTGCCGTCCCCTCGGCCGCCATGGAGGACGACGTCCCCGTGGTGACGGAGTGGACCGCGGGCGGCCTCCCGCAGCGCCGCAGCCGCGGCCGCGCCCCCCTGGGCTCGCACAACCTCCCCGCACAGCCCGTCGATCCCACCGCAGGACAGCGCAACGGCCACACCAACGGCCACGGCCCGGGGAACGACAGCGGCAAGGAACAGCCCCCCGGCCTCTGGCTGGAGGCCTTCACCAACGCCGTCAACGGCGTGCCGCAGGAGCCGAAGACCGACGAAGACTCTGACGACGCCTGGGACAAGGGAGACCTGAAGTGATCCAGCAGCGGGGCAATATGGACTGGATGCTCAAGGAACTGGCCGACGACGTGCCGGACATCCACCAGATCGTCGTGCTCTCCGCCGACGGCCTGCGCATCGCCCGGCACGGCGGCGATCCCGATGTCGCCGACCGCCTCGCGGCGGCCTGCGCCGGACTGCAGAGCCTGGCCGCCGCCGTCGCCTCCGAAATCCCTTACAGTGACGGGCTCATGCGCCTGGTCGTCATCGAGGTCACCGGCGGCTTCTTCTACCTGATGGCCGCGGGAACCGGCGCGTACCTCGCGGTCCTGGCCGGTGAGACGGTGGACGCGGGACTCGTCGGATCGCGGATGCGCGACATGGTCGTCAGGATCGGCGCCCACCTCACGAGCCCGCCGCGCCACGACGGGCAGGCCGGATGAATTCTCCCCGACGAGAACGCCGAAAGGCCGATCCGGCACTGAGCGACCCGGAGCGGCTGTACGTGATCACCGGCGATCCCGACGGCAGCGAGCGGGCGCCGCTCGACCTGGTCACGATGGTCGTTGCGAAGGCCCAGCCGACGCCGACGGTCCAGCCCGAGCAGGCCGTGATCCTGCGGCTCTGTCAGGCGCCGTTATCCGTCGCCGAGATCTCGGCCTACCTGGGTCTGCCCTTCAGCGTCGTGACGTCGCTCCTCACGGAACTCCTCACCACCGAGCTCATCGAATCGCGCGCGCCCATCGTTCGCGCCACCCTCCCGGACAGGTCCCTTCTCGAAGCGGTGATGCATGGACTTCAGAAGCTCTGACACGATCACCGGCCCCCGGCGCGAAGACGTCCTTCCCACCACGGCGACAGCCGCGGTCAAGGTCGTGATCGTCGGCGGGTTCGGGGTCGGCAAGACGACCATGGTCGGATCCGTCAGCGAGATCCGGCCGCTGACCACCGAAGAGACCATGACCCAGGCCGGAGTCGGCGTGGACGACAACTTCGGGGTGGAGAGCAAGACCGCCACCACCGTCGCCATGGACTTCGGCCGGATCTCCATCAGTGAGGAACTGATCCTCTATCTGTTCGGCACCCCGGGCCAGGAACGGTTCTGGTTCCTGTGGAACGGCCTGTTCGAAGGCGCCCTCGGCGCGGTGGTCCTCATCGACACCCGACGCCTCGAAGTCAGCTTCGACGTCATCGGGCGGCTGGAGGAGCGCGGCGTGCCGTTCGTCGTCGCCGTCAACACCTTCCCCGACGCTCCGAAGCACCCTGTCGAAGCGCTGCGCGCCGCCCTGGACCTCCCCGAAGAGGTACCGATGATCGACTGCGACGCCCGGCTGCGTGCCTCCAGCCGCGACGTACTGATGACGCTGATGCGCTATCTGCACAGTCTGGCCCTCCCGCTCGCCTGACCGCAGTACCCGAACCCCTCCCGCGCGTCCCATCCGTCTGGTCCTTGGAATCCTGATCCCTGGAGCGATCGTGACAAGCCCATTCCACTACGAGCCCGGAGCGGCCCAGGGGCCGGTTCCGCCCCCCGAGTGCCCCGCCCACGGCCTCGGTATCGGCCCCGGCGGCCTGCGCCGGTTCTACGGCCCGGAGGCCGAGCGGGACCCCCACGGGCTGTACGACAAGCTGCGCGCCGAGCACGGCACCGTGGCCCCCGTACTGCTGCACGGAGACGTACCCGCCTGGCTGGTCCTCGGGCACAGCGAGAACCTCCACATGACCCGTACCCCCTCGCAGTTCTCCCGGGACTCCCGGCGGTGGCGGGCCCTGCAGGACGGCACGGTCGCCCCGGACCACCCGCTGGCGCCGATCTTCACCTGGCAGCCGATCTGTGTCTTCGCCGACGGCGCCACCCATGAGCGCCAGCGCGGCGCGGTCACCGACAGCATGGCGCGCATCGACCACCGCGGCGTGCGCCGCCATGTCAACCGCTACAGCAACCGGCTCGTGAACGAGTTCTGCCAGAACGGCCGGGTCGACCTGGTCAGCCGGTTCGCCGAGCGGCTGCCGATGATGGTGATGTGCGCGATCCTCGGCATGCCCGAGGAGTACAACGACCGGATGGTGCAGGCCGCCCGCGACATGACGCGCGGCACGGCGACCGCGGTCGCGAGCAACGCGTACGTCCTGGATGCGCTGACCCGGCTCGTCCAGCGACGTCGGCGCGAACCCGCGGACGACTTCGCCACCTGGCTCGTCGAGCATCCGGCGGGGATGAACGACCAGGAGGTCAGCGAGCATCTGCGGCTGATCCTCATCGCCTCCTACGAGGCGACCGCCAACCTGATCGCCAACGTCCTGCGCATGGTGCTCACCGACCCCCGCTTCCGGGCCAGGCTCAGCGGTGGCCACATGACGGTGCCCGAAGCGGTCGAGCAGACCCTGTGGGACGAACCGCCGTTCACCGCGGTCTTCGGCCGCTGGGCGGTCGGCGACACCGAACTGGGCGGCAAGCAGATCAAGGCGGGCGACGCGCTGATCGTCGGCATCGCACCGGGCAACACCGATCCGATGGTACGGCCCGACCTGGGCGCCGACATGGAGGGCAACCGCGCCCACCTCGCGTTCAGCGGCGGCCCCCACGAGTGCCCCGGGCAGGACATCGGGCGCGCCATCGCGGACGTCGGGGTCGACGCCCTGCTGATGAGGCTTCCCGACCTCGAACTCGCCGTCGAGGAGAGCGAGCTGAGCTGGGTCGGGAACATCATGGGCCGGCATCTGGTGGAGCTTCCCGCGGACTTCGCCGCGCGTGCGCCGCAGGACGACAAGGAACCTCCGTCCATGGGGAGGCCCAACGTGCCGCGCCAGGACTGGGAGGTGCAGTCCACTGCCCGGCACACCGCGCCCACGCCCGGACGCGCCTCCGGCCAGGCCCCGGCACCCGCCGCGACGAGCGTGACCGGTGCGGCCGGTGCGACGTACACCGTGACGGTCACCGACCAGTCCGCGCCCGCGCCCGCCGGGAACTCCGCCGTCGGCCGGATTCCGCAGCAGCGAGGGACCTCCGCACCGGCGAGGCTGTGGCGGACCGTTTCGCGCTGGTGGAGCGGCAACTGACCCGAGCCGCCCACCCGCAGAGGCGCCCGGCCCGGTGGTCGCGGACCCGCAGGTCCATGGCCACCGGGCCGGGCGCTCCCGGTGGCCGGAGGCAGAGCCGCCGTCCGGAGTCGCTCGGGCCCTCGCCCGGGCGGCCCCCGTACCATGCGGAAGCGTGAAGCTGACAATTCTGGGCGGCGGCGGATTCCGGGTTCCACTCGTGTACGGGGCGCTGCTCGCCGATCACGCCGAGGGCCGCGTGTCCGCGGTCACCCTCTACGACACCGACGCCGACCGGCTCACCGCCATCGCCCGGGTGCTCGGCGAACAGGCCGCGAACGTTGCGGACGCGCCCGCCGTCACCGCCACCACCGACCTCGACGACGCACTGCGCGGCGCCGACTTCGTCTTCTCGGCGATCCGCGTCGGCGGCCTCGAAGGACGGGCCGCCGACGAACGCGTCGCCCTCGACGAAGGTGTGCTCGGCCAGGAGACGGTCGGGGCGGGCGGCATCGCGTACGGGCTGCGCACCGTGCCCGTCGCCGTCGACCTCGCACAGCGCATCGCCCGGCTCGCCCCGAACGCCTGGGTCATCAACTTCACCAACCCGGCAGGCCTGGTCACCGAGGCCATGTCCCGTCACCTGGGTGACCGGGTCATCGGCATCTGCGACTCACCGGTGGGCCTCGGCCGCCGTATCGCCCGGGTGCTCGGCGCCGACCCCGACCGGGCCAGGATCGACTACGTGGGCCTCAACCATCTGGGCTGGGTCCGCGGACTGCGGGTCGACGGCCGCGACGAACTCCCGCGGCTGCTCGCGGACCCGGAGCTCCTCGGCTCCTTCGAGGAGGGCAGACTCTTCGGCACCGACTGGCTGCGGTCATTGGGCGCCGTCCCCAACGAGTATCTGCACTACTACTACTTCAACCGCGAAGCGGTACGCGCCTACCAGGACGCCGAGCAGACCCGAGGTGCCTTTCTCCGCGAACAGCAGGAGGGCTTCTACGCCCGGGTGAAGGACCCGGGCGCCCCTGCGCTGCCGGCCTGGGACCGCACCCGCGCCGAACGCGAGGCCACCTACATGTCGGAGAACCGGGACGTCGCCGGGGTCGGCGAGCGGGAGGAGAGCGATCTGGAGTCCGGCGGCTACGAGCAGGTGGCGCTCGCCCTCATGCGGGCCGTCGCCCGCAACGAACGGACCTCTCTCATCCTCAACGTCCGCAATCGCACGACGCTTTCCGTGCTCGACGCGGACGCCGTCATCGAGGTGCCGTGCCTGGTCGACGCGAACGGCGCCCGTCCCGTCGCCGTCGACCCGCTTCCGTATCACGCCGTCGGTCTGGTCACAGCCGTCAAGGCCGTCGAGCGCGCGGTCTTGGACGCGGCGGAGAGCGGCTCACGCGCCACCGCCGTGAAGGCCTTCGCGCTGCACCCGCTGGTCGACTCGGTGACCGTGGCCGGACGCCTCCTCGACGGGTACCTGAAGGCCCATCCCCGGCTCGCCTATCTGAACCGGCCCTAGTCGGATGCCAAGGCGGTCGCGAACTCCGGCCGGGAGGACCGCAGTTCGCTGCTGACCAGGAGGTGGAGCTGGGCGTCCAGCCAGGCATCGCAGCGGTTGGCCAGGCCCTTCCCGTCCGCTGGGGAGCCGTCGTCCAGTGCGTCGAGGAAGGCGCGCAACAGGGCCGCGGCACGGGTCAGGCCGGTGCGGGACAGCGCGGTCGCCGCCTCGTCGATACGGGAGCGGGCAGGGTTGTTCAGATGGCGCAGACCGCTGTGCGGCACCGCCGACATGGCGGATATCGCCTCATCCAGCACCGCCGTCAGCGGATCGGACAGGCCGTGCACCACCGCCGCGAGCGCCGTCGAGCCGTCGCCGGCGGCGAGATCGGGCACGATCGGCCCCGCCGGGGTCAGCACCGCGATCGGATCGATCCGGAATCCACCGCCGGAGCGGTGCACCGAACCGCTGACATGCGTGGCGCCGCCCTCCAGCGCATCGGCCAGGGCGTCCAGCGCACCGGGACACTGCGGCCGATAGCCCGCCGTCACCAGCGCAGGGGTACCCGCGGCATCGCGCACGACGGCTTCCAGGCGCTGCTCGGCGGGGTCGTAGCCGACGCTCTCCACCTGGGACAGCGCGACGACATGGACCGCCTCCGCCTCGACCCGCGGCCGGATCAGCCGGGGCGGCCTGCCCTCCCAGCCCGCCGTCAGCGCGGAGAGATCCCGTACGAGCAGAGGCTCCAAAAGCTCCGTCCAGGAGGCGCCGACGGGTGTGATGCTCGTCGTGCCGAGCCGGCCCCGGGCGATCGTCAGCGCACGGCTCGGCGTGCGCCGCACACTCTCGCTGACCAGGTTTCCGGCGGCGAGCGCGCCCAGCGGGGTGGACAGGACGCGGCGGGTGGACAGCTGGTGGCCGGTGAGCTCCTTGCCCTCGGCAGCCGTCCAGGCCTTGCGGAGAACGAGGACGGTGCCCGCGCCGGGATGCGCGAAATACACCTCGGAGACCAGGGACCGCGGTGTGCCGTGGACACGGCAGCCGAGCGAGGTGAGCCGGACCCGGCGCAGCGGGGTGTCCCCGGCTTCGCGGCTGCCCAGTACGCCGGGGAGCGCGGCGGCCCGCCGCCGGGCGTGCAACTCCGTGAGCAGGGCGGCGACCAGCTCGGGACGGTAGTGGGCGTTGCGGTCGGCGTACGCCGTGAGCTGTTCCGTCAGTTCGGCCAGCGCACCCGCGGGCCAGTGCAGCGACTCGGCGCTCAGCCCTGCGGCGGCCCGTGCCAGGGCACCGCCGTGGACCGGTCCGACATGGGCCACACCCTCCGCCAGCAGCTCGTCCGCCAGCTCGACGGCCGCGACGAGCACGGGCCGCTCGGCGGGCGGGGCGGTGGTGCGCCCGCCCACCTGGACGGGGAGGGACCGCTCCTCGGTCCCCGCCGCGTCGGCGGCCCGGAACGCCCACACCGCGAGTGCCACCACCTCGCCGCGCAGCGCGGCGGCCGCGTCCGTCAGCGCGTACGCGATCTCGCCGGGGACCGGAAAACGCACCGTGCAGGTGGGGAGTTCGACCCGGGGCTCGGGGTGGTCCGGGGACGGGCGGTGCACGACGGCGGCGTAGCCCCGCTCGAAGGTGCGGCGGGCCGCGGCCACCGGACGGGCACCGACGGCTTCGGCGAGGGCCGTGTCATCGGTGCTGCCGGGGGACCAGTCGGTGACGGCGGCGGTGGCGCTGTCCGTCCCGGCTGTGGCCAGGCGCTGATACGCCAGCACCAGGGCGATGAGGTGGCGGCACACGCCCGGCGCGGCGCAGCTGCAGTCGCCGTCGTCAAGCCCCGTGCCGGGCGGCAGCGAGGTGGTGGTGCCGTCGTCGAAGCGGGCGCGCACCGTGGTGTCCTGCTCGGTCGTGAGAGCGGGCACCGTGCCCGCGTCCAGCTCCTTCGTGGCCCGTTTGACCAGCCCGCGGTTGGCCAGTGCCGCGAGCGTGTCCGGCGTCAGGGCGAGCAGATCGGGGCGCGCGGCGAGGGCGCCGGTCGATGCGTCGGTCATCGGCCCAGCCTTTCGGCGACGAACTCGGCGAGGCGGCCCGGTGTCATCGCCCCGATGTGTGCCCCGGCCGCGGCGAGCCGCCCCGCCAGCTCACGGTCGTACTCCGGGTTGGCGTCCTCGTCGAGCGCGGCCAGCCCCAGCACGGTGGTGCCCTGCTCCACCAGCGCCCGCACCGTGCGCAGCAGCCGGTAGGGGTCGCCGCCCTCGTAGAAGTCGGTGACCAGCGCGACGATGGTGCGCCGCGGATTCTCCACCAGACCCGCGCCGTACTCCACGGCCCGTGCGATGTCGGTGCCGCCGCCCAGCTGGACCCGCATCAGCAGCTCCACCGGATCGGTCACATCGGAGGTCAGGTCCACCACCTGGGTGTCGAAGGCGACCAGATGCGTCTTGAGGCCGGGCAGGCCCCACAGACACGCGGCGGTCACCGCCGAGTGGATCACCGATCCGGCCATCGAGCCCGACTGGTCGACCAGCAGGATCAGCTGCCACTGCGTGACTTGGCGTTGCGTACGGGAGTGGAAGTGGGCGCGCTCGATGAGCAGGCGCCGCTCGGCCGGCTGGTAGTGGGTGAGGTTGGCCCGTACGGTCTGCCGGAAGTCGAAGTCCCTCGCCAGCGGCACCCGGCTGGGTTTGCGGGAGCGGGTGCCGTGGAACGCCCGGCGGATCTCCGGCCGGAGCCTGGCCAGGAGCTGTTTCACCACCGACTCGACGATGCGCCGGGCCAGCCGCAGCACCTGTGGGTTCATCAGATGCTTGGTGCGCAGCACCGCCCGCAGCAGCGTCGGGCTCGGCTCGACCCGCTCCAGCACGGCGGGGTCGGTGACGATCTCCTGGATGCCGTACCGCTCGACGGCGTCCCGCTCCAGGCGCTCGATGGTCTCCTTCGGGAAGAGGTGGTGGATGTCGTCGAGCCAGTCGACCGCGGTCACCGCGGACGGGCCGTCACCGCCGTGCCGAGGGGCGGTGCCGGAGCGGCGCACCCCGCGCCTGGCGAGGTCCGGGTCGCGGCCGTAGAGCCAGTCGAGCGCGGCATCCCGGCCGGTGTTGCCGGCACCCAGCGGCCCGGTGTGCCGTTCGGCGGCGGAGCCCAGGATCAGCCGCCAGCGCTCCAGCCCCGCATCGGGTGCCACGGCGGCGTCGCCCGCCGCGGGCACTGGTGTCCGGTCGGGTACGCGTTCGGGCGAGGTCATCGGGTGGCTCCCAGGTCGTAGCGGGCCAGCAGTCGGGACACGGACTCCTCCAGGGCGCGGGCCCGGGCGATCAGCAGCGGGTCCTCGGTGGTCCGCAGCAGGGAACGCGAAGACCCGCGCACCCCGCGCCGTTCCAACAGGCGTCCGGCGATCCGCTCGCGTTCGCGTGGCGGGAAGAACGCGAAGGCCTGACGCAGTGCGGGCAGACCCGACAGGAAATCGTCGTCGGGCAGCGCACGGACCAGGCCGTCCAGCACATCGATCAGCGACTGCGTGCCATCGCCGCCTCCGCCCCCGCCCTCGTGCCCCACCACGCCCGTCACCTCGTCGCGGGCGAGCGCGAACAGTCCGGCCAGCCAGTCGCCGAGCGCATCCGCACCGGCCGTCGCCACCGCACGCACCGCCCCGGCCGGATCGCCGGAGCCGCCCGGGAGCCCAACCAGGCTCCGGTGCAGTCCGAACGCGGCCCCACGCAGATCGACCGGTGCCTCCGGATCGCCGCTGATCCGCCATGCGATCGCGGCCGCCGTCTCCCGTGTGACGGAGAGCAACTCCGGTGCGTGCAGCAGCGCGTCCCGCACCGCGACCACGGCCCGCAGACGGGGGAAGTCCACCCCCGAGGCGCCGCGCGCCCCCTCCAAAAGCCACAGCAGCCGCTCCGTCGCCCCGTCGATCACCGCGGCGAGCAGCGGACCGCGCGCCACCCCGAACACCCGGTCGTGCCGCCACAGCCCGAGGGCCGTGGAGAGTATGTCCCCGAGCGGTCCGGCCTCCTTCAACCCGCCGACACCGGAGGCCAGTTCACCGAGCAGTTGCTCCGAGAACCCGTCCATCCCGCACAGCACGGCGTCGAACAGCACCCGGGCCAGGTCATCGGCCTCCACCGCGGAACCCCGCGTCCGCTCGGTGAGCACAGCCGCCGCCGCCTCCGCGAGAGTCGCGCCGTACGCCCCCGCCTCCACCAGCGCCGCCTCGCGCCCCGACACGGACTGCGCCTCCCAGCGTTCCGTGAAGACGGGGTCGACTCCGTGCTCGGGACCGGCGGTCCGCCCGTGCCCGGGGATGCCCAGCACCCGCAGTCGGTGGAGCACCTGGCTGCGCTCCAGACCGGTGACATCCGTGAGATCGAGGCGGTATGAGGCTTCGGGGCCGCCGTCGAGCGCCAGTGCGGCCAGCTGCGCCGCCACATCGTGCACCAGGGGCGGCGCCGGGGTGCCGGGATGGAGGCGCCCGGTGCGGTCACCGCTGCAGGCCGCCACCATCTCGACGACCGCCGGGTGGGCACCCGTCATCAGCGTGCCCCGGCTCGTCCACGGGAGCGGGCGGTCCAGGTCGTCCGTGATCAGGGCGCCCGCGAGACCGTCCAGTACATCGATCCTGGCGGGGCGCGGATGACCGCGCAGCGCCGTGAGCCCCTGGGCCAGACTGCGCGCGGCGATCAGATCGGCGGTGGACACCGGGAACCTGCGCGCCCGCAACCGCTCGACGACCACCCGCAGCAGGCCGTTTGCCGCGGACCCGGGGCCCTCCTCCCACACCTGCTGGTAGTAGCCGGGCGAAGGCATCCCCGACTGGTACCCGGCGAAGGCGTCCAACTGCCGGAAGGAGTACGGCACGAGGAAACTCCCGGCCATGGCCCCGTCCGGCGGGGCGGGCACCTCGGGCCACCCGTCCGTGCCCCGTGCCCAGCCGTCGCCGCTCTCCGCAGCGGTTTCGGTGAGCGTACGGAGCGCGGGCTGATGGAAGCCGCCGGTCACCACCAGCACCGGCCGGTCCCCGGCCAGGGCGAGAGCCGCCCGGACCCACGCCGCCATGTACGTCTCGCGCGCCCGGTCGCCCGCATCGGCCTCCGCGTCACCGCGCACCAGCGCGAAGTACGCATCGAGCCGTTCGCCGAGACCTTCGTCGGGTTCGACCTCGAACAGCCGGTCCCACAGGGCGTCCGAGGAGTCCACCGCGAAGTGCCGGCACAGCCGCTCCGTCGCCTCCGCGTAGCGGACCTCCGCATCGGCATAGCGGTTGGTGCGCTCGGCGAACGCCGGATGCCAGGCCGGCAGATCGATGAAGCGGACCTCCGCCCCGGCCGCCCGCCCCGCCCGCAGCGCGACCCACTCCGGCGAGTAGTCGCACAGCGGCGCCCAGGACGTCGCGGACCGCTGCCCGTCGCGGTAGTGGCTGAACACCGCGACCGGCAGCTCGTGGCCGAGCAGCAGCTCGTCCAGCCGTCCGTTCATCTCGGCCGGACCCTCGATCAGCACCTGGGCGGGCCGGAGTTCCTCGACGGTCCGCTCGACGAGCCGTGCGCAGGCGGGGGAGTGGTGACGCACCCCCAGGAACACGGCGGACATCAGTCGGCCAGCAGATGACGTGCGTCGTACAGGGCCTGCCACGCCGGGCTGCGCCGACGCGGCACCTGCTGCTCCAGATAGCGGCGCAGCCGGGCCAGGTCCTCCGGGCTGTCCTTCGCCGCCGTCCCCGCCAGACACGCCACCACATCGGCGGCACTGCCCGGCTCGCCGCGCAGGAACCAGCCGCGCACACCCACCGCATGGGCGACCGAGACGGCCTCCGCCGTACTCATCACCGCGGAGGGACGGTCCGCACCCCCACCGGGCCCGCCCTTCTCACCGACCCCCGCACGCAGCTCCCGGAACGTACCGACCAGGACCTCCAGCACATCCCGGTCGGGCGGCGGCTCCACCCCCGAACGCCGCAGCAGGGTGGTGACCTCCGCCTCGACAAGGGCCAGTTCGGTGTCCAGGTCGGGGATCGGGAACACGGTCTCGAAGTTGAAGCGCCGCTTGAGCGCCGCACTCATCTCATTGACACCCCGGTCCCGGGTGTTGGCCGTCGCGATGACATTGAAACCCTGCCGGGCGAAGACCATGCCGTCAGGACCGGTCAGCTCGGGGATCGCCACCACCCGCTCGGACAGCAGCGACAGCAGTGAGTCCTGTACCTCCAGCGGACAGCGGGTGATCTCCTCGAAGCGCACGAGCCTGCCCTCCGCCATGCCGCGCAGCATCGGAGCCGGTACCAGCGAGCGGGTGGAGGGCCCCTCGGCGACCAGCAGTGCGTAATTCCAGCCGTACTTGATCTGGTCCTCGGTGGTGGCCGCGCCGCCCTGCACCGTCAGCGTCGAGTCCCCGCTGACCGCGGCCGCGATCAGCTCGGACAGCAGCGACTTGGCGGTGCCCGGCTCCCCGACCAGCATCAGCCCGCGGCTCGTCGCCAGCGTCACCAGCGCCCGGTCCACCAGCGAGGGATTGCCGACGAACTTCCGGCTGATCCCCGCCTCCGTGTCACCGATGACGAAGCGGCGCGCCGCACGCAGGCTCAACTCCCAGCCCGGGGGCCGCGGATCACGGTCCTCGGCCCGCAGAGCCGTCAGCTCCTCGGCGTACCGCACCTCGGCCGGTGGCCGCTGCACCGGAGCCGGGCCGCCGCCCGGTGCCTCGATGCGCGTGTCGTTCCGTACGGTCATGATGCGACGCCCTCGGTGAGCTCCGTCAGGTCGCCGAGAAGTTCCGACACGGTCACCGCATCCAGGTCGGCGAAACGGTGCGGGTAGCTGCGCCGCCCCCAGTGATCGTCGGGCCGGGAGTCGAGCCAGACCGTTTCGAGGGTCTGGTCGGGGAACATGTCGACCACCCCGACCGCGATGCCCTCGTACAGCGCGATCACCAGATAGCAGTCGTCGGTCAGCCGCTTGGAGATCCAGCGCTCCACTCCGGCGTCCTGCGGCGTCCCGCGCTGCCAGCCGCGCCGCTCCAGTCCCAGGACCTTCCCGGTCGCCACCTTGAGGCCCTCGAACCGGGTGAGCCGGTAGCCCGCGGTCTCCTCATCGGACAGCTCGTACACGCCGCGCCCGAGCTGTGCGAACGGCTGAAGGATCTCGTAGTCGGCGAACACCTCGGACCAGGTGGTCAGTTCCTCCCCGAGACGCAGCGGGTGCGCGAGCCGCACCGTCGCGTCGTCCGCCAGGGTGAAGACATCGTCCTCGGCGTCGGCGAACGTGCGGTCCTCCGCGACCCGGAACGCCGTGCACGCGCCCTCATCCGTCTCGCTCAGCCACACCAGCCGGCGTACCAGATGCCACAGCAGCGGATGACCGACGAACAACTCCCGGAATTCCTGGGCCGTCCAGGAACGCCCGGTCACCATCGCCCTCTCCAGCCGGCGCACCTGGTCGGATGCGACCGTCCGGACGTCCTTCTTGAGCGCCATGAACCGCTTGCGCTCGGCCGGGGCCAGCTCCGCGTCGTCCCGTGCACCCGGCTGCGGCAGATCCTTGCGGCGTTTGCCGTCACCGTCCAGTACATAGGGGCGCAACTGCTCGTCGAAGCCGACCGTGAACGTACGGGTGCCGTAGTCGACGACCGTCGAACCGTCCGCGTCCAGACCGAAGTCCGGCACCAGACGGTCGGAGAGCTGTTCCCCGGTCAGCCCGAGCCCCGCGGCGACCTCGGCGATCTTCTCCTGGGCGCGTACCTTCAGCGCCTTGAACTTCACCCGCTGCGAGATGCCGTGCAGATGCAGGAGCGCGACATCGGTGCCGATGGACGCCAGCACATCGAGGCCCTCCACCGCCCGGTGGTGCGCGCCCTCACCGGGCCAGGCCCGGATGACCGGTGTGAGCCTGCGCACCGTCTCGTCGTCGCCCAGCAGCCCCAGCGCGTGCAGCGCCCACGACTCCTTCGCGGGCATATTGGCCAGCTGCCACTGCTCGAACAGGCCCCAGGCGAACTCCGCGAGCGAAGCGGCCTCGGCCGTCTCGACGAGCGAGGCGACACCGGGGTACACCTCGCCGGGCTTCGAGAGCGCCAGCATCGTCAGGGCGTGGTGCACCGACCGCATGGGCAGCGCACCGCCGGACCGGACGACGATCTGGGGCAGCAGCGAGGGCTGCGCCCAGCCGGGCAGTACGGGCATTTTGGCGGGCAGCGCCCGCTCCAGCGGGTCCGCGGCCAGCAGCGCATCCACCCCGGCCACCGCCTCGGCGCCGTACGCCCCGGCGGCATCGCGCACCACGGCGTCGCCGTGCGCCGTGGCGATCAGCGTCAGCGCCTGTTCGGCGGCGCGCCGCGCGGCACCCGCCTTGCCCAGGGCGTCCGGCACCAGGAGCGGGGCGGCCGCTACACCGTGCCGGGTGAACCAGGAACGGGCGGTCGCTGCGGTGGACTTGAGACGTACCGCCCAGTCGGCCATGTGCCGGGCGACCCGCACATCGACGAACGGGAGCAGCAGCGGGGCGAGCGAGCCCGGCTGCCGGGGCACGGCACGCAGCAGCAGCGGCAGCGCCGCGAGGCCGAAGCGGGCGGCGACCGGCCTGAGGGTGTCCTCGCCGTCCCACAGATCGGTCGGATCCCAGCCGGCGAGCAGCGGGGCGACCAGTTCCTCCGGGCCGTGGACGAAGATCCAGGCCGGCCGCAGGTCGCGCTGGTTCACATCGTGGTGCAGGGTGGCGGCGTCCTTCTCCCAGTCGCCCTCGCCGCGCCTGGTCGTGTACCACGAGGAGGTGGCCTCCCATGCGGCCTTCTCCCCGGGCAGCCACTCCAGCGAGGGCTCGGACTCCGCGGTCAGGCCTGTCACGACCGCGTCCTTGACACGGGTGCGGGGCCGGGACCACGGCGGCGCCGTCAGCACGGCGGGCAGGGCGTCCACAGATGCGTCGGCGATCAGGTCCGCCGGGTTGAGCAGCGGTTCGACGGTCTCCACGACCTCGGCGTCCAGGTCGCCGAGCGCGAGCGACACCAGTTCGTGGTGGGCGCCGATATGACCACGGAGCAGCTGCAGCGACCGGGAGGAGGCCTCGGCCGGGCCGGTGGCCACCGCGGCGGCCAGCAGCCGCACCGCACGCACCGGGTAGCGGCGCATGGCGTCGAGGAGGGCGGGGCGGACATGCTTGGAGTCGGCGTGGGCCAGCAGGGCGAGAAAGGCATCGTCGGTGGGAAGCTCGACCAGGGCGTTGGCGGCGAGTTTCGTGCTGTCGGCGTAGTAGTGGTTGGCGTTGAGGGCGTCGCCCAGCAGCGGGGCGATCGCCGGTCCGATGCCCTCGGCGACCGTCGCGATGAATGCGACGCTGTCGGTGATGTCCGGCCGATGGGGGAAGCAGGGCATCTGGTCGGCCGAGTTCAGCGAACTGAACAGCATCAGGCGCAGGGTGCGGTCCCGCTCCGCGCTCACTTCGGGATCCGCGCAGAGGTCGTCGACCCAGCCGGTCTCGCTCGGGACCAGATAGGAGACGATGATCCTGTGCAGGGCATCGGTGCGACACCCGGCCAGCGCCTCCACCGCCGCCCGGTAGGTCTCCTCGTCGGCCGCCGCGAGCAGCGCACGGACCCGGTCCATCGAAAGCCGGCGGTCCCTCGCCCAGTACGCGTGGCGCGGACCCGCGAGCGCCTCCAGACGGGGCTCGCCGCGCCGGCGGCCGCTCTGCTGCCAGTTGGCATCGACCGAGAACATCTCGACCGCGGCCCGAGCGGCGAACGGCAGCCCGTAACGCTCCGACCAGTGGTCCGCCCAGGCGGAGTCGGGCACGGGAATACTGACCACCGAGGCCAGAACGGCCGCTCCGACCGGTGACGGGCTCCCGGCGACATGCGCCCGCAGCTCACCGGCCAGCCCGGCATCCGAACGCGGCGCGTCGACGAACTCCTGGATCCAGGCCGCTTCCTCGGCGATCCGGGCCTCGATCGTGTCGAGCGCATCCTGCCTCGACCTGTTCGGCACCCGGTGCACCCGGCCGCGCCGCGGGTGGAGCGTCCGCCTCCAGCTCGCGGGCAGATCGAAGGTGTCCTCGTCGGGCAGAGCGAGAACGTCCGCACCGGTCTCCGCGTCGGGAACCGCGCCCGAAGCGGCCCCCGTCGCCCCGGCAGCCCCCGTCGCCGAAGTGGCGACCGCGGCCGTCGCCCCCACCTCGCGGTACCCCTTCTTCTCCTTCTCCACGATCGTCCTGCGCACCTGCGCAGACGCGGCCTCGGCCGAGGCGTACTCCTTCGTCTGCGTACGCCCGTCGCTCCCGCACCGCCCATAGCGCACCGTCACCACGGCGCCCTCGGCCTCGGTCTCCCAGAACTTCGAGGCACTGCCCTCGACGTACTCCCAGCGGCGCACGGCCCGCCCCCTCCACACCCGGACAGCCCGCGCTGCCGCAGGCTTTTCGATCATTGGTGCCACAGTAGAACGGGCCACTGACAACGCAGCGTGACCGGGGTGTCCGGCGGGTGAAACAGCAGGTCAACCGGGCTGTGTCAGGGCACGGAGACGGCGCGCGCACCGCCGGCCGGTGCCCACGACGGCGTCACACCGGTGACCTGGCACACCATCAGGAAGAGCGGGATGGGCGGGGTGTACGGCGTGCGGTTGTCGGGCTGGTGGATCAGCCGGGGGCGTACCGCCGGAACGCACGCGCCTCTCGCATAGGCGGCCTGCTGGGGCCAGTCCAGATCGAGGTCGGAGCCCGCGGGCACGATCCACCACCAGCGGTCGGCGTCCGCGAAGACGCAACCGGTGCGCGGCAGATGCGACATCAGCCGGAAGCCGTACCGGGACGGCACCCCCACCGCGTCACAGCCCAGGCTCGCCGACAGCGCGGGCGGCAGTGGCAACCGCACCATGCCCGTATCCGCGGCGCGCCGGGACTCACGGGAGCGGCGCGCTCCGAGCAGATGGGACATCGCGTTCTTCAGCATGACCGCTCCGAGCCGTGCGGCAGTTCTGCCCAGACGATGCGGCCCGAGCCGTTGCCCGCGTCGCGGGAACCCCAGGAACTGCTCAACGCGTCGACGAGCAGCAGGCCGCGTCCGTGCTCGTCATCGGCGGCGCGGCGAAGTCGCGGCCCGCCGGGCTGGTGTCCTTGGTCCTGCACGGCTATTCGCAGCCGCCCTTCGAGGCATCGCAGCTCACACACGACGCGGGCGCTCACGGTGTGCACCACCGCGTTGGTGACCAGTTCCGACACGATCAGGACCGCTGCCTCGTGTGCGTCATCGTCCAGCCGCCACTCGTCGAGCCGAGCCCTCGTCAGCCGTCGTGCACCGGCCACCGATTCGGGGTGCGCAGGCAGCGCGAAGCAGTACCGGAGCGCTTCCGTCCCGGGTCTGAGATCCATGAGCCGGGGGATGAGCGCGCTGCCAGGTGCCACAACCGATTCCTCACAGTGGGGGCTGCGTCACACTCCGCGTCTCGCGAACCTGAGGGCGGTCGTGACTACGTGAACTGGTTCACTCACCAACTCTCCCCCTGTCGGCAACACTTGGCAAGGGGCACTCTGAAAATTTCAGAGTGACTATGTATTGGGTGGCTCATGCATGGCAGACTGCTGACAAACAGCGCATCGGGAGGTCTGAAGTGAGCGAACCGCGGTCCGCCCCGACCGTGGGTCAGGTCGTCCTCGGCAAGCGCCTGCAGGATCTGCGGGAGCGCGTCGGCCTGAGCCGTGACCAGGCTGCCAAGGTGCTGCGGGTCGCACCTGCGACGATACGCAGGATGGAGACCGCCGAGGTCGCTCTCAAGATCCCCTATGTCCAGCTGCTGCTGAAGGCGTACGGGATCGCCGAGGCCGAGGCCGACGCCTTCGTCGAGCTCGCCGAGGAGGCCAACAAGCCCGGCTGGTGGCAGCGGTTCCACGATGTGCTGCCCGACTGGTTCAGCATGTACGTCAGCTTGGAGGGCGCCGCGAGCCTCCTGCGCATGTACGAGCCGCACTTCGTCCCCGGACTGCTGCAGACCGAGGACTACGCGCGTTCGGTGATGCGCACCGGAGCCGTCGGTCAGACCAGACCCGAGGACATCGAGCGCCATGTGGCGCTGCGGATGGAGCGCCAGTCCCTGCTGACCAGACCGGACTCACCGAAGCTGTGGGTGGTGATGGACGAGACGGTGCTGCGCCGTCCCGTCGGCAGTGTCGACGCCATGCGCGGGCAGATCGACCGGCTGCTCGAATCGACCGAGATGCCGCATGTGACGCTGCAGATCGCGGAGTTCTCGACCGGCCACCATCCGGGCACCTACGGCCCCTTCGTCCTCTTCCGCTTCGGTGTCCCCGAACTCCCCGACATGGTCTACAGCGAGTACCTGACCGGAGCCGTCTACTTCGACGCGCGCCCCGAGGTGGCCTCCTACCTCGAAGTCATGGACCGCATGGCGGCTCAGGCCGCAACTGCACAACGCACGAAGGAAATCCTCCGGGACTTCCGCAAGGAGCTGTGATGGAACCCATATACAACGGCATGCCGGCCGCCGATCTCGGCTCCGAGGGCTGGTACAAGCCGTGGAGCGGTGGGAACGGAGGCAATTGCGTCGAAGCCATGAAGCTCTCCGACGGCAGGGTCGCCATGCGCCAGTCCGCCGATCCCGACGGCCCCGCCCTGATCTACACCCACCGTGAGATCGCCGCCTTCATACAGGGCGCCAAGTCCGGCCAGGCGGACTTCCTTCTCACCTGAATCCACGGCTCCATCAGCTGATTCCGCAGCGCCGGAGCCCGTACCCGCCCCACACTCTTGTTGTTCACCGACCTCTGGACCCATGGAGCGCGCTATGACCGGGCAAGAGCCCCAAGCCGTCGAGATCGACACCAGCAAGCCGCATCCGGCCCGGATGTACGACTGGTTCCTCGGCGGCAAGGACAACTACCCGGTCGACGAGCAGATGGCCCGGCAGCTGCTGGCCGTGGACGCCAGAGGACGCGACATGGCCCGGGTCAACCGGGCCTTCATGCACCGCGCCACCCGGTGGCTGGCCGAGAACGGCATCCGCCAGTTCCTCGACATCGGCACGGGCATCCCCACCGAGCCCAACCTCCACCAGATCGCCCAGCGGACCGCCCCGGACGCGCGGATCGTCTACTGCGACAACGACCCGATCGTCCTCGCGCACGCGGCGGCCCTGCTGCGCTCGACACCGCAGGGCGCCACCGAGTACATCCAGGCCGACGCCCGCAGGCCGGAGGTCATCCTGGAGCAGGCGGGCAAGGTCCTCGACTTCGACAAGCCGATCGCCCTGTCCCTGCTGGCCCTGCTGCACTTCCTGGACGACGAGGACGGCGCGGCCGAACTCGTCGACCGCCTGGTCGAGCAGCTTCCCTCCGGCAGCTATCTGATGCTCTCGCACACCACCGGGGACTTCGACCCCGAGGGCGCGGCGAAGGCGTCCGCCATGTACAGGGCCCGCGGGATGACGCTGCGCCTGCGTTCCCACGCGGAGTTCGCCACGTTCTTCGACGGACTGGAACTCGTCGAGCCGGGCGTCTCGCTCTCCGCGGACTGGCACCCGGAACTCGGCGAGGTCATCGAAGTCTCCGGCGACGAGCCGATCCCGGGCTACGCGGGCGTGGCCCGCAAGGCCTGACGGCCCGGCCACCCCGCACCGCCGCTTTCGCGCCCAGCTCGGCACGACCCCGCTCGGCCGGCCGAACGCCGGATCACCCTCGCCCGGCGGCTGATGGAGCCCGGCGAGGAAGGACTCGACGTGGTCGGCCGCGCCGGCGGACCCGGTAGGACGACGAACCCGCGGACCCGCCTGCGCCGCCGCACCGGACTGACGCCCGGCGAGCACCGTCGCCGCTTTACCCCGGCCCGCTGAGCCGCCCCGGCCACGGGTGACAATGGACGCATGTCACGACGCACCACACGACCGAGGCGGTCCGCCACTGCCGGAACGCGGCCTTCCGCGATCACGGCGGACTCGCCGTGCCCGTGCGGCCTGCCCGCCACCTACGCGGACTGCTGCGGCCGCCTGCACGCCGGGACCGTCGCCGCACCGACCTGCGAGGCGCTGATGCGCTCCCGGTACGCCGCATTCGTCGTACGCGACGAGGCGTATCTGCTCCGCACCTGGCACCCCGACACCCGGCCGCCCGCCGTGGGCTTCGATCCCGGGATGCGGTGGGTGCGCCTGGAGATCCTGGAGACGACGGACGGCAGCGCGTTCCACAGCACGGGTACGGTCACCTTCCGCGCGCACTGCACGGACGGCGGGCGGCCGGACTCGCTCCACGAGAAGAGCCGCTTCGTACGGTACGAGGGCGCCTGGGTGTACACGGTGCCGGTCTTCGTCGACTGACCGGGCGGCGCGGTGGCCGGGCCCGTTCAGATCGCGGTCCCCACCGACGCCTTCTCCGGTGACAGCTCCTGCGTCAGATCCTCCGCCAGCAGCCGTTTGGCGATCACATCCACCGCCGCCCGCAGCTGCCGGTCGTCCGGGCGGGTGCCGTTCTCGTCCAGGCGCGCATTGAGCCACCGCGCCCACGCGTCGTCGATCGTCGCGGCCTCCCGGCTCCCGGCGGCGGTGTGCGTGAACAGATGGCCGTCGCCGGTGAGATAGCCCTCCTCGATCATCCGGTCGAAGACCGGCACCAGCACCTCCGGCGGAACCCGGTGCCGGGTCGCGATCAGGTTCAGACCCGCATGGCCGACCATCCGGGTGAACAGCTCGACCTGCATCACCGCCCAGGCCCCCGCCATGTCCAGCCGGGTGTCGGAGTCCGCGACGATCCGGCGGGCCGTGTCCGGACCCGCTCCGCGCAGGATCTTGGCCACCGAGAATTCCAGCAGCTTGGCCGAGTCGCCCGCGCTGGGCTGGGCGAAGCCCTCGCCCATGTCCGTCGAGCCGGCCCGCGCCGTGTCCCGCAGTTTCACCTCTTTCAGGAAGAGCGCCACGACGAACCCCAGGAGCGCGACCGGCACCGTCCACAGGAACACGGTGTGCAGCGTGTCGGCGTACGCCTGGGCCAGCGGCGCCGACTGTGCGGCGGGCAGCCCGTGCAGCTCCTCCGGGCTCTGGGAGGCTTTCGCGAGCACCGCGGGATCGCCGCCCGCCCGGGCTGCCGACGCGACGCCCTCGGCCAGATTCGGCTTCAGCGCGTTGGCGTAGATCGTGCCGAAGACCGCCGTACCGAAGGAACTGCCGAGCGTACGGAAGAAGGTCACGCCCGACGTCGCCGTACCCAGGTCCGCGTAGTCGACAGTGTTCTGCACCGCGATCGTCAGCACCTGCATGGACAGACCGATGCCGACACCGAGCACCAGCATGTACAGCGACTCCAGCCACGCACCGCTTCCCGGGCCCATCCGGGAGAGCAGGAACAGCCCGACCGCCATGATCAGCGTGCCCACGATGGGGAAGATCCGGTACCGGCCCGTCTTGGACACCACATTGCCGCTGAAGATCGAGGCGACGAGCAGCCCGACGACCAGCGGCAGCGTCCGCACCCCCGAGAGCGTCGCCGAGTCCCCGTCCACGTACTGCAGATACGTCGGCAGGAAGATCATCGCGCCGAGCATCGCGAAGCCCACGATGAAGCTCAGGATCGAGCAGACGGTGAACACCGGATTCCGGAACAGCCGCATCGGCAGCATCGGTTCCTTCGCCCGGAACTCCACCAGACAGAAGAGGGCCAGCGCGACCGCGCCGCCCGCGAAGAGACCGATGATGACGGGCGATCCCCAGGAGTACTCGTTGCCGCCCCAGCTCGTCGCCAGGATCAGAGCGCTCGCGCCGACCGTGACCATCGCGATGCCCGGATAGTCGATCACGGGCCGTCCGGCGGCCTTGACGGACGGGATCGTCCGGGCCGCGGCGATGACCACCACGATCGCGATCGGCACATTGACGTAGAACGCCCAGCGCCAGCTCAGATGGTCGGTGAAGAGCCCGCCGAGCAAGGGCCCGATCACCGTCGCCACCCCGAAGACCGCACCGATCGCACCCTGGTACTTGCCGCGCTCGCGCAACGGGATCACATCGGCGATCAGCGCCATCGAGGTGACCATCAGCCCGCCCGCGCCGATGCCCTGCAGCCCGCGCCAGACGATCAGCAGCGTCATATTGGTCGCGAGACCGCACAGGAACGAACCGGTGTTGAAGATGATCGCGGACAGCTGGAAGATGATCTTCCGGCCGAACAGGTCGCCGAACTTGCCGACGAGGACCGTCGCCACCGTCTCGGCGAGCAGATACGCGGTGACCACCCAGGACATATGGGCGGCGCCGCCGAGATCCGAGACGATCGTCGGCAGTGCGGTGCCGACGATCGTCTGGTCAAGGGCGGCCAGCAGAATCCCCAGGACGATCGTCGCGAAGACGATGTTCCGCCGGCGCGGATCGAGTACGGGTGGCGCGACGGCACTCTGCGCGGCGGGGGCGGTCTCGCTGGCAGTGGTCACGCTTGCACCCTCACACCGGGGTCCCACTCCCGCATGTGCGGGACGGCCGGATGGGTCGTCAGGCCAGCAGATCCCGCAGGGAAGCCTTCATACGGGTCACGAACGCCTCCCGCACCGGCTCCGCCACCCGGTCCAGCGAAAGGTACGGATTGAGGTCCTCCAACTCGACGAGCAGCAGCTCGCCCTCCACCGTCCGGCAGGCGTCGATCCGCTGGATGCCGTGGTCGAGACCGTTCCACTCCACGAACCTGCCCGCGAACGCCAGATCGGCCGCGCTCGGCCCGTACGGCTCCAGCACCCACCGCCGCTCCGGATGCGGAGCGTAAAGCGCGTACTGGAAGTCGCGGTCGATGAAGTAGAAGGACACCTCGTAGCGGAAGTCGATCCGCGGCTGGACGAGCAGCGTGCCGTCCGCGCTCTCCGGCAGCGCGGCCTCCCGTATGAAGCGCAGCCCGGCCGAGTCCGCCCCCAGCTTCGGCTTGACCACGTACTCCGCGGCCGCGGGCAGCAGCCCCAGATCAGCCGCCCGGTCCACCGTGGGGATCACCGGATACCTCGCCCGGCTCAGATCGACCAGATACTGCTTGCCCGCCATGTCCGCGCGTCCGTTCAGCGGGTTGTAGACGCGTACGCCCAGCTCCCGTGCCCGCGCGCGGAACGCGTCGTACGCCTCCCGGTAGTGCAGCACCGGACCGCTGTTGCGTACGACGACCGCATCGAAACCGTCCAGCAGTGCGGCGGCGTCCCCGGGGTGGCAGAGCGCGATATCGAACTCCTCGCGCAGCCGCGACGTCAGATAGATGTCCTCGTCGCAGTAGCGGCGGCCGCGGGCCTCGTAGGCGAGGTCGGTGACGAAGAGGACGGACGGGCGGGGGCCGGCGGGCATGGCGTTCCTTCACGGTGGATCGGCGGACAGCGGATCAATGACGCCGACGGCGTTGCCCGACATTCTCACGCCTGCCGCTGCCCGACCCAATCCGCGGCAGCCCGGCCGGTTCGTCGGCGAGACGGGTGCGGGGTGCGGAGGAGCGGGCGGTTCACCAGGTGCTGCCGGGGCGCACCGGCAGTCGGGGGTGGTGGGCGGCGAGGATCTTGTTGGCACGGGCCAGCTCGGAGAGCGCCTGCTCACGGTCAGCCTGGTCCTCGACGCAGAGCCGCGGCCCACGGAACCTGCGCACCTCGCGCGCGGCGCAGTCGGCGTCGAACTCCGCCTCCAGGATGTGCGGCGGGATGCAGGACCCGATCAGCGCGGCCACCCGGTCCGGGATCGGCACGGGGACAAGTAGGTGTGAGGCGGTCATTGGGGGTTCCCTCTCGGATGGTTGGCCAGGAGGCGGATCTCGCCGTGGCCACCGGGCGGGCAGCCGACTCCTCCATGTGTACGGGACGCACTTCAGGGTTTCTCGTTGAGAACGTCTCCGTGTGGCAACCGTTTGAGAGTGACCGGCTATTTCCCCTTACTTATAAGTAAGTTGACTCGGGGTGAGCGCCGTGATCCGGCCGAAACCCGACTCACACAGGGGGTTGGTCACCGCGGGAGCGCAATTGGAGCGCGCGCAGCACGGCCTCGGTGGAGAACCGGCTCTCGGGGTCGGTCAGTTGCTCGCCGAAGATGGACTCCAGATTGCGCATCCGGTAGCGGACCGTCTGTGGATGGACATCCAGCAGCTCGCCCATGTGGGCCGCGGTGCCGCGGGTGTCCAGCCAGATCCGCAGCGTCTCGATCAGCCGCTCCCGCCGGGTGGCGCTGATTTCGGAGATCGGCGCCAGTTCCCGCTGGGCGAGCTGGTCCACGAGGACCGGGTCGGAGAGCAGCCACAGGGTGATGAGGTGGTCCTCGCAGAGGATGACGGGCGCGTCGTCGATGACGCCCGCGTCGACGAGTTCGAGGACGCGGCGGGCCCAGCGGATCGAGTCCGAGGCCAGGGCGGTGGGCACGGTCAGGCCGATCGCGGCGTGGGTGCCGAGGAGTGCCTGGTCCAGCATGTGTCTTCGGTCGCCGTCGAGCGCGCCGGGGATGAGTAAGTGCGGCTGGGGATCGCTGAGATCGGCCAGGACGTCGCGGTCCGCGACGGCCCGGTCCAGGCCGGCGGGGGAGCGTGCGGCGACCAGGGTGACCTGCTCGGGCAGCGCCCAGCCCGTCTGCTCGCACAGTTCGGCGATGGCGGTACGGGGTGCGGGGCGGCCGGCGAGGATCAGGTGCAGCAGGCGTCGGCGCATGGCCTCGCTCTGCTCGCCGGTCTGCGACTGAACCTCCAGGAAGCCCTCGCGGGACAGGGATTCGAGCTCGTCGATGTAGGCGAAGAGCGCATCGGCGAAGCTGAGCATGAGCGTCGGTGAGAAGTTGTAGCTCCGGCCGACTTTCTTGGCCCGGCGCAGCGCAATCCGGGCGCCCAGGCGATAGGCGCCCTGAAGCGTTTCCATCGTGCGGCCTTCATATGCCTCGAAACGTCCGAATCGACGGCACATGTCATCTCGTCGGGAGGTCGAAGCGGACGGCTCGGCGACCAGGTCCACGAACGAGGAGAGGCTCTGCTCGACTCCGACGCGGATGGCCTGCCCGTTGGGGCCGCTGAGCAGTCGGGCGTATTCCGGATAGGCCCGGGTGACCTCGACGCCGATCTCCTTGATCAGGCTGGGCAGTTCGGGCCGCATGATGGCGGCGAATTCCTGGGGGAGGGGCCCCAGCGGATCGCCCGTGTCCGACGGCTGTATGAGTTTCGGCATGACTGTCCCCTTGCTCTCCGGCGCCCGGTGGGGGGTCAGGCGGTGGGGGAAAGCGCTCCCACGAACCGACAGGTGCGTACCAAGTCCGCGATGAAGATAGACCAAGTGAGCGGTTGTGCCCACCACTTGAACAAGATCAAAGTGCAAGGGGCACACATCTCGGCCCCGTTGTGGTGCTCCGGTGCAGGTGGGGCGGGAGTGCTCACTTCAGGACAATGTTTTTCGGACATCTACTCTTACGGCGACAAGAAAGTAACCATGGCTAATGGCGGTGGCCCGCAGGCCGGGAAGGCGGAGTCCCGGCGGCGGATTCGGCCCTTCTGTGCGCCGGTGTCGCGGTTGCGAGTCCTCCTGCCGTATTGTGCGCCGGCTTCGAAGCAGAAGAATGGCGAATCGGGGAATTATCCCTCGGCAGCCGAAATGGTCGCGATTCATGGATTGATTTCCCGGCGGCACGCGAGAGCGGGCGAATTGCCCGCCGCTGTAATCCGGTTCGGGCCACCGAGCCCGCGTGACCGCCCTCGGGCCCCACTCTGTCCGGCAGTGACCCGGCGGGGTGTGCCGTGATCTCATTCGGTCGCCGACTCGACGATCTTACCGGCGAGTACGTGGGGTTCCGGCAGCGCAGGCCGCCGTCGACGACTGTGCCCGAGGTGAGTGTCCGGAGGGCTCCCCGGTAGCACTTACCCGGCACAACTACTCACTTTCGTATAGAAAATCGTGGCGATCTGCTGAGTTCTCGCTAAGACGGAATGCGTTTATCGAGAGGGGCGGGGAATTTCTGCGCCGGGTATTGCCGCATTGGGCTACTGGCTCGTAACGTTCGATCCGTACGGAGTTCGATCACGCAGTCGAGTCCTTGGACTTCTGCGATCCACGATGTGAGCCGCCCTCGTGCCGGACCCATTACCGGGTGCGGCGCGAGGTAATCGGGTACGTCCAACTCCACTCCCCTCGGAGGATTTTCCGTGAGAAGCATCATCAAGCGTTCCCTGTTCGCCACCGCCGTCGCAGCCGCCGCGTTCGGCCTCACCGCCACCTCGGCCTCGGCCACCGCGCAGGCATCCTGGACCGTCGTCAACCCGAACGCGAACGGGTCGTTCGCGGCCTCGCTCAAGGCCGGGACGACCGCGGACCTGCTGGACATCAGCACCGGTCAGTCCGTGGCCTGTTACTCGGCCACCGCGAGCGGTTCGGCCACCAACGGTGTGCACCCGGACGGGACCAACCTCGCGCAGATCAACACCGCCACGTTCGGCGACGCCGTCAGCGATCCCTGCGACGGGCCGCTCGGCTCCGCGTTCAGCGCCGTCGCGAACGCTCCGATCAGCCTCAACGCCTCCAGCTACAGCGGCGGCGTCACCTCGGGCACGCTGACGAACGTGAACGTGACGATCACCGGCGACACGCTGTTCGGTGTCTGCACGGCGACGATCTCCGGCAGCGCCGGCAACGCCTCGTACAACAACGCCACGGGCGAGCTGACCATCAACAACGGCACCGGGCTCACCATCTCCGACGTGGACAACTGCGCCGGGCTGATGAACGACGGCGACACCGCCTCGTTCTCGGCGACGTACGTGCTCGACGACCCGATCACCGTCACTTCTCCGTGACCGTCGGCCGGCACGGTCGCGGGCTGTGCGGACAGGCTTCGCCGCCCGCACGGTCCGCGGCTGTCGGCCGCGTCCTTCCCTGCGCACCTGCCACTTGGCCCCGAGACGATGTTGGGTTGGCGAGATGAGATTCAGGACGAGCCGAGCGCGGCGGACGGCGCAAGCCGGCGCCGTCGGCATGCTGGCTCTGGCGGCCGGGCTTGTGCCGGGCACGGGGTCCGCGAGCGACACCCACGTGGTCGAGGCGGGTCTCACCTACTCCTGCGGTTTCGCGTCCGGGCCCCAGCCGGTTGCAGTCCGGGTGACGGCCGGGCTGCCGGTGACATCGAGCGCCGGAACGGTGATCCAGCCCGAGGACGTGTCGGTATGGCTGACCCTGCCCCGCGCGTCCCTCGCCGACTTCCTCGGCACCGGACCGAAGCGGGTGTCCGGTGTCACACAGCTCGTGACAGAGGTGACGCAGCGCGGTGAGTCGACCGAGGTGTCCTGGCAGGACCTGCGTATCGCCGAAACGGCTGTCGGTGCGGAAGGCGATGTGCCGGTGCGGGCGACCGGGGCCGTTCCCACCATCACCCCGCGCTCCAGCGGCGACATCGTGTTCACCGTGGGACAACTCGATCTCGAACTCTCCATGGAGCCGGCCGAGGGCGAAGCCACCGCGCCTTCGGTGCTTCCCGTCTCCTGCAGGCCGGCTGCCGACCAGGTGGTGGAACTGGGTACCGTCGGCGTGCCCGCCGGAGCCGTGGAGACGCCGTCCGACTCGACAGTGGCGGACCCGCCCGGTCTCGGGATCGTCTCTCCGCGGCAGCAGCCGCAGGCGGCGGCCCCCGGAGACGACGAGATCGTGCCGGGCAAGGTTCAGCCGCCGGAAGGGTGCTATTTCCCTCCTGGCCGGGAGCCCAAGCCCCTGCCCCCACCCGCCGGTTCCAAGAACGGCAACGGCTATATGGGGGGCTATTCGAACGCCGAGAAGCTCAACGGCGCCATGCTGTTCAAGGATCCGGGACATCTCGTCCTGCGCATGAACCACATGCTCGGCACGTTTCTCACGTGCCCCGAGGATCCGACCGACACGGCCAGCTGGCTCATGACGGACGGGACTCTCGACTACAACGGAAAGCCGCAGATGCCGCCGACCGAGGCGACATTTCTCACCTTCGGATTCATGCCGACCACCGCGAAGGTCGAGATGACTCTCGACGGGAAGATCGACATCGCCACCATGGGATGGCTGAAGAGAAATCCCGCGGGGCGGACCCGCGAGACGACCATCGCGGCCGCCGACATGTGGGTTCGGCTGTATGACGTGAAGGTCAACGGGCAGCCGCTCGACGTCGGCCCTCAGTGCCGCTCCGCACGGCCCATGCGCCTGCAACTGAGAGGCGACGGATTGACGGGGCGCCAGCTCCCGCCCTCCGGTTACACCGTGAACTCCGGCGGGCCTCTCACGGGCTACGCAGAGATACCTCCCTTCAGCGGATGCGGTGTCACCGAGGATCTGGACAGCCTGTTCACCGCCTCGGTGTCCGGTAAGGGGAACTACGTGAAAATGACGCAGGCTCCGCTGTGTGTGGAGGGCAATGCGAATACGCCCTGCCCGCCTCCCAAGCCCACCCCCGAACGCTGAACCACGCGCACCCGCACGCCCTGCCATCGATCCGAAAGGCTGGACCATCAATGAGTGCTGCCCAAAAACGTGTCAGACCCGCTCTCCTCGGCGCGCTGGTGGCGGTGGCCGTCGGTATTCCGCTGAGCACCTCGCCGGCGGGCGCCGCCTCTGCCCAGGAGATGAACGGCAACTGGGCGCCGTTCACCCGGTGTCCTGTCGACGACCCGGCCATGCTGGCCGCGGACGGTAGGACGGACATCGCGATATGCGTGGCCTCGCACTCCGAGAGCGGTTCCATCAAGCTCGGCAACACCACGGCGACGACCGGCGCGAACGACCTCCAGTTCGGCGTGGTCCGCAACGCCTCGACGGGTGTGTCCAGGATCGTGGCGCCCGAGGGCGGGGCGATCGTCGGAGCCCCGACGGAGGTTCCCGGCGGACTGCTCGGCCTGATGTGCCCCAACGGGATTCCGCTGATCTCCGGGATCTGTGAGCAGTTGACGGACAACAGCCTCAACCGGGTCGTCGCCACCGTGCAGTCGGCGGGCACCCCCAGCAACTTCGACCTGACCGCGGGGATGCAGAGCGGCAGGCCGATCGTCGACGTTCCGGTGCGGATCCATCTGGAGAACCCGTTCCTGGGGTCCAAGTGCTACATCGGCACCACCTCCAACCCGGTCGTGCTGCGTCCGCAGAACCTCACGGCACCGGCCCTGGCCAGCCAGCGCTTCGATGCCGATGGCACGGCGAACACCAGGGGTGTGCTGAACAGGGTCGCGCTGACCGGCAACGCCCAGGGGGACGCCGCCTTCGCCGTCCCCTCGGTGAGCGGCTGCGGCCCCCTGGGCCTCGGTGAGCTGAACTGGGCGGTCAACCTGAAGACCGCGCTCCCGTCGGCGTCCGGAAACAACAACCTCGTGCTCAACGACACCGCCACCTACACGGCGGGCCTGACCTCCCCGGGCTCGGCCGTTCCCGACGCGGGCCGGCTGCTCGCGGAGAACTGGCACGCCGGAGTCGTGCGCTAGGCACCTCTCCGGTTCGGACCATTCCCGTGATGCAGGGGAATTCTCTTTGCATTCCGCCCCGGCCGGAGCGCATTTCCGGGCGGGGCGGGAGCATGCGCGACGGTTCATCGAACGACTCACTTGTCGACAAGTACGCGATACCCGTTACTCACTCGCGTACAAAAACAATGTGCCGGTCGAGCACCGTACAAAAAGTTCAGGAACCGCTATTGCGGAGGAAGGTTACCGAGCCGTAGCGTCCCGGTTGAGCAGCGCGGAAACACATCCGTAACTGCCAGTTCGGTGCACCTGGAGTCGTCGTGGCTCCGCCCCCATCGGCCCGCGACCCCGGTGCGCACACCGGAGACCTTGCGCAGTTTCCGACAAAGCCGCCCCACGGCTTTGTCACTCGGTGACAAGTGATCCGCGCCGAGCACCCGGTTCGTCGATTTTCGCTGTTCAACGGCTTGTCCTGGCGGTTTCGACGGACCTAACGTGCGCCCCCTGGCGCATGTGTGACGAGCCGCCATTGAATTTCTCAGAGCCGGAGCGCTGACAGATGACTTCGTTCACGACAACTTCGAAGGAGGGCGGATGGGAATCGAAGTAGTAGTCGAAGGCCTCACGAAGTCCTTCGGCAAGCAGAACATCTGGCAGGACGTCACTCTCACACTGCCCGCCGGCGAGGTGAGCGTCATGCTCGGCCCTTCCGGCACCGGAAAGACCGTCTTCCTGAAATCCATCATCGGTCTGCTGAAGCCCGAGCAGGGGCGCGTCCTCATCAACGGCGTCGACATGGTGAACAGTTCCGAGCGCGAGATCATGGAGACCCGTAAACTCTTCGGGCTCATGTTCCAGGACGGCGCCCTCTTCGGGTCGATGTCCCTCTTCGACAACATCGCCTTCCCCTTGCGTGAGCACACCCGCAAGAAGGAATCGGAAATCCGCCGGATCGTCATGGAGCGGATCGACATCGTCGGTCTCCTCGGTGCCGAGGAGAAGCTGCCGGGCGAGATATCCGGCGGCATGCGCAAGCGCGCCGGACTGGCCCGCGCCCTCGTCCTGGACCCGCAGATCATTCTCTGCGACGAGCCAGACTCCGGACTCGACCCGGTCCGCACCGCCTACATCTCCCAGCTGCTCATCGATCTCAACGCGCAGATCGACGCGACGATGCTCATCGTCACCCACAACCTCGACATCGCGGCCACCGTCCCGGACAACATGGGGATGCTGTTCTGCCGCAACCTCGTCACCTTCGGGCCGCGCGAGGTGCTGCTGACCAGCGATGTGCCGGTCGTCTCCCAATTCCTCGCGGGGCGCCGCGAAGGCCCCATCGGAATGGCCGAGGAGAAGGACGCCGCGACCCTCGCCGCCGAGGAGGTGAACGGCTACGGGACCGGCATCAGCTCCGCCAACGCCCCGCGCACCGTCGTACCGCAGCTGGAGCCGTCGCCGGGCATGCCCGTACGACAGGCCGCCCTGCGCCGCCGGGAACGGGTCCTGTCGATGATGGGCCAGCTGCCCGAGGCCGCCCGTACGGCCATCACGAACAGCTACACCCCGGCCGCGGGCGGTGGACGTCCGTGACGGCCCCCATGCCGGTGCGGCCCCCCGAGCCGCCCACGGCCGGCCCGGCCGACGCGACCCGCCCGAAGCCACCGCAGCAGCGGCCCCCGACGCGGCTGCTCGCCCCGCTGCGCGAGACCGGAAAGCTGTTCGCCCTCGCCGGGACGGTGAGCCGCGACATCTTCCGCAGGCCCTTCCAGGTACGGGAGTTCATCGAACAGTTCTGGTTCGTCGCCAGCGTCACCATCCTGCCCGCCGCGCTCGTCTCCATCCCGTTCGGCGCGGTCATCGCCCTGCAGGTCGGCTCGCTGACCCAGCAGCTCGGCGCCCAGTCGTTCACCGGCGGCGCCAGCGTCCTCGCCGTCATCCAGCAGGCCAGCCCGATCATCGTGGCGCTGCTGATCTCCGGCGCGGCGGGCTCGGCCATCTGCGCGGACCTCGGCTCGCGGAAGATCCGTGAGGAACTCGACGCGATGGAGGTCATGGGCGTCTCGCCCATCCAGCGTCTCGTCGTGCCGCGCGTACTGGCCACCATGCTGGTGGCCGTCCTGCTGAACGGACTGGTCTCCGTCGTCGGCACGCTCGGCGGCTACTTCTTCAACGTGGTCCTGCAGCACGGCACCCCCGGCGCCTATCTGGCCAGCTTCTCCGCCCTCGCCCAGCTCCCCGACCTGTACATCAGCGAGGTGAAGGCGCTGATCTTCGGCTTCATCGCGGGCATCGTCGCCGCCTACCGTGGTTTGAACCCGCGCGGCGGCCCCAAGGGCGTCGGCGACGCGGTGAACCAGTCCGTCGTCATCACCTTCATGCTGCTGTTCTTCGTGAACATGGTCCTCACGGCGATCTACCTCCAGATCGTCCCCGCGAAGGGGAGCTGACCGATGTCGATGCTCAGCCGGCTCGATCGATCGGGCGAACAACTCACCTTCTACATACGCGCGTTGGTCTGGATCCCGCGGACCCTGCGCCGCTATCTGCGCGAGGTCCAGCGGCTGCTGGCCGAAGTGGCCTTCGGCAGTGGAGGTCTCGGTGTCATCGGCGGCACCATCGGCGTGATGATCGCGATGACCCTCTTCACCGGCACGGTCGTCGGACTCCAGGGGTACGCGGCCCTGAACCAGATCGGGACCTCCGCCTTCACCGGATTCATCTCCGCCTACTTCAACACCCGGGAGATCGCCCCGCTCGTCGCCGGACTCGCGCTCTCCGCGACCGTCGGCGCCGGATTCACCGCCCAGCTCGGCGCGATGCGGATCAACGAGGAGGTCGACGCCCTGGAGGCGATGGGCGTGCGGTCCATGCCCTACCTCGTCACCACCCGGATCATCGCCGGAGTCGTCGCGATCATCCCGCTGTACGCGATCGGACTGCTCTCCTCGTACCTCGCGTCCCGCTACATCACGATCCTGTTCAACGGGCAGTCCGCGGGCACCTACGACCACTACTTCAATCTCTTCCTCTCCCCGGACGACGTGCTGCTGTCGGTGCTCAAGGTGCTGATCTTCAGCGTGATGGTGATCCTCGCCCACTGCTACTACGGCTTCCACGCCACGGGCGGGCCCGCCGGAGTGGGGGTGGCGGTCGGCCGGTCGGTGCGCAACGCCATCGTGCTCATCAGCGTCACCGACTTCTTCCTCTCCCTCGCCATCTGGGGCGCCACGACCACGGTGAAGGTGGCCGGCTGATGAATTCGCACCGGACGCAGACCGTCCGCCGCAGACTCGCCGGAGTCACCTTCCTCCTCGTGCCCGCCGTGCTCGTGTGGGTGTCCGTCTCGGTGTACGAGAAGGACTTCACCGACGACGCCACCGTGACCGTACGCACCGGCAGCGTCGGCAACGAGATGCACGACAACGCGGACGTGAAGCTGCGCGGAGTCGTCGTCGGACAGGTCCGCGACATCTCGGCCGACGGCGACGGGGCCCGGCTCACCCTCGCCATCCAGCCCGACAAGCTCGACCGGATCCCGGCCGACGTGACCGCCCAGATGCTCCCCACCACGCTCTTCGGGGAACGGTTTGTGGCGCTCGTACCGCCCGGGATGCCGTCCGCGCAGCCCCTGCGGGCGGGGGCCGTCATCCCGCAGGACCGTTCCAGCAACGCCATCGAGCTGGAGGAGGTCCTCGACAACGTCCTGCCGCTGCTGACCGCGGTCAAGCCGGAGAAGCTCGCCGCCACCCTTGGCGCGGTCTCCCAGGCGCTCGAAGGACGCGGCGAGAAACTCGGTGACACACTCCTCGCGCTCGACGCCCATCTTGAGAAGTTCAACCCCCAACTCCCCACGCTCAACGCCGACATCAAGGAACTCGTCAAGGTGAGCAAGGTGTACGAGGACGCCGCCCCCGACGTCCTCGACGCGCTCACCGACTTCACCACCACCAGCGGCACCATCGCCGAGCAGCAGGCGCAACTCGCTGACCTGTACGGGTCCACGACCGCCTCCGCCCAGGACATCACCTCGTTCCTCCAGGAGAACAAGGACAACCTGATCCGGCTCTCCGCCACGGGCCGCCCGACGCTGGAACTGCTGGCGCGGTACTCGGACGAATTCCCCTGCACCCTGCGGACCCTGGCCGGCTTCGTCCCCGCCATGGACAAGGCGCTCGGCAAGGGCACCGACCAGCCCGGACTCCACGTCTCCGTCAAGTCCGTCAAGTCCAAGGGCAAGTACGTGCCCGGCCGGGACGCCCCGGTCTACGACGCGACCGGCGGACCGCACTGCTACTCCGTGCCGTACGTGGGCCGGACCGCGCCGACCGCCGACGTCCGTACGGCCGAGGCGGTCACCCCGGCCGGAAGTGCTCCCACGGACACGGGCATGGGCGCGGACACGGGTACGGGTACGGGTACGGACACAGACCCCGGTCTCGGCATGCCCAACTCCCCGCAGGAGAGCCAACTCGTCAACGAACTGGTCGCTCCCTCACTGAAAGTCCAGCCGCAGACCCTGCCCGACTGGAGCAGCGTGCTCATCGGTCCGGCTTTCCGCGGTGCGGAGGTGAAGCTCAAGTGAAGCGCCGCTCCCTCGCGGGTCCGCTCGCGAAATCGATCGTCTTCATCCTGGTGACCGTTCTCGCCACCACCGTCCTGGCCCTGTCCATCGCCAATACGGGCGTCGGCGACACCACCGCCTACAAGGCCAGGTTCACCGACGTCACCGGACTGATCGTCGGTGACAGCGTCCGGATTGCCGGGGTCAAGGTCGGACAGGTCGAGTCCATCGAGGTCGCCGACAAGCGCCTCGCCGAGGTCGGCTTCGCCGTACGCAAGGGGCGCAAGCTCCCCGCCTCGGTGACCGCCTCGATCAAGTACCTCAACATGGTCGGTCAGCGATACATCGACCTCGACCAGGGCGCCGGGCCGGTCGGCCACAGCTTCGCCGCCGGAGCGACCATTCCGCTCTCCCGCACCACTCCGGCACTCGACCTCACCCAGCTCTTCAACGGCTTCCAGCCGCTCTTCGAAGGGCTCTCCCCGCCGGACGTCAACCAGCTCGCGGGCTCCATCGTCCAGGTGCTCCAGGGCGAGGGCGGCACCGTCGACAGCATCCTCCAGCACGTCGGCTCGCTGACCGGCACGGTCGCCGCCAAGGACAAGGTGATCGGCGAGGTGATCAAGAATCTCAACACGGTCCTGAAGACCGTCAACGACCGCGAGGCCGGCTTCAACGACCTCGTCGTCACCCTCCAGAAGCTCGTCACAGGCTTCTCCGGCGACCGTAAACCACTCGGTGAGGCCGTCACCGCTATGGGCGCGCTCACCACCGTCACCGCGGACCTCCTCGACGACGGCCGCAAGCCCCTCAAGGAGGACATCAGGCAACTGGGCCGCCTGTCGGACCAGTTGGGCAAGGGAACCCCGCAGATCGAGAACTTCCTGCGCAAGACCCCGGCCAAGATGGAGGCGATCAGCCGCCTCGCCTCGTACGGCTCCTGGCTCAACCTCTACCTCTGCGAGGCCAGGGTCAGCGCAGTGACGACCGAGGACGGCAGCGCCCCGCCCACCGGCATCGCGATCACCCAGCCGAGGTGCCTGGCATGAGAATCAGACCCGTACGGGAACGCAACCCCGTGGCCGTCGCCGTCGTTGGGCTGCTCGTCCTCGCCCTCGTCTCCCTCGCCGCCTACCGCGCCGACTCGCTGCCCTTCAGCGGCGGCGGCACCACCTACAGCGCCGACTTCACCGAGTCCGCCGGACTCGGCGAGGGCGACGAGGTGCGCGTCGCCGGAGTGAAGGTCGGCGAGGTCACCGGCGTCTCGCTCGACGGCGCCAAGGTGAAGGTCGCCTTCAGGGTCAAGGACGTCTGGATCGGCAACTCCTCCACCGTGGGCATCGCCATCAAGACCCTCCTCGGTGAGAAGTACCTCGCCGTCGACCCGCTGGGCGAGGCCCCGCAGGACCCGCACGAACGCATCACGGCGAGCCGCACCACATCCCCGTACGACGTCACCCAGGCGTTCAACGGACTCGGCGAGACCATCGCGGAGATCGACACCCGACAGCTCGCCAAGAGCTTCGAGACGATCTCCGCCACCTTCAAGGACTCCCCGCCCGACGTGAAGAGCGCGGCCGACGGACTGTCCGCCCTCTCCAGGACGGTCTCCGAGCGGGACGCCCAGCTCGCCACTCTCCTCAAGGGCAGCAAGCAGCTCACCAAGACGCTCGCCGGCAAGAAGAGCAGCTTCGAGACCCTGCTGGAGGACGGCAATCTGCTCCTCGGCGAGATCCAGGCCCGCCGCGACTCCATCCACCTGCTGCTCACCGGCACCCGGGACCTCGGCACCCAGCTCACCGGCCTCGTCGAGGACAACAACAAGCAGCTGAAGCCCACCCTGGACTCCCTCGGCCGGGTCACCGCGGTACTGGTGAAGAACCGCAAGAGCCTCGACAAGGTGCTGTCGCTCGCGGGTTCGTACAACCGGCTCGTCGGCAACACCCTGGGCAGCGGACGCTGGTTCGACAACTACGTCTGCGGGGTCGTCCCGAAGAACTACCTGCCCGCCGGCACACCTCCGGCGACCGGATGCATGCCACCCCAGCAGCAAGGCGGCCGCTGACATGAGACTCACGCGCATCGTCGGCATCGGCGCCGGACTCGCCGTCGTGGCCGTCGCGGCCACCAGTGGTGTGATGGCCATGGGCGAGGAGGGAACGACCACCATCACCGCCTACTTCGACCGGGCCACCGGCGTATACGCCGGATCGGACCTGCGGATCCTCGGCGTGAAGGTCGGCCGCGTCGAATCGGTCACGCCGCGGGGCGACGAGGTCAGGGTCACCCTGCGGGTCGACAAGGGCATCAAGGTCCCCAAAAAAGCCCATGCCGTGGTCGTCGCCCCCAGCCTCGTCGCCGACCGCTACGTACAACTCGCCCCCGTCTACGACGGGGGAGCGGTGATGGCGGACGATGCCGTACTGCCGGCCGCGGACAACGCCACACCCGTCGAGGTCGACCAGCTGTACGACTCCATCACGGAACTCTCCACGGCCCTCGGCCCGGACGGAGCGAACGCCGACGGAGCGCTCTCCGCGCTCCTGGACACCGGCGCCGAGAACCTCGACGGCAACGGAAAGGCCATCGGGAACTCCATCGAACAGTTCGGCAAGGCCACCAAGACCCTCGACAGGAGCAGCGGGAACCTCTTCGACACCCTGGCCTACCTGCAGACCTTCACCACCGTGCTGAAGGAGAACGACGGCAATGTGCGCGCCGCCGAACAGCAGCTCAACTCCGTCACCGGCTTCCTCGCCGACGACAAGGAGAACCTCAGCGCGGCACTGAAGGAGCTGGGCACCGCCCTCGGCCAGGTCAAGAGCTTCATCCAGAAGAACCGCGGCGCCCTGAAGGCGAACGTGGACGCCCTGGTGCCGCTCACCCAGACCCTGGTCGACCAGCGCGCCTCGCTCGCCGAGTCGATGGACACGCTGCCGCTCTCCGCGGGAAACGTGATCAACGCCTACGACCCGGTGAACCGCACCCTCAACGGCCGTACGAACCTCAACGAGCTGTCCATGGGCGGACCGCTCACCGAGGGCCCGGCCGCCGGACTCGCGGGCCTCACACCGGTGGACGGCACACGGCAGAAGGCGCTGCCCGCCCTGCCGCTCCCGCCCGTCGGCACGGTCTACGGCACCCCGGCGAAGACCGCCACGCAGAAGAAGGGGGCGAACCGATGAGCCGAGCCCTCCGCGCACCCGGAGCCCGCACGACCGGCGTCGTCGCAGTACTGGCCGCGGGCGTCGGTCTGGCCCTGGTCGTCACCGGGCCGGGGCTGGCGACCTTCACCGGCATCGACCAGGTGCCGCTGCCCGGCGGGGCCGACCTCGGCGACCACCCGTACGAGATCACCGCGGAATTCGCGGACGTGCTCAGCCTCGCCCCGCAGTCCTCGGTGAAGGTCAACGACGTCGCCGTCGGCCGGGTCACCAAGATCTCCCTGAACCCGGGCAACTGGAACGCCAAGGTCACCATGCGGGTCAACGGCAAGGTCGAACTGCCCGAGAACGCCTACGCCCACCTCGAACAGTCCAGCCTCCTCGGCGAGAAGTACATCCAGCTGGCCCCACCGGCGACCGGCACCGCCCGGGGCAGACTCGCCGACGGAGACCGGATCCCGCTGATGCGGACCAACCGCAACCCCGAGGTCGAAGAGGTCTTCGGCGCCCTGTCGATGCTCCTCAACGGCGGCGGCATCAACCAGCTCAAGACCATCACCACCGAGCTCAACAAAGCACTCGCCGGACAGGAACCCCAGGTCCGCTCCATGCTCAGCAGGGTCAACACCCTCGTCACGAACCTGGACGGCCACAAGGACGACATCACCGACGCACTCGACGGGGTCAACCGGCTCTCCGCCACCCTCGCCACCCGCAAACAGGACGTCGGCACCGTCCTCACCGGGCTCAGCCCCGGACTGAAAGTCCTGGAGAAACAGCGCGGCTCGCTCCTCACCATGCTGCGCTCGCTCGACACCCTCTCCACCGTCGCCGTCGACACGATCAACAAGAGCAAGGCCGACATGATCGCCGACCTCAGAGCCATCGCCCCCAGCCTCAAGGCGCTCGCCGACTCCGGCAGCGACCTGCCGGACTCCCTCCAGGTGCTGCTCACCTACCCGTTCACGGACGAGGTGCTGCGCGGAGTGAAGGGCGACTACCTCAACGTCTACCTGGATGTGACGGCCATGCCCGGCACACAGATCATCCCGCCGCTCGACCCGGACGCCACCGTGCCTCCCGCAATCTCCACGCCTGCGAAATCCGGCTCGGCGCTGCCGCTGCCGCTTCCCCCGGTCCCGACGGCGGGCACGAAGGGGAGCAGCCGATGATCACCCTCGCCATCCGGCTCAAGAACATCGCCTTCCTGATCGTCGCGGTGCTCGTCCTCGGCTATCTCGGGGTGCGGTACGCCGACCTCGGCCACTACCTCGGCCTGCGCAGCTACTACACCGTCACGGTCCAACTCCCGCGTACGGGAGGGCTGTACACCCACTCCAACGTCTCCTACCGAGGTGTGTCCGTGGGCCGGGTCGGACCGATCGAGCTCACCGACGACGGAGTCGAGGCCGAACTGCGCATCGAGAAGGACGCCGCACCCATCCCGGACGGCCTCAAGGCCGTCGTCGCCAACCTGTCCGCGGTCGGCGAGCAGTACGTGGATCTGCGGCCCACCCGCACCGGCGGCCCGTACCTGGAGAACGGCTCGGTCATCGACCAGGCCGACACCACCGTCCCGGCCCCCGTCACCGATGTCCTCACCAGCGTCAACGACCTGGCGGGCTCCGTCGATCAGGAGTCCCTGCGCACGGTCGTCGAGGAGTTCGGCGCCGCGTTCGAGGGGCGCGGTGACGACCTCCAGGTGCTGCTGGACACCGGGAGCGACTTCGTCCAGGCGGCCGACGACGCTCTGCCGGTCAACACCAGGCTGATGGTCGACGGCGAGACCGTGCTGCGCACCCAGGCCGAACAGGGCGAGGCGCTCAAGGGATTCGCCTCCGGCGCGAAGGAACTGGCCGCAGAACTCAAGGGATCCGACACCGACCTGCGCAAGCTGATCGCGGTCGCCCCCGATGCGACCGGCCAGATCAGCGGACTGCTGCGGGACATCGACCCCAGCTTCGGCGTCGTCGTCGCAAACCTTCTCACCACCTCCGAGGTTGCCGTCACCCGACAGCGCGGACTGGAGGAACTCCTGGTGAAACTACCCGCGGTGGCGGCCGCGGGGTCGAGCGCCGTGGACCAGAACGGGGCCCGGTTCGGCATGTCCGTCACCTTCTTCGAACCGTTGCCCTGCACCGCCGGATACGGCTCGACCGTCTACCGCAACGGTCTGGACACCTCGGCGGGCCCGCCGGTCAACACCAAGGCCCGCTGCGCCTCGTCGCCCGGCACCGGCATCAACGTGCGGGGCAGCGCCAACGCGCCGAAGGGCGGCCCGGTCCCCGAGCCCGCCAAGCCCGGCTCGATGCTCCTCGGGCCCGGTTCGGCGGACCGGCTCCCCGGTGCACTCGGCGTCACCGGGGACGCCTCGCCACCGGCCGACGGCATGGCCGGCCTGCTGGGGCTCGGACAGGGAGGCGGCGCATGACGTCCCGTGCGAAGGCCCTGAGCGGCTGGGCGGTGCTGCTCGCCGCCGTACTGATCTGCGCACTCGGCGGCTGGTCCTACGCCCAGGCGCGCGGCGACGAGGACCTGTCGTACGCGAAGAGCCGCGACGCCGCGCTGGCCGACGGGAAACGCCACCTCGCCCGGCTCAACAGCCTCGACGGCAAGGATGCCAGGAGCGTCGGTGCGGGCCTCGGCACCTGGCTCGACTCCTCGACCGGCCCGTTGCACGACCAGCTGAAGCGCACCCGGACCAAGGACGCGGGCGAGCTGACGAAGTCCGGTTCCACCGCGCGCGGCAAGGTCACGGACTCGGCACTCACCGCGCTCGACGAGCGGACCGGTACGGCGCAGATGATCGCGACCGTCGACGTCGAGGTCACCCCGCGCACCGGCAAGGGCGGCACCGAACGCAAACGCTTCGAGGCCACGCTCGCCAGGACCGCGGACGGCTGGAAGGTCAAGGCGCTCACAGCGATTCCGGTCGGGGGCGGCGCATGAAGCAGCGGGGAGGGACAACGGTCGTGAGCACGGACATGGCAGCAAAGGACGCGAAAGACGTCGATGAAGCCGAAGCCGAAGCCGAGGCCGAAGCCGAGGCCGAAGCCGAAGCCGAAGCCGAAGCCGAAGCCGAAGCCGAAGCCGAAGCCGAAGCCGAGATCGAATCCGAATCCGAATCCGAATCCGAAACCGAGGACGTCGAGGAACGCGATGCGGCCGCCGGTGAGGACCCGCCCGATCCCGCGGCCCCGCCCGGCGACGGCCGCCGATGGCCCGGCATCGTGGCAGCGGTACTCGTCGTCGCACTGCTCGCGGCCGGCGGCGCACTCTTCGCCAAGGGCAGGCAGTTGCGCGACGCCCCCGCCGCGTCGAACCGCGCACTGACAGACAGCGAGGCGACCACCCGGGTCGCGGGCGATGTCAGCAACGCGCTCGGCAAGGTCTTCTCCTACAGCCCGCAGGCGACGGACGTCACCAAGGAGTCGGCGAAACAACTCCTGGCGGGCAAGGCGCTCCAGCAGTACGCGGCCCTGTTCGGCCAGGTCGAGAAGCAGGCCGCCGACCAGAAGCTGACGCTCACGACCCATGTCGTACGGGCCGGAGTGACCCGGCTGACGCACAGCAGCGCCCACCTGCTCGTCTTCCTCGATCAGGTCTACGAGCGCGAGGGCAGGCCGGCCACCACGGCGGCTGCTCAGCTCTCCGTCACGGCCCGGCTCCAGGACGGCCACTGGACCGTCGTCGAGATCACCGCCAGATAGGACAGCCACAGCCACAGCCACAGCCACAGCTCACACGCGAGCCCGACTCAGCACGGATCGGCCGGCAGGGGAGAGACAGCAGATGGCACGGGTACGGATGACGAGGAACCCGCTGGTGGCGGTGGCGACCGCGCTGACCGTCGCGGCGGCCGTCGCGACGGTCTGGGGCGGAGTGTCCCGCTACGACGCGACGCACGACGAATCGGCGGCGTATGCACAGGTCCGCGACGACGCGCTGGCCGCGGGCGAGCAGGCCGTGCAGAACATGAACACGCTCGACCACCGGAAGCTGGAGAAGGGGCTCGACAGCTGGGAGGACTCCACCACCGGTGATCTGCACCAGCAACTCGTCGATGGACGCGACGCGTTCGTGAAGCAGATTCAGCAGGCGAGGACCGTCAGCACGGCTCAGGTCCTGTCCGGGGCGGTGACCGAACTCGACGACCGGGCCGGCAGGGCCGGGGTCATGGTGGCGCTGCGGGTCACCGTCACCGCGCCGAAGGGCGAGCCCGCGGTGAAGGAGAGCCGGATGCTCGGCCAGCTCACCCGTACCTCCGAGGGGTGGAAGCTCAGCGCCCTCGGCCAGGCACCCGTCGGCAACACGGCCGGCTGACGCCGCCGACTGCCGCCCCGCCGCCACCCGAGAGGACCCCGGACATGTCGACGACCCGTCACCTCGTCAACCGCCGACGCCGCCTGGCCACCGTCGCCGCGGAACGCTCCACCGCCACTACTACCGCCCCGCCGCTCAAGCCCACGAACGACCACGCAATCACGGACGACGCCGAGACGAGGGATGCAGCGGACTCAACGGATACGACGGAGAAGACGGAGAAGACGCAACCGCGACGCAAGCGGCCACCCCGGCTCCGCATCCGGCTGCCTGCCGTTCTCTGCGCCCTCACCGTGCTCCTCGGTGCCTTCGCCGCCTGGGCGTTCGCTTCGGCCGCGAGCCTGCGCGACGACCCGTCCCGGCAGAACACCGCCCTCACCGACATCAGCCGCACCAGCGAGGTGAAGGGCCAGATCTCCGAGGCGGTCGGTGCGGTGTTCTCGTACAACTACGCCGCTACCGCCAAGTCCGATCAGGCGGCGAGAACATACCTGGTCGGCAAGGCCGTTCAGCAGCACAAGGACATGCTCGCGCAGGTACGGGCCCAGGGGCAGAAGCAGAAGCTCGTGCTGACCACGACCGTCACGGACAGCGGCGTCGAACTCCTCGACGGCGACCGGGCCAGGCTGCTGATCTACGCCGACCAGAGCAACACCCGTACCGGCAAGGCGGACGAGACGACCTACGCGGCGGCCATGTTCGCCGTGGACGCCGTTCGCCGCGGTGACACCTGGCGGATCTCCGCCATCGATACGTTCACCCAGTGACCCGGGGGAGAGGGGAGCACGCATGAGGTTCAACGGCACCATGCGCCGCGGGCTCGGTGGCACGGCAGCCGCGGTCGCCGCCATGGCCGCGCTCACCGCGTCCCAGGCACCGGGACTCGCCCGCCACGAGCCGACCGCGAAGGAGCGCCAGGAGGCCGACGAGGTCAGGTGGTCCCAGATACCCAATGACGACTCGTACCACACCGAACTGCCGCCGCTGCAGTCTCCGAAGCCGCCGAAGACCGGTGTGAAGCAGAGCCCGGCCGTCGCCCGCTCGTGGGCCGAGGCGGGCATCCCGGCCACCGTGCTCGCCGCCTACCGCAAGGCACAGAGCGCACTCGGGCGCACCGACTCCGAATGCCGTCTGCCGTGGCAGTTGCTCGCGGCGATCGGCAAGGTCGAATCCGGCCAGGCCGGCGGGGGACGGGTCGACGCCCACGGCACGACGACCGTCCCGATCCTCGGGCCGGTGCTCAACGGCGCGGGCTTCGCCAACATCCCGGACACCGACAACGGCGCGTACGACGGTGACAGGCGGTACGACCGGGCGGTCGGCCCCATGCAGTTCATCCCGTCCACCTGGGCCCATTGGGGCAGGGACGGGAACGGCGACGGCCGCCGCGACCCGAACAACGTCTACGACGCCGCCCTGGCCGCCGGGTACTACCTCTGTGCCGGGCCCCGTGATCTGTCCGTGAAGGCCGATCTGGACCGGGCGATCCTCAGCTACAACCACTCGGACACGTATCTGCGCACCGTGCTGTCCTGGCTGGAGTTCTACCGCAAGGGCATCCATCCGGTGGCCGACGGCAAGGGCCCCGTACCGAAGAGCCCCGGCGCGGGCGGCCCCAACAAGCCGACACACCCGGTCGGCGGTCCCGGCGCCCCGGGCGGCGGCATCATCGTGGGCCCGCAGCCCGGCGGTTCGCCCGGGCCCTCGTCATCGGCGTCCCCGGAGCCATCCGACTCGCCGACCGGTTCCCCGGACCCGAGCGGCTCCACCGACCCGACCGACCCCACGGGCTCCCCCGATCCGACCGACAGCGGATCAGCCACCCCGGACCCCGGCACGAGCCCCGACCCGGACCCAAGCACCTCGGAACCCGACCCGGGCCCCGACCCCGGCTGTCCCACGGATTCCGCATCCCCCGACCCGACCGACTCGGCCGGCACCACCGAGTCCCCGTCGCCCGACCCCACCACGAGCGAGGACCCGTGCGCCACGCCGTCGGGCTCAGAGTCCGCCGCCTGACAGCACCTCGGCCAGGTCGTACCGCACCACCTCTTCCAGCTGCGCGTACGTGCAGCTCGCGGGGGTGCGGTCCGGCCGCCACCGGCGGAACTGGGCGGTGTGCCGGAAACGGTCGCCCTCCATGTGGTCGTACGCCACCTCGCACACCCGCTCCGGACGCAGCGCCACCCACGACTGGTCCTTCTTCCCGGACCAGCGGCTCGGCGTTCCGGGCAACCGGGCGCGCTCATGCGCCTCGGCGTCCGCCCAGGCCGCCCACGGATGGCCGGTGAAATCGATCCGCAGCGGCTCCAGCTCCGCGATCAGCTCCTCACGGCGCTTCATCGAGAAGGCGGCGCAGACTCCGACGTGCTGCAAGACGCCCTCGGAGTCGTACAGGCCGAGCAGCAGCGAGCCGACGACGGGGCCGCTCTTGTGGAAGCGGTACCCCGCCACCACACAGTCCGCGGTCCGCTCGTGCTTGATCTTGTACATCACCCGGGTGTCGGGGCGGTACGGCAGATCGAGCGGTTTGGCGACGACGCCGTCCAGCCCCGCGCCCTCGTACCGTTCGAACCACTCCTGGGCGAGGGCCGGATCCGTGGTCGCCGGTGCGAGGTGGACCGGGGCCGACGCACCGGACAGAGCCGCCTCCAGCACGGTGCGCCGGTCGGACTGCCTGGTGGAGAGCAGCGAGTCGTCGCCCACCGCCAGGATGTCGAAGGCGACCAGACTGGCCGGGGTCTGCTCGGCGAGCAGCCGCACCCGGGAATCGGCGGGGTGGATGCGCTCACTGAGCCGGTCGAAGTCCAGCCGGCCCTCGTACGCGATCACGATCTCGCCGTCGATCACACAGCGCGGCGGCAGATTGTCCCGGACGGCGGTGACCAGCTCGGGGAAGTAGCGGGTGAGCGGCTTTCCGGTGCGGCTGCCGATCACCACCTCGTCGCCGTCGCGGTGCACGATCGCGCGGAATCCGTCCCACTTGGCCTCGTACTGCATACCGGGCGGGATCTTCGAGACGGACTTCGCGAGCATCGGCTTCACAGGCGGCATCACCGGCAGATCCATGGCCCCGATTCTTGCCCACGGGTGGACATACGTCTCCCGATATGCGGCATATGTGAGTCCGGCCTACCGTGACCGTCATGGGCGCAGTGGGAAAAGCGGTGGAACTGGAAGCCGACGGACGGGTCGTACGGCTGTCCAGTCCGGACAAGCTGTACTTCCCGGAGAAGGGCTACACGAAGAGGGACGTGGCCGAGTACTTTCTGGCCGTCGGCCCCGGCATCACGCGCGCCCTGCGCAACCGGCCGACCACCCTGCAGCGCTTCGTCGACGGTGTCGAAGGCGAGTTCTTCTACCAGAAGCGCGCCCCGAAGAACCTCCCCGACTGGATCCCCACCGCCCGGATCGCGTTCCCCAGCGGCCGCCCGGCCGACGAGATCTGCCCCACCGAACTCGCCGCCGTGATCTGGGCGGCCAACCTGGGCACCCTCACCTTCCACCCCTGGCCGGTCCGCAGCACCGACACCGACCACCCGGACGAACTGCGCATCGACCTCGACCCACAGCCCGGAACGGACTACGCCGACGCGGTGAGGGCCGCCCACGAGCTGCGGTCCGTACTCGACGAGCACGGTCTGCGCGGCTGGCCCAAGACCTCCGGCGGCCGGGGCATCCATGTCTTCGTCCCCGTCGAGCCGCGCTGGACCTTCACCGAGGTCCGGCGCGCCGCCATCGCCGCCGGGCGCGAACTGGAACGCCGGATGCCGGACCGGGTGACCACCGCCTGGTGGAAGGAGGAGCGCGGCGAGCGGATCTTCGTCGACTTCAACCAGACCGCCCGCGACCGCACGATCGCCTCCGCCTACTCCGTACGCCCCTTTCCGCACGCCCCGGTCTCCGCCCCGCTGCGCTGGGAGGAGATCGACGACGCCCGGCCGGGCGACTTCGACATCAGGACCATGCCCAAGCGCTACGCCGAGGCCGGCGACGTGCACGCGGACATGGACGAACACGCCTTCCGGCTCGACGGACTGCTGGAACTGGCGGACCGCGACGAGCGGGAGCGCGGCCTCGGAGACCTGCCGTACCCGCCGGAGTACCCGAAGATGCCCGGCGAACCGAAGCGGGTCCAGCCGAGCCGCGCCCGGAACGACGAGGACGGCGATGCATGAGCGCATCCGACCCGGAGCCCGTCACCCCGCACGGGGAACACGCCCGGCCCCTGGCCCGCGGTGACCGATGGGCGGCGTTCAAGGAGTCCCCGTATCTGCCCGCCGTCGTGCTCCTGTTCATCATCGCGGCCGCGGCCGGTCTCTTCGCCGGCTCCTATACGTACGCGATGGCCAACCCGACCCCGCGCAACATCCCGGCCGCCGCGGTCGACTACCCCGACACCCCGCGCGACAAGGTCTTCCTCGACCGGCTGGAGGGCACGCTCGACACCTCGCTGGTGCTGCACGAGTACGCCACCGAGGCCGAGGCCCGCACAGCGCTGGAGGAGCAGAAGGTCTTCGCCGTCCTGCGGTCCCAGAACGGCGGGGTCGGCCTGGACATCGCGAGCGCGTCCGGAGCCTCGGTCGCCCAACTGCTCGCCGAGTCCACGCTGAAGGCGGGGGAAGCGGCCCGTGTGCCGGTCAAGGTCACGGACGTGAAGCCCCTGCAGCGGGGCGACCCGCGCGGCCTCGCCCTCTTCTACATCTCGCTCGCCGCGGTGATCATCGGATTCGTCGGCGCGATCCAGCTGAGTGTGCACGCCAAGGGGCTGGAGCCGCTGGAGCGGGTCGGGTTCACCATCGCCTACGCCCTGCTCGGCGGGTTCGCGATCGCCGCTGTGGTGGACTGGCTGCTCGGCTCCGTCGACCTGCCGTTCGTCCAGTCGTGGATGATCCTCGCCCTCACCATGTTCACCACGGGCATGGTCTTCACCATGTTCAACACCCTGATCGGGCGCTGGGCGATGATCCCCACCTGGGGACTGATGGTGATGCTCGGCAACCCGTCCTCCGGCGGTGCGGTGTCCTGGCCGCTGCTGCCGTCGCTGCTCGGCTTCATCGGCCGCTGGCTCCCTCCGGGCGCCTCGGTCAACGCCCAGCACGCCGCCGTCTACTACCAGGGTCACCAGCGGGTCTTCCCGTACCTGGTGCTCGCCGGATGGCTGCTGGTCTCCTGCGCCGTGTTCTGGACACTGCGCCACCGGCACCCGGGAGGCCGCGACCACATGCCTCAGCATGCGGCCGCGGCCACCTGATGCCGGACCCGGCTACAGCTCCTTGATACGGATGTCGCGGTAGGAGATCACATCCGAGGTGCTGTGGACCTGGAGTCCGATGTAGCCGGACGAGTACCGCCTGCCGTCGGTGCCCGGGTCGTCGCCCCGCGGCGGCTCGAAGACCTGGCCGCCGTTGTTGTCGAACTCGTTCAGCAGGACACCGTTGCGGTAGATCGAGTAGTGCTGGTCCACCACCCGGATCTCGTAGTCGTTCCAGGTGCCCTTGGGCGTGACCCCGGCGCCGGCCAGACCGATCCGGTCGAATCCGTAGATCGAGCCGGTCTTGTACATGTCGCCGTCCGGCTTGTCGAGGATCTGCACCTCATGGCCGTACTTGATGGCGACCCACTCCGGGCGGGACTCCTCCGGGTTGTCGTGGACGTTCGGGAAGCGGACGAAGACACCTCCGTTGGCGTTGCCCGTGCCGGGGGCGTCGTCGCGCCACTGGAGCTTGAGCGAGAAGTCGCCGTACTGCCGTCCTGGGAACCAGAGCATCCCCATGCCGTCCACGGTCGTGGAGCTGGTGATCGAGCCGTCGGCGTTGAGCCCGAACTTGCCACCGCCGACCTGCTGCCACTTGGCGAGCGAGGCCGCCGTGCCGTCGAAGAGCTTCTTGTACCCCTCGTCCTGGCCCGGCTTGCCGATGCCCGACTGCTTGGCCGCCCGGTAGATCTTCTTGTGCTCGCGGGCGTCGATCACCCCGTCGGCGAGAAGCTTGTCGAGAACCTTGTCGACGTGCTTGAGGAACAGCGCGTGCGACGACCAGTCCTTCTCGTCCTCGATCAGCTCATTGATGGTGCAGCGGTTGCCCGTGATGCGGTTGGGTACCCCGGTGTCGACGGTGCCGACGATGACGGTGAGCCGCTCGTCGAACTCCGGGCAGTTCGGCGCGGGTACGCCCCCGCTCTCCGCGACGGTGAACGACACCTGCTTGGCCTCGGAGGTGTTGCCGGCCTTGTCCGTCGCCCGGTGGGCGACGGTGTGGTAGCCGACGCGGTCGACGATGACGGTGGTGGTGTACGCGAGGTACGGGCCGCCGTCGAGCGAGTACTCGACCTTGTCCACGCCCGATTCGGCGTCGGTCGCGGTGACCGTCACCCTGGCGCTGGTGATGTAGGCGTTGTCGGAGTTCTTGTCGCCCTCGACCTTCGCGGAGGTCACCGGCGGCGTCTTGTCCTGCGTCGGCGGTGCGACGACGGTGAAGTCGACCGACTTCCCGGCCGCCGCGTTGCCCGCCTTGTCGGTGGCCCGGTAGCGGACCTGATGCGTGCCGGTCTCATGCACCATCACGGGTGCGGTGTACGGCTGCCAGGCGCCGTCCGCCCCGATCGCGTACTCGATGGTGTTGACGCCGGAACCGGTGTCGGAGGCGGTCACGGTGACCGTCGCCATCCCCAGGTACTGACCCTGGTCGTCCTTCTCACCGGAGACGGTCGCCGAGGTCTCCGGCGGTGTCGTGTCGTTTGTCGGCGGCGGGGCGACCGCGAAGCCGACCGACTTCTCGGCCGCCGCGTTGCCCGCCTTGTCGGTGGCGCGGTACCGGATGGTGTGCGTCCCGACCTCGTTCACCACGATCGGTGTGGTGTACGGCTGCCAGGCGCCGTCCGCCCCCACCGCGAACTCGACGGTGCCGACACCGGAGCTGTCATCGGTCGCGGAGACGGTGACCGTCGCCTGACCGATGTACGCGCCGTCGGCGTTCCTGTCGCCGTCCACCTTCGCGGAGGTCTCGGGCGCGGTGGTGTCATCGCCGCCCCCGTCCTCGGTCACGGTGAGAATGCCCTGCATCGCCTCGTGGCCCGGCATGGTGCAGTGGTAGAAGTACCGGCCGGGCGAGAGCGTGACCTCGGCGGTGTGCCTGCCGCCCTGGTCGTCGGCCGGGTTGGCCAGGATGTTCAGCGTGACGTCGTTGTTGAACTCCGGGTCCGAGACGCTGAAGGTGAGGGTGTGCGGCATCCCCGTGGTGTTGCCGGTCGCCGCGCTGTTCTCGAAGACGATGGTCGCCTTGCCGGCCACCGCGGTCTTCGGAGCCGACAGATAGTGGTCGATCGGGTCGCCCGCCGTCCAGGTGAGGACCTGGTCCGCCGCCGCGGCGGCGGGAGCCGCCGTACGGCCGTACGCCGCCGTCGAGGTCAGCCCCAGCACCATCAGGAACGAACCCAGCAGGGCGAGCCACAACCGGGCGGGACGGTACCGCTGTCGCGAGAGGATCGAACGGTGTCTCACTGCACTGCCGCCTTCCTGGCCAGATCCTCGGCGGCCGGGGTCGGACCGCCGCCCTTGTACGTCACACGCCACAGCGCGGACTTGGAGTCGGAGGTGAAGAAGCCGCGCCCGTAGTCCAGGACGTACAGCGAACCGTCCGGGGCGAACTTCCAGTCCATCAGGTTGCGGATGCCGTCGGCCCCCACCGGGATGATCTTCTTCAAGGACTCGGCGTGCGTGGGCAGACCGCCCCTTCCGGCCGTCTTCGGGTCGGTGAGCACGGCGTGCCGCGGTTGGGTGTCGTCGTAGAAGTCGCCGACGAACCACTTGCCGTCCCAGTAGGAGGGCCACTTGTCGGCGCTGGTGCTCGCCGCGTCGTACCGGTAGACCGGGCCGTTCATCGTCGCCTGACCGCCGCCCTTGAGCCACGGCAGCAGCTGCTTCTGGTCCTCCACCTTGTAGCTCGGGATGCCGTTCGCGTCGCGCGGGTAGTCCACGCCACCGCCCTGCGGCGAGTACCAGATGGTGTTGGAGGTGATCGGCGGCAGATTCACCAGGCCGTCGTTGTTCGGCGACTCGTTCCTGGGGTGGTCGCAGTCGTACCAGCCGAGCGGCTTGCCCGGGTCCGGCAGATTGCGGTCCCGGTAGGGCTGCTTGTTGCCCATGCAGTACGGCCAGCCGTGGTTGCCCGCCTTGGTGATCGCGGCGAACGTGTCGTACTTCGCCGGACCCCAAGTGGTGCTCGGCGCGCCCGCGTCGGGGCCGACCCAGCCCGCGTACAGAGTGTCGGTCGCCCTGTCGACTGAGATCCGGGCCGGGTTGCGCACACCCATCACATAGATCTCGCCGCGGGTCTTGCCACCGCCCTCGTCCGGTTCCTGGCCGGTGAAGAGATTGCCCTCGGGCAGTGTGTACGTGCCGTCGTCCTCGGGGTGGATCCGCAGGATCTTCCCGTTGAGGTTGTTCGTGTTGCCCGCGGTGCGCCGGGCATCGGCGAACGAGACGCCCTTGTAGTTCGGCTGCGGGTTGTTGCCGGAGTAACCGTCGCTGAAACCGGAGGAGTTGTTGTCACCGGTCGCGATGTACAGGTTGCCCTTGGAGTCCCAGGCCATCCCGCCGCCCGCGTGGCAGCAGCTGTGGATCTGGACCGGCCAGTGCAGCAGCACCTTCTCGGAGGCGAGATCGAGCTTGTTGGTGGCCAGGTCCAGGGTGAACCGGGAGACCTGACGCACCGCCATCTGCTTGTCGCGGTCGATCTTCGAGTGGGGTGTGTAGTGCAGATACACCCAGCCGTTCTTCTCGAAGTCCGGGTCCAGCTCGATGCCGAGCAGCCCCTCCTCGACCTTGACCAGTTCGTCGCCGCCGCCCTTGTTGCCGAAGATGGTCAGCTCTCCGGCGAGAGTGACCTTCTTGGTCCCGGGGTCGTAGACATGGATCTGTCCCAGACCCTTGCCGATCTCCGGGTTGTTCCAGTCGGTGACGACCGGCTTGCTGTTGTCGGCGCCACCGCGCCCGATGTACAGCACCCGCCCGTCGGGGGCGACGACCAGCCCGTGCGGCTCGCCGATCTGGTCGTTGCGGCCCGGCTGGTTGGGCTGGGTGACGCGCTCGGCCTTGTAGTTGGAGGTGATCGTCGCACTGCAGTCGGCCTGCGATATCCGCGTCGTCCAGTCCAGCGCGCCGCGCAGATGGTCGCGGAAGTCGGTCTCCGCGAAGCTGTCGACCGTGCCGCCCATCGCCGTGTAGAAGGACCTGCCGCCGTCGTAGTCCCGGCACCAGGAGACCGGGTGGTCCCAGCCGTTGGCGCTCGCGCCCGGCTTGTACGTGATCTCCCGGACGCGCGCCACGGTGTGCACCTCACCGGACGGATTCTTCGTCCAGTTCAGCCACTTGTCGGGGCGCTTCCACTCCAGCGGGAGCTTCTTCGTCGCCGGGTGCTGCCGGTCGCCGATCTCAACCGTCGCGCGCTGTACGTTGCTTGGGCTGTCAGCGGCCGGGCGCGCCCCGACCAGAGCGGTGAACCAGTCCGAGTACGGTTCGGTGCGTGCCGCGTCATGGATGCCGAGGAAGCCGCCGCCGGCCTCCATGTACGCCTCCAGACCCGCCTCCTGCTCCGGGTCGAGGACGTCGCCGCCACCGGTCAGGAAGACGACGGCGTTGTACTTGCCGAGCTGCTTGCCGTTGGTGAAGACGGCCGGGTCGTCGGTGGCAACGGTCCGGAACCGGCCGGCTTCCGGCCCGGTCAGCCCGATCCTCTCGATCGCCGCGATCCCGGCGTCGACGGTCGGGGACTCCTCGGTGGCGGAGGCGTGGAACACCAGCACCTTGACGTTGGCGCCGCCCGGTGGCGACGGCAGGGACAACGTTGTCCTGATGCTGTTCGGTGGATCCGGATAGGGCCTCGCGCTGGCGGCGTTGCCGCCGAGTAAGGAAGCGGTCAGTGCGCCGGCGGCCAGGGCCGCCGCGAGACCGCGTCGCGATCTGGACCTGTGATGTGGTGTGCGCTTCATGTGGTCACCCACCCCTCTTTGGTCACTTCAACAGCGCACGAAGCTAGACCTCTTTTTGCGGCCCGCCAATAGCTATGGCAGCAATGGCACGAACTTTGTCCTGGGTGTGGATAAACGAAGATCACCCGGCTACGGTGTGGGCCGTCCGGGCGGCACCCGCGCCCCGCCAACCCCGACAAGCTCTGAAGCCGCCTCGATCCCCGTAACCTCCGTAACCTCCGCAGTCTCCGCGATCCGGGCAAGTTGGCAAAAACTCCGTAAATTCCTTAGCGCAGTGGGGAGTTCGACATGGACAGAAGGAGCTTCAACCGGCGGATTCTGGTAGGCGGTGGGGTGGCGGCCGCGACGGGTGCGACATCGTTGTCGCTCGGTGCGATCGAGGCCAGCTCGGCAGAACCCCCGCCCAGGACCGCCCCGGCGGGAGGTGTGGTCCGCCATCTCAAGCTGTACGCCGAGAAGCTGGCGGACGGTCAGATGGGATACGGCCTGGAGAAGGGCAAGGCAACGATTCCGGGCCCCCTCATCGAGCTCAATGAGGGCGACACCCTGCATATCGAGTTCGAGAACACCATGGATGTTCCGGTCAGTCTTCACACACACGGCGTCGACTACGACATCGCGAGCGACGGCACCCGGCTGAACAGGAGCATCGTCGAACCGGGTGCCACCCGCACCTACACCTGGCGCACCCATGCGCCGGGCCGGCGCAAGGACGGCACCTGGCAGCCGGGCAGCGCGGGCTACTGGCACTACCACGACCATGTCGTCGGTACGGATCACGGCACCGGTGGCATCCGGAAGGGCCTGTACGGTCCGCTGGTCGTCCGGCGCAAGGGGGACATCCTGCCGGACAAGACGATCGCGATCGTGTTCAACGACATGACGATCAACAACAAGGCGGCCCATGAAGCCCCCGACTTCCAGGCCACGGTGGGGGACCGGCTCGAAGTGGTCATGATCACGCACGGCGATTACTACCACACGTTCCATATTCACGGTCATCGCTGGGCGGACAACCGGACCGGCCTGCTCACCGGCCCGGACGACCCGAGCCGCGTCATCGATACGAAGATTGTCGGCCCGGCGGACTCCTTCGGGTTCCAGGTCATCGCGGGCGAACACGTGGGTGCCGGTGCCTGGATGTACCACTGCCATGTCCAGACTCACTCCGACATGGGCATGGCCGGGCTGCTGCTGGTCGCCAAGGCGGACGGAACGGTGCCGGGCTACGACCCGCACGACATGACGACCCACAGCACGCCGGCTCCGGGCAAGACCGCACCGGACGCGGCGGCCCCGGGCAAGACGCCAAAGGACACGGCCCCTCACGACCCGGCGGCACACGGGTCCTGAGGCGGTCAGCCCTGCGACACCGCTCCAGCCACTTCGGCCGCTCCGACTGCTCCGGCCGCTCCGGTCGCAAGGCGCAGCTGTTCCTCCTCGACGATGCGTCGGGCGAGAGCCCCGTCCGACACATCCACGGCGTCCGGCGTCGTCTCGGCGACGTCGCTGCGCCGTGCGTACAGGTCGAACAGCCGCTCCTTGCGGGCCAGGATGTTCAGCATCCGCTCGTCGACGCTGTCGGCCGCGAGGAGCCGGTGCACCTGGACGGTCCGTATCTGACCCATCCGATGGGCGCGGGCCACGGCCTGGTGCTCCATCGTCGGCTTGATCTGCGGTTCGCAGATGATGACGACCGAAGCGGCCTGCATGTTCAGTCCGACGCCACCGGCCTGGATCTGGCTCAGCAGGACGGCATGGCCCTCGACAGCGGCGAAATCGTCGATCATCTCCTGGCGCCGGGCGGCCGGGAGGCTTCCCGTGAGCGGCCCGAACACGCCCTTCCCCAGGGCCTGTCCGACCGTGAGGAGCACCTCGCGGAAGTAGGAGAACACCACGACCTTGAGGCCGTTGTCCGCGGCCTCGGCGACCAGCTCGCGCAGCCGGTTCAGCTTCGCGGACGTGTCGGGCCGGGCGTAGGCGGCCCGGCGCATCCGCATGAACTGCCCGGCGCCCACCGCCTCGCGATAGGCGTCGAGATCGTCCTCGCTGAACGCCTCCCACTCGTCGACCTGCACCAGCGCCGGGAGTTCGGTCAGGACGTCCGCCTGATTGCGCCGCAGATAGGCCGGGGCGACGGCCCTGCGGAAGGCGTGCGAACCGGCGGCTCCATGGGTGGTGTGGATCGAGGGGGCCAGTTCGGGCTGGAGATGGCGGACGAGGCTGCGGAACTCCTCGACCCGGTTCTCCATCGGCGTACCGGTCAGGAACAGCACCCGCTCGGTCCGCTGCGTCCAGCCGGACACCGCACGGGAGCGGCGGGTCGCGGGGTTCTTGACGTAGTGCGCCTCGTCGACCACCAGCATGCCGGGCCTCATGCCGCAGTCCCGGGGGCCCGGCAGGGTGTGCAGGGCGTCGAACGTGGTGAGGGCGACCCCGCCGCTCTCCCGCCACTCGGCGAAGGCGCCCTGCCGCTCGGGGCCGTGCACCGGCAGTGCGCGCAGGGTGGAGCGGGAACGGACCTCGCGCGCCCAGTTGATCAGCACGCTCGCCGGGCACACCACCAGAAAGTGTGTCTCGCCCCTAGCCGAGAGATGCGCGAGCGCGGCGATGGCCTGCACGGTCTTGCCGAGCCCCATCTCGTCGCCGAGGATCACCCGTTTCTGCGCGAGCGCGAAGCGGGCGCCGAACGACTGGTAGCCGCGCAGCGAGACGCGCAGATGGGCGTCGTCCAGCCGTAGACCGCGCACCCGGTCCGCGATCCCGGACGGGAGGAACCCCTCGGCCGCGTCCCGGTCGGGCCCGGTGCCCGACATCTCGGCGAGCAGGCTGTAGTACTCGGCGGAACGGAGCTCGAAGTCGACCCACGCCGCGACGTCCGACTCCGCGTCCCGCAGCAGATCGACCGACACCTGCCCGAACAACAGGGGCAGCCCGCGCGCGGCCGCTTCGGCGACGACGGCCCGCAGCGAGGCGACGGCCTCCAGCGCCCGGGCGCGGACCTGCCGCCGGGTGAACAGCATGCGCAGCCGCCCCCGCGCCGGTCCTGCCGCGGCCAGCAGGGGTTCGAGCCGCCCGACGAGCCGGCCCGCCGCGTCCACGGCCCGGCGGACGTCGGGACCGGCCTCGACCAGCCGGTGCAAGGCGGTGACCAGTGCGGTCGTGGAGTCGTCCGGGGTGTCCACGTCTATCCGGACCGCGACAGTGTCCCGTACGGCGTGGGCGATCTGCCCGGCCGCGGCCAGTGCCTGGTCGGCGGTCTGCGCGCCGACCCCGGGGATCTGGCGCAGCTCGTACCGGTTCGCCTCGTGGACCTGACCGACGGTCGTGAAGCCGGCCTGCTCGACCGCGCCGAGCCGCAGTCGGCCCTCGGTGACGTCCTTGAGCCGGGAGACCGGGATGGCCGACAGCTCGCGACTGATGAGGGAGTCGAGCAGCGGAGCCAGCGCCGAGTGCACGGCATCGACGGCGCGGGCGTGATCGGCCCGCACCGCGCGCGCCGACTCCAGCAGCCGCTCGGCCTGCGCAAGCAGCTCCCGGGCGGCCCTTCCCGTGGGCGCCCCGTCCTCCGTCGGTCCGGCCTCTGTCATGTACGTTCCTCTGTCCGCGCAGCCCGGCTGCCTTCCTGCCCCGGCACCTGCCCCAGGCGATTCATATCGTGCCACGCGGCTCGGACAGTGCCTTTGGCCCGGGACGCGGGCGGTCGGCGTTCCGCCGGGAAGAGCAGCAGGACCTCCAGGGCCCACACGCAGGCACCGGACCGCACCTTCACCAACTCGGCGTCGGCGCCCGTGCGCTCGGCGGGGGCCGTACCGTACGCTCCCGGCCGTGAGCCCACACCTGGTCTGCCACCGGATCACCAAGTACGACCCTGCCGACCGCGACCAGTACGGCAGGTACACCGGCGCCGAGGACTCGGTCAGTGACCACGGGCCGGTCGAATCCGCCTATCTGGAGGCGGTGGCCGCGTTCGCCGAGGAGAGCGGGATCCACCACCTGACGATCCGGGAGCCGCAGATCGCCGGTTCCGTCAACTTCGGCCTGGAGGCGCCCATCGCCGGGCACGGCCTGGCCGGGTTGTTCCCACCCGACCTCACCGGCTACCACGACGGAGCGGAGGTACGCGTCGCGGTCGGACTGGAACTCCTCCGGGCCATGCTCCGTGACAACGGCGCATGGTGCCGGCTGGAGGTGGAGGACACATTCGCCGTACATGTGGGGTACGACCAGTACGTCTACGTGGCCTGCAGCGATCCCTGCCCCGACGCCGTGGCCCGTACCCGCGCACTGGGGCTGTTCGCGGAGCGTGTGCAGGAGTCGCCTCTCATCCCGGATTTCGAGGACGAGGCGGTGGAACAGAGACCGGCGGACGACGACTTCTGGCAGCTCCTGTACCTGACCGTACCCAGGGGCGGGACACTGCTCCTCCAAGAGGGCTACGTGGGAAATGCCACCCGCTGGCACCGCGTCACCCGTGCCGGTATCGAAGACGTCCGGGCCGGACTCGCTCCTCGCGCGTGGCTGACGGTGTGGCCGGACTTCCTGTCCCATGACGTCGATGCCGTGCTCGGCGCACTTCCCGACGAGTACACCGACGAGTTCATCATGGTGGACGCGGCCGGACGGATCAGCAGCTTCATGGCCCACGAGGTGACCGAGGCCGCACTGAGAATGCGGCTGGCCGACGCACGTGCCGTGGGCATCTTGTACGTTCTCGGCGACCAGCGGGAGCAGGAGCCGCTGTTCACCGCCGTGCTGCCGGACGAAGACGGTGTGCTCCGGGCCCGATGGAGAACGGATCCGACGCCGAGCGACATCCGCTGGGCCGTCCTTCACAAGGTGAACCGTGGCGAGATCCGCTCGGGCACTGTCACCTCGATCGCCGGCTGTGGGGTGTTCGTCGACATCGGCGAGGTGGAAGGCGTGATCAATGCCGCCGAACTGTCCTGGCAGAGCTTCGAGCAGTACACCGATGTCGTCGAAGTCGGCCAGGACATCACCGTGGAGGTCCTCGATGTGGATCCGGTCCGGGAAAGGATCTCCCTCTCCCGGAAGGCATTGCTGGAGGACCCGCTGCCACCGTTCGTTTCGCGCGTCGGTGAGATCGGCCCGGGGCGCGTCACAAGACTGGTTCCCTTCGGTGCGTTCGTCCGTATCGGCGGACAGGAGAACGGGTTCGAAGGACTGGTCCACAACTCCGAGTTGGCCGAAGGACCGGTGGAGAGGCCCGAGGACGTGGTGGCGGTCGGCGACGAGATCGTAGTGAAGATCACCGAGATCGACCGCGAGCGCCATCGCATGACGCTGTCGCACCGACAGACTCTCTGAACGGCCGCACTGCCGCGACGACAACCGCCGGGTGACGCTCCGGCACCTCGGAGTCACCCGGCGGTCGTGGCGAACGCCTGCGGTGCTACGCGACGAGGTCGAACACCCACCAGTCGGTGTCGTCGCGCTCCCGCAGATAGATGCGGGAGCCACGGCAGACCAGCGCGTTCTGTCTCAGCGCACCTCCGTCCGGCCGGGACGCCGGTGTCCGGTGGCCGTCCGGTTCGACGGCCGTTTCGGTGATCCGGCCGTGTTCCAGTGTCCCGTCGCCGTACACCCCTTCATCGAAGTAGCCCACCCACAGAGCCCCCGACGCATCGGCCAGCAGATGTTCGATGGCGTCGCCCACGCGGAACGTCCACGACGGCCGTCCCAGCGCGTCGAAGACCTGCACATGCTGCTCGTCGGCCTCGCTGCGCGGATCCGCGAGGACGAATCCGCCGTCCGGCAGGGCGTCCAGTGCGGGCCGGTACAACTGGACCGCACCGAGGTGTGTCTCGTACAGCTTGCCGTGGTCCGCGGTGACGACCACCGCGTCGTACGGATCGACCGGCCCCCGTCCCCGCTCGGGCGCGCGCCCGGTGAGCAGCCGGTGCACGCGGCCGTACACATCGACGGTGCTGTTGAACAGGTGCAGTCGTCCGCACGCGCGCGGCATGCGGGCGTACTCGGTCAGACGGATGGACTCCATGGTGCTCCTCGGCGGATTGCGTGAACGGTCGGCTGCGGATGTCCGCAGGGACCGGCGGCGCGTTGGCCAGGGGCCGGAGCGAGGGGCGCCTACGCGGCATGAGCCTTTCTGGTGGTCACGGGGAGATCTTCCATGGAGCGGCGGTCGTGAGCGATGCAGCGGGCGGACGGAAATGGCCCCGCCCGGCGCCTCGGCCGCGGGCTGCGGTTGTCAGTGCCGGGTGCCAGACTCGGAACGTCGGGTATGACTCTGCACCGCAAGACCCCGCGCCGCGAGAACGGGCCTCATCGAAGGAGCTCGCCATGCTCACCACCCGTTTTGTCACCGGAGCGCCCAACTGGATCGATCTGGGCACGCCCGACCTCGACGGGGCCATCGCGTTCTACACCGGCCTCTTCGGCTGGGAGTATCTGGCCGGAGGCCCGGAGACCGGCGGCTACGGAATGTTCACGCTGGGCGGGAAGAGGGTCGGCGGCGCGATGACGGTCTCCGAGGAGCAGGCGAAGCCGTCCTGGTCGGTGTACTTCCGGTCGTCGGACGCCGATGCCACGGCGAAGGCGGTCCAGCAGGCCGGTGGCAGTGTGCCGTTCGCCCCGATGGATGTCCTGGACTTCGGGAGGATGGCCGGTTTCAAGGACCGGGCGGGGGCGTTCTTCGGGATCTGGGAGCCGAGGGAGAATCCGGGCTTCGGCGTGGTGGGCGTCGCCGGCTCCCTGTGCTGGACCGAGCTGTACACCCCGGACGTGCCGGCGGCCGCCGCGTTCTACGACACCGTATTCGGATGGGAGACCGGCCAGACGCCGTACCCCGGAGGCGGCGGGGCCTATACGGTGATCAGGACCAAGGGCGGTGGCGCGGACGCGGGCTTCGGCGGTCTGGTGCCGCTCAATGCCGTACCGACACAAGCAGTCGCCGGACCGCACTGGCTGCCCTACTTCGAGGTCGACGACTGCGACGCCGCCGTCGCGGACGTGGAGCGGCTGGGCGGCAAACTGACGCTGGAGCCGATGGAGATGGAAGGCGTGGGCAAGTTCGCCAACGTCGCCGATCCCGACGGAGCGGAATTCGCCGTGATCAAGAGCGCACAGGCGTCGGAGAGCTGACCGGAAGCCAACGGCGCGCCGCATTGATGACGCGTTGATCGGTCGTTTATCCCGACCGGGCACTGTGTCTTCCATGCTGATCAACACCGCGGCCGACACCGCGCTCGCCTGGCAGGAGACAGCGCTGTGCGCGCAGGCGGGGCCCGAGTTCTTCTTTCCTGCTCCCGGCAGCTCCACACGTGAGGCCAAGCAGCTCTGCAACGCCTGCGAGGGGCGCGAGGCATGCCTGGAGTACGCCCTGGCCAACGACGAGCGCTTCGGCGTATGGGGCGGCCTCTCCGAGAAGGAGCGGGACCGGCTGCGCAGAACCGGCCGCGGCCAGGCCTGAATCCGGCCTGCCCGGACATCGTCCCAGGCGGGACAGGCCCGCATGCCTGGGACGATGTCCGTATGAATGATCACGACAGGGACGCTCGGCTCGCGGCGGCCGTGCGGCTGCGCATCGACGGCCGTCCCGAGGAGGCCCGACAGCAGCTGCTGTTCCTCGCCGCCGCCTTCCCCACGGATGCCGAAGTGGCCTACCAGACCGCCTGGGTCCACGATGTGCTCGGTCTGGAGGCCGAGGCCGTGCCGTTCTACGAGCGCTGCCTGGACGGGACCGGGCTGTCGGACGAGGACCGCCGGGGTGCGCTGCTCGGCCTCGGCAGCACTCATCGGGTGCTGGGACAGTACGAGCGGGCCGTCGAGGTCCTGCGCGGCGGTGTCGAGCGGTTCCCCGACGACGGGGCGCTGCGGACGTTTCTGGCCATGGCCCTCTTCAACACCGGCGAGCACCATGAATCCGTGCAGCTGCTGCTGGGAGTGCTCGCCGCCACCAGCGAGGACCCGCATGTACGCAAGTACCGAAGGGCGATCGAGCACTACGCGCAGGACCTGCACGAAACGATGTGAGCCGGGCGCGGGGTGATGTGCCCCAGGGTCTGTCCGGCGGGTCGGGGCCAGATCCTCGCCCCGACCCGCCGGCCGGGCGTCACGCCAGGACGCGCGCCGCCATGCGGGCCTTGCGGGCCGCCAGCTTCTCGTCGAATTTCGACGCCTCGCTGTCCAGGCCGCCCATGTACAGGCCCAGCTCCTCCTGCGCCTTCAGGCCGTCGGGGTTCAGACCGTCGATGTCGAGGACCTTCAGGTAGCGCAGCACGGGCTGGATCACGTCGTCGTGGTGGATGCGCATGTTGTAGATCTCGCCGATCGCCATCTGCGCGGCGGCCCGCTCGAAGCCCGGCATGCCGTGACCGGGCATGCGGAAGTTGACGACGACATCGCGCACGGCCTGCATCGTCAGGTCCGGGGCGAGCTCGAACGCCGCGCCGAGAAGGTTGCGGTAGAAGACCATGTGCAGGTTCTCGTCGGTCGCGATCCGCACCAGCATGCGGTCGCAGACCGGGTCGCCCGACTGGTGGCCGGTATTGCGGTGCGAGACGCGGGTGGCCAGCTCCTGGAAGGCGACGTACGCCACCGAGTGCAGCATCGAGTGGCGGTTGTCGGACTCGAAGCCCTCAGCCATGTGCGCCATCCGGAACTGCTCCAGCTTGTCCGGGTCGACGGCGCGCGAGGTGAGCAGGTAGTCGCGCATCACGATGCCGTGCCGGCCCTCCTCCGCCGTCCAGCGGTGCACCCAGGTGCCCCACGCACCGTCACGGCCGAAGAGGGTGGCGATCTCGTGGTGGTAGCTGGGGAGGTTGTCCTCGGTCAGCAGATTCACCACCAGCGCGATCTTGCCGATGTCGGTGACCTTGGACTGATCGGCCTGCCATGCCTCGCCGTCCTCGAAGACGCCCGGGAAATTCCGCCCGTCGGAGAACGGTACGTACTCGTGGGGCATCCAGTCCTTGGCGACCTTGAGATGGCGGTTGAGCTCCTTCTCCACCACCTCTTCCAGGGCGTACAGCATCTGGGCGTCGGTCCACGCCTTCGGGCTGCCGAGGTGGGGAGCGCTGATCGTCACGGGAACTCCTGGGGACGGGAGAATTACCTACGGATACGTAGGTTACGAGACCGTAGGTTAAAGCGGCAGTAAGGCCTTCTCCAAGCCCGCCACCGCGATGCCCGATTACGTAACGTTATGTGCGCCGGTCGCGGGGTGTTCCGGGCCCGGCTCCGCACGGCCGGGCCGGCCCTCGCGCCGGCCGGTTCACCCCGGACGCGAGGTCAGCAGGGTCCGCCGAGCAGATCGGTCAGGCTCCGGTCGAGATCCAGGAACCGGTGTTCGTCGCCGGCCGGCACCAGTTCCTGCGCCCGCTCCAGAAAACGACGCAGCTCCGACGTACGGACGTGCACCATCGCGATTCCCTCGGCGGCGTGGAACTCAAGGACCGTGCGGTCGTATCCGAACGGCCTGATGCGTACGTCCCCGACACCGGCGGCCGTGTCCACTCCCGCCGTGAGCAGCTCGCGGGAGAACTCCCAGGACACCTCGGTGCCTTCCAGGGTCGCCGTCGCCGGGAACGCCATGCGTACGGCGAACGGATCTTTCCGGTCGTAGTGCAGCGTGGCGGGAAGGGTCTCCATCCGCGGTGCGGATGCGACCATGCGGGCCTGCACGGACTGCTCGATAACGGTGGACAAGACCTGCTCCCTTTCTCGGCCAGATGAACGGTTCCCGGCACTGATGAGGACGACGGAAATCCCTTGTTCGTGCACTGGGAGGTGGCGTGAGCTGTGTCACCGCGCGCCGCAGCCCCGATCGCGCATCCGCTCCCCTCCGGTGCGCCCTGGACGGGGCACGGCTCGTGGGCTAGCTTCCAGCGCCATGAGGGCCATGGGGAAGACGAGACGACTGATGTCATGGGGGCTCTGTGTGGCGGCGCTGACCGCAACACTGGCCACACCGGCAGCCGCGGCGACGCCGGGGGAGCGGCACCGGCCGGGCGAACGACCGGCCTGGACCCTCACCGGGACAGGGACGGATGCCCGCTTCCGCGGGCTCGCCGCCGTCAGCCGCCGCACCGCCTGGGTCGCGGGCTCGAAGGGCACGGTGCTGCGTACGCTCGACGGCGGCCGTCACTGGCGTGATGTGTCACCGCCCGGCGCGGCACAGGAGGCGCTGGAGTTCCGCGACATCGAGGCGTTCGACGCCCGGCGCGCGGTGGCCCTGGCCATCGGGGAGGGCGAGGCCTCCAGGGTCTTCCGCACGGACGACGGCGGAGCGACCTGGACGGAGTCGTTCCGTAACGCCGATGCCCGCGCCTTCTACGACTGCCTCACCTTCTTCGACAGCCGGCACGGACTCGCGATGAGCGATCCCGTCGACGGGAAGTTCCGCATCCTGTCGACCGCGGACGGCGGCCGGAGCTGGCGGGTGCTGCCCGCCGCGGGCATGCCGGACGCCCAGGCCGGTGAGGCCGGGTTCGCCGCCAGTGGCCAGTGCCTGGTCGCATCGGGCCCCAAGGACGTCTGGCTGGCGACCGGGGGCGCCGCCACCGCACGGGTGCTGCACTCCGCGGACCGCGGGCTGACCTGGACCGTGACCGAATCGACGATCCCGGCAGGCGACCCGGCCCGCGGTGTCTTCGGCCTGGCCTTCCGCGACCGCCACCACGGCATCGCGGTCGGCGGCGACTACCGGGCCGGTCAGCCGTCGCCGGACGCCGCGGCGCTGACGGGCAACGGCGGCCGCAGCTGGCAGTCGTCCGCCACCCCGCCCGTCTCCTACCGCTCGGGCGTCGCCTGGCTGCCGCACAGCAGGTCGGGTGCGCTGGCGGTCGGCCCGACCGGCACGGACCTCACCGTGGACGGCGGCCGCACCTGGCGCGCGGTCGACACCGGCTCGTACGACACCGTCGACTGCACACCGGACGGCGGCTGCTGGGCCGCGGGCGAGAGCGGACGGGTGGCACGCGCGGGGTTCTAGGAGGGCGCCGTACCGGCAGCGGTCACCCCGGCAACTGCTGCCGGTACGGGGCGAGTTCGTCGGAGGTCTTCGTCGCGATGAACTCCGTGATCCGGTACGCGCACACGCCCTGCGCCGCGAACGGATCCTGTGCCGCGATCTCCTCGATCCGCGCGCGGTCGTCCCCGACGGCCAGGATCACCCCGCCGTCGCGCGGGTTCTTGCGGCCCGAGGCGATGAACACCCCGGCCTCGTACTGCGTGTCCAGCCAGGCGACATGATCCTGCAACAGCGCGTCGACGCGCTCGACGGGTGCGGTGTAGGTCAGCTCAAGTACGAACATGACCGGCAGGTTACGGGACTCCTGGCCCGGCGCCCGGCCGGCCGCCGTGCCCGTTGCCTAGACTTGACGGCACTATGACAACGCTCCCGATGCCCGCCGACGAGGCCGAAGCCCGAGCCGTTCAGGACGCCCTGCGCCCCCTGGTGGTGCTCGACGAACCCGGCCCGCCGCCAGGCACCGGCCGGGTCACGGGGGTCGACGTCGCCTACGACGACGAGCGCGATGTCGTCGTGGCGGCGGCCGTCGTCCTCGACGAGGCGACGCTCGACGTGGTCGCCGAGGCCACCGCCGTAGGCCGGGTCACCTTCCCGTACATCCCCGGACTCCTCGCCTTCCGGGAGATCCCGACCGTGCTGGCCGCGCTGGAGTCCCTGCCGGTCGACCCCGGACTCGTGGTCTGCGACGGATACGGCCTGGCGCATCCGCGCCGCTTCGGACTCGCCAGTCACCTCGGGGTGATCACCGGACTCCCGGTGATCGGCGTCGCCAAGAACCCGTTCACCTTCGCGTACGAGCAGCCGGGCCCCCGCAGGGGCGACTGGTCGCCGCTGCTCGACGGAGAGGAGGAGGTGGGCCGGGCGCTGCGCACCCAGGAAGGCGTCAAGCCGGTCTTCGTCTCCGTGGGACACCGGACCGGTCTGGAGAACGCCTGTGCCCACACACTGCTGCTGGCCCGCGACTTCCGCCAGCCGGAGACCACCCGCAGGGCCGACGCGCTCTGCCGCCGGGCCCTGCGGGAAGCGACCGCCTGAGTATCTGTACGGATGACGCCCGCCGATCATGACGGGCAAACTGCTTCACATGACCGAACATCGAACGTCCACACGACCAGGAACCGTCTATCTTGCCCAGCGCCGGGTCGCGGTGGGAATGACGCTCGGCATCGTCGCCGGAGCGGTCTGGACGGTCTCGATGATCTGCACGCTGGTGGCCTGGGTGCTGTGACCCGCGGGGTGCACCACCCCGCGGCCGGTCGCCGGTCCGCTCAGCGCACCGCCGCCACCCGGAAGCGCAGTCCGGCCGCGCGCAGCCGCTCCAGCAGCGCGTCACCCATCGCGACGGCGGTCGTGACCTGCCCCGATGTCGGCGCAAGTTCGTCCAGGGCGAGACAGAGCGCGGACTCGCCGAGCATCTTCGCCGTCTCGCCGTAACCGGGGTCGCCGCCCGACACCTCGGTGAACACCCGGCGCCCACCGCCCTCGCCGACGAAGCGCACGCTGAACCAGCTGCGCCTCCTGCGCCCGGCGTCCGGGCCCTCACCCGGCTCGTACCGGTCCATCAGCCAGGACCGCGCCGCCGGTATCTGTGCGGCACCCAGGAGCGCGCCGATCGCGGCCGTGCCGCCCAGCGCCACGGGCAGATGCCGCACCGAGGCGAAGTGGCGGTATCGGAAGTCGGGGCCGTATCGGGCCAGCCCCCGCGCCGAGCGTTCGACGACCTGCGGGTCCAGCGTGGGCAGCGGCAGCGCCCAGGTGCCGGTCTCCGCGCTGAAGTGCGGGCTGCCGAGCCGTGCGCGGGCGCGGCGCGCGACCAGTCGGGGCTCGTGCAGACGGCGTTCCTGTGCGAGCCGCAGCATCTGTGGGCCGCGGCCCATCGAGGTGAGCGCGGAGGCGAACGTACCGCCGGAGAAGGCGGCGTTGGTGCGGACGAAACCGTCGATCGTCAGCGGCACGTCCTGCGGCAGCTGCTGGACGGTGAAGTACACCCCGAGGTCGTGGGGTACGGAGTCGAAACCGCAGGCGTGCACGAGTCGTGCCCCGGTCTCGCGGGCCCGCGTGTCGTGCTCCAGGAACATCCGGTCCACGAACTCCGCCTCGCCGGTGAGGTCCGTGTAGTCCGTCCCCGCCTCGGCGCAGGCCGCGACCAGCCGTTCGCCGTACCAGACGTACGGGCCCACCGTCGTGGCCACCACATGGGTGGATTCGGCGAGTTCGCGCAGCGAGCGCTCGTCCTCGGCGTCGGCGTGCAGCAGCGGGAGATCCGCGCAGCGGGGATCGATCGTGGTGAGGCGTTCGCGCAGTTGCTCCAGTTTGGCCCGGTTGCGTCCGGCCACGGCCCAGCGGCAGCCGGCGGGTGCGTGGGCGGCGAGATATTCGGCGGTGAGGGCGCCCACGAAGCCGGTGGCGCCGAAGAGGACCACGTCGTAGGGGCGTTGTGCCCCGTTCTGCCTGTTCATGACTGCCTCCGCAGGGGCCGGCGCCGATGTAGCAGGCAGAGGTTAGCGGAGGGGTTCGTGGCGGTGTGCGGCCGGGCGGCGATCGTGGGGGAGGATCCCGGGGAAAGTGCTAAGCGCTTGCTCGCCCCAAGGGGTTGTGCGGAGCGTGGTGCGTTCTTAGCATCATCGCTGTTACATCAGTTGTGTCACACCGCTGGGGGTTTGATGGCAACGACGGAGCGCGGCCCGCTGGCAGGCGTGCGCGTGGTCGAGCTGGCGGGCATCGGACCCGGGCCGTTTGCCGCGATGCTGCTGGCCGACCTCGGCGCCGATGTCGTCAGGGTCGACCGGCCCGCCGGTCCGGGGCTCGGCATCGACCCCGCGTACGACCTCACCAACCGCAACAAGCGCTCCGTGCTCATCGACCTCAAGGCCGAGGACGGGGCGGGCCAGGTGCTCGATCTGGTCGAGCGCGCCGACATCCTGATCGAGGGCTACCGGCCGGGCGTCGCCGAACGCCTCGGTGTCGGCCCCGCCGCCGCGCTGGCCCGCAATCCGCAGCTCGTGTACGGACGGATGACCGGCTGGGGCCAGGACGGGCCGCTCGCCGAACGGGCCGGGCACGACATCGCCTACATCGCCCTCACCGGCACGCTCTCCATGATCGGCAAGCCCGGTGAGCCGCCCACCGTCCCGGCCAATCTGCTCGGCGACTACGCGGGCGGCTCGCTCTATCTCGTCGTCGGGGTCCTCGCCGCCCTCCAGCACGCCCGCACTCCCGGCGGCCGGGGCCAGGTCGTGGACGCGGCGATCGTCGACGGCGCCGCTCATCTCGCCACGATGATCCACGGCATGCTGGCGGCCGGGGGCTGGCAGGACCGGCGCGGCTCCAACCTCCTGGACGGCGGCTGCCCGTTCTACGGCACGTACGAGACCTCCGACGGCCAGTACATGGCGGTCGGCCCGTTGGAACGGCGGTTCTACGACGAGTTCAGCGGGCTCCTCGGCATCGGGGACCAGGCCCCGGACCGGGGGGACATCGCCCGCTGGGAGGAACTGCGCACGCTCGTCGCCGACCGGTTCAGGAGCCGTACGCGCGCGGAGTGGAGCGAGGTGTTCGAGGGCACGGACGCCTGTGTCGCCCCCGTCCTCTCGCTCCACGAGGCGCCCCACCACCCGCACATCGCCGCCCGCTCCACCTTCGTCGAGCACGGCGGACTCACCCAGCCGGCCCCCGCACCCCGCTTCTCCGCCACCCCCGTGTCCGTACGCAGCGGGCCCGCACTGCCCGGCGCGGACACCGAGGCCGTCGCCGCCGACTGGAACGTACCCAGCATCACGAGGCCCCGGAAGGACACCACCGACTGATGGAACTCTCCCTGCCGCTGAACTACGCGGGCGACCCGCGCGAGGCCTGCGACCAGGTCGCGGCGCTGGAGTCCGCCGGACTCGACGCCGTGTGGGTCGCGGAGGCGTACGGCTTCGACTCGCCCACGATCATGGGCTATCTGGCCGCCCGCACCGAACGCATGAAGATCGGCGCGGCCATTCTCAACGTCTACTCCCGCACCCCCGCCCTCATCGCCCAGACCGGCGCCGGACTCGATGCGGTCTCCGGCGGCCGGGCGCTGCTCGGGCTCGGCGCGTCCGGGCCGCAGGTCGTCGAGGGCTGGCACGGCAAGGCGTACGACAAGCCGCTCGGCCGGACCCGCGAGACCGTCGAACTGTGCCGCCGGATCTGGCGCCGCGAGATCATCGACCACCACGGCATCACCGACATGCCACTGCCGAAGGAGAAGGGCGGCAGGCTCGGCAAGCCGCTGAAGATCCTCACCCGTCCGGTGCGCGAGGAGATCCCGCTCTACATCGCCTCCCTCGGCCCCGCCAATGTCCGGCTCACCGCCGAGATCGCCGACGGCTGGCTGCCGACGCTCTACCTCCCCGAGAAGGCCCGGCAGGTGTGGGGCACCGCGCTCGCCGAAGGCGCGGCGAAGCGCGATCCTGCGCGCGGACCCCTGCAGACCGTCGCAGGCGGTCTCCTCTCCATCGGCGACGACGCGGCCGCGCTCAGGGACCTCGCCCGCCCGCAGATCGCGCTGTACGTCGGCGGCATGGGCGCCAAGGGCAAGAACTTCTACAACGACCTCGCCGTCGCCTACGGGTACGAGAAGGAAGCAGCCCTCATCCAGGAGCTCTACCTCGCCGGGAAGAAGAAGGAGGCCGAGGCCGCCGTCCCCGACGAATTCTGCGAGCTCATGTCGCTGTGCGGCCCCGAGGGCTACGTACGCGACCGCATCGAGGCCTTCCGCGAGTCCGGCGTGACGATGCTCAACGTCATTCCGGTCGGCTCCGAACCGGCCCGGCTGATCTCCACCGTCAAGAACTGGCTCTAGGAGGCTTGCAGTGCAGCGGCAGATCTTCAGCGAAGACCACGACGCGTTCCGCGAGACCGTCCGCACCTTCCTCACCAAGGAGGTCCTCCCGCACTACGAGCAGTGGGAGAAGGACGGCATCGTCTCGCGCGAGGTCTGGCTCGCGGCCGGCCGGCAGGGGCTGCTCGGCCTCGCCGTCCCCGAGGAGTACGGCGGCGGTGGCACCCCCGACTACCGTTACAGCGCCGTCCTCTCCGAGGAGTTCACCCGGGCCGGCGCCCCCGGGCTCGCCCTCGGCCTGCACAATGACATCATCGGCCCCTACCTCACCGGCCTCGCCACCGAGGAGCAGAAGCGGCGCTGGCTGCCCGGCTTCTGCAGCGGCGAGATCGTCACCGCCATCGCGATGACCGAACCCGGCGCGGGCTCCGACCTCCAGGGCATCCGCACCACCGCCGAGGACAAGGGCGACCACTGGCTGCTGGGCGGCTCCAAGACGTTCATCTCCAACGGCATCCTCGCCGACCTGGTGGTCGTCGTCGCCAAGACCACCCCGGAGGGCGGTGCGAAGGGGCTCTCGCTGATCGTCGTCGAACGCGGCACGGAGGGCTTCGAGCGGGGCCGCAACCTCGACAAGATCGGCCAGAAGTCCCAGGACACCGCCGAGTTGTTCTTCAACGACGTCCGCGTCCCCAAGGAGAACCTGCTCGGTGAGCGCGACGGCGCGTTCATCCATCTGATGACCAACCTGGCGCAGGAACGGCTGGGCATAGCTGTCGCCGGAATCGCCGCCGCCGAACATCTGCTGGAGATCACCACGCAGTATGTCAAGGAGCGCGAGGCCTTCGGACGGTCGCTCTCCAAGCTCCAGCACATCCGGTTCGAGATCGCCGAGATGGCCACCGAGTGCGCCGTCACCCGCACCTTCATCGACCGGTGCATCGTCGACCACTCGGACGGGAAGCTCGACGCCGTACACGCCTCGATGGCCAAGTGGTGGGCCACCGAACTGCAAAAGCGCGTAGCCGACCGCTGCCTCCAACTCCACGGCGGCTACGGCTACATGACGGAGTACCCGGTGGCGAAGGCGTTCACCGACGGCCGCATCCAGACCATCTACGGCGGCACGACCGAGATCATGAAGGAGATCATCGGGCGCTCGCTGCTCGCCTGACCCCGACGCACAACCACCCTCGAAAGGCTGCTGTCTTGAGTACCGAAGCGTTTGTCTACGACGCGATCCGCACCCCGCGCGGCCGTGGCAAGGCCAATGGCGCCCTGCACGGCACCAAGCCGATCGACCTCGTCGTCGGCCTCATCCACGAAATCCGCAGCCGCTTCCCCGGCCTGGACCCGGCGGCCATCGACGACATCGTCCTCGGCGTGGTCAGCCCGCTCGGCGACCAGGGCTCCGACATCGCCCGGATCGCCGCCATCGCGGCCGGCCTGCCGGACTCGGTGGCGGGCGTCCAGGAGAACCGCTTCTGCGCGTCGGGCCTGGAAGCCGTCAATCTGGCTGCTGCCAAGGTCCGTTCGGGCTGGGAGGACCTCATCCTCGCGGGCGGCGTCGAGTCGATGTCCCGGGTGCCGATGGGTTCCGACGGCGGCGCCTGGGCGATGGACCCGATGACCAACTTCGACACCGGCTTCGCCCCGCAGGGCATCGGCGCCGACCTCATCGCCACCATCGAGGGCTTCTCCCGCCGCGATGTCGACGAGTTCGCCGCACTCTCCCAGGAACGCGCCGCCGAGGCATGGAAGGACGGCCGCTTCGCGCGCTCCGTCGTCCCCGTGAAGGACCGCAACGGCCTCGTCGTCCTCGACCACGACGAGCACATGCGCCCCGGCACCACCGCCGACACGCTCGCCGCGCTCAAGCCGTCGTTCGCCACGATCGGCGAGATGGGCGGCTTCGACGCGGTGGCGCTGCAGAAGTACCACTGGGTCGAGAAGATCGACCACGTCCACCACGCGGGCAACTCCTCCGGCATCGTCGACGGCGCCGCGCTCGTCGCGATCGGCAACCAGGAGATCGGCGAGCGGTACGGACTCACGCCGCGCGCCCGGATCGTCTCCGCCGCCGTCTCCGGCTCGGAGCCCACCATCATGCTGACCGGCCCCGCGCCCGCCACCCGCAAGGCCCTCGCCAAGGCCGGACTGACCATCGACGACATCGACCTCGTCGAGATCAACGAGGCGTTCGCCGGTGTCGTGCTGCGCTTCGCCAGGGACATGGGGCTCTCCCTCGACAAGATCAACGTCAACGGCGGCGCCATCGCGCTCGGCCACCCGCTCGGCGCCACCGGCGCGATGATCCTCGGCACGCTCATCGACGAACTGGAGCGCCGGGACCAGCGGTACGGCCTCGCCACCCTCTGCGTCGGCGGCGGCATGGGCATCGCCACCGTCATCGAGCGTCTCTGACCGTCCCCAGCCACCCCTTGCTTACGGAGAACACAGCAATGACCGAGAGCACGACCATCCGCTGGGAACAGGACGAGACCGGCGTCGTCACCCTCGTACTCGACGACCCCAACCAGTCCGCCAACACGATGAACCAGGCATTCAAGGACTCCATCGCGGCCATCGCCGACCGCGCCGAGGCCGAGAAGGACTCCATCCGCGGCATCATCTACACCTCCGCGAAGAAGACCTTCTTCGCGGGCGGCGACCTCAAGGACATGATCAGGGTCGGTCCCGAGAACGCCCAGCAGGCCTTCGACACCGGCACCGCCATCAAGAACTCGCTGCGCCGCATCGAGACCCTCGGCATCCCCGTCGTCGCCGCCATCAACGGTGCGGCGCTCGGCGGTGGTTACGAGATCGCGCTCGCCGCGCACCACCGCATCGCCCTCGACGCCCCCGGCTCCCGCATCGGCCTGCCCGAGGTCACCCTCGGCCTGCTGCCCGCGGGCGGCGGCGTCACCCGCACCGTACGCCTCATGGGCATCGCCGACGCGCTGCTCAAGGTCCTCCTCCAGGGCACCCAGTACACCCCGCAGCGCGCGCTGGAGAACGGCCTCGTCCACGAGGTCGCGGCCACGCCCGAAGAGATGCTCGACAAGGCCCGCGCCTTCATCGACGCCCACCCCGAGTCCCAGCAGCCCTGGGACGTCAAGGGCTACAGGATCCCCGGCGGCACTCCGTCCCACCCCAAGTTCGCCGCGAACCTGCCCGCCTTCCCGGCCAACCTGAAGAAACAGCTCGCAGGCGCCCCGATGCCCGCACCCCGTAACATCCTGGCCGCCGCCGTCGAGGGCTCGCAGGTCGACTTCGAGACCGCGCTCACCATCGAGGCCAGGTACTTCACCGAGCTGGTCACCGGCCAGGTCGCGAAGAACATGATCCAGGCGTTCTTCTTCGACCTCCAGGCCGTCAACTCCGGCGCCAGCCGCCCCAAGGGCATCGAGGAGCGCCAGGTCACGAAGATCGCCGTCCTCGGCGCCGGGATGATGGGCGCGGGCATCGCGTACTCCTGTGCCCGCGCCGGCATCGACGTCGTCCTCAAGGACGTCTCCACGGAGGCGGCCGCCAAGGGCAAGGCGTACAGCGAGAAGCTCCTCGACAAGGCGCTCTCGCGCGGCCGTACCACCGAGGCGAAGCGCGAAGAGCTGCTGGCCCGCATCACCCCGACCGGCGACCCGGCCGACCTGGCGGGCTGCGACGCCGTCATCGAGGCGGTCTTCGAGGACACCGCGCTCAAGCACAAGGTGTTCCAGGAGATCCAGGACATCATCGAGCCGGACGCCCTGCTCTGCTCCAACACCTCGACCCTGCCCATCACGGTCCTCGCCGAAGGAGTCGCACGCCCCGCGGACTTCATCGGGCTGCACTTCTTCTCACCTGTGGACAAGATGCCGCTGGTCGAGATCATCAAGGGTGAGAAGACGGGCGACGAGGCCCTGGCCCGCGCCTTCGACCTGGTCCGCCGGATCAAGAAGACGCCGATCGTCGTCAACGACTCCCGCGGCTTCTTCACCTCGCGTGTCATCGGCCAGTTCATCAACGAGGGCGTCGCCATGATCGGCGAGGGCGCCGAGCCGGCGTCGGTCGAGCAGGCCGCGGCACAGTCCGGCTACCCGGCCAAGGTGCTCTCCCTGATGGACGAGCTGACCCTCACCCTGCCCCGTAAGATCCGCAACGAGACGAAGCGCGCGGTCGAGGAGGCGGGCGGCACCTGGGCCGGGCACCCCGCGGACGCGGTCATCGACCGGATGGTCGACGAGTTCGGACGTACCGGACGCAGCGGCGGCGCGGGCTTCTACGAGTACGACGAGGCGGGCAAGCGCACCCGCCTGTGGCCGGGGCTGCGCGAGCACTTCACGAAGGCCGACACCGACCTCCCCTTCATCGACATGAAGGAACGGATGCTGTTCTCCGAGGCCCTGGACAGCGTCCGCTGCCTGGAGGAGAACGTCCTCGTCTCCGTCGCCGACGCCAACATCGGCTCCATCATGGGCATCGGCTTCCCGCCGTGGACCGGCGGCGTGCTCCAGTACATCAACGGGTACGAGGGCGGCCTGCCCGGCTTCGTGGCCCGCGCCCGGGAGCTCGCCGAGAAGTACGGCGACCGCTTCCTGCCGCCCCCGCTGCTCCTGGAGAAGGCCGAGAAGGGCGAGACCTTCCACGACTGACGGGCAGCCCGCGGGCGGCGTTCACTGTGCCGTGAACGCGGCCCGCAGCTCCTCCTTCAACGACCGCTGGAACGCGGTCACCAGTGCCTGCAGCACCATTGGCTGCATATGGGCCGACAGCGACTTCATCGCCGCCACATGCTCCGGATCGGACTCCCGCTCCCGGTACGGCCCCCAGACCTCGTCCCGGAACAGCCGGGTCAGCTCCTGCGCGGCGGACCGGGAGTGCTCCAGCAGCACCGTGCGCGCGGCCAGGATCGTCTCGTGCGCGATCGGTACGCCCAGCAGCTCGACCCCGAGCCGCAGCAGGCCCGGATCCACCCGGTAGGTGCCGTCAGCCGGCTCCGCCCGCTCCAGCACCCCCATCGCGGCCAGCCGCGCTATGTCCTGCTCGGTCAGCGCCCGGCCCGCACGTCGCTCCAGCTCCCCCCGCGTCGCGTCCTCCGCCGAATCCGGCGCCCAGGACGCCACCAGCGCCCGGTGGATCGCCAGATCGTGCGCGCTCAGATCCGGCGGCAGCTGCTCCAGATAGCGTTCGATCGCCGCCAGCGTCATCCCCTGGTGCTGAAGCTCCTCGATGAGCGCGAGCCGGGACAGATGCTCGTGCCCGTAGTGCCCGACGCGACGCGGCCCGATCACCGGCGGCGGCAGCAGACCCCGGGTGCTGTAGAAACGAACGGTGCGTACGGTGACACCGGCACGCGCCGCCAGCTCGTCGACGGTGAGCGTCGGGTCCTCGGTCCCGGTCGCCATGGCTGCTCCTCGCGTCACGACCCAGCGGCGAACTGCTGCGTCTGCACCAATCAGGTCCAACAGTATTGCTGTCTCACCACTGTTGTGAAAGTCTCCGGCGGCATCCGAGCACGGTCCCGGCAGCGCTGTCGGTGGTGGCGCCTACGCTGGGTTCATGTCGGAGATCACTTACGTACGGGGGGATGCCACCGCCCCACAGGGCAAGGGCGTCAAGCTGATCGCGCATGTCTGCAACGACCTGGGCGGCTGGGGCAAGGGCTTCGTCCTGGCCGTCTCACGCCGCTGGCCCGAACCGGAGACGGCCTACCGCCACTGGCACCGGAATCGTGCGGACAACGACTTCGCCCTGGGCGCGGTCCAGTTCGTCCAGGTGAGCCCGTACCTCTGGGTGGCGAACATGGTGGGCCAGCGGGGGATGCGCACGGGCAGCAAGGGGGTGCCGGTGCGCTACGAGGCGATCGACACGGCCTTGGGGGCCGTGGCCGACCGGGCCGTCGAGCTGGGGGCCTCGGTCCACATGCCGCGGATCGGCTGCGGGCTGGCGGGCGGCAAGTGGTCCCGCATCGAGCCGCTGATAGAGCAGAGGCTGCGGCGGCGGGGCATACCGGTGACGGTGTACGACTTCGCCACCGGGAATGGATGAGACGTCCGCCGTGATGAGGATGCCGCGGTGGCGAGCGCGGCGACCAGCGCGCCCAGGGGCATGTCCGGGGCCGAGGAGCGCGAGCACCAGCGTCGTCGCTGACCCGGAGAAGGCGGTGACCTTGGTCGTCATCCTCGGTGGTGCCGATGTCCCGGATGCCGGGACGGAATCGGAGCCCCTACGCGGTGTTCACCAGCTGATTCCGGCCGCCACCGGCCGGTGGTCGCTGCCGGTGGCCGGCAGCAGCCACGAGCTCTTCGGCTCCACGCCGCGGACCAGGATCTGGTCGATCCGCGCCACCGGGAAGGGCGCCGGCCAGGTGAAGCCGAAACCGTCCCCGGCCGCGTCCTGAACCGAGCGCAGCTGCGAGGTGATGCCGGTGAACGCGCGGTCGTCCATGGTGCCGTTCAGGTCGCCGAGCAGTACCACCCGCTCGTTCTTCTCGGCGGCTACGGCCTCGCCGAGCGCCTGCGCGTTCCTGTCCCGATGGCCCGTCGAGAAGCCCTCCCTGGGGTTCACGCGTACGGACCCCAGGTGGGCCACGTACACCGCCAGCGGCCCCTTGTCCGTGGCCACCGTGGTGCGCAGCGCCCGGTTGTAGGGCAGCTTGTCCTCGGCCGACTTGGTGTCCGCCCGCGGCCCGACGTCCTGCTTGATGTCGACCGTCCGGGTGTCCGACAGCGGCAGCTTGCTCCACAGCCCGATTGTGCCCAGCACCGTGTGGTGCGGGTACGCCTTCGCCAGCTCCTTCTCGTACGTGCCCCTGGCCTGCTGGGTCAGCTCCTCCAGGGCCAGCACGTCCGCACCGGAGGCGGCCAGGTCGCGGGCGGTGCCGGCCGGGTCGGGGTTGCCGGCGCCGACGTTGTGGCTGACCACGGTGAGGTCGCCGCCCGGGTGGGACTTGTCGCTGAGCAGCCCGCCGAAGAGGTTCAGCCACACGATGACCGGCAGCAGCAGCGCGGCCACCGCGGAGGCGGAGCGGCGCCAGAGCGCCCCGGCCAACAGCACCGGGATGAACAGGCCGAACCACGGCAGGAAGGTCTCCACCAGGCTGCCGAGAGTCCGGATCCGGTTCGGGATCTCGGTGTGCAGCAGCATGAACAGGCCCAGCAGCAGCGCCGGCGCCGCGAGCGCCCGGCCGCGCCTCCACGGCCCCGGCCGGGAGGCGGCGCTCATCGCCCGGCGAATGCCCGCGCGCCAGGTACCGGGGCCGGTATCCCGCCGGCCGGCGACGCTCTGTTTGGTCTCCGCCGTGTCCAGGGTCTCGGCGCGCTCCTCGGCTTCGACCTGCTGCCGAGCATCCGCACATTCTCGTGTTGGTTCACTCACTGATCAAATGCCCTAATCGTGAAGTCTTGGAAAGGTTTCTTATGGAGGCCGTCGGGCCGCGTGGTTGCGGGGTGGGCAGTTGAGCGACGATCAGGGGGACGGCCGGTCGCCGCCGGTTCACTGCACGTGCGGCCCGGAGACGAAGTCACCGTTCTTGTCATAGGGCCAGGCGTTGGCGATGCATCCGTGCAGACCCTTGATCTGCTGCATCATGACCGGGGCCGGTTGCCCGGGGCCCCCGCAGGCCATGTGCGAGTGGCCCAGGAAGTGCCCCATCTCGTGGTTGATGATCAGCGCCCGGTAGTCGTGGATCGGACCGTCGAACGTGGGTGAGCCCATGACCCAGCGCTTGAGGTTCACCACCACCCCGCCGGAAATCTCGCAGTTGTATTCACCTTTGGTGTCCTGGTGGATGCCCGTCCAGCACAGGGCGTCCGCCGTTCCCGCTGTCGCGATCCTCACTTTGAGGTCGTAGGGCTGCCCCGCGCTCACCAACTGGAACGAGTAGGCATCGTTGTGGGTCCAGCCCCGGGGAGCGGCAAGTATGTCGGCGATCTCGTTCGCTGCTTGGTTCGGTGAGATGTCCAGCCCGGTCTCGACATCCACCACGTAGCGGAGCGGACGCGAACCGTGACCGACCTTCGCGCCACTGGCCTGAGCCGTGACGAACGTGCCGGGGCCTGTCTCGGGGACGTCGATCTTGGTGGGGCTCGGTGTCGGGGTCGGAGTGGGCGTGGGAGTGGTGGTGATGTGCACCGTGCTCCGCGGGTGCGGCGTGGCGCTCGACGCGTCGCTTCGTGCGCCGTCCAGGAAGAACGCCGCGGAGCTGAGCAGACCGGCGGCCACCAGCGCGCCGACCAGATAACTCCGGCCCCGGCGGCGCGGACGGTGCCGACGGCGGTGCGACCGGTGCTGACTGCCGCCCCGGTGGGAGTCAGCGGCGCTGCCGGTCGTCGGTGCGGATTCCCGCTCTTGTGCCGAATGCATGGCAGCCCAGACTGGGCACGTCAGATGATCGCCATTGGTTCAGACGGTCACGAAAGGGTAACGGGCGATTTTCCGGTGACTTTCGCCGCTTCGGACCGGACTGCCGCCAGGCGGGTCCGTCTCGGCCGGCCGGTTCGACAGGATTGTCCGCCCGGCGGTGTGCCGCCGGAAGCCGCCCGCGCATCCCTGTCCGTTGTGATCCTTCTGTAACAGCCCCCGAGGGGGCCCTCTCCCGGGACGGTCACCGAACACGATCTGTGCATACTGTCAAAATGCCGCGAGTCCTCATTGTCGAAGATGACCCAGATGTCCGTAGGGCCGTCCAACTGGCGCTGCGACATCAGGGGCATGACGTGTTCGCCGCCGGAACGGGTGAAGAGGGACTGGAACAACTCCGCCTTTTCCACCCGGACGTCGTCGTGCTCGACCTCATGCTGCCCGGCATGTCCGGCCTCGATGTATGCCGACGGATAAGGGATCGCGACCAGGTGCCGATCATCATGGTGACCGCCAAGGGGGACGACATCGACGTGGTCGTCGGCCTGGAGGCCGGCGCGGACGACTATGTGGTCAAGCCCGTGCAGGCCCGGGTGCTCGACGCGCGAATACGGGCCGTACTGCGCAGACAGGACGCGTCGGTCTCCAGTGCCGTCCGCCCCAGGGCGGAGTCGCACGGCGAGCTGGTCATCGACCGGGCCGGACTCGTGGTGACACACCGTGGTGAACCCATCGCGCTCGCTCCCTCCGAGCTTCGGCTGCTGCTGACCCTGTCGGCCTCGCCGCGACAGGTGTTCAGCCGCCAGCAGCTGCTGGAAGCGGTCTGGGAGCACAGCTACCACGGCGACATACGACTCGTGGACGCCTGTGTGAAGCGACTGCGTGGCAAGCTCGGTGAGCTGGGCGGCGACCCCCGGTACATCCAGACCGTTCGCGGCTTCGGTTACCGCTTCGGTATCCAGTGAGCAGCCAGGGATCCGTGCGGACACGAATAGGCGTACGGGAACGCGAGGCCGTCGCGGCCGGGCAGGGTTCCAGGCCGACGCGGTTTCTTCGGGCGGTCCTGGCGCAGGCACCGCTTGCGCTGCGAGGTCTGCGCTCCCGCCTGGTGGCGGCCTTCGCCCTGGTGGCCGTGGTCAGTGCCCTGAGCACCGGAGCCCTCGCCTTCCGGGAGGCGCGCACGGGGGTGCTGCAGCAGAGCCAGGACGCTGTTATCCGGCAGTTCCGGACCAGCGTCGACGCCGTGGCTGTTTACACTCCCCTGGCGCCGAGCCAGTCGGACTTGCAGGTGGCGGTGAACCAGGTGCTCCGCGCCAACCAGGCACAAGGGTGGCAGGTGATGGCCACGTACGAAGGCCTCCGCGCCTACACGTCGACGGACGTCTCCAACAAGCTGAGCCTGCAACTTCGCCTGTCCGTGGAAACCGCACGTGCCGCGGTGTTCCAGCGGGTGAACGCCGACGGGCGTCCCTACCTCGTCGTCGGAATGCCGGTCACGTACAACAGCGGCGAGGGTACGAAGTCCGAGCTCTCGGGGCTCGTGATGTACCTGGTGGTGCCGCAGAACACCGAACAGGCCTACGTCGAAGCGATGGTCAGCGCCATCGAGCACGCCACCCTGGTGGCACTGTGCCTCGCCGTCGTTCTGGCGCTGCTGGCCGCGAGCGGCGTCCTGCGTCCCGTACGGGCGTTGCGCCGGGCCACGCGCCGGATGGCCGAGGGGCACCTCGATGTCCGGCTGGCCGTCAACGGCTCCGACGAACTGGCCGACCTCTCAAGGTCCTTCAACCACACGGCGGCCGCACTGGAGGAGTCGGTCTCGGAGTTGCGCCGCCTGGAGGCCCGGGCGCGCCGCTTCGTCGCGGACGTCTCTCATGAGCTCCGGACGCCGCTGGCGGCGATGTCGGCGGTCACCGACATGCTGGACGACAAGGCGCTGCGCCTGGACCAGGAGACGGGCGAGGCGTTGCAGCTCATCAGTGAGGGAACCAGTCGGCTGAGCGTGCTGGTGAACGACCTGATGGAGATCTCCCGCTTCGACGCGGGCGCGGCCGAACTCAGCCTGGACGAGATCGACTTGGCCGAGTTCATGCAGCACACGCTCGCTTCTCGGGGGTGGGTGGGCCAGGTGGAGACCCGCTTGCCCCGACCGGGCGTGCTCAGGACGCGCGTGGATCCGCGCCGACTCGACGTGGTGGTGGCCAATCTGGTCGGCAACGCGCTGCGGCACGGTGCGCCGCCGGTGCGGCTGACCATGGGCGTGCGGGAGGAGCGAGCGGACGTGGCGTGGGCCGTCATCGAGGTGACCGACAATGGACCGGGGATTGCCGAGGAAGCCATGCCGCACATTTTCGAACGCTTCTACAAGGCGAGCACCACACGGACCAGAAGTGAGAGCAGCGGGCTGGGTCTGGCCATCACGGCGGAGAACGTGTACCTGCACGGAGGACGCATCAGTGCCGCGAATCCGCCCGGGGGCGGCGCGGCGTTCACGGTCGAACTCCCCCTGCACCGCGACTCCGCAGCCGCCGACGACGTCACTGGGAGCGCCTGGTGAGGGGCTCGCGCGTGGCGGCGCTGCTGGGCGGGCTCACGGCCGCGCTCACGCTGGCGGCGTGCGGAGTCCCCCCGTCCGACGTCATCCAGGCCGGCGAACCGGCGAGCGGCATGTTCTCTCCCAGCGCGAAGCCCCAGGTGCCGACCGTCATCCCCTTCTATTTCCTGCACAACGGTGATCTGACGCCTTATCCCCGCAAGATCGGCAACCCTCAGGACTTCGTGACCGTCGTGCGCCTGCTGTTCGACGGACCGACCACGAGCGAGGCCGCGACGGCCACCTCAAAGCTGCCCCGCCTGGCGGATACACCGGACGTGACGATCGAACGCGACCACACCGTCTCCATCCAGCTCCCCAAAGGTGTCCCTCCTCTCAGCCGGCTGGCCATGCGGCAGTTGGCGTGCACAGTGGCTCACGTGACTCTGCCGTCTCCCGCACTGCCCGCGGACGCGAATCGGGACGGCGCCCCTGCGGCTCCTCCCGCCAATGCGCCACGCCTCCGCTCACGCACGAACGTCCATGTGCTCGGGGACGGATGGACGATGACGCAGTCGGACAGCTCGTGTCCCGACACCCCCCGGCCGTAGGCGGAGCCCAGGCACCCTGGTCCGGGCGGCATACGGCGCCTCCGGTTCCCGGTGGTCCTACTCGTCCTCGACAACGCCTTCAGCACCGCGCAGATTGCATACTGGATCACACAAGGGTCGGGCACCGAGCCGCACGCCCCGCCGACCGCCGGGAGCACCCCATGAGCACCGAAGCAGCCAGAGGCGACAGCCCCGTCCCGCCTCCGCCCGGCGGTGTGCTCTGGAGCCTCTCCGGCGACATCCGCGCCCTGCTGATGCTGCCCGCAGCCCTCACCCTCCAGGTCGCCCACCCGGCGGTCGGTGCGGGCGTCGACGAACACTCCGTCTTCCGTACGGACCCGTGGGGGCGCGGCGAGCGCTCACTGCGCTCGCTCCAACTCTGGGTGTACGGGGGTGAGGCAGCCGCCGAGGAGGGCCGCAGGCTCCGCAGGCTGCACCGCACCATCCAGGGCACCGACACCCGGGGGCGCCGCTACCACGCGTTGTCGCCCGCGAACTACGCGTGGGTGCATGCCACGGGATTTCCCGTCTATCAGCACGCCGCGCGCTATCTCGTCCGCCCGCTCACCGACGCGCAGGAGCGGGCCCTGTACCGCGAGTGGCTCCAGGTCGGCCGGGTTCTGGGCATCCACGACCGGGACATGCCGCAGACGATCGAGGAGTTCTGGCCGTACTTCCGCAAGGTGCTCGCCGACGAGATCGAGCTGACCGTCGTCGTCGAGGAGCTGATCGCCACCGATCGCCCCGTACCGCCACCGGACCGTGGGCCGCTGCCGGTCCGGCTGCTGTTGAAGGCCCTGTGGCCGGTGCTGTTTCCGCCGCTGGCCGGGTTCCGCCGTTTCGTCACCATCGGGCTGACGCCGCCGGACGCACGGGCGGCCATCGGGCTGGAGTGGACGGACGCGCAGGAGCGCAAGCTGCGGCGGCTGTGCGCGGTGGTGCGGCGTGTCGTGCCCGTGCTGCCCGAGCGGCTGCGCTATCTGCCGTACGCGCGCAGGGCACGGGCGGCGCACCGCGAGGCCGTCCGGGGCGACGGGAGGCTCAGGCGGAGGCCCGGCGCACCAGCTCGGTCGGCGTGATCACCGATTCGAGTTCCTCGCCCTCGCTCTCGCCGTTCAGTCGGCGCATCAGCATCCGTACCATCAACCGGCCCATGCCCTCCACATCCTGACGGACCGTCGTCAGCGGGGGATCGGTGGCCTCGGCTATCGACACCATGTCGTCGAAGCCGACCAGGGCCACCTCCTGCGGCACTCTGCGACCGTGCTCGCGCAGCACCCGCAGCGCACCCGAGGCCATCAGGTCGTTGGAGGCGAAGACCGCGTCGAGACCGGGGTCCTGCTCAAGGAGTCGCGTCATCGCCCGCGCGCCGCCCTCGACGGTGAAGTCACCCTCCACGAGCAGCGCCGGATCGGCGTCCGGCAGCACGTCGCGGTAGCCGTCGATCCGGTCGAGCGCCGAGGTCTGGTCGCGCGGTCCGGCGATGTGCGCGATCCGCCGCCGGCCGAGGGAGACGAGATGGCGTACGGCCTCGGCCGCGCCGCCCCGGTTGTCGCAGTCGACGTACGGGACGGCCTGCTCGGACGCGGCGCCCGGCCGGCCGGGGCGTCCGCCGTAGACCGTGGGCACCCGGAACCGGCGGATGATCGCGGGGAGTTCGTCGTCCATGTGCAGCGAGAAGGCCAGCACGCCGTCCACATGGCCGCCGGCCAGATAGCGGGCGACGCGGTCGAAGTCTCCGCTGCCCTCCACCAGGAGCAGCACCAACTGGGCGTCGTATGCATTCAGTTCACGGCTGATGCCACGGATCTGCTGGGAGAAGAACGGGTCGGAGAAGATCCGGAACTCCGGCTCGTCGATGATCACGGCGACCGCGCCGTTGCGCCGGGTGACCAGGGTCCGCGCGGCGTGGTTCGGTACGTAACCGAGTTCGTCCACCGCCCTGCGCACCTGCTCCACGAGCGGCTGCCGCACACCCGCCCCGCCGTTCACCACCCGGGAGGCCGTGGCCCTCGATACCCCGGCGAGGGCCGCCACGGCCTCCAGCGTGGGACGGGCATCGCGAGGGGAACCGGGGGTCGGACCGGACAAGGGACGCTCCTCGTACGCGCGGGATCGGCCCGGAATCGGCCGGGGCCGGCCGGACAACGCCGACGCCACCAGCCTAACCGGCGTTCCGGGCCGCCCGCCGGGCACCGTCGCCCCGCCGAGGAGAGGGAGCGACGGTGCCCGGACCCGGTCCGCGGAGCCGTCAGTGGTGGTCGTGAATCGTGTTCGTGGCCGCGATCTGCTTCCACGACGCGGGCCGTGCGGGCTGCGCGGTCGCGCGCAGCGAGCGCGCCCCGGCCGCCGCCGGTTCCTGCGGCCGCGTCGGCTGGAACAGCCAGGTGTCGAAGAGCCCGGCGAGCGGCCTGTCGGAGACCCGTTCCGCGTACCGCACGAAGTCCCCCACGCTCGCGTTCCCGTACGCGTGCTCGGCCGGCCAGCCCTTCAGGATCTCGAAGAACGTCTCGTCGCCCACCTCGTTGCGCAGCTCCTGGATCGCCAGCGCCCCCCGGTCGTAGACGGCCGCGTCGAACTGGTTGTCGGGGCCGGGGTCGCCCGGCTTCACCGTCCAGAAGGCGTCGTCCGCCGGATGCTGGGCGTAGGTGTAGTCGGCCAGCTCCTGCGCGGTGCCCTCGCCCTCCTTCTCCGACCACAGCCACTGGCTGTAGCGGGCGAAGCCCTCGTTGATCCAGATGTCCTTCCAGCCCTTGACGGACACACTGTCGCCGTACCACTGGTGCGCCAGCTCATGGACGACGACCGAGACGTTCGCACCGTTCGCGAACTGCCGCGGGCCGTAGAACGGCCTGGTCTGGGTCTCCAGCGCGAACCCGCTGGTCACGTTGGGGGAGTAACCGCCGAGCGCGTCGAAGGGATACGGTCCGAACACCTCCGTCAGCCACTCGGCGACCTCGGTCGTGCGCTCGATGCTGGCGCGTGCCGCACCGCCGTTGGCGCCGAGGTCCTTGCTGTACGCGTTGACGACCGGCAGCCCGTCCGACGTGGTGTCCGTCGTGATGTCGAACCTGCCGATCGCCAGCGTCGTCAGATACGTCGCCTGCGGCTTGCCGGAGCGCCAGTTGTACCTGGTCCAGCCGAGCTTGGAACTCTGCGACTGGAGCACGCCGTTGCTGATCGCCTGGATGCCGTCCGGCACGGACACCGAGATGTCGTACGTGGCCTTGTCCAGCGGGTGGTCGTTGCTGGGGAACCACCACACGGCCGAGTCCGGCTCCTGCGCGGCCACCGCGCCGTCCGGGGTGCGGGCCCAGGAGGTCCAGCCGTTGATCTTCAGCCCGGAGGGCTTCCCGGCGTACCGCACGACCACGACCACTGATATGGCCTTGCCCTTCGCCAGTGCTGCCGCCGGGGTGATCTCCAGCTCCTGGTCGCCGCTCCTTGCGTAACGGGCCTTCTTGCCGTTCACCCGCACCTCGGAGACCTCCAGCCCGAAGTCGAGGTCGAAACGGGAGAGTTGCTGGGTCGTCGTGGCGAGGATCGTCGCCGTTCCCTCCTGCAGGTCGGTCGCGGGCCGGTATTTCAGCCGCAGGTCGTAGTGGGACACGTCGTAGCCGCCGTTGCCGCTGGCCGGGTAATAGGGGTCGCCTATGCCCGGGGCGCCCACGGTGCCTTCGGCGGCCAAGGCCGGGATCGGCCGGCAGCAGGGAGGCCGCGAGTGCGCTCGGGACGATGAATCTGCGGTGCACGAATGCTCCGAGGTCGTCGGGGCGAATGATCTTTCGAACCGTCGTGTCGACACTATTCAGCGACTGCCGCATCAGTCGTGTCCATGGCCGCTGCTGTCACACGATCGCCATTCGGCCGACATGGCACACGACCCCTGTTACGACATGGGCACGCCACGTTCATCGACAATCGCCCCCTGTCGCACAGGAGTTGACCGGGGTACCTTCCGCCCATGGCGACACGTGTGCGGGGCACCCGCTTGACGTACAGAACGCTGGTGGTGGCGGCAGTCGCCGCCCTGACGGCCGTCCTGCTCTCACCGGCAGGAGCACAGGGCGCCGCGAGGCCCCCGGGGAGCGGCGCCCGGGAATCCGGGCCTCCGGAGAGCCGGCCCGTCTACTCGTACGAGAACGCCGTGCGCGAATCCGTCTGGGTCGACACCGGACTTGACGGCGACGGAAACGGGAGGAGCGACCGCGTCGCCGTCGACATCGTCCGCCCGCGCGAACCCGCCCACCAGGGCCGGAAGATCCCCGTGATCATGGACGCCAGCCCGTACTACGCCTGCTGCGGACGCGGCAACGAGAGCCAGCTCAAGACGTACGACGCCGACGGCCGGCCCGTTCGGTTCCCCCTCCACTACGACAACTACTTCGTGCCGCGCGGCTACGCCTTCGTCGCTGTAGATCTGGCCGGTACCAATCGCTCCGACGGCTGTGTCGACGTCGGCGGCCGCTCCGATGTCCAGTCCGCGAAGGCCGTCATCGACTGGCTGAACGGCCGCGCCCGCGGCTATACCACCCGCACCGGAGGCGACCGCGCCACCGCGGGCTGGTCCAACGGCCGCACCGGAATGATAGGCAAGAGCTACGACGGCACCGTCGCCAACGGCGTCGCGGCGACCGGAGTGGACGGGCTGCGCACCATCGTGCCGATCGGCGCCATCTCCTCGTGGTACGACTACTACTTCGCCCAGGGCGCCCCCCTCTACAACAGCGGCCCCGACTGGCTCTCCGGCTACGTCGAGAGCCCCGAGGCACGCGACCGCTGCGCCGCCGTCCAGCAGAAACTGATCGACCAGGCGCCGCGCACCGGCGACTGGACGAGGCTGTGGAGCGAGCGAGACTACGTGAAGGACGCCCGCAAGGTGCGGGCCAGCGTCTTCGCCGTACACGGCATGCAGGACCTCAACGTCCGCACCAAGCACCTCGGCCAGTGGTGGGACGCCCTCGCGGAGCAGGGCGTGGAGCGCAAGATCTGGCTCTCGCAGACCGGACACGTCGACCCGTTCGACTACCGGCGCGCCGAGTGGGTCCACACGCTGCACCGCTGGTTCGACCACTACCTCCTCGGCTACGACAACGGCATCGACCGTGAACCGATGGCCGACATCGAACGCCACCCCGACCAGTGGTCCACCGACCGGGTCTGGCCGCCCCGCACCACGCACACCACCACCGTGCGCCCCACCGCCGGCAGCGCGCCCGGCGTCGGCGCCCTCACCCTGAAGCCCGCCCGCCCCGGCGCCACCGAGACGTTCACCGACGATCCGGCGCAGAGCGAGACACAGTGGGCCGCCGACCTGGACCGGACCACGGACGCCAAGACCGGATTCCGCACCGCGCCGCTCACCGGGGACCTGCGGCTGGCCGGATCGTCCTCGGTGACCGTCACCGCGACCCCGAGCACATCGACCGCCCATCTCTCCGCGGTCCTCGTGGACATCGGACCCGACACCATCCGCGACTACGGCGCGTCCGGAGAAGGCATCACCACCCTCGACGACCGCACCTGCTGGGGCGCGAGCACGACCGGGGACAGCTCCTGCTTCAAGGAGACCCTGGCCGACACGGCCGACGTCGACCGGACCGTTATCAGCCGCGGCTGGGCCGACCTCGGCACCTACGCCACCGCCGGACACGGCCGCCCGCTCACCCCGGGCAGGGCCTACACGATCACCATCGACCTCGCGGCCACCGACCATGTCGTCCCGGCCGGACACCGGCTCGCCCTGATCGTCGCAGGCACCGACCGCGACCTCATCGACCCGCCGGACTCCATGCCCACGATCGCCCTCGACCTGGCCCGTACGTCCGCGAAGCTGCCGTTCGTCGGCGGCGCCGGAGCCTTCGTGCGCGCCACCGCGGGCTCGGCGCCCGCGACAGCCACCCCCCTTGCAGACCGCTTCGAGGGCGTGGCACCGCCGCGTCCCGCCCATCGCATCCCGGGAGGCAGCCGCTCATGACACCCCGTACTCCGACCGCGCACCGGACCGTCGGCCGCAACCTGTTCCTGACGGCTGCGGCCGCCGTCCTGGCCGTCCCCCTGGTCACCGTGCCCGCCGAGGCCGCGCACCTGGAGCCCCGTACCGGTTTCGAGATCAGCAACGGCGCCCGCTGGACCGGCCAGCCCGAGGAACAGTCCTTCCTGGCAGCCGTCGACCGGGGCAGCGACCGCGTCTCCATCGACCGGATCGGCACGACGAAACAGGGCCGCCCGCTCCAGCTCGTCCGTATCGGCAGCCACCGCCCCACCGCGAACACGATGCTGCTGATCTGCAGCCAGCACGGCAACGAACCCTCCGGCCGCGAAGCGTGTCTGACGACCATCCGCGATCTGGCCCACGCCCGGGACCGCTGGACCCGGGCCTTCCTCTCCCGCACCACCGTCCTCGTCCTGCCCACCGCCAACCCCGACGGACGCGCCGCCGACACCCGCGGCAACTCCGACGGCGTCGACATCAACCGCGACCACATCGCGCTGCAGACCGCCGAGGCCCGTGCCATGGCGGGGGTCATCCGTGACCGGAAGCCCGATGTGATCTACGACCTCCACGAGTACGGAGCCACCCCGCCCTACTACGACAAGGACCTCTTCGTCCTGTGGCCCCGTAACCTCAACGCCTCCGACCGGGTGCACGACGAATCGCACACCCTCGCCGAAGGCTATGTACGGCCCACCGCCAAGGAAGCCGGCTACAGCAGCGGCCTCTACGGCATCTGGACCGACCCGGTCACCGGCGACCCGATCAAGCAGACCGCGGGCGACGGACAGGAACGCATCCTGCGCAACACCTCCGGCATCAAGCACGCCGTCGGCCTGCTCATCGAATCCCGTGTGGACGCGCTCACCGACGCCGAGAAGGCCGACCCGGCACTCAACAGCCGACGCCGCGTCCACTCACAACTCGCCGCACTCGACGGCCTGTTCGCCTTCACCGGCGAACGCCGCGGCCGGATCGAGGCCGCCACCGCCGCATCCCGTGCCGCCGGGTCGAAGGACCGCGGCCCCGTCTATCTCGGCGGCGCCGACAACGAGACGCCCGCAGACGGCCAGGTCCTCCAGGACCCGCCGTGCGGATACCGGCTCACCGGGGCCCAGTTCGCCGACGTCAAGGACGAACTCGCCCTGCACGGCGTCACCTCCCGGCCCGACGGTGATGGGGCGTACGTACCGCTGCGGCAGTCGGCCCGGAATCTGATCCCGCTACTCCTGGACGGGCGGGCGACCTATCACCTCACGACCGGTCAGGCCGATACCACTTGTTGATCCCATGAGGTGAGCACCATGGACGGTGCCGGATACGGAGAGTGAGGAAGGTGTGGGCGTCGGGGGGATCCGCCGGTGACGGCGGGCCTCCCGGCGACTTGGACCGGCACCGGGATGGCCGGGCTGCCCGGACCTGCCCGGTCGCCGTTTAGGATCGACACCCTGATGACTGCCACTCTCGTCGCCAAAGACCTCGCCGCCGGACATGGCGACCGCACGCTCTTCGCCGGACTCGACCTCGTCGTCGCGCCCGGTGATGTGATCGGTCTCGTCGGAGTCAACGGCGCCGGTAAATCGTCCCTGCTCCGGCTGCTCGCCGGACTCGACCGGCCGGAGGAGGGCGAGCTGCGGCTCTCCCCGCCCACCGCCACCGTCGGCCACCTCCCGCAGGAGCCCGAGCGCCGCCCCGAGGAGACCGTGCGGGAGTTCCTGGCCCGCCGCACCGGCGTCGCCGACGCACAGACCGCGATGGACGCCGCGACGCAGGCCCTCGTCGACGGGGCGCCGGGCGCCGACGACGCGTACTCCGAGGCGCTCGAACGCTGGCTGGCCCTCGGCGGCGCGGACCTCGACGAGCGCGCCGAGGAGGTCGCCGCCGACCTCGGACTGACCGTCGGCCTCGACCTGCCGATGACCGCACTCTCCGGCGGCCAGGCAGCCCGCGCGGGTCTGGCCTCCCTCCTGCTCTCCCGCTACGACGTCTTCCTGCTCGACGAGCCCACCAACGACCTCGACCTCGACGGCCTGGAGCGGCTGGAGCGCTACGTCTTTGGGCTGCGCGCGGGCACGGTCGTCATCAGCCACGACCGCGAGTTCCTGATGCGCACGGTCACCAAGGTCCTCGAACTGGACCTGGTCCAGCAGCAGATCAACCTGTACGGCGGCGGGTACGCGGCCTATCTGGAGGAGCGCGAGAGGGCCCGCAGGCACGCCCGCGAGGAGTTCGAGGAGTACGCCGACAAGCGCTCCGCCCTCGAAGGGCGTGCTCAGATGCAGCGCTCCTGGATGGACAAGGGCGTCAAGAACGCCCGCCGCAAGGCGACCGACAGCGACAAGCTCGGCCGCAAGTTCCGCAGCGAGTCGAGCGAGAAGCAGGCCGCGAAGGCCCGGCAGACCCAGCGCATGATCGAACGGCTCGACGTCGTCGACGAACCGCGCAAGGAGTGGGAACTGCGGATGGAGATCGCCGCCGCACCCCGCTCCGGCTCGGTCGTGGCCACCCTGCGCGAGGCGCAGGTCGTACGCGGCGACTTCACCTTCGGCCCGGCGTCCCTGCAGATCGACTGGGCGGACCGGATCGCCATCACCGGCGCCAACGGGGCGGGCAAGTCCACCCTCCTTGCCGCGCTCCTCGGCCGCCTCCCGCTGGATTCCGGGCACGCGACGCTCGGCTCGGGCGTGGTGGTCGGCGAGGTCGATCAGGCGCGCAAGCTGTTCCACGGCTCGGAGTCGCTCCTGGAGGCGTTCTGCGCGGCCGTTCCCGACACCGAACCGGCCGAAGTCCGCACGCTGCTCGCCAAGTTCGGCCTGCGCGCGGACCATGTGATGCGCCCCGCGACGACCCTCTCGCCCGGCGAGCGCACGAGGGCGGCACTCGCCCTGCTCCAGGGCAGGGGAGTGAACCTGCTGGTGCTGGACGAGCCGACGAACCACCTCGACCTGCCCGCGATCGAGCAGCTGGAATCGGCGCTGGAGTCGTACACGGGGACGCTGCTGCTGGTGACGCACGACCGGCGGATGCTCGACGTCGTGCGCACCACGCGCATGCTGCGGGTGGACGGGGGCAGGGTCACCGAGAGCTGAGGGTCAGCGGGCGCGGACGCCGTCCAGGGCGATCTCCAGGACGCGGTCGCGCTGCTCGGTCGTGGGGTACGAGGCCCCCGTGACGCCCGCGACCATGCGGATCAGGTCGTCGAAGGACATGTCGGGCCGGATCTCGCGGGCCTCCTGGGCGCGGGCGAACAGCGGGCCGCCCGCCTCGTACATCGAGGCGCGGCAGGAGACGAACACGTCGGACTCGCCGTCCATGGCCTCGCGGATCGCCCGCTTGGTGACCATGTACTCGACGAAGCGGCGCAGCCAGATGGTCAGCGCCTGCCACGGCGGCTCGTCCGCGACCTCGTCGGCGACCTTGCACAGCGCGTCGACCTCGTCCGCGTAGACGACCTCGAATAGCTGGACGCGGGTCGGGAAATTGCGGTACAGCGTGCCGATCCCGACGCCCGCGCGGCGCGCGATGTCCTCCAGGGATGCCTCGGCACCCTGCTCGGCGAAGGCCTCACGGGCGGCCTTCAACAGCGCGTCGTAGTTGCGCCGCGCGTCGGCGCGGCGCGGGCGCCGGGCCTCGACGATCTCGCTCACAGGGGTGTGCGCCACCGTGTTGCCTCACTGACTTGAACCGGAGGTGCGCCTCCGCTAATCTGGAGGCTCTCCTCCACTTTACCAGTGGAGCAGCGTCCGGCGTCGGCTGTGTCCGACGACTCCCATCCTTCCAGACGCGGCAGCGAGGCCGCGCCCGCGTCCGTGCCCCCGGGCACCCCGCACCGGGACGTACGCCTGTGCTCCGCTGTTCCGCAGAACGGGTATGCCCGCATGCCCGAGAGAGAAGCCGACTTTGTCCGCTCCATCCCGACCGCGTTCCTCGAACCGGGTCACCTTCGCCGTCCTCGCGACCGGTGCGGGTGTGTTCTCCCTCCTCCAGTCGCTGATCGCGCCGGCCCTGCCCACCGTCCAGCATGCGATGCACACCTCGCAGGCGACCGTGACCTGGGTGATGACGGCCTATCTCCTCTCCGCCTCGATCTTCACCCCGATCCTCGGCCGCGTCGGCGACCTGATCGGCAAGAAGCGCACGCTCGTCGCCTCGCTGGTCGCCGTACTCGTCGGCTGTCTGCTCGCCGCGCTCGCGCCCAGCATCGGAGTCCTGATCGTCGCGCGGGTCGTCCAGGGCATCGGCGGCGCCCTCTTCCCGCTGTCCTTCGGCATCATCCGCGACGAGTTCGACGCCTCCCGGGTCGGCGCCAGCATCAGCAACCTGTCCGCGGTTATCGCCGCGGGCGGCGGCCTCGGCATGGTTCTCGCCGGGCCCATCGTCGCCACGCTCGACTACCGCTGGCTGTTCTGGCTGCCGGTGGCGGTGGTCGCGCTGACCGCCGTGATCGCCTTCTGGTACGTGCCCGAGTCGCCGCGGCGCGCCGAGGGCCGGGTCAACTGGGCCGGCGCGATTCTGCTCTCCGGCTGGCTGGTGGCGCTGCTGCTGCCGCTGAGCGAGGCGAGTTCGTGGGGCTGGGGCTCGGCCCGGGTCCTCGGCCTGTTCGGTGTGGCCGTCGTGCTGTTCGCCGCGTGGCTGGTCGCGGAGTCGCGGGCCGAACACCCGCTGATCGATCTGCGCATCATGCGGCTGTACCCGGTGTGGACGACCAACGCGGCCGCACTGCTCTTCGGGGCGGGCATGTTCGCGGTGTGGTCGTTCCTGCCGGGCTTCGCGCAGACCCCGTCGGCCGCCGGGTACGGGTTCGGCTCCAGTGTCACCGGGGCCGGACTGCTGATGCTGCCCATGCTGGTCGCCATGTTCGCCTCCGGTGTGCTCAGCGGCCGCCTCGCTCCCGTGGTCGGCGCGAAGAACCTGCTCGTCGCCGGTGCGGTTCTCGGCGCGGTGTCCTGCGGGCTGCTCACCGTCTGGCACGGGCAGGCCTGGCAGGTCGCTGTGGCCGCCGGAGTGTTCGGCCTCGGCATCGGACTGGCGTTCGCCTCCATGGCCACCCTCATCGTGCACAGCGTCCCGGCCGAGCAGACCGGCGCTGCGACCGGAATGAACGCCAACATCCGCACCATCGGCGGCTCCATCGGCGCCGCGGTCACCGGCATCCTGGTCACCGGCCGGCTCCAGCCGAGCGGGCTCCCGTACGAATCCGGCTACACCCACGGCTTCGCCCTGCTCACTGTCGTATGCCTTGCCGCGGCCCTCGTGGCTCTGCTGATTCCGGCCCACCGCGCGTCGCTGAAGCTCCGCGCGGCAGGGGGAAGTGCGGACCGGAAGGAGACGGCGGGGGTGGCCGGGGAGTAACGGCCGATCCCGCGCGCGGCGGGCGCGTGCCGGGCCGTAGCCCCGCAGGGCTCCCGGTCCCGCGACACCGGACGGGCGGCCTGCGCCGGAGAGTTTTGGCGCAGGCCGCCCGTCGTCCGGATCGTTGACACCCTTGCGGGCCCGGCCCCAGCGGCGAATTCCGGGCGGGTACCCGGGGCCGGGCCGGGCATTGCCGCCCGGCCCGGTGGACCCCGGCCTCGTCAGCGCCTGCCGCGGCGGTCCGTGGCACCGCCGCCGTCCGCCAGGCCCGCGCGGCGCAGGGCGTCGGCCATCGCACTGTTCGCGGGAGCCGGCGTCGCCGCCTGCCGGGCGCCGCCGCCGTCGCGTCGCTCGCGCGGGGCGCGCTGCTGGGGCGGGCGGGCACCCTGGCCGCGCTCACGGCGCTGACCCTGGCCGCCGCCGGAGGCCTGCGGCGCGGACTCGTCGTCCAGCCGCAGCGTCAGCGAGATGCGCTTGCGCGGGATGTCGACATCCATGACCTTGACCTTCACGATGTCGCCCGGCTTCACGACATCCCGCGGGTCCTTCACGAACGTGCGCGACATCGCCGACACATGCACCAGGCCGTCCTGGTGCACACCGATGTCCACGAACGCACCGAACGCCGCGACATTGGTGACGACACCCTCCAGCACCATCCCGGACGCCAGATCACCGATCTTCTCGACGCCTTCCTTGAAGGTCGCCGTCTTGAACGCGGGTCGCGGGTCACGGCCCGGCTTCTCCAGCTCCCGCAGGATGTCGGTGACCGTCGGCAGACCGAACTTCTCGTCCACGAAGTCATCGGCCCGCAGCGACCGCAGCACACCCGTGTTGCCGATCAGCGAGGCGACGTCGCCGCCCGTCCGCTTCACCATCGCCCGCACGACCGGGTACGCCTCCGGGTGCACGCTGGAGGCGTCCAGCGGATCGTCGCCCCGGATGCGCAGGAAGCCCGCGCACTGCTCGTACGCCTTCGGGCCCAGCCGCGCCACATCCTTCAGTGCCCTGCGCGACCGGAAAGGACCGTTCGTGTCACGGTGCGCGACGATGTTCTCGGCGAGCCCCGAGCCGATCCCCGAAACCCGTGAAAGCAGCGGCGCCGACGCGGTGTTGACGTCGACACCGACGCCGTTCACACAGTCCTCGACGACCGCGTCCAGCGAGCGCGACAGCTTCACCTCGGACAGATCGTGCTGGTACTGGCCGACGCCGATCGACTTCGGGTCGATCTTCACCAGCTCGGCCAGCGGGTCCTGCAGGCGCCGCGCGATCGACACCGCGCCGCGCAAGGACACGTCCATGTCCGGGAGTTCCTGCGAGGCGAAGGCCGAGGCCGAGTAGACCGAGGCGCCCGCCTCGGACACCATCACCTTGGTGAGCTTCAACTCGGGGTGTTTGTCGATGAGTTCGCCCGCGAGCTTGTCGGTCTCGCGGGACGCGGTGCCGTTGCCGATCGCGATCAGATCGACGGAGTGGGCCTTCGCCAACTGCTCCAGCTTGGCCAGCGCCTGGTCCCACTTGTTCGCCGGGACGTGCGGGTAGATGACGTCCGTCGCGACGACCTTGCCGGTCGCGTCGACCACGGCCACCTTCACACCCGTACGGAAACCGGGGTCGAGCCCCAGCGTGGCCCGGGTCCCGGCCGGCGCGGCGAGCAGCAGATCGCGCAGGTTCGATGCGAAGACGCGTACCGCCTCGTCCTCCGCCGCCGTGCGCAGCCGCAGTCGCAGATCGATCCCGAGGTGCACCAGGATCCGGGTCCGCCAGGCCCAGCGCACCGTGTCGCCGAGCCACTTGTCGCCGGGGCGGCCGCGGTCGGCCACGCCGAAGCGCCGGGCGACCATGTTCTCGTACGTCGAAGGGCCGGGCGTCTCGGAAGGCTCCTCCGGCTCCAGGACCAGATCGAGCACATCCTCCTTCTCGCCCCGCAGCATCGCGAGCACCCGGTGCGAGGGCAGCGCGGTGAACGGCTCGGCGAAATCGAAGTAGTCGGCGAACTTCGCCCCCGCCTCCTCCTTGCCGTCCCGCACCTTGGCGGCCAGCCGCCCGCGCGACCACATGCGCTCACGCAGTTCACCGATCAGATCGGCGTCCTCCGAGAACCGCTCGGTGAGGATGGCGCGGGCCCCCTCCAGAGCCGCCGCGGCGTCCGCGACGCCCTTGTCCGCGTCGACGAACGCGGCGGCAGTGGCGATCGGGTCCGCGGACGGGTCGCCCAGAAGCCCGTCGGCGAGCGGTTCGAGCCCCGCCTCCCGGGCGATCTGCGCCTTCGTGCGCCGCTTGGGTTTGAACGGCAGATAGATGTCCTCAAGGCGCGCCTTGGTGTCGGCGGCCCGGATCTGCGCCTCCAGCGCCTCGTCGAGCTTGCCCTGCTCACGCACCGAGTCGAGGATCGCCGTGCGACGGTCCTCCAGCTCCCGCAGATACCGCAGCCGCTCCTCCAGCGTGCGCAGCTGCGCATCATCGAGCATCTCGGTCGCTTCCTTGCGGTAGCGCGCGATGAACGGCACGGTCGACCCGCCGTCGAGCAGCTCGACGGCCGCCTTCACCTGCCGCTCGCGTACGCCGAGCTCCTCGGCGATCCTGCCTTCGATGGACGTCGTCACGGTTCTACCGACTCGCCTTCTCATGCTGGCTGTACTGGCTGTGCTTACCGGGGCCGGACCCCTTCGCCTGCATTGTGCCGGGTGGCCGGGCGCCGTGTCGCCCGACCACCCCGGTTGGCGGCTGGTGTCGCTCAGCCCTTGCCGACGAGATCCGCCGGAAACGCGCCCGCCGAGGCCGCCGTGAACAGGAAGCCGCGCGCCAGCTCGGTCAGCCGCTCCACGCCCTCCTCGCCCAGGTGTTCGTACGGGGCCAGGTCCATCCGGTCCGTGGCGTCCTCCAGATCGGCCCGCAGTGCGATGCCGGCCTCCGTCAACTCGCCCTCGTCGTCCAGGAGTCCACGGCCGCGCAGTCGCTCGGACGCCGCCTCCCAGTCGGTGCGGCGCCAGCCGCGGGTGGCGAGGACCCAGCGCGGGTTCATTCCCTTGCCGGTCGCGGTGTGGCTGACCAGGGCCTCCACCGGGTCGAGGCCGGCGGCGAGCAGGGCCGCGATGTGGGCGTCGCCGCGGTGTTCGCGCAGCAGCGTCCCGGCGTGCCAGTACGCCAGGTGCGGCGTCTCGGGCACCGGCAGATCGGCGTGGGCGGCGTAGATCGGCCGGGCGTGTCGGGTACATGCCTCGGCGGCGCGCAGGGCCAGTCCGGCCGCCTCGGCCAGTTCGGGGGAGGCGATGGTCTCCTCGCCCAGCAGGCGGCGCAGCGTGGCGTCGGCGGCGCGCAGCCGGGCCTCCAGGACCGCCTGCGGTGAGGCGATGGACCACACGGCGGGCAGATGCCGGGCGACGAGGTCGTGGTTGAAGTTGTAGAAGGCCGCGGTGACCGTGCCGGGGCCGACGGCGCCCAGGGCCGCCCCGCGGACGGCGAAGTACGCGGCGTTGGAGTCGTCGATGCCGAGCTCTCCCAGCTCCTTGCCGAGGTCGGGGGAGAAGTAGACCGTCGAGTGCAACGGGTTGATGGCGTTGTGGCAGCGGCGTCCGGCGCGCACCGGCAGAGTACTCATACGGTCACGTTACCGACTGGTCGGTACGTCCCGTAACCCCGGGGTGGCGCTCGATCCGCACGGACCCCGGCATGGCAGAAAGGGTGGGATATTCGTCGTTGCGGCCATGCTCCCGACTGCGCAGGATTGGAGGCATGACGCAGAGATCCGTAGTCGTCGTCCTCTTCGACGGTGTCCAGAGCCTCGATGTGGCCGGTCCGGTGGAGGTCTTCGCCGGGGCCTCCCATTTCCCCGGGGCCTCGTACGGACTGCGCACCGCCTCCCTCGACGGCGCCCCGGTCCGTACCAGCAGCGGCCTGACCCTCGTCCCGGACGGCAGCCTCGCCGGAATCGACGCCGAAACCGGAGCGCCGCACACCCTCCTCGTCCCCGGCGGCCCGGGCACCCGCAGCCCCGACCCGGCACTGGTCGACTGGCTGCGCACCCACGCCCCGCACGTCGAGCGGCTCGTCTCCGTCTGCACCGGCGCGCTGCTGCTCGCCGCGGCCGGACTGCTGGACGGGCACCGGGTGACCACGCACTGGTCGGTCTGCGAGCACCTCGCCCGCGCCTACCCGGCCGTCGAGGTAGACCCGGACCCGATCTTCGTACGCGACGGCAGGCTGGCCACCTCAGCCGGGGTCACCGCCGGTATCGACCTCGCCCTCGCACTCGTCGAGGAGGACCACGGCCGGGACATCGCGCTCACCGTCGCCCGCCACCTCGTGGTCTTTCTCCGCAGACCCGGAAACCAGGCCCAGTTCAGCGCCCAGCTCACCGCCCAGACCGCCCGGCGCGAGCCGCTGCGGGAGGTGCAGCACTGGATCACCGAGCACCCCGGCGACGACCTCTCCGTAGAGGCGCTCGCCGCCCGCGCCCGCCTGTCACCCCGTCACTTCGCCCGCGCATTCCAGGCCGAGACGGGTCTCACGCCGGGCCGATACGTGGACCGCGTACGCCTCGAACAGGCCCGTCGGCTCCTGGAGGACACCACCGACGGCGTCAGCGGCATTTCGCGCACCTGCGGCTACGGCACCCCCGAAGCCATGCGCCGCGCGTTCATCAAGGCCCTCGGCACGGCACCCGCCGAATACCGCCGCCGCTTCCGCACCCAGCCCGACTTCGACTGACCGAGGCCGGACCGACCGACGCCCGACTGACCGATCGACCGACCGACGAGGAATCCCATGCAGATCGCCATCGCCCTCTTCGAGCGCTACACCTCGCTCGACGCCGTGGGCCCCTACGAAATGCTCGCCCGCGTTCCCGGCGTCGACATCGTGTTCGTCGCAGAACGGACCGGACCCGTGTGCAACGACAACGGCAGCCTCGCGCTCGTCGCCGACAAGACCTTCGCCGACGTACCGGCACCGGACGTGATCGTCGTCCCCGGAGGCCCCGGCCAGCACGACCAGATGGAGAACGAGACACTTCTCGGCTGGCTGCGCGCGGCCGACGCCACCAGCACCTGGACCACCTCCGTCTGCACCGGTTCGCTGCTGCTCGCCGCCGCCGGACTGCTGGAGGGCCGCCGCGCCACCTCGCACTGGCTCGCGCTGGACTTCCTGAAGGGCTTCGGCGTCGAGGCGACCGTCGAACGCGTCGTCGTCGACGGCAAGTACGTCACGGCAGCGGGAGTCTCCTCCGGCATCGACATGGGGCTCACCCTGGTCGGCCGGATCGCGGGCGACGAGCACGCCATGGCCGTACAGCTGCTGACCGAGTACGACCCGCAGCCGCCGTACGACGCGGGCTCACCGGCCAAGGCCCCGGCGGCACTGGTCGAGGAGTTCCGGGCCAAGAGCCGCTTCATCCTCCAGTAGCCGCGGGGGCGTCAGGACTGCGTCGTCCAGGTGAAGCGCGGCGCGCGCCGCTCAAGGAAGGCGGCGACACCCTCCGCGGTGTCGCCGCTGAGCCGGGCCTGCTGCGCCCAGTAGGCGTCCCGGTCCTCGCGCCCCGTGGCGAACTCCTTCGCCGCCGCCTGGGTCAGCTGCGAGCGCGCCGCCAGCGTCCGTACGTACGCGTCGACCCGCTTGTCCAGCTCACCGGCCGGCAGCACCTCGTCCACCAGGCCGTTGCGCAGCGCCCGTGCGGTGTCGATCAGCTCGCCGGAGAACAGCAGATGCTTCGCCGCGGCCGGGCCGATCAGCGCCACCAGCCGACGGGTCGACGACCCGCCGTACACGATGCCGAGCTTCGCCGGAGTCACGCCGAACGACGCACCCTCCTCGGCGAAGCGCAGATCGCAGGCGGCCGCGAGCTGGCTGCCGCCGCCCACGCAGTAGCCGCGGATCGCCGCCAGCGTCGGCCGGGGGAACGCCGCGAGGGCCTCTTCGGCCGCCGCGGCGAGCGCTTGCGGGTCGTACGCCGGATCGCCCGCCCGGTCGCGGAGCGAGGAGATGTCCGCTCCGGCGCAGAAGGTGTCCCCGGCGCCCGTCAGCACCAGTACCCGGACCGCCGGGTCGGCGGCCAGCCGCGCCAGCAGACCGGGCAGCGCGCTCCACATCGCGGCCGTCATCGCATTGCGTTTGGCGGGGTTGCTGATGACGACGGTGGCGACACCGTCCGCGACGGCGTGCTCCAGCCGGGGTTCCCTACGGTCCATGCGCCGGATGCTATCCGTACGGTTCGAACTCGTGATCAAGAAGGGGGAGCCGGACAGGCACGCACCGTGAGGGGCTTCGCGTGGCCGGTGGGGAACTGCCGGACACACCCACCGACGAGGATCAGAACCAGTCCAAGAACCGATGCATTCGATCTTGTCCGGTCAAAAGCTGTCGATAGAAGTCGACTTTTGTTCAGTAGCACGGTCCGGACCAACTACGCCCCGCACTCTGTACTCGACGTGCAGTAACCGACGAGTCGAGAGCGGGTACCGGACTATGGAGAGCCGCGGGAGTGTCCCCGCCCGGCCCGTGTCGTACGAGGGAGTCTGGCGGTTCACCGCCCCGGCCGTGGACGTCTCCGTACCGCAGGCCAGGCACGCCGTGCGCGATCTGCTGAACCGCCAGGGCGTGCCGCTGGACGACGACATCGCCGAGGGCCTGCTGCTCATCGTCTCGGAGCTGGTCACCAATGCCGTGAAGCACGCCGCGCTGCTCTCACCGGAGCTGGCCGTCGAGGTGGCCGTCGGCGCGGAATGGGTCAGGGTGTCCGTCGAGGACAACCACCCCTACCGTCCGACGGCCCTGGAGACGGACTACGCGCAGACCGGCGGGCGCGGACTGCTGCTGGTCCGGGAGATCACCCGGGAGGCGGGCGGTGCCTGCGATGTGGAGCACACCGCAGGCGGCGGAAAGATCATCTGGGCGGCGCTGCCGCTGAGCCCGCACCTCTGACCTTCCGGATCCGCGGCGGCGGCCGGTGCCTTGCGCCGGTCACCAGCCGGCGGACGGTCCGGTCAGCTCCCTGATCGCAGGCCGTGCGGCATCCAGCACCGTCATGAACCAGGCCGAGAACGGTGCCCGGGCATGCTGCTCGGCGAGCTCTTCCGCCGTCACGAACGCGGTCTCGCCGACCTCCTCCGGGTCCGGGTGCAGCCCGTCCTGCGCCATGCCCACGAAGAGATGGTTGAATTCCTGCTCCACCAGACCGGAGGCCGGGTCGGGGTGGTTGTAGCGGACCGTGCCCGCCTCGGCCAGCAGGGAGGGCGAGACCCCCAGCTCCTCGTGCGTACGCCGGGCGGCGGCGGCGAAGGGCGCCTCACCCGGGTAGGGGTGGCCGCAGCAGGTGTTCGACCAGACACCGGGGGAGTGGTACTTGCCGAGCGCGCGGCGCTGCAGCAGCAGCCTGCCCTGCTCGTCGAAGAGGAACACCGAGAAGGCCCGGTGCAGTTGACCGGGCGGCTGATGGGCGGCGAGCTTCTCCGCCGTACCGATGGTGGTGCCGTTCTCGTCGACCAGTTCGAGCATGATCGCTTCTGCTGTGCCGTTCGACGAGCTGTTCGCCGCGGTGGCTGGTGTGGTCGGCATACCCATCCTTCGCTATGGTCCCGGCCTCGTGCGCCGGTCCCGTCGAGTCCGGTCAAGTCTGCCGTACAAAAGCCGCTTGCCCGCACTTCGGGTCCTGGCATGTCCGGCCCCGCCACCCCGCCTCACGGCGTGGCGGGGCCGGACGGCACGTCAGACTCCGAAGGCCGCCGGATACCGGATCGTGCCCCGCGCCACCGGCACGGAGTCGCCGAACACCAGCGCCCGCATCGCTTCGTCAGTGCGAACGCCGCGATGCCTCCGGCCGGGCCGTCGGGCGGGGGCCGGCGGGGCGCAGCACGTAACAGGCGTAGCCGTACTCCGTGCCGTGTTCGCGCCGCATGGCCAGCTCCTCGCGGGTCGCCGCGAGCGCCCACTCCATGCCGGGAGCCGAGGCGTCGGTGTTCGCGACGCGCTCGGCGAGCGGGACGTAGTACTCGTCCCAGTCGCTGTCGGGCTGCACCCACGCTCCCAGGACGTGGTAGCCCGCCGCCATGGCTGCCGCGGTGTTGGCCGCCACAGGGCGCATCGACGTCTCCTGCTCCCAGTAGATGCGGGCCTCGTCCGTCGGCGCGTCCGTCGTCCAGACGCACTCGCTGACGACGAGGGAGCCGCCAGGGGCCAGCAGCCGCTTCCAGTCACGCAGTGCGGTGTCGAAACCGATGATGTACGCGGACCCCTCGGCCCAGACGAGATCGAACGAGCCGTCCGGGAAGTCGGGTCCCGTGAGTTCGGCCATGTCGGCCCGGACCGTACGGATGCGGTCGCCGAGCCCACGGGCTTCGGCCGCCTCGCGCAGTTCGTCGAGGAACGGCTCGTGGAGATCGACGGCGGTCACCTCGGCGCCCGCCTCGGCGGCGAGCAGCAGGGCGGCGCGGCCGGGCCCGCAGCCCAGATCCAGGACGCGCGGACGGCGCGGCAACGGGCCCGCGAGCGCCAGCATCCGCCGGGTGGTGGCATCGGAGCCCGGGCTCTGCCGGGGCAGGTTGTGGTGCAGGGAGAAGAACGCCGCGTAACGGACGGCGTGATCGTTGTCGGTCAACGTGGGAACCCTTGTGTGAGAGGGCTCCGGCCAACGTGACGACCCGGTGTGTGGGCCGGGGCTAGCCGAGAACCCTGGAGATGAGGAGGGACCGGATGCTGCGCCGGGCAGGCGCCGTCGCGACGGTCATCAACCTCAGCTCCTCTCATCGGACACGGGGAGGCCCACTTGCCTCGCCGGACACCCTACACGTGCTGTCGAACGGCGGTTCAGTGACAGAGCCTGGCCTCGTGCTCGGCATGGCCGCTCGGCTCCAGCTGGAAGGTGCAGTGCTCCACGTCGAAGTGGACACCGAGGCAGCCCTGCAGTTCGTGGAGCAGCTTCTCGTGACCGATCGAGTCCAGCATCTCCTGGCGCACCACCACATGGGCCGAGAGCACCGGCATCCCCGAGGTGATCGTCCAGGCATGCAGGTCATGGACGTCCAGCACTCCGGGAAGAGCGGTGATGTGGGCCCGTACCTCAGCCATGTCGACGCCCTTGGGTGCCGCCTCCAGCAGCACGTTGAGCGTCTCCCTGAGCAGCTTCACCGTACGGGGGACGATCATCAGGCCGATCACCAGCGAGGCGATCGGGTCGGCTGCCTGCCAGCCGGTGGCCAGGATGATTCCCGCCGAGATCAGCACGGCCAGCGAGCCGAGCGTGTCCGCGAGCACCTCCAGATAGGCGCCGCGCACATTGAGGCTGTCCTTCTGCCCGCGCAGCAGCAGCGACAGGGAGACGATGTTGGCGACCATGCCGAGCAGGGCGAAGACGATCGTCAGCCCGCCCCTGGTCTCGGCCGGGGTGATGAAGCGCTCGATCGCCTCGAAGAGCAGAAAGCCGCCCACGCCGAGCAGCAGCAGACAGTTGGCCAGGGCGGCGAGGATCTCGGCGCGGGCGAAGCCGAAGGTGCGGTTGAGCCCGGCCGGCCGGTTGGCGAAGTGGATCGCCAGCAGCGCCATGCCCAGGCCCAGGGCGTCGGTCGCCATGTGGGCGGCGTCGGCGATCAGGGCGAGGGAGTCGGAGAGCAGTCCGCCGACGATCTCCAGGACCATCACGGCGAGCGTGATGCACAGTGCGATCCGCAGCCGTCCCTTGTACGCGGCGGCTGCCGTGCCCGTGGGTGGCGGCCCGCCGTGGGTGTGCCCGTGGTCGTGCCCTGCCCCCATGGGGACGCCTCCCGGTCGTCTCGCGGACTCGGACCCGATCGACCCGAGCACTGTCAGTGAACTACGGGTGGGGGGTATCGGGCAACACGGTACTGAACACCGTTGTCATATGCCCTGACCTGCGGAAATGGCTGCAGGTCAGGACTGTGGGGCGATCACCGACGGCTCAGTTGCCGCGCACGTCGGCCTGGGGGGGTGGTGCAGGCACCAGCCCTCCCAGGCCGACTCGACCATTTCGCGTACCCCGCGCCGGGCCGTCCAGCCCAGCTCCTCGGACATCCGGGCGGCGGACGCGACGGCCTTCGCCGCATCGCCGGGGCGGCGCGCCTCGATCTCCGGCTTCTGCGGCCGGCCGCTGACCTCGCCCACCAGATCGGCGAGCTCACGCACCGAGACGCCCTCGCCGCGGCCGATGTTCACGGTCAGGTCCCCGGCGTCCTGCCGGGCCATCTTCCGGGCGACGGCGAGATGCGCGTCGGCGAGGTCCGCGACATGGATGTAGTCGCGGATGCAGGTGCCGTCGGGCGTCGGGTAGTCGTCACCGAAGATCCGGGGGGCCTCGCCGCGGGTCAGCCGGTCGAAGAACATCGGAATCACATTGAAGACACCGGTGTCCGACAGTTCCGGCGCGGCCGCCCCGGCCACGTTGAAGTAGCGCAGACAGCCGGTGGACAGCCCGTGCGCCTTACCGGTCGCCCGGACCAGCCACTCCCCGGCGAGCTTCGTCTCACCGTACGGATTGATCGGGACACAGGGAGTGTCCTCGGTGATGAGTTCCACATCCGGTACGCCGTATACCGCGGCCGAGGACGAGAACAGAAAGCGCCGCACGCCGGCCGCGACGACGGCCTCCAGCAGGACGGTCAGCCCGGCCAGGTTCTCCCGGTAGTACAGCAGCGGCTTCTCGACGGACTCGCCGACCTGCTTCTTCGCTGCGAGATGCACCACACCGGTCACGGCGTGCTCGGTCAGCACCCGGTCGAGCAGCCCGCGGTCGGCGGCCGAGCCCCGGACCAGCGGCACATCGGCCGGCAGCCGCTCGGCGACACCGGTCGAGAGGTCGTCGAGGACGACCACCCGCTCACCGGTCCCCACCATGGACCGCACCACATGTGCACCGATATATCCCGCTCCGCCTGTGATCAGCCATGTCATGCGGGTCAGCCTAGGTCTATGACACCGCGTTTTGTCAGGCGAGGCGGTGTTCGACGATGATGATCGCGGGCGGCGCGCATGATGCCGGTCCACCCCGAACGGAGCATAAACGGGCAGTGAACTCCCGCTTCCGTTCATCCGATAGCCTCTGCCGACGTGCCGCCGGCCCGCTTGTGGGTCGCACAGTCGCGCGCCGACCCCGTCAGCACCAAGGAGTGAGTTCGTCTGTCGACCGCCATTCTCACCGGTGCGCCGGTGCCCGGATCGTCACTCGTGGACGATCTGCGGTCACTGGACTTCGACGTACAGATCGCCGCCGATGTGACCGAGGCCGCACGGCTGCTCTCGGCCGTCCCCGCCGACCGCCGCGTCGCACTGGTCGACCCCCGTTTCGTCGGCCACGTCCATGCCCTCAGGCTCGGACTGACCGACCCCCGCTTCCCCGCCGCCACCGTGCCCGGTGCGCTCACCGCGCAGCCCGAGGCGCGCCCCGCGCTCGTCCGCGCCCTGAGCGCCACGGCCGCGGCCGTCGGCGCGGGCGCTCCCACCGGCGCGACGACGGCGACGGTCACCGACCGCACCGTGCCCGGCCGCCTCGCCGCCACCATGGACGCCGCGGGCACCGCCGTGCAGCGCCCCGAGCTCGGCTCGCTGGTCGCCGCCGTGCCGGCCGACGACTCCGCGCGCACCACCGCGCAGAGCGCCGTCGACGCGGTCGACGAGGAGGCGGTACGGCTGCGCAGCGCCGTGAAGGCCCACGACGGCTTCTTCACCACGTTCTTCATCAGCCCGTACTCCCGCTACATCGCCCGCTGGTGCGCCCGCCGCGGCCTCACCCCGAACCAGGTCACCACCGCGTCCCTGCTCACCGCGTTGATCGCGGCGGGCAGCGCGGCGACCGGCACCCGCGGCGGCTACATCGCCGCCGGACTGCTGCTGCTGTTCTCCTTCGTCCTGGACTGCACCGACGGGCAGCTCGCCCGCTACTCGCTGCAGTACTCGACGATGGGCGCCTGGCTGGACGCCACCTTCGACCGGGCCAAGGAGTACGCGTACTACGCGGGCCTCGCGCTCGGCGCCGCCCGTGGCGGCGACGACGTCTGGGCACTGGCCCTCGGCGCGATGGTGCTCCAGGCCTGCCGCCATGTCATTGACTTCTCGTTCAACGAGGCGAACCACGACGCGGTGGCCAATTCGAGCCCCACGGCGGCCCTCTCCGACCGGCTGGACAGCGTCGGCTGGACGGTCTGGCTGCGCCGGATGATAGTGCTGCCGATCGGCGAGCGCTGGGCGATGATCGCGGTGCTGACCGCGGTGACCACGCCCCGGATCGTCTTCTACGCCCTGCTCATCGGCTGCGCCTTCGCGGCCTGCTACACCACCGCGGGCCGCCTGCTGCGCTCGCTGACCCGCAAGGCGGAGCGCACCGACCGCGCCGCCCGGGCACTGGCCGACCTCGCCGACTCCGGACCCGTCGCCCAGATCGTGGCGGCACGGGGCCCCCGGATCGGGGGCGCCTGGAGCGCACCGGTGATCGCGCTCGTCGGCGCGGGGGCACTGATCGCCGCCGCTACGCAGCAGCCGTTCGGCAGTGTGCAGATGATCTTCGCTGCGGTGTTCTACGCGATCTGCTCGGGCATCGCCGTGGCCCGCCCCCTCAAGGGCGCCCTCGACTGGCTCGTACCGCCGATATTCAGGGCGGCGGAGTACTGCACCATCCTCGTTCTCGCCGCCCGCAGCGATGTCCCCGGAGCCCTTCCCGCGGCCTTCGGGCTCGTCTCGGCCGTCGCCTACCATCACTACGACACGGTGTACCGCATTCGCGGCGGCACCGGCGCGCCGCCCCAGTGGCTGGTACGCGTGATCGGTGGGCACGAGGGCCGAACCCTGGTGGTGGCCGTACTCGCCGCCGTACTCACTCAGCATTCAGCGTTCACCGTGGCACTCACCGCCCTCGCGGTGGCTGTGGCGCTGGTGGTGCTCGTGGAGTCCATCCGCTTCTGGGTGTCCTCCAAAGCACCCGCCGTTCACGACGAAGGAGAACCCGCATGATCGGCCTCGTACTGGCAGCCGGTGCAGGACGGCGTCTGCGCCCCTACACCGACACGCTTCCGAAGGCCCTCGTGCCTGTAGACGGCGACAAGACGGTCCTGGACCTCACGCTGGCCAACTTCGCGGAGATCGGTCTCACCGAGGTGGCCGTCGTCGTCGGCTACCGCAAGGAAGCGGTGTACGACCGCAAGGCCGAGCTCGAAACGAAGTACGGCGTGAAGCTCACCCTGATCGACAACGACAAGGCCGAGGAGTGGAACAACGCCTACTCCCTGTGGTGCGCCCGTGAGGTCCTGACGCGCGGTGTCATCCTGGCCAACGGCGACACCGTCCACCCCGTCTCCGTCGAGAAGACCCTGCTCGCCGCCCGCGGCGACGGCCGGAAGATCATCCTCGCCCTCGACACGGTGAAGCACCTCGCCGACGAGGAGATGAAGGTCATCACCGAGGGCGACAAGGGTGTGCGAAGCATCACCAAGCTGATGGACCCGGCCACCGCGACCGGCGAGTACATCGGCGTCACCCTCATCGAGCCCGAGGCCGCGGCCGAGCTCGCCGACGCGCTCAGGGCGACGTTCGAACGCGACCCCGACCTGTACTACGAGGACGGCTACCAGGAGCTCGTGAACCGCGGCTTCACCGTCGACGTGGCCCCCATCGGGGAAGTGACGTGGGTCGAGATCGACAACCACGACGACCTCGCGAAGGGCCGTGAGATCGCGTGCCAGTACTGACCCGGCTCATCCCGTCCCCGGTCGTCGTCGACATCCGCCGCGGCGCCCTGGACGACCTGGCCGGCCTCCTCGCCGACCAGCGGATCTCCAACTCGGGCAGGCTTGCCATCGCCATAAGCGATGGCTCGGGGCGGGCGCTGCGCGAGAAGCTCTCGCCGGTCCTGCCCGGAGCGGACTGGTACTCCGTGGCCAGCGGCAACATCGACGCGGCTGTGAAGCTGGCCGACGACATCAAGGGCAAGCGGTACGACGCCGTGGTCGGCCTCGGCGGCGGCAAGATCATCGATGTCGCGAAGTACGCCGCGGCCCGGGTCGGCCTGCCATTGGTCTCCGTCGCCACGAACCTCGCCCACGACGGCCTGTGCTCGCCGGTCGCGACGCTGGACAATGACAACGGCCGTGGCTCGTACGGTGTCCCGACGCCGATCGCGATGGTCATCGACCTTTCTGTCATCCGCAATGCCCCGGACCGTTTCGTACGCTCCGGCATCGGTGACGCGATCTCCAACATCTCGGCGATCGCCGACTGGGAACTCTCGCACCAGGTCAATGGCGAGCAGATCGACGGACTCGCCGCGGCCATGGCCCGTACGGCGGGCGAAGCCGTCCTGCGCCACCCCGGCACCGTTGCCGACGACGAGTTCCTCACTGTCCTCGCCGAGTCGCTCGTGCTCTCAGGCATCGCGATCTCGATCAGCGGGGACACCCGCCCGTCGTCCGGCGCCTGCCACGAGATCAGCCACGCCTTCGACCTGCTCTTCCCCAAGCGGGCCGCGAGCCACGGAGAGCAGGTCGGCCTCGGCGCTGCCTTCGCGATGCATCTGCGCGGAGCCCATGAGCAGTCCGGGCTGTTCTCCCACGTACTGCGCCGCCACGGTCTGCCCGTCCTGCCCGAAGACATCGGCTTCACCGCCGACGAGTTCGTCCAGGCCGTCGACTACGCCCCGCAGACCCGCCCGGGACGCTTCACGATCCTGGAACACCTCAACCTGTCCACCGACCAGATCAGGGACGCGTACGCCGACTATGCCAAGACCATCAGTAGCTGAACTCCGTCCGGTCGTTCACCCGGACGGAGTGAAGGACCGGCGCAGCGGTGAGCACTGGGCCGGGCGCATGTACATGCGGGAGATCTCGCTGCACATCGACCCGTACCTGGTGAACACGAAGATCACGCCGAACCAGCTCACCTACCTCATGGTGGTCGTGGGCGTCATCGGCGGCGCCGCCCTGCTGATCCCGGGGCTGACCGGCGCGATCCTCGCGGTCGTGCTGTTCCAGATCTATCTCCTGCTCGACTGCGTCGACGGAGAGGTCGCCCGCTGGCGCAAGCAGACCTCGATCACCGGTGTCTACCTGGACCGGATAGGCCACTACCTCTGCGAGGCGGCCCTGCTGGTCGGCTTCGGCATCCGGGGTGCGGACGTCTTCCACCAGAACGGCACCGCGGCGAACTGGCTGTGGGCGTTCCTCGGGACGCTCGCCGCGCTCGGCGCGATCCTGATCAAGGCCGAGACCGACCTGGTCGACGTCGCCCGTCAGCGCAGCGGACTGCCCGCGGTCAAGGACGAGGCCTCCGTGCCGCGCTCCTCCGGTCTGGCGCTCGCCCGCCGTGGCGCCGCCGCGCTGAAGTTCCACCGTCTCGTCGGCGGCATCGAGGCCAGCCTCTTCATCCTGGTGGCCGCGATCCTCGACGTGGTCCACGGCGACCTGTTCTTCAGCCGCCTCGGCATCGCGATCCTGGCCGGCATCGCCATCGTCCAGACCCTGCTGCACCTCGTGTCGATCCTGGCGTCGAGCAGGCTGAAGTGAGCACCCCCATGAAGCTCGGCGCGGTCATCATCACGATGGGCAACCGCCCTCAGGAGCTGCGCTCCCTCCTCGATTCGGTCGCCGGGCAGAAGGGCGACCGGATCGAGGTGGTGGTCGTCGGCAACGGCGCCCCCGTACCGGACGTCCCCGCAGGTGTACGCACCGTCGAGCTGCCCGAGAACCTCGGCATCCCCGGCGGCCGCAATGTCGGGATCGAGGCGTTCGGCCCGTCCGGCGCCGATGTGGACGCCCTGCTCTTCCTCGACGACGACGGACTGCTGCCGCTCGACGACACCGCCGAGCTGTGCCGGCAGGCGTTCGAGGCCGACCCCGAGCTGGGCATCATCAGCTTCCGCATCGCCGACCCCGACACCGGTGTCACCCAGCGCCGCCACGTGCCGCGGCTGCGCGCCTCCGACCCGATGCGCTCCTCGCACGTGACGACCTTCCTCGGCGGCGCCAACGCCGTACGCAGCAAGGTCATAGCCGAGGTCGGACCGCTGCCCGGCCAGTTCTTCTACGCGCACGAGGAGACCGATCTCGCCTGGCGGGCACTGGACGCCGGCTGGAGGATCGACTACCGCGCGGACATGGTCCTCAACCACCCGACGACCGCCCCCTCGCGGCACGCGGTGTACCACCGCATGGTGGCCCGCAACCGGGTCTGGCTGGCACGGCGCAATCTGCCCGCGCCGCTTGTTCCCCTCTATCTCGGCGTGTGGCTGCTGCTGACCCTGCTGCGCAAGCCCTCCGGCCCGGCCCTGAAGGCATGGCTCGGCGGCTTCCGGGAAGGCTGGTCCACGCCGTGCGGGACCCGCCGCCCGATGAGGTGGCGTACGGTATGGCGGCTGACCAGACTGGGCCGACCTCCCGTGATCTGAGAAGCTCTCCTCTGAGAACATGAGTCGTATGTTTCCGCTACGGGACCTGTCCGCTCCGAGCCGCGCCCGCGACTGGCTGCGCATCTTGAATACGAGAGTTTCATCTGGTGAGTGACACAACCCACGACGGCGCGGTCGCACTGAGCACCGCACCGTCCGCCGACGAAGGCCTGAGCGCGGCCGAGACGGCCGCCAAGTACGGCCTGACGGTGAGCGGCGCCCGGCCGGGGCTCTTCGAGTACATCCGGCAGCTCTGGGGCCGCCGCCACTTCATCCTGGCGTTCTCCAGGGCGAAGCTGACCGCCCAGTACAGCCAGGCGAAGCTCGGCCAGCTGTGGCAGGTGGCCACGCCGCTGCTCAACGCCCTGGTCTACTACCTGATCTTCGGGCTGATCCTGGGCACCAGGAAGGGAATGAGCCAGGAGGTCTTCATCCCGTTCCTGGTGACCGGCGTCTTTGTCTTCACCTTCACCCAGAGCTCGGTGATGGCGGGTGTGCGGGCCATCTCGGGCAACCTGGGACTGGTCAGGGCGCTGCACTTCCCGCGCGCCTCGCTGCCCGTCTCGTTCTCGCTGCAGCAGCTCCAGCAGCTGCTGTACTCGATGATCGTGCTGGCGGTCGTGGCCGTCTCCTTCGGCAGCTATCCGAGCCCCTCCTGGCTGCTGATCATTCCGGCGCTGGCCATGCAGTTCCTCTTCAACACCGGCCTGGCACTGATCATGGCCAGGCTCGGCAGCAAGACCCCCGACCTCGCCCAGCTGATGCCGTTCGTCATGCGGACCTGGATGTACGCGTCGGGCGTCATGTTCTCCATCCCGGTGATGCTCAAGGACAAGCCGGCCTGGATCGCCGACGTGCTCCAGTACAACCCGGCGGCCGTCTACATGGACCTGATCCGCTTCGCGCTGATCGACGGTTACGGATCGAGCAATCTGCCCGCGCACGTCTGGGTCGTGGCGCTCGGCTGGTCGGTCCTCGTCGGCATCCTGGGCTTCGTGTACTTCTGGAAGGCAGAGGAACGGTACGGCCGTGGCTGACGACAACACTCCGGGGCGCGTCCCCACCGTCATCGCCGACGATGTGCACATCGTGTACAGGGTCAACGGCGCCGGCGGAGGCAGGGGCAGTGCCACCGCGGCGCTGAGCCGGATACTGCGCCGCGGCAAGGGCGAGCCGCGCGGGGTGCGGAAGGTGCACGCCGTCCGCGGCGTCTCCTTCACCGCGTACCGCGGCGAGGCCATCGGCCTCATCGGGACCAATGGTTCCGGCAAGTCGACCCTGCTGCGGGCCATCGCCGGTCTGCTGCCGACCGAGCACGGCAAGGTGTACACCGACGGCCAGCCGTCGCTGCTCGGCGTGAACGCGGCACTGATGAGCGATCTGACCGGCGAGCGCAACGTGGTGCTCGGCGGTCTCGCGATGGGCATGTCGCGCGAGGAGATCCGCGAGCGCTACCAGGGCATCGTCGACTTCTCCGGAATCAACGAGAAGGGCGACTTCATCACCCTGCCGATGCGGACCTACTCCTCCGGCATGGCCGCCCGGCTGCGTTTCTCCATCGCCGCCGCGAAGAACCACGACGTCCTCATGATCGACGAGGCGCTGGCGACCGGTGACCGCAAGTTCCAGATCCGCTCCGAGAAGCGCATCAGGGAGCTCCGCAAGGAAGCGGGCACCGTCTTCCTGGTCAGCCACAGCAACAAGTCCATCAGGGACACCTGCGACCGGGTTCTGTGGCTGGAAAAGGGCGAGCTGCTGATGGACGGTCCGACGGACGAGGTCCTCAAGGCGTACGAGCGCGAGACCGGGAAGTAGCCGCTCCCCGGTACCGCGACACCGGACGGCCTCCGCCGGAGAGTTCCGGCGGAGGCCGTCCGGTGTCCGGATCGTGGACACCCCGAGGTGGCCGGCACCACCGGCGGTACGTCCCGCACAAGATCTCCTCCCGTCGGATGACGTCAATTTCCTTGCGCACGGGGAAGGTTGGCGGGACAGGACGCGTTGTTCTTCTGCGCGTAACACCCCGAGGTATCGATGAGCGTTGTACGACGTAAGCTGTAGCGGTGCTGATTCGTGGCAAGTGGGGCGATACTGCCTGGCCAAAGGGCCTGCAGGCGTGCTCCGCACTCGGTGGAGCGGGCGGCGTGTCCGGAATGGGATGTTTTGGGTCAGCAGTGTAGAACGGGAGATGTGACGGCAATGACGGAAAATCTCCAGCTCCGAGGTGCTCACGCCGTCCCAGCGCCGGGCGGTCGGTGGTGACCCCTACCCGGCAGGCGCACCACGACGCCGCCGTGCCCGGCACCCTCGACAAGGCGGCGGACGAGAATTTCCCCGTAGCCCCTTTCTTCCTGCCGCGCGCCTGGCGCGACGACCTGATGGCCGTCTACGGCTACGCCCGTCTCGTCGACGACATCGGTGACGGCGACCTCGCCCCCGGCGGGGCGGACGCCCGCCATCTCGGGCTCGAACCGGCGCAGACCGATGACCGGCTCGCCATGCTCGATGCCTTCGAGGCCGATCTGGACCGGGTCTTCGACACCGCCGGCGACGGCCCGCGCCATCCCCTGCTGCGTGCCCTGCGCCCCACCGTGCGGCGCTGCGCGCTCACCCCCGAGCCCTTTCTCGGCCTCATCGAGGCGAACCGGCAGGACCAGAAGGTCCGCCGCTACGGGACGTACGAGGAACTGGCCGCCTACTGCGAGCTCTCCGCCAACCCCGTGGGCCGGCTCGTCCTGCAGATCACCGGAACCGCCAGCCCCGAACGCATCCGCCGCTCCGACGCCGTCTGCACCGCCCTGCAGATCGTCGAGCACCTCCAGGACGTCACCGAGGACCTCGGCCGCGACCGGATCTATCTGCCCGCGGACGACATGGCCCGGTTCCACGTCCGCGAAACCGATCTGACCGCCCCCGCGGGGGGCGCATCGGTGCGTTCACTGGTTGCGTACGAAGCAGAACGCGCTCGGGAACTGCTGAATGAAGGTACCCCCCTCGTGGGTAGCGTCCACGGCAGGCTCAAGCTGCTTCTCGCCGGATTCGTGGGAGGGGGGCGCGCAGCCCTCTCCGCGATCGCGGCCGCCGGGTTCGACGTACTGCCCGGACCGCCCAAACCCACCAAGCCCAGCCTGCTGCGCGAAGTGGGAGTTGTCTTGCGAAAAGCGCGTAGAGAGGGGTGAGCCGGACCGTGGAGGGACAGACGACGTACATGTCGGCACCGGTACAGGCCGCATACAGTTACTGCGAGGCGGTCACCGGACAGCAGGCGCGTAACTTCGCGTACGGCATCAGGCTGCTGCCGGCCGAGAAGCGACAGGCCATGTCGGCGCTGTACGCCTTCTCCCGTCGTGTCGACGACATCGGTGACGGCGAACTGGAGCCGGAGACCAAGCGGACCCGCCTGGAGAGCACCCGCACCCTGCTGGACCGGATCCGCGACGGCGCGATCGACGAAGACGACACCGACCCGGTGGCCGTCGCGCTCGCCGACGCCTCGCGCAGATTCCCGCTCCCGCTCGGCGGGCTCGACGAACTCATCGACGGCGTACTGATGGATGTGCGCGGCGCGACGTACGAGACCTGGGACGACCTCAAGGCCTACTGCCGCTGCGTCGCGGGCGCCATCGGCCGCCTCAGCCTGGGCGTCTTCGGCACGGAACCGGGCGCTCCCGGCGCCGAACGCGCCGCGGAGTACGCCGACACGCTCGGCCTCGCGCTCCAGCTGACCAACATCCTGCGCGACGTGCGCGAGGACGCGGGCAACGGGCGCACGTACCTGCCCGCCGACGACCTCGCCAAGTTCGGCTGCTCGGCAGGCTTCCACCGGGCCACCCCGCCGCCCGGCGCCGACTTCGCGGGCCTGGTCCACTTCGAGGTGCGGCGCGCCCGCGCCCTGTTCGCCGAGGGCTACCGGCTGCTGCCGATGCTGGACCGGCGCAGCGGCGCCTGTGTCGCGGCCATGGCGGGCATCTACCGGCGGCTGCTCGACCGGATCGAACGCGACCCCGAAGCCGTGCTGCGTGGCCGGGTCTCGCTGCCCGGCCACGAGAAGGCCTATGTCGCGGTGCGCGGACTGTCGGGTCTCGACGCCCGGTACATCTCCCGCCGCACGGCCAGGAGGCGTGTCTGATGCGCCGTACGGACATCGCACGCAACATGTGCAACACGGAGCGTCGCTTCGCTCTGCGATCAACCCTCTGGTGTACTTGCGCGTCCCTGACTGAAGCGACCCGGCGAAAGGAGGACGCATGACGGACGACGCCCCGCGTTCCTCCCGCGCCGTCGTGATCGGCGGCGGACTTGCCGGGATCACCGCGGCCCTGCGCCTAGCCGACGCCGGGCTTGACGTGACCCTGCTCGAAGGACGGCCCAGGCTCGGTGGGCTCGCCTTCTCCTTCCGGCGCGGTGAACTGACGGTCGACAACGGACAGCACGTCTATCTGCGCTGCTGCACCGCCTACCGCTGGTTCCTCGACCGCGTCGACGGGACGCGTCTTGCACCCCTGCAAAACCGTTTGGACGTGCCCGTTCTCGACGTCGGGCGCCCCTCGGGCCCCCGGCTCGGACGGCTGCGCCGCAACGCGCTGCCGGTACCGTTCCACCTCGCCGCCGGACTCGCCGGCTATCCGCATCTCTCGCTCACCGAGCGGGCGAGCGTCGGACGGGCCGCGCTGGCGCTCGGCCGCCTGGACCCGGACGACCCCGCGCTCGACGCCATCGACTTCGGCAGCTGGCTCGCCCGGCACGGCCAGTCGCCCCGCACCATCGAGGCCCTCTGGGACCTCGTCGGCGTCGCCACGCTCAACGCCACCGCGCCGAACTCCTCGCTGGCCCTCGCCGCGAAGGTCTTCAAGACCGGGCTCCTCTCCGAGCCCGGCGCCGCCGACATCGGCTGGGCGAGCGTGCCACTCGGCGAGGTGCACGACACCCTGGCCCGCAAGGCCCTCGACTCCGCCGGGGTACGCACCGAACTGCGTACCAGAGCCACCTCCATCACCCGTACGGAGGATGGCAGTTGGGCCGTCGACACCGGCGGCGAACGCATCGGGGCAGACACCGTCGTCCTCGCCGTACCGCAGCGCGAGACCCACGACCTGCTGCCCGCGGGCGCACTCGACGAGCCGGACCGGCTGCTCGACATCGGCACGTCGCCGATCCTCAATGTGCATGTCGTCTACGACCGCAAGGTGCTGCGCCGCCCGTTCTTCGCCGCGCTCGGCTCCCCGGTCCAGTGGGTCTTCGACCGCACGCAAGCTTCGGGTCTCACCGGCCCCGGGCAGTACCTCGCCCTGTCCCAGTCCGCCGCCGACGAGGAGATCGACCTCCCCGTCGCCGAGTTGCGCAAGCGCTACCTGCCTGAGCTGGAGCGGCTGCTACCGGCCGCCCGCGGAGCCGGGATCAGGGATTTCTTCGTCACCCGGGAGCGCACGGCGACCTTCGCCCCCGCCCCCGGCGTCGGCCGACTGCGGCCAGGAGCCCGCACCCGTGCCCCCGGCCTCACGCTGGCCGGAGCTTGGACGGCCACCGGCTGGCCCGCGACGATGGAAGGTGCCGTCCGCAGCGGGTTCAGCGCAGCGGACGCCGCGCTCCGGGCACTCGGCCGCATCCACGAACATCCGCTGCAGGAGGCGGCATGAGCAGTACCACCGGAACAAGAGGAGAGTCAGTGACCCCGGCGAATCCGGCTTTCGACACCGTGGCGGACACCACGGACGTCACCGCGCTTCTGGAGCGCGGACGGGCCCTTTCCACGCCGGTGCTCCGGGCCGCCGTCGACCGGCTCGCACCGCCCATGGACACCGTCGCGGCCTATCACTTCGGCTGGATCGACGCCCAGGGACGGCCCTCCGACGGTGACGGCGGCAAGGCCGTGCGCCCGGCGCTCGCCCTGCTGTCCGCGGAGGCGGCCGGTGCCGCCGCCGAGGCCGGCATCCCCGGCGCCGTGGCCGTCGAACTCGTGCACAACTTCTCGCTGCTGCACGACGACCTGATGGACGGCGACGAACAGCGCCGCCACCGCGACACCGTCTGGAAGGTGCACGGCCCCGCCCAGGCGATCCTCGTCGGCGACGCGCTCTTCGCGCTCGCCAACGAGATCCTGCTGGAGCTCGGCACCGTCGAAGCGGGCCGCGCGGCCCGCCGCCTGACCGTCGCCACCCGCAAGCTCATCGACGGTCAGGCCCAGGACATCTCCTACGAGCACCGCGAGCGGGTCACCGTCGAGGAGTGCCTGGAGATGGAGGGCAACAAGACCGGCGCCCTGCTCGCCTGCGCCTGCTCCATCGGTGCGGTCCTCGGCGGCGCCGACGACCGCACCGCCGACACGCTGGAGGCGTACGGCTACCACCTCGGCCTCGCCTTCCAGGCCGTCGACGACCTGCTGGGCATCTGGGGCGACCCCGAGTCCACCGGCAAGCAGACCTGGAGCGATCTGCGCCAGCGCAAGAAGTCCCTCCCGGTCGTCGCCGCGCTCGCCGAGGGCGGGCCGGCCTCGCAGCGCCTGGGCGAACTGCTCGCCGCCGATGCCAAGAGCACCGATTTCGACAGCTTCTCCGAAGAGGAGTTCGCCGCCCGTGCGGCGCTCATCGAGGAGGCGGGCGGCCGCGAATGGACCGCCCAGGAGGCCCGTCGACAGCATGCGGTCGCCATCGAGGCGCTGCACCGCGTCGACATGCCGCAGACCGTGCGGGCGCAGCTCACAGCGCTCGCGGACTTCGTCGTCGTACGAAAGAGATGATCACCATCTGCTCCATATGAATCGCAGTCGCCGGCCGGTGTCCGTCCCGGGCGCCGGCCGACGGAGACCCCAGCACAGCAGAGGAACAACTGCACGAAGGGGAAGCCATGACAGCGACGACCGACGGAAGCACCGGGGCTGTGAGTCCCCGCGCAGCCTCGGCCAGTAATCCGACCGACACAACCATCGTCGCGGACGACGTACTCGCCGCCGCGCGACGGGCCGCGGAACGCTCGGTGGAGCACCTCCTCGGCAGGCAGGACGAGCAGGGCTGGTGGAAGGGCGACCTCGCCACCAACGTCACCATGGACGCCGAGGACCTGCTGCTCCGTCAATTCCTCGGCATTCAGGACCAGGCCACCGTGCAGGCGGCCGGCCGCTTCATCCGTGGCGAACAGCGCGGCGACGGCACCTGGGCCACCTTCCACGGCGGCCCCGGCGAACTCTCCACCACCATCGAGGCCTATGTGGCACTGCGGCTGGCCGGGGACCGGCCGGACGATCCGCACATGGCCAGGGCCTCCCGATGGATCAGGGACCAGGGCGGCATCGCGGCGAGCCGCGTCTTCACCCGCATCTGGCTCGCCCTCTTCGGCTGGTGGAAATGGGACGACCTGCCGGAACTCCCGCCCGAGCTGATGTTCTTCCCCAAGTGGGTTCCGCTCAACATCTACGACTTCGGCTGCTGGGCCCGCCAGACCATCGTGCCGCTCACCGTCGTCTCGGCGAAGCGGCCGGTCCGCCCGGCCCCCTTCGCGCTCGACGAACTGCACACCGACCCGTACGTCCCGAACCCGCCCGGGCGCCCCGCTCCGGCGGCGAGCTGGGACGGAGTCTTCCAGCGCCTGGACAAGGTGCTGCACGCCTACCACAAGGTCGCGCCGCGCAAGCTGCGCCGGACGGCCATGAACGCCGCGGCCCGCTGGATCATCGAACGCCAGGAGAACGACGGCTGCTGGGGCGGCATCCAGCCGCCCGCCGTGTACTCCGTCATCGCCCTGCACCTGCTCGGTTACGACCTGGACCACCCGGTGATGCGGGCCGGACTCGCCTCGCTCGACCGGTTCGCCGTCTGGCGCGAGGACGGCGCCCGGATGATCGAGGCCTGCCAGTCCCCGGTCTGGGACACCTGCCTCGCCACCATCGCCCTCGCCGACGCCGGGGTCAGCCCCGACCACCCGGCGCTCGTGAAGGCCGCGGACTGGATGCTCGGCGAGGAGATCGTCCGGCCCGGTGACTGGGCCGTGCGCCGCCCCCGGCTCAACCCGGGCGGCTGGGCGTTCGAGTTCCACAACGACAACTACCCGGACATCGACGACACCGCGGAGGTGGTCCTCGCACTGCGCCGGGTCCGCCACCCCGACACGGCCCGCATCGAGGCCGCCATCAGGCGCGGAGTGCGCTGGAACCTCGGTATGCAGTCGCGCAACGGGGCCTGGGGCGCGTTCGACGCGGACAACACCAGCGCGTTCCCCAACCGGCTGCCCTTCTGCGACTTCGGTGAGGTCATCGACCCGCCGTCCGCCGATGTCACTGGGCACGTGGTCGAGATGCTCGCCGTCGAGGGGCGGTCCGGACACCCCGCCACCCGGCGCGGAATCGAGTGGCTGCTCGCCGAACAGGACGCGGCCGGCGGCTGGTTCGGCCGCTGGGGCGTCAACTACGTATACGGAACAGGGTCGGTGGTGCCCGCACTGGTGGCTGCCGGACTGCCCGTCACCCATCCGGCGATCCGCCGCGCGGTCGGCTGGCTGGAGTCCGTACAGAACGACGACGGCGGCTGGGGCGAGGACCTGCGCTCGTACCAGGAGGACAAGTGGATCGGGCGCGGCGCATCGACCGCGTCCCAGACCGCGTGGGCACTGCTCGCACTGCTCGCCGCTGGACGGCGGGACAGCAGGGCCGTCCAGCGCGGGGTGTCCTGGCTCGGCGAGACACAGCAGGCCGACGGATCCTGGGACGAGCCGTACTTCACCGGCACCGGCTTCCCCTGGGACTTCTCCATCAACTACCACCTCTACCGGCAGGTCTTCCCGCTCACCGCACTCGGGCGGTACGTGTACGGCGATCCGTTCGCCGACGGCACGGCCACCCGCAAGGGGGCCTGATGGGCGATGGTCCGGGGCCGGCCGGCCCCGCAGCACCGCTGCTGATCGCCTGCGCGCTCGGCATCGAGAAATTCGCCCTGCGCAGCGGCAGGAGCAGGGCTGGTGACGCCCCGGGACCGGTGACCGTACTCCGTACGGGAATGGGCCCCAGGGCTGCCGAGACGGCCGTGTCACGGGTGCTCGGCGAGGACCGGGCGCCCGGCACGGCGGTCCTCGCCTCCGGGTTCTGCGCCGGTCTTTCACCCGGCATGCACCCCGGGGACCTGGTGGTCGCCGCCGAGACCCGGGAGGCCGGGGACTCGACGGTCTGCACCGGCGTGGGCCTGCTCGCCGAGGCCCTCGCCAGGGCGGTGCCCGGCCGCACCGTCCACACCGGTCCGCTGACCGGCTCCGCCCATGTCGTACGCGGACATGAGCGCGCCGAGCTGCGGGCCACCGGAGCGATCGCGGTGGACATGGAGTCCGCCGCCACCCTCCGCGCCGCTCTGCGGTCCGGGCCACGCCCGGTTGCCGCCGTACGGGTGGTCGTGGACGCCCCGGAGCATGAGCTCGTCCGCATCGGCACGATACGCGGAGGAATATCGGCTTTCCGTGTTCTCCGTGCCGTCCTGCCGGCTTTCTATGAATGGCACCGTTCTTTGCTGCTCCCCAGGAGGTGAGCCAGATGGCCATGCCGCTCCGTCAGTCCATCAAGGTTGCGACGTACCTCATTGAACAAAAGCTCCGCAAGCGGGACAAATTCCCGCTCATTGTGGAGCTGGAGCCTTTGTTCGCCTGCAATCTCGCGTGCGAGGGGTGCGGGAAGATCCAGCATCCGGCGGGAGTGCTCAAGCAGCGCATGCCGGTCGCCCAAGCGGTGGGTGCCGTCCTCGAATCGGGTGCCCCGATGGTTTCCATCGCGGGCGGCGAGCCGCTGATGCATCCGCAGATCGACGAAATCGTCCGTCAGCTGGTGGCGCGGCGGAAGTACGTTTTCCTCTGCACCAACGCGATGCTGCTGCGGAAGAAGATGGAGAAATTCACGCCCTCGCCGTACTTCGCCTTCGCCGTGCACATCGACGGGCTGCGCGAACGGCACGACGAGTCGGTCGCCAAGGAAGGCGTGTTCGACGAGGCGGTGGCGGCGATCAAGGAGGCCAAGCGGCGCGGCTTCCGGGTCACCACGAACTCCACCTTCTTCAACACCGACACCCCGCAGACCGTCATCGAGGTCCTCAACTACCTCAATGACGATCTGAAGGTCGACGAGATGATGATCTCGCCCGCCTACGCGTACGAGAAGGCACCCGACCAGGAGCACTTCCTCGGCGTCGAGCAGACCCGCGAGCTGTTCAAGAAGTCCTTCGCGGGCGGCAACAGGTCCCGCTGGCGGCTGAACCACTCGCCGCTCTTCCTGGACTTCCTGGAGGGCAAGGCGGACTTCCCGTGCACCGCGTGGGCGATCCCGAACTACTCGCTCTTCGGCTGGCAGCGGCCCTGCTATCTGATGAGCGACGGATACGTCCCGACGTACCGCGAACTCATCGAGAAGACCGACTGGGACAAGTACGGCCGGGGCAAGGACCCGCGCTGCGCCAACTGCATGGCGCACTGCGGCTACGAGCCCACCGCCGTGCTCGCCACCATGGGGTCGCTGAAGGAATCCCTGCGCGCCGTGCGCGAGACCGTCTCCGGGAACGGGTGACGTCATGACCGCTGGGGAACCGGTCGCACTGGGTCTCCCCGAGCTGCCGGCCCGGCCGCTAGCGATGCGCCGCCACTCGCGGCGCATCCAGGTCGGGTCGGTGGCGGTGGGCGGGGATGCGCCGGTGTCGGTGCAGTCGATGACGACGACGCGTACGTCGGACATCGGTGCGACGTTGCAGCAGATCGCGGAGTTGACGGCGTCGGGCTGTCAGATCGTGCGGGTGGCGTGTCCGACGCAGGATGATGCGGATGCGCTGGCGACGATTGCGAAGAAGTCGCAGATTCCGGTGATCGCGGATATTCATTTCCAGCCGAAGTACGTGTTCGCGGCGATTGATGCGGGCTGTGCGGCGGTGCGGGTGAATCCGGGGAACATCAAGCAGTTCGATGACAAGGTGAGGGAGATCGCGCGGGCGGCGAAGGATGCGGGTACGCCGATCCGGATCGGTGTGAACGCGGGTTCGCTGGATGCGCGGCTGCTGAGGAAGTACGGGAAGGCGACGCCGGAGGCTCTGGTGGAGTCGGCGCTGTGGGAGGCGTCGCTGTTCGAGGAGCACGGTTTCAGGGACATCAAGATCTCGGTGAAGCACAACGATCCGGTGGTGATGGTCAATGCGTACCGTCAGCTGGCGGCTGCGTGTGATTATCCGTTGCATCTGGGTGTGACGGAGGCGGGTCCGGCGTTCCAGGGGACGATCAAGTCCGCGGTGGCGTTCGGTGCGTTGCTGTCGGAGGGGATCGGGGACACGATCCGGGTGTCGTTGTCGGCGCCTCCGGCCGAGGAGGTCAAGGTCGGGCTGCAGATTCTGGAGTCGTTGAATCTGAAGCAGCGGCGGCTGGAGATCGTGTCGTGTCCGTCGTGCGGGCGTGCGCAGGTGGATGTGTACAAGCTGGCGGATCAGGTGTCCGCGGGTCTTGAGGGCATGGAGGTGCCGTTGCGGGTGGCCGTGATGGGGTGTGTCGTCAATGGTCCGGGTGAGGCGCGTGAGGCGGATCTGGGTGTCGCGTCCGGCAATGGCAAGGGGCAGATCTTCGTGAAGGGCGAGGTCGTCAAGACCGTCCCGGAGTCGAAGATCGTCGAGACGCTGATCGAGGAAGCCCTGAAGATCGCCGAGGGCATGGACGACGCAGGGACACCACCGGGGGTTCCGGCCGTCACCGTGAGCTGAAACAGAACCAGAGAGGGGGCCCGAGCGTGACGATTCTGGAGAACATCCGGGGGCCGCACGATCTCAAGGCGCTGAACGAAGCACAACTCGACGAACTCGCCGAGGACATCAGAGAGTTCCTCGTCCGGGCGGTGGCGAGGACCGGCGGTCATCTGGGGCCCAACCTGGGGGTGGTGGAGCTCTCCATCGCCCTGCACCGGGCCTTCGACTCGCCCGTGGACCGCATCCTGTGGGACACCGGGCACCAGAGCTATGTGCACAAACTGCTCACCGGGCGGCAGGACTTCTCCAAGCTGCGCGGCAAGGGCGGCCTGTCCGGCTACCCCTCCCGCGAGGAGTCCGAGCACGATGTCATCGAGAACTCGCACGCCTCGACCGTCCTCGGCTGGGCCGACGGCCTCGCCAAGGCCCATCAGGTGCTGGGACGCAGCGACCATGTCGTGGCGGTCATCGGTGACGGGGCCCTCACCGGCGGGATGGCCTGGGAGGCGCTCAACAACATCGCGGCCGCGCGGGACCGGCCGCTGATCATCGTCGTCAACGACAACGAGCGCTCCTACGGCCCCACGATCGGCGGCCTGGCCAACCACCTCGCCACCCTCCGTACCACCGACGGATACGAACGCTTTCTCTCCTGGGGCAAGAGCGTGCTCCAGCAGACCCCCGTCATCGGACAGCCGCTGTACGAGTCGCTGCACGGCGCGAAGAAGGGATTCAAGGACGCCTTCGCCCCGCAGGGCATGTTCGAGGATCTCGGGCTCAAGTACGTCGGACCGATCGACGGGCACGACATCGCGGCCGTCGAATCCGCGCTGCACCGGGCGAAACGCTTCCACGGCCCGGTGCTGGTGCACTGTCTCACCGAGAAGGGCCGCGGCTACCCGCCCGCGCTCCAGGACGAGGCCGACCGCTTCCACACCGTCGGCGCGATGGACCCGCTGACCTGCGCGCCGCTCGTCCCGGCCGGCGGGCCCTCCTGGACCTCGGTGTTCGGGGACGAGATCGCCGCGATCGGCGCCGAGCGGCCGGACGTCGTGGCCATCACGGCGGCGATGCTGCACCCCGTCGGACTGACGAAGTTCGCCGAGGCGTTCCCCGACCGGGTCTGGGACGTGGGCATCGCCGAGCAGCACGCGACCGTCTCCGCGGCGGGGCTCGCCACCGGCGGACTCCATCCGGTCGTCGCCGTATACGCCACGTTCCTCAACCGGGCCTTCGACCAACTGCTGATGGACGTCGCGCTGCACGGATGCGGGGTGACCTTCGTTCTCGACCGGGCCGGCGTCACCGGACCCGACGGGCCCTCGCACAACGGCATGTGGGACATGTCCATGCTGCAGGTCGTTCCCGGACTGCGGATCGCCGCCCCGCGCGACGCCGACGAACTGCGCGCCGAACTCCGTGAGGCCGTCGACATCGACGACGCACCCACCGTGATCCGGTTCCCCAAGGAGTCGGTGGGGCAGCCGGTCCCGGCCGTCGACCGGATCGGCGGAATGGACGTCCTGCACCGGGCGGACGACCCCCACGTGCTGCTCGTGGCCGTCGGTGTGCTCGCCCCGGTCTGTCTGAAGGCGGCCGACCTGCTGTCGGGCGGCGGTATCCGCTGCACGGTCGTCGACCCGCGCTGGGTCAAGCCGGTCGACGAACAGCTGGCCCCGCTCGCGCAGCGGCACCGGCTGGTCGCCGTCGTCGAGGACAACAGCCGGGCAGGGGGCGTCGGTTCGGCGGTCGGGCAGGCGCTGCGGGACGCCGGGGTCGACGTACCGCTGCGGACGTTCGGCATCCCCGAGCAGTTCCTCGCCCACGGCAAGCGCGCCGAGGTGCTCGCCGACATCGGGCTCACACCGGTCGAGATCGCCGGACGGATCAGCGCCGCACTGGCCGCCAGGAAGGCGGCGACAAGCACCGAGGAGAGCGGGGAATGAAGGACGACGGGCCCAAGGGCTTCGACCTGGCGCAACTCCTCGCGGAGCGCGGCGCCGAGCGCTACGAGCTGCACACGAAACACCTCAATCATCAGCTGCCCCGCATGCTGCACACCATCGGCTTCGACAAGGTCTACGAACGGGCCGAGGGCGCGCACTTCTGGGACGCGGACGGCAACGACTACCTCGACATGCTCGCCGGATTCGGCGTGATGGGCCTCGGCCGGCACCACCCCGTCGTACGCAAGGCCCTGCACGACGTCCTGGACGCCTCGCTCGCCGACCTCACCCGCTTCGACTGCCAGCCGCTGCCCGGGCTGCTGGCCGAGAAGCTGCTCGCGTACAGCCCGCACCTGGACCGGGTCTTCTTCGGCAACAGCGGCACGGAGGCCGTCGAGACCGCCCTGAAGTTCGCCCGGTACGCCACCGGGAAGCCGCGCATTCTCTACTGCACCCATGCCTTCCACGGCCTGACGACCGGCTCGCTCTCGGTCAACGGGGAGAGCGGGTTCCGGGACGGCTTCGCACCACTGCTGCCGGACACCGCCATCGAACTCGGTGACCTCGACGCGCTGCGGCGCGAGCTGAAGCGGGGCGACGTGGCGGCGCTGGTCGTCGAGCCCATCCAGGGCAAGGGTGTCCATGCCGCGCCGCCCGGCTTCCTGCGCGACGCGCAGGAGCTGCTGCACAAGCACAAGGCGCTGCTCATCGCCGACGAGGTGCAGACCGGCCTCGGCAGGACCGGCGACTTCTACGCGTACCAGCACGAGGAAGGTGTCGAACCCGATCTGGTCTGCGTCGCCAAGGCCCTTTCCGGCGGCTATGTGCCGGTCGGGGCGACCCTCGGCAAGGACTGGATCTTCAGACGCGTCTACTCGTCGATGGACCGGGTCCTGGTGCACTCCGCGAGCTTCGGCTCCAACGCCCAGGCGATGGCCGCCGGGCTCGCGGTCCTCGCGGTGATGGAGGACGAGGAGACGGTCGCGGGCGCGCGCCGCACCGGCGATCTGCTGCGCGAGCGGCTGGCGGCGCTGGTGGACCGCTATGAGCTGCTGCACGAGGTGCGCGGTCGAGGGCTGATGATCGGCATCGAGTTCGGCCGGCCGTCGTCGCTGAAGCTGCGCAGCCGCTGGACGATGCTGCAGACGGCCCGCAAGGGTCTCTTCGCGCAGATGGTGGTGGTGCCCCTGCTCCAGAAGCACCGCATCCTCACCCAGGTCTCGGGCGATCATCTGGAAGTGATCAAGCTGATTCCGCCGCTGGTGATCGGGGAGCCGGAGGTCGACCGGTTCGTCACGGCGTTCACCGCCGTGATGGATGACGCGCACAGCGGTGGCGGGCTGATGTGGGACTTCGGCAGGACCCTGGTGAAGCAGGCCGTCGCCAACCGCTGAGCCTGCGGCTCCTGCCGGTGACTTTGCCTTGGAGGCAATAAATTTGCCTCCAAGGAAAGCTCCTGGCCCAATGGGTACATGAACACTCCAGACGGAGGGGCGGCCGACGAGCTGCCCGGAGTCGCGCCCCGCCTGCGCGAGCTGCGCCGCAGCCGTGGTCTCACCCTGGAGACCGCCGCCCAGCGGGCCGGGCTTTCGCCCGCCCATCTCTCCCGGCTCGAAACGGGCCGTCGCCAGCCCTCGCTGCCGATGCTCCTCGGTCTTGCCAGGATCTACGGTACGACGGTCTCCGGACTCCTCGGCGAGACGCCTCCCGAACGCGAGGCGATCATCCGCGGCGGGAAGTTCGAAGGGGCCGAGGCCGACGGCTGGACGTACCAGCGGGCCGGCGGCTCCGGCCGGGCGATGCAGGCGCTCCGCGTCCGGGTTCCGTACGGCACACAGGGTGATCTCGTGCGCGTCCATCCCGGCGAGGAGTGGCTGCATGTGCTCGCCGGGCACCTGCGGGTCACGCTCGGGGACACGGTGCACGATCTCGCGCCCGGTGACAGCGCGCACTTCGACTCGCTCACCCCGCACCGGATCGCGGCCGTCGACCGCGACGGTGCCGAGCTGCTCTTCGTCCACACCCTGCTGCAGAGCCCCGCCGCCGAGCTGTGCCTCGGCAGCGGCATCCACCACCGCTGAGACCGGCCAGTCCGGTCGCCAGAGAGGACTGTCATGTCCGATTCAGAGAACTTCGACCCGCTCGGCTCCAAGAAGAAGTACGAGGCCCAGGAGGGGAGGTTTCCGCGCGGCGTGGTGATCCGGCTGGTCGCCTACCTCGTCGCCGGACACGTCTTCGCGGCCTTCCTCTATCTGCTCTTCGAAGTGGCGGGCAAGGGCTGACCACCGCCGCCGGCTCCGTACGGCTACACCTCGTCCAGGAGCCGCTCGCGCAGCCGCTCACGGGTCTCGGGGGCGAGCCTCAGGCCCTCGGAGAAGTAGCGGTCCGTGCTGCCCCAGGTCTCCTCGATGGTGGCGAAAGCCGCGGCGAGGTAGTCGGCACGGGCGCCGAAGAGCGGATTGAGCAGCTCCATCACCTCGGGCGACATGCCGGCCGCCGAACTGTCGCTGCGGCGCACCTTGTAGCGGCGGTGGGCGTCATTCGACTTCAGGTAGTCGGCCTCGATCGCATCGCGCTCCACGCCGACCGCGAGCAGCGACACCGCGATCGACAGACCGGCCCGGTCCTTGCCCGCCGCGCAGTGCATCAACGCGGGAACACTGTCCTCGGCCAGGGCGTGCAGGACCTGGCTGTGCTCGGCCGTACGGTCCCGGATGATCTCGCGGTACGAGGCGATCATCCGGTTCGTCCCCTTGCCGTCGGCCAGGATCGAGCGCAGCTGGGCGAGATCGCCGTCGCGGACCACCTGCCAGAACTCGGCGCCGTCGGCCGGGTCGGAGAGCGGGATGTTCACATTGCGTACGCCCGGCAGGTCCACGTCCAGGCCGTCGAGCCGGTGGTCGGCCGCGTTGCGGAAGTCGAAAACGGTGTGCAGACCGAGACCGCCGAGGAAGGCGGCGTCCTCGGCGGTGGCGTGTGCGAGATGACCACTGCGGAAGAGCCGTCCGTACCGTACCCGCCGGCCGTCCGTGGTGGGCAGCCCGCCCACGTCGCGGAAGTTGCGGACACCCGCCAGCTCGGGTTCCGTCGACGGGATCTGCGGCAGCTGCTGCGTCACAGTGACTCCTGGAGTGTCTGGCGCCGGCGCGAATCGCCGACAAGGCCACTGCCGCGACGATACGACATCGATTCCTCAGGCAATCGTCTCGGCCTTCGTCTGCCGACATTTCCGCGAACCCCCGTGCCCTCGCGGTGAATTCCTTGCAAGGCCGTTGCCCACCCGCCCGGCTGCGGTCGATGATGTGCGGAACTGTTGGAATGTGGGGGTGGAATGATCGAGACGGGTGACAAGGGCCGGACCTGGCTGCTGACCGGGGCGAGCAGCAGCTACGCCCTGCGGCTCACGGGGCGGGACGAGCTGGTCCATCTGCACTGGGGGCCGCGGATCACCCTCGCCGCCGCCCAGGCGCTGGCCGCGGCACCGGAGCCACCCTCCAGGGGCTTCGAGTCCCCGCTCGACGGCCGCGAGGAGTACCCGGTGGAGGGCGGCCCCAGGTTCGTCCGCCCGGCCCTCTCGGTGCGCACGCCGGAAGTCCGCGGCACCGAGTGGGCCTTCGCCGAGGCCGCGGCGGACGGGGACGAACTCCGTATCGGCTTCACCGACTCCGTGCACCGGCTTGCCCTGACCCTGCACTACCGCATGCGCGAGGACTCCGATGTGATCGAGCGCTGGGCCACCGTTGCCCACGCCGGGCCGGACGGCCCGCCGCTGGAACTGCTGCGCGCCGACGCGGCCGCCTGGGCGCTGCCCGCCCGCGACGGCTGGCGGCTGAGCCGGCTGCACGGCCGCTGGGCTGCGGAGTCGCAGCTCGCGCGGGCGGAGCTGACGTACGGCGAGAACGTCATCTCCAGCAGGCGCGGCCACACCGGACATCAGCACCTGCCGTGGGTCGCACTCGATGCCGACGGCGCGGCCACCGAGGACAGCGGCGAGGTGTACGGCTGTGCGCTCGGCTGGTCCGGGTCGTGGCGGATCTGCGTACAGCGGCTCCCCGACGGGCTCGTACAGATCACCGGCGGCGCAGGGCACGACGAATCGGGGCTGCTGCTGCTCGCGCCGGGACAGTCGTACACCACCCCCGTCTTCGCCGGTCTGTGGAGCGCGGAGGGGTTCGGCGGGGCGAGCCGGGCCTGGCACGCCTGGCAGCTGGCCCATGTGATCCCGGACGCACAGCGCCTGCGGCCGGTGCTCTACAACTCCTGGGAGGCGACCGGTTTCGACATCTCGCAGGAGCAGCAGCGCGCCCTAGCCGAGCGCGCCGCCGCGATGGGCGTCGAGCTGTTCGTCGTGGACGACGCCTGGTTCGGGCAGCGGACCAGCGACCGGGCCGGACTCGGCGACTGGACACCGAATCCGGACCGCTTTCCCGGCGGCCTTGAGCCGCTTGCCGACGAAGTGCACGGACTCGGCATGCAGTTCGGTATCTGGGTCGAGCCGGAAATGGTCAATGCCGACAGCGATCTCCATCGTGCACACCCGGACTGGGTGCAGCATTTCCCCGGACGGAGGCGGACCGAGTTCCGCAATCAGCTGGTGCTCAATCTGGCCCGCCCCGATGTGCGGGACCATCTGTGGGAGCAACTGGACGCGCTGCTCTCCAGCGCGCCCATCGACTATGTGAAATGGGACTTCAACCGCAGCTTCACCGACGCGGGCTGGCCGGGCGAGGAGTATCCGCAGAAGCTCTGGATCGAGCATGTGGACGCACTGTACGCACTGATCGACCGGCTCAGGGCCGCGCACCCCTCGGTCGCCTTCGAATCCTGTTCGGGCGGCGGCGGCCGGATCGACCTGGGCATTCTGTCCCGTACGGACCAGGTGTGGACCTCCGACAACACCGATCCGCTCGACCGCCTGACCATCCAGGAGGGCTTCGGCCAGATCCACCCGGCCCGGGTGATGGCGGCCTGGGTCACCGACAGTCCGAATACGCAGCTCAACGACAGGGTCAGTTCGCTGCGCTTCCGCTTCGTGAGCGCGATGGCCGGTGTGCTCGGGGTCGGCGGGGACCTCGCCGAGTGGAGCGATGAGGAGCTGGCCGAGGCGCGGACCTGGGTGGATCTCTATAAGGAGATCCGGCCGGTGGTGCAGCATGGAGCGCTGTACCGGCTGCGCGCCCCGCGCGGTGGACTCGGCGCGGTCCAGTACGTCCACGGTGACGAGACCGTGGTCCTGATGTGGCTGGAGGCGCAGCGATTCGGGGAGCGGCCCCCGGCCCTGAGGCTGCGCGCGCTCGACCCCGCGGCGACGTACACCTGCCTGGACACGGGTGCGGTGCACCACGGTTCGGTACTGCTGCACCAGGGGCTGCACACCGGGCTGAGGGGGGATCTCGACGCGCGGGTGCTGAGGCTCCGGCGTGACCGACAGGCGTGACATGTCCGTAATGTGTGCATTTAGCCCAATGCGCCCTGCTTGTATGGGAGATGGTTGCCCTCTCGTGAGCGGGATCATATCCGTGACGGTGTGTGCTGACGGGGCGGTCGGCTATTCCGTGCGCGGCGCGGAATTTCAAGATCTTTGATCCACGGAGTGTGACCGGAATTCCGCGCCGATTTCCCGCATCGGATTCCGGTGCGGAACCAAAGGCTTGTTATCGCCGTCCCGGCTCGCTTACGGTCACCGTCAATCCGGACGGACCGCCCAATCCTGCCGCCGTCCGGAATTCGCACCCACTGATCGCGTGGCAGGAGCGGGGGAACCAGGTAAGCCGCCGACCGTAGAAATCCGGCCGGCTAGGGGTGAAGTCGCGCTCTGCGCGACCGGGCATCTCCAGCCCGAACCCGACAGCTCACCTCGCAGGCGCCGGAGAGGAAGCAGTTCATGCCCGCATCGGGTAAGCACCGTCGTACGAAGTCCAGCACCATCGCCCGTGGCGTCGCCGTGGCAAGCGCCGGCGGCGCTTGCCTCGCGCTGCCGCTGCTCGGTGCCACCGGCGCCCACGCCGTGGAACAGGCCGCCCCGAAGGCGGCCTCCGCCGCCAAGCACGCCGCCCCGGCCACGCCGGTCGCGCTGAAGCAGGCGGCCACCACGACGTACTCCGTCGTCTCCGGCGACTACCTCTCGAAGATCGCCGCCGACCACAAGGTCGAAGGCGGCTGGCAGAAGCTGTACCAGGACAACCGCGCGGTCGTCGGCGAAGACCCCGGCCTGATCCTCCCGGGCATGAAGCTGACGCTCGGCGCCAAGGCGTCCGGCGACTCCGCGCCGGCCGCCGCTGCTCCGGCAGCTCCGGTCAAGTCCGCCCCGGCCGAGGCCGCGACGGTCACGGAGTCCAAGCCTGCCGCCCCGGCCAGCAGCTCCGACTACGCCCACCCGGTCCCCGGCAACCACACCACCGGCTACCGCGCCTCCGGCTCCAACTGGTCCAGCGGCAGCCACACCGGGATCGACTTCCCCGTCTTCACCGGCACCAGCGTGAAGGCCATCACCTCCGGCACTGTCGTCACCGCCGGCTGGGGCGGTGCGTACGGCAACCAGGTCGTCATCAAGCACGCCGACGGCCGCTACTCGCAGTACGGCCACCTGTCCTCCATCTCCGTCTCCGCGGGCCGGACCGTGAGCACCGGTCAGCAGATCGGCCTCTCCGGCGCCACCGGCAACGTCACCGGACCGCACCTGCACTTCGAGGTCCGCACGGGCCCGGCGTACGGCTCGGACATCGACCCGATCGCCTACCTGGCCTCGCACGGCATCGACGTCTGAGCCGAACGGCCGGGCAGTTGAGCCACACATCATCACCTGAGCAACACCGAAGGGCGGTGCGCGGCGGCGCACCGCCCTTCTGCTTATTCCCCCTTTACCAAAACCTGACCGGGTGGTCTATCTCACCACCCGTCAACCCCTTATTACGGTCGCGTAGGTCACATTCGGCGGTGCAGGATAAGCGTTTGTGGCAGACGATTCGAGAAAAAATCAACGTGGCGTCAACTATCGACATGGCGTCATCGGGTCGTACGCGGCGATTGGCGACAGCTTCACCGAGGGCGTCGGCGACCCCGGCCCGGACGGGACCTTCGTCGGCTGGGCGGACCGTTTCGCGGTATTTCTCGCGGACCAGCTCCCGGACCCCGATGCGGAGACGAGCACCGAAGGCTCCGCCCACGGAAATTTCAGGTACGCCAATCTCGCCGTACGCGGACGCCTCCTCGACCAGATCGTCGAGGAGCAGGTGCCGCGCGCCAAGAAGCTCGCACCCGACCTGGTGAGCTTCTGCGCGGGCGGCAACGACATCATCAGGCCCGGCACCGACCCCGACGACGTGGCCGAGCGCTTCGAGCGCGCGGTCGCCGAGTTGACCGAATCGGTCGGCACCGTGATGGTCACCACCGGCTTCGACACCCGGGGCGTTCCCGTGCTGCGCCATCTGCGCGGCAAGATCGCCACCTACACCGCCCATGTGCGGTCCATCGCCGACCGCTACGACTGCCCGGTCCTCGACCTGTGGTCGCTGCGGTCCGTCCAGGACAGGCGCGCCTGGGACGACGACCGGCTCCATCTGTCGCCCGAGGGACACACCAGGGTCGCGCTGCGCGCCGCCCAGGTCCTCGGCCTCGATGTGCCGGCCGATCCCGACCAGGAATGGCCCCCGCAGGCACAGCGCGGCACGCTCGAAGTAAGGCGCGACGACATCCACTGGGCACGCGAGTACCTGGTCCCGTGGATCGGCCGACGGCTGCGCGGCGAGTCCTCCGGTGACCACGTCGCCGCGAAGCGGCCGGATCTCCTGCCGCTCTAGGGCCGGTCAGGTCCGGGGGCAGTCCGCCACCGCAGCGCCCTCGCTCGCCGGACGGGTCCGGGATTCAGGCCCGTCCGGCGAGGGGCGACAAGGGGAGCGCCGGTATCCGCTCCAGCACGCCGCCCGCGAAGACGTCGTACAACGGCAGTGTCTCCAGATGCACATAGCCGATGTGGCAGTCGCAGACGGCCAGCGGACAGGCGCGCGGGCCGAGAGAGAGCCGATAGCTCCCGTCATAGAGATTGCCGAGCTCCGCCGGGACGAAATGGCAGCGCCGGACCGTGCCGTCGCCGTCCACCGAGATGACCGACTCGCCCGTCCGGCAGGGCAGCCCGGCCGACCGGTGCGGATGCCGGCTGTACGGGAAGAGCGGGTCCAGGGCGGTCCAGCGCCCCGCCTCCTCGTCCGTATAGGTGTGTCCCTCCGCGGCGTTCACCCAGAGATAGACCGCGGCAGGCAGGGCGGCACGCAGCCGCCGCGCCTCGTCGAGATGGTCGTCCAGGCCGACGACACCCACGCTGTGGCGGATGCCGAGCGCGCTCAGCTCCCGGCACTTGGTCAGGAACCGCTCGTACGGCGTCTGCCCGGGGTGGTACGTGCACCAGAGTGCGATCTTCTCGCGGCCCGCTTCACCCGCCTCGGCCAGCCAGCCCGTACGGCCGCTGAGGTTGGTCTGGATCGCGTCCCGGCCGATGTGCGGCAGCCGGGCCAGCTCGACCAGCGCACGGCGGTACCAGGAGCGGACCAGGCCCTCGCCCCACGGGGTGAAAAGGACCGAGATCCGGTCGCCGGTCTGCGCCGCGGCCCACGCCGTGAACCGCTCCAGCGCGGCGCGGTCGGCGCGCAGCTGCTCCCGGCTGTCGCGCCGCTTGGCGAACGGGCAGTACGGGCAGTCGTAGTCGCAGGAGGCGAGCGGACCGCGGTAGAGGATGGTCAGGTCCATGGGGGCGCTCACTTCAGTTCGTACGCGGCCATCGAGGCCCGCACTCCGGGGGAGAAGAGTTCGGGGCCCAGCGCGTCGGAGTGGGCCAGACCCTCGGGGAGAGCCGCAGCAGCTGTTCGTCCCAGGCGGCGTCCGCAGCCGCCTCCACATCGGCGCGTCGCTGCGGCCGCACGGCGGCCCGCGCCTCGGCCTCCACGAAGCCCTGCACCCCGACGCTGATCCTGGTCGTCCCGCGGTCGGCGAGCACGGCCGGCCGGTCGGCCGTCGCGGTCGACGGCGAAGTCTCGACCGACAGTGGAACGGACCGCAGGTCGGCGCCCATCCGCTTCTCCGCGATGTCGCAGAGCCGCTCCAGCTCCGCCGTGGTCAGGAACGTGGGCGTGCCCCTGCCGAACGCCGCCGCGAAACGCACCGGCTCGGCGTCGCCCAGCGCGTCGAGATACCGGGTCGACAGCTCGTCGGGAGCGCCGATCCGGGTGAAGAGGTTGCAGAAGCCGCAGCGGACCTCGCGGGCGAATGGTGTTGGAGCTGGCCAGGAGGCCATAGGTGTTCTGACCAGAACGAGAAGGCCCCGGTCAGCCGACGGGGGACGGCCGACCGGGGCGGCCCGCTCGCGACCGATCGGCGTGATGGCAGTCGCGGGCGGGAGTTCAGGGCCTGCGCGGCAAGTATGTCCGCGGCTGGGCCGACGCGGGCAGGGCGCAGGGCCACTTGTGCACATAGATCGTGATGCCCGCGCCGGACGCCCCGGGCACGTCGTACGGCTTCGACTCCTCGTCGCGCATTGGCTGCTGGCAGCGGTCACAGATCTCCGGCGGGCCGCCCGCCACGCGCGGGTGAGCCGGACCGCTGTCGGGCAGGGCGAGCGGCGGCAGGCCGCGCAGGTGTAGGTGTGGCCGATGAGCGTCCTGTACGCGGCGTCCGACGGCGGCTGCTTGGCGATCGATACGGGGCTCATCCGAAGTGCTCCGCTCCGAGACGCGGGCCACTCTGCGGACCGCTGTACAGGGCGGCGTGCTGCGGGCAGGCGTACACGCAGGTACCGGCACCGGATGAGGAATGCACCTCATCGACGAGGACCGGCTCGCGGGTCAGCTGCCCGTCGTAGCAGCAGTACTCCGGCTGTGGCGCTGGTGTGGAATCGTTCATGATGGTCTCTCCGACACGACTCGGTTTGGGAGACCATCGTCCGGAGTACATCCGGCCGATCCGATACACAGGCGGTATCAGGCAGGCGTATCGTCCCCGCATGAGTAGTCCGGGACTCTGGGCAGACGTCAGATTGCGCGCTGCTTGGGCGCGCCAGGACTGGGCTGCCATCCTTCGTGAATACCGGCGCGCCGCGGGCCTGTCGCAGCGCGGCCTGGAGCCGCTCGTTGGCATGCCGCAGCCCCACATTTCCGCGATCGAGTCGGGCCGCAGGCAGGTGACGTCAGCCGAGGTGATGGCCCGCATCACCGAAGGATTGCGCGTGCCCCCAGAACTCACCATGGTTGCCCGCCGCCCCGACCTCGACGACTGGGCGCCGCCCGTCGAACTGCGGGAGCGCATCGCCCACGGGCACGCCATCGGGCGCACCGACCTGCGGACCGCGAACTGGATCGGCGAAGTCCTCGCTCAGCACCGCCGCGCCCAGGACGAGATCGGCGGCCAGGACCTGTGGCCAGTCGTCCGCTCCCAGCTCGATGCCGTCACCCTCCTCATCCCCGGCAGCACGGGGCCGGCTGCCGACCGGCTGATGCTCCTTGCGGCCGAACACGCGCACTGGCTGTCGTGGGTGACTGCGAAGCAGGGCCGCACCGGGGCGGCGATCGCGTGGATCGATGTGGCGCACGGGTGGGCGGTCGACGGCGGGCACACGGATATGGCGTCGTGGGTGCACCGCATCCGCTCGAACTACTCGCTGAAATACGGGGATCCGGTGCGGGCACTGCGTACTGCGGAGACCGCGCGGCTCGTTATCGGCTTGTCCCCGGCGACGGCTTCGGTGGCCGCGCACCAGGCGGCGATTGCGGCGGCCGCGGTGAGCGAGCGGGACCGCGCCCGGCGCCTGGCCACCGAGGCGCTCGAACTCGCTCTGCAAGTTCCGGAGGAGGAGGACCGGCCGGGCTGGCTGTACTGGCTCAGCCCGGCCCGTGCCATGTTGCAGGCCGCGGATGCCGTGTACGCCTGTCGGGACTGGCAGACCGCAGCAGACGGCATCCGGACAGCGCTGCCGAACCTGGACGGCTACCCACGCGACCACGCCTACTACCAGGCTCGGATGGAGGATGCGATGCGACGGGCGAGCTAGTCCTTCGTCCTCAGGCTCACGACGGCCGCTCCAGCGCCCGGGGCGAGGCGTGTCCTGATCGCATCGTGCACAACTACGAGCCCCGGCTCTGGGGCGACGGTTACGACCGCTATCTGACCGAGTCCGGCGCCGAGCCGGTCCACCGGGACGAGATGGGCACCCTCTGGCGGATCGCGCTGGACGGCGACGAGGACGTGGTGATGGTCGAGGTGGTCAACTCCACCCCGGAGCCGGACGGAACGAGCCACACCTACTGGCTGCGGGTGCCGCCGACCACGAGGACGGCGAAGGGCGGTTTGGCCTGGACGTTCGGACTCCAGGGCAAGGCGTACGCGCCCCTGCGCCAGAACTGATCCGTCTCAGGCCGTCAGCGCGGCTTGGTCGATGCCGAGTTCGCGGGCGAGCGCCTCGTCGGTCCAGGCCAGCATCGTGGCCTGGGACAGCGGACCCGCGTACGACGTCATCTGCACGGCCAGACCGTCCAGCAGGGCGGTCAGCCGCCACGCAGCGGACATCGGGTCGTCGCAGTGGAACTCACCGGCGGCGGCGCCCTCCTCGATGACCTCGGCCAGCTCCGCCTTCCACTGCTGGTCGAGATCGCCCGCCACATTGCGCAGCGCCGGGTCGCGCAGCGAGGCCGCCCAGCCCTCGATCCACAGCCGCCAGCCCTTGGCCTGCCCCGTGGGTGCGTACCAGCGGACCGCGGCGCGCAGCCGCCGTACCGCGCTGGTGCGGCGGCCCAGCAGCTTGCGCAGATGGGCGAGGTCGGCCTCGGCGGCATGCGCGAAGGCGGCCGCGACCAGCTTCTCCTTGGTCGAGAAGTGGTAGAGCACGAGCGCGTTGCTCACACCGAGCACGGCGGCCACGTCGGCGATCCGCACCGCCGACACTCCTCGCACCTCGATCTGTTCGACGGCAGCACGCAGGAGCTCCTCGCGCCGCTCCGCCACGCCCAACCGCACTCTTGCCACGGCGTCACCCTAACGAATGAGCGGGGTCGGGACAGGCCGGGGGCGGAGCCGCGTGCGGCCCCGCCCCCGGGTTCGGTCCGTCAGCACCAGATGTCGGGGCAGCCGGAGTTGTACGCGTCGACCAGGGTCTCCGTCAGCGAGGCGCCCGAGGCGTCCGTGACGGTGGACTTCAGATCGACCTTGGCGGTCCCCAGGGCCGGCACGGTGACCTTCCAGCGGCCGTCCGCTCCGCGAGCCGCCGCGGCCTGCTTCCAGTCGGTGCCGTCCGTCGCGTACCAGACCTTTAGCGAGGCGATGTGCAGGGCCTTGCGGCTGCCCTGCGCGGAGAGACCGACCGTATAGGCGAGCGGCTTCGCGGGGTCGGCCGCGTTCTCACCGCTGAGCGGCAGCCGGTAGTCCAGGTCCAGCAGCCGGGCCGCGGCGGCCGACCTCTCGTGACCGGAGCGCAGCCGCCACTCGCTGGTGACCCTGGTCCCGAGCATCCAGGTCACCGGGTCCGGCGACGTACGCGTGGCATCGACGGTCAGCCGGTACCAGCTCTCCTTGCGCGGCAGGTCGAACGTGGCGCGTCCCGGTGCGGTGTTGCGGGCCAGCACCTCTCCGCTGTCGTCCGCCAGGACCGTGCTCCCGCTGTCCGCACCCGGCGCCGTCTCGGCCCGGTGCCCGGCAGCGTCGGAGAACACGGGCAGCGCAACCTTCAGCTTGTCGCCCTCCCTGACGACCTGGGCGGCACCGGCCCGGCTGCCGAGCGCCGGGTTGAAGGGAGCGGACATCCAGTCGTCCCGGTAGTGACCGTCCTCGCGGTACACGGTGGGCGGGCCGCTCAGCGTCCCCAGCGGATAGACGCGGTCGGCGACGTCGTACTGGTAGTGGAACGTCGCCGTCGTCCACGCCACGCCCGGGGTGAAGTACAGCGTCTGCTGCGACGGCGGACGGTAGCGCGTGACCTGCTGATAGAGCGTCAGTCCGTGCCAGGTCGTCCAGGCGTACATGCCCTTGGGGTCGAACGGGTAGCCGTGGGTGCGCTGTGTCGTTTGCACCTTCGCCAGATCGGCGCGCCGGTCGAACCAGTCGGCCCCGGCCGGGACCCGGCCGTCGACCGAGTGGTGCAGATAGTAGGCGTCCGCGCCGGTGCTGACGCCGTCGAGCGTCAGGGTCAGCGGTCCCAGGGCCAGCCGGTCCCGCAGCGCGGGCACGCTGTCCGTGTCCAGCCGGAGCACCGGTGTCGGCTTGTAGACGGAGAGCCCGTAGCCGACGTACATGATGGCGGCCGTGCCCGCGTCGGACAGCTTCTGGTACAGCGCGTTGTTGAACGCGCTCTGGCTGGTCGCCGGTGTCCACAGCACGACCTTGCCCTGGAGGTCCATCGACGCGGGATCGGTGTCCGCCCCGGTGCCGATGTCGACGACCTCACCGGTGGCCGTGCCCAGCCAGCTGTAGATGCTGTACTGCGACAGCAGCAGCTTCAGCGCGTTCGCCGAGGAGCCCGGCTCGTGCGCGTCGACCTCGCGCTGCTGCCAGCTCAGCCCGCCGAAGAAGGCGAGCCCGTCCAGCGCGGCGCCGGTGGTGGGGACGGCCTCGACGCGGTACTGACCGGCGGAACTCGGCGCGACCAGACCGCTGTCCGTGGCGCCGGAGCCAGTGCCCACCCGAGAGACGAGCCCGGTTGCCGACTGGAGGGTCACCCGGGCGGAGCCGTCGTCCACCCCGATCCGTACCGGCTTCGCGTCCTTGGTGTCCAGCGCGACCGAGGTGTCCTGATCCACCGTCATCCGCCGGGCGAAGTGGATCGCCGTGGTGCCGACGACCGTGTTGCCCACCTCGTCGTACTCCCAGGCGTGCCCGATGGCCCGGTAGCTGCCGCGCGGCAGCGTGACCTTCTCCGGTGTGGTGCCTGTCAGCCCGATCAGCTGCGACGCACCGGTCTTCTCGTTCTGCAGAACCACACCCGTCGAGGTGGACTCGCTGCCCTCACGCGGCGCGGGTCCGCTCAGGGTGAGGGTGTACGTCTGCGGATCGGCCTCGATCGAGACGGGTACGGTCGCCCGCCCGCGTCCCGGCCAGGTCGCGGTCACGGCACCGCCGTACGTCGTGCCCGCCTCGACCCGCGACGGTTCGAGGGTGACCTGCGAGACGGCGGAGGAACGCGCGGGTACGGTCAGCGTCCGCGCGTCGAGACGCACCGCGCCGCCCTGTCCCGCGGAGAGGCTCAGCTTCACGGGCCTGTCGGTGGTGTTCGTCCACGTCAGCTCGCGGCTCTGCGGCTCGGCGGATGCGTTGGGGTACGGGGTGCGGGCGGCCAGCGTGGCGGGTTCGGCGACCACCGCGGTGGCCAGTGCGGCCGGTACGTCAATGAGGCCGGAACCGGTGTCGGAGACCGTGGCCCCGTCCACCGGCGCGGCACTGCCGATCAGCGCCGCCTTCAGCCGGGCGCCGGACCAGCCGGGGTGGCGCTGGGCCAGCAGGGCCGCGGCCCCCGCCACATGCGGGCTCGCCATGGACGTACCGGAGAGCGAGGCGTACCGCTCGGTGACGGCGGCGTCGTCCAGGGTCCCGGCGGCGCGCGCGGCGACGATGTCGCTGCCGGGGCCGGAGATCTCCGGCTTGACGGCGGGCCTGCCCCGGCGCGGTCCGCGCGAGGAGAACGGCGACATCTCACCCGACTCGGTGACCGAACCGACCGTCAGAGCGGCATCGGCGGCCCCCGGCGCACTGATCGTCCGGTCGCCACTGTTGCCCGCGGCGATGACGAAGAGCGTGCCGTGCTCGGCGGAGAGCTTGTCGACGGCGGTGGACAGCGGGTCGGTGCCGTCGGAAGCCACGCTCGTGCCGAGGCTCATGTTGACGACCTTGGCGTCCTGGTCGACGGCCCACTGCATGCCCGCGAGGATCCAGGAGTCGTAGCCGCGACCGCTGTTGTCGAGCACCTTGCCCTCGACGAGCTCCGCGCCCGGTGCGACCCCCGCGTACCGGCCCTTCGAGGCGGCCCCGGAACCGGCGATGATCGAGGACACATGGGTGCCGTGACCCTGCATGTCCTGGACGTCGCCCTCCCCGGTGAAGTCCTGGGAAGCGACGACGGCGCTCTTCAGGTCGGGGTGGTCCCGGTCGTAGCCGGTGTCGAGGACGGCGACCCTGGTGCCCTTCCCGGTGATCCCGGCACGATGTGCCCGGTCTGCGCCGATCTGCGGCACGGACCTGTCGAGCGTGGCCCGGACCCGGCCGTCGAGCCAGACCCTGCCGATGCCCTCGGTGCGGGCCCGTGCCTGAGTGCCGAGCTGCTTCCAGACGGTTCCGGCCGACTGCTTCGGCACTTCCAGCGCGGTGGTCTCCGTGGCCCTGAAGGCCGCGGCGAGCCGTGCGCCCTTCGGGGCTTCGGGCGTCCCGGACGCCGAGGGGGCGCTGGCGACGAGGATGCGCAGCGAGTCCGTATCGGCGTCCGCGTACCCCGAGGCGACGAGTTCGGTCACATCGAACAGCCGCTGGTCCACCCGGCCCCGGGAGATCTCGCCGACGGCGTCGATCGGCACCGCGTACTCGTGACCTCCGGCCCGGAAGCGGGTGAAGCCCATGCCCTCACGGCCGTCTCCCGGCACGATCGAGCTGATCTGTACGCCGTCCCCATGGCCGGTGTACGTCACCACATCGCCGGTCAGCAGGGTGACGGTGCTGCTGCCGCCGGCCGTCGCCGGGTATGCGGACGGTACGGCGAAGGCGGGTGCGTTGTCGGCGGCAGCGGGCAGTGTTCCACCGGCAAGGGCGGCGGCAAGCGCGGTGGCACAGGCCGCCGCCCATCTGGTCCGTCTCATTCTCACCTCGTGAACTCGTGTGTTCTCAGGGGGTGGTGAGGTGAGAGTGTCAGGAGCATGGCGGCTTGGGGGTGGGCCGGGGCTGGCGGGAAGCTGCCATGGCAGCTATACGCCGCATGCGTCGACGGCCACCCCGAACGGCCTTGACCGGCCGCGCGGTTGGGATCAGCGGTACCAGCCGAACCGCTCGGCCATCACCGGCAGCCGGTCGGCGACGATGGCGTGGGCGGCGGCCCGCGGGGTGCAGCTGTCGGCCTCCGCTCGGGCCAGCATCAGGTCGATCAGGGCCCGCATGGCGCGGCGGGTGTGCCCGAACGCCTCGTCGGCGTCCGCGCCGATGTCACCGAACAGGGTCCACCACCACCAGGCGTTCGTACCGGAGTTGACGACCACATCCGGCAACACCGTGATCCCGCGTGCCGCAAGCAGCTCCTCGGCCTCCGCGAGCACCGGCATGTTCGCCGCCTCGACGACCCAGCGGGCCCGGATCCGGTACTGGTTGACGGCATCGATCGCGTACGAGACGGCCGCGGGCACCAGAATCTCGGCCTCCTGCTCCAGCCAGGCGTCCGGGGGCAGCTCCTGGTCACCGTCCCGGAGCGCGCCGCGGTCGACCGTCCCGTACCCGTCCCTGGCGGCCAGCAGCGCCTCGACGTCCAGGCCGGCCGGATTGGCGATCGTGCCCTTGACGTCGGCCACGGCGACCACCGTCAGCCCGGCCTGCGCCAGGAACCGTGCCGTCGCCCCGCCCATGGTGCCGAGACCCTGTACGGAGACCCTTGCCCCCCGGTACGGGACGCCTGCCCGGTCCAGCGCCGCGAGCGCCGACTCGGCGACCCCGCAGCCGCCGACCAGTTCGTCGAGCCCGATGCCGTCCACCTCGACGGCGAACGCGTCAGCCAGCCGCTGCCGGGCCGCCGCCTCGTCGTCGAGCAGCGGATAGACGGCCTGGACCGAGGAGACCAGCCCTGCCTCGGTCGCTGCCCGGTCCACGATGTCCTGGGTGAGTCCCAGGTCCTCGCCCGTCGTCCACATGTTCTCGACGTACGGGCGTACGGCCCGCAGATAGCGCACCAGAACGCCGTACGCCTCCGGGTCGCGCGGGTCGCAGTCGATGCCGCCCTTCGCGCCGCCGAGCGGTATGTAGCGGGCCCCCGTGTCATCGGCGTCGAAGTGCAGGGCCTCCTTCATGGTCATCCCGCGGGCCAGCCCCGCCACCTCGTCCAGGGTGCAGCCCGCCCGCATCCGCAGCCCGCCGCTGGACACACCGCGCACCAGCCGGTCCACGACCAGATGTCCCTGGCGGCCGGTGACGTGGTCGGTCCAGGTGAGTGAGATGAGCGGGGCGGTAGGGCGGGACACCGGAGGTGTCGTCATCGGGGGGTCTCCTCGGTCACGGTCGGTGATCACGGTCGGTGCGGGGGGTGGTCAGGGCCGGGGACAGGGCGCGCGAGCGCTACGGCCTGCCGGTGCGGGGACGCGGCCTCCGCGCCGGCCGGCGCCAGGTCTCGAACGCGCTGGTGAGCCTGTGCGCCGCTCAGGCCGGGAGGAACGGCCTCGCCGCCGCTCGACGACGTACTTCGCGGCTTCTCGGGCATGCCGTCTCCCTCCCGCTGCTTCCCGATACTGAATCGCCGGTCAGTATCGGGAGGCGGGAGCACCCCTGTCAATGGCGGCCACTGCTGAATCGTCGTTCAGTGGCCGGACCGCATCGGTCGGTGGTTCGCGGGGAGAACCCGGCCGAATGCGGAATCCTGTGACGGGCATGAACGTTGGATTCGGCATGACGGGAATCGATGCACCGCAGGACGCGCTGCCCGGGCAGCCGGGGCTCCTCGGGCTGCTGGCGCAGGAGAGCGGTGGCGTGCTGGTGACGCTCAAGCGGGACGGCAGGCCCCAGCTGTCCAACGTCAATCACTTCTACTACCCCGACGAGGGCATCGTCCGCGTCTCGATCACCGAGGACCGGGCGAAGACGAAGAACCTCCGTCGCGACCCCCGCGCGAGCTACCACGTCACGAGCGCGGACCGCTGGGCGTGGACGGTGGTGGACGGCACGGCCGAGCTGACCTCGGTCGCGGCCGACCCGCACGACGCGACGGTGGAGGAGCTGATCACGCTCTACCGCGACGTCCAGGGCGAACACCCCGACTGGGACGACTACCGCGCCGCGATGGTCCGGGACCGCCGTGTCGTGCTGCGGCTGCACGTCGAGCACGCGTACGGGCAGCCGCGTGGCTGACGGAGCCGCGCCCGGTGGCCGGTCCTTCGGCCGTTCCGCTCTCGCACTGTCATACCCCCGCCCATAATGAGATGACACCGACTCCCTCAGGAGATGTTGTGACCGGCGCTGACCCCTTGCCTCCGCTCCGCACCCGGCTGCGTTCGCTGCGACCCGCCGCATTCGGCGCCGACCCGGGCGGTGCACGCATGGAGCGTATCCGCCGCTCGCCCAACTTCGCCGACGGCGTCTTCCAGAACCCGGTGGGCGCACGGACGAGGCCGTCCGGATCCACTCTGGAGCTCGCGAAGGTCTACTTCCGCAAGGAGGAGCGGGCGCGCAGGGCACCGGCCGGCACCATGCCCGTCCACGCCACCACCTACGCCGACCTCGCCGAGCCGCCCGCGACCGGGCTGCGGCTCACCTGGATGGGCCATTCCAGCGTGCTCGCCGAGATCGACGGCCGCCGGATCCTCTTCGACCCGGTGTGGGGAGAGCGCTGTTCGCCCTTCGCCTTCGTCGGGCCCAAGCGGCTGCATCCCGTGCCGCTGCCCCTCGCCACGCTCGGCCCCGTCGACGCGGTGGTGATCTCGCACGACCACTACGACCACCTCGATCTGCCGACGATCCGGTCCCTCGCCGGTACGGACACGGTGTTCGCCGTCCCGCTCGGTGTCGGCGCCCACCTGGAGCGGTGGGGCGTGTCCGCCGACCAGCTGCGCGAGCTGGACTGGAACGAGACCGCGCAGATCGCCGGGATCAGCCTCACCGCGACCCCGGCCCGGCATTTCTGCGGCCGCGGCCTGCGCAATCAGCAGCACACGCTCTGGGCCTCCTGGGCGGTCGCGGGGCCCGAGCACCGGATCTACCACAGCGGTGACACAGGCTATTTCCCCGGCTTCAAGGACATCGGCGCCGAGCACGGCCCGTTCGACGCGACGATGATCCAGATCGGCGCATACTCCGAGTACTGGCCCGACATCCACATGACCCCGGCCGAGGGCATGCGGGCCCATCTGGACCTTCAGGGCGGCAAGCCGCACGGCGCGCTGCTCCCGATCCACTGGGCCACGTTCAACCTCGCGCCGCACGCATGGGCCGAGCCCGGCGAGTGGACCAGGGATGCCGCCGAGGAAGCCGGGCAGGCGGCCGCGTTTCCCCGGCCGGGCGAGCCCTTCGAACCCGCGGGGATCCTTCCCGTCGATCCCTGGTGGCGCGCCGTGGCCGCCCCGATCGCACACCCCTGGCGCCGTACCAGGGCAGCGGACGTACCGCAGGCGAACCTCGATCTCGATCTCGCGGGAGAGCGTTGACGCGCTGACACCGAGGCCCCACCCCTACGGCTCAAGGCCGGGGTGGGGCTTTGTCGTTCCGGTGGTCACACTCTCGGCGAACGGGACGTCCGTCACGCCGGGCCGGAGCCGGTGTGCGATCAGGGGTTCGCTCAAGTAGGCCGTTCGGGGTGTCCGCCGACCCGGTGTCAATGCGGCGTAATCGGTCTCTCGTGCGAGACGTCATACCAGAGCGGGACGGATGGCGGGCAAGTTCGACAACTGCCCGTCGCACATGAGTGATTGACGACTACCGTGTGTGCCCGGTGATCAACGGTGGGCTCATGTCCTTCGAGCCTGCCCGACCGATGAACCGAGCCTGACCGACCACCGTAGGTGCCACCGCATGAACGCCGATTCCTGGTGTCCCACGTACCGAGGACGCTGATGTCTCAACTTCGCGCACCCGAAGCGCGACCGGAACGCCGAGAGGGCGGACGGCACGGCCGACCGGGTGCCCGTTCCCGCTCGGCCACGGCCAGGCCGCGCCCCGCCCAGCCGTCCCCCGAGGCGCGTATACGCCCCCAACTCCTGCGCACCGCGGTGCTGCCGACCCTTGCTGCCGTGCTGAGCGGAGCCGCGGCGGTCATCTTCACCGTCCGCTCCACCGGAGCCCCGCTGTCCGCAGAACTGTGGACCGCGCTGGGCGGGGCAGGTGCGCTGGCCGTCGCCGCCGTGGTGGCCGCGTACCTCGCCGCCAACCGCGTCGCCACCACCGTCTTCGGGCGCTGTCTGGCGCTCCGCCGGGTCAGCGCACAGGGCCAGGCCGAGCTCCAGCGGGTGGTGGAACAGCTCCGCAACGGAGAATCCGTGCCCGCCCGGAGGCCCGCGCACCCCGCCGCCCCCGGCAGCGACGCCTTCGAGCTGCTCGCGCAGGAACTGGGCCGCCAGCAGGAAGTCGCCGTCTCCGCGGTCGTGCAGGCGGCCCGGCTCTTCGATCACACCGGCGAGGACCAGAAGGTCGAGGTCTTCGTCAACCTCGCCCGAAGGCTGCAGTCGCTCGTGCACCGCGAGATCCAGCTGCTCGACGAGCTGGAGCACCAGGTCGAGGACCCCGATCTGCTCAAAGGGCTCTTCCACGTCGACCATCTCGCCACCCGCATCCGCAGGCACGCCGAGAATCTCGCCGTGCTCGGCGGCGCCGTCTCGCGGCGGCAGTGGAGCAACCCGGTCACCATGACCGAGGTCCTGCGCTCGGCGATCGCCGAGGTCGAGCAGTATCCACGGGTCAAGCTGGTACCGCCGATCGACGGCACCCTGCGCGGACACGCCGTCGCCGATGTGATCCATCTGCTGGCCGAACTGGTCGAGAACGCCACCGTGTTCTCCGCCCCGCACACCCAAGTGCTGCTGCGCGCACAGCAGGTCACCGCCGGACTGGCCCTGGAGGTCGAGGACCGGGGCCTGGGCATGCCGGGCAACGAGCAGAAGCGGATGAACGCCCTGCTCGCCGCCCCCGACCAGGTCAATGTCGCCCACCTCCTCCAGGACGGCCGGATCGGCCTGTTCGTCGTCGCGTCACTCGCCCGACGGCACGGCATCGCGGTCCGGCTGCAGAGCAACATCTACGGAGGCACTCAGGCCGTACTCGTCCTCCCGCAGTCCCTGCTGGGTGTGGGCGGGGACGCGCCGGCCGGGGGCGACGCCGCCCCGGTCCCGCCCCCGGGGCCCGCACACCGCCCGCCTGCCGAGGACGACACCGCAGGCCACCGCAGGCCGAACCCGGGCCTGCACCACGGTCCGGGCACGGCAGAGGGCCAGGGACCGAGCGGGACACCGGGCCCCGCGCAGGCCCCGGCGCCCGCACCGGCCGCGCAGACGAGCGCCGACCGGCAGCAGCCGTATGTACCCAGCCAACCGCTTCGCCTGCATCAGCCGCCCCAGCAGGGGCGACACCAGGGCGAGGCCCCGCCGCTTCCCCTGCGCGCCGAGCGCCTCGACCGCCCCACACCGGCCGAGGCCCTCCCCGGAGTCCGGCGCACGGACGAAGCTCCTGCGATGCTCCGGACGGAGCCCGGAGTCGTACGCGGCACCATGGGCCGTCCCCAACTTCCCAGGCGCGCCAACCAGGAGCATCTGGTTCCGCAGCTCAGGGAGGCACCGGCCCCGCGTACCGAGGACGAACAGGCTCTGCACGACCCGGGACTCATGGCGGCCTTCCGGCGGGGCATCGAACTCGCGGAAGCCCGTACCGAATCCGAGACGGACACCGACCGGAGCCAGAACATCGACCGCAGCCGGGACACCGAGCAGAGCCCGGACACCGACCGCGGCCCGGACACCGGCCTCGAATCGGCTCCCCGGCAGACCCGGCAGACCCGGCAGCCCCGGACCCCGCCCGCCCCACTGCCGGTCCGCGGACTCACCACGGCCCTCGCCGCCCACCACCCCGACCGGGCCCCGGATCCGGACGCGGTCCCGGTCACCGATCCCCTCGAAGCGAATACCTCCAAGGAGTAGATGCACCATGGCGACCGATATGTCGGCCGGTCAGGTCCCGGACCTCGACTGGCTGCTGAGCGGACTGGTCCAGCGCGTGCCGTACACACGCAGCGCAGTTCTCCTCTCCGCCGACGGGCTGGTGAAATCTTTCCACGGCATGGACGCCGACAGCGCCGACCACATGGCGGCGCTGGCCGCCGGCCTGTACTCGCTCGGCCGCAGCGCTGGCGCCCGCTTCGGCGACAGCGGCGACGTACGGCAGGTGGTGGTCGAGCTCGACTCGACGCTGCTGTTCGTCTCCACCGCAGGGTCGGGCACCTGCCTCGCCGTGCTCGCCGGCCGCGAGGCGGACGCGGCAGTGCTCGGCTACGAGATGACCATGCTGGTCAAGAGCGTACGGCCCTATCTGATGACTCCGGCGAGACAGACCGCCGGGACACCGAGCGCCACGGGGCTGTGAGGGTGTCGGTTCCGCAGGACGGGCCGTTGCTCGACGACGCGGCAGGCCGGCTCATCCGCCCGTACACCGTGAGCAACGGCCGCACCCGTCCGACGACCGTGCTGGATCTGCTCTCCCTGGTGATGGCCACGGGGACCGAGCCGCAGATGCATCTCGGTCCCGAGCACTCCGTCGCGCTGGGGCTGTGCGGCGGCCCCACCTCGGTGGCCGAGATCGCCGCCCATCTGCGGCTGCCCGCAGTCGTCACCAAGGTCCTCGTCTCCGACCTGGTGGACTGCGGGGCAGTCACCGCGCACCCGCCCGCCTTCCATGACGTGCCCACCGACCGATCTCTGCTGGAGGCAGTGCTCGATGGCTTACGACGACAGCTCTGACGGATTCGGCAGCTCAGCCGCGTACGAGAGCGGCACAGGCTCCGAATTCTTTCCCGTCGCGCTCAAAGTGCTGGTCGCAGGCGGGTTCGGCGTCGGCAAGACGACGTTCGTCGGCGCGGTCAGCGAGATCGCACCGCTGAGCACGGAAGAGCTGCTGACCCAGGTGAGCGCCGCCACCGACAGCCTCGACGGCATCGAGTCCAAGACCTCCACCACCGTGGCGATGGACTTCGGCCGCATCACGCTCGACGAGCAGCATGTGCTCTATCTGTTCGGCACCCCCGGCCAGGAGCGCTTCTGGTTCATGTGGGACGAGCTCTCGCAGGGGGCGCTCGGAGCGGTCGTGATCGCGGACACCCGCAGGCTTGAGGAGTGCTTCGCGGCCGTCGACTTCTTCGAGCGGCGCGGCATCGGATTCATCGTCGCGGTCAACGAGTTCGACGGTGCCTACCGCTACGCGCCGGAGGAGGTACGGGGCGCACTCGACCTGGGACCGGACGTGCCGGTCGTGCTCTGCGACGCCCGGATCGCGAGCTCGGGCACCGGCGCACTGGTCACGCTGGTCCAGCACCTGATCAACGCCACCTCCGCCCCGGCCCCGCTGTCCGGCTTCGGGGCCCACCCGTGACCCGGCATGCCTCCGGTCGGCTGCTGCTCACGCCGGTCGACCGCGACGCCCTCGTCCGTACCCAGCGACTGCGGACCCTGGGCCTCGGAGAACGTGCCGATGCCTCGTTCGACAACTTCGACGCCTTCGCCGACCGGGTGGCCGAAGTGACCGAGGTTCCCTTCTCGATGGTCAACTTCATCGACGGGAACCGGCAGTTCTTCGCCGGCCTGCACACCCCGGCCGGCACACGCAAGGGCTCCGACCTGGGCGCCGCGGCCGCGGGCAGTGGTCACGGCGGCCGGTATGTGGCCATGGACCGCGGTTACTGCCCGCATGTCGTCGTACGGCGCAAGGCGCTCGTCCTGGAGGACGTCTGCGACTACCCACGATTCGCCGGGAACCCGGTGGTCGACGAAATAGGCATCCGCTCCTACCTCGGCGCGCCCCTCATCGACCGCACCGGCATCGCACTGGGCGCCGTCTGCGCGGTCGACACCGTGCCCCGCCCATGGGGCAGGGCAGGCCTCGACACGATCAAGTCCCTGGCTCAGGAACTCGTCGGGCACATCCACCGGCGGGAGGACAACAGCTTCGGAATCTGACCGTGCGGGTCCGCGCAGCCGGTCCGAGAGTCCGGGCGGCCGGTCCGCGAACAAAGGCCGAGCGGGAGCCGACCGGGGAAGGCGCTGCGCCCGGCCGTCCGGAACCTGGACAGCCGGACCCGCACGGTGAAGACCGTGAGGTCCGGCACCGGACGCGTGGCACTCTCCCAGGTGCTCGTCCACCCGTAGGGTCCTTCGTCCGGATCCTGCCGAGCCAGCGCCCGAACGCCGCCGGTCACCCCACCGGCGGCGTTCCCGTGCTCGCCCGCACCACCACCTTTCCTGCCACCCGCACCACCCGGGCCCGACGCCCCGCGGACCGCTCCCGCAGCGCCAGCGCGATCACGTCCTCGCCCATGGAAGTCAGCGGCAGCGCCACCGTGGTGAGCGCCGGTGTCAGCTCCCGTACGAGCGGAATGTCGTCGAACCCGGCGAGCGAGACGTCCTCCGGCACCCGCAACCCCTCCTCGCGCAGCGCGGCCAGCGCACCGACCGCCATCACATCGGTGACCGCGAACACACAGGTCGGCCGCGGCCCGTCGCAGGCCAGCAGACGGCGGGCCGCCGCGTACCCGCCGTCGCGCGTGAACGCGCCCTCCACGACCCGGTCCAGCGCGATCCCCGACTCCGCGAGCCCCTCCCGGAAGCCCGCGAGCCGGTCGGAGACCGTGGTCAGTGCGGGCGGCCCGGTGAGCACGGCGAACGACCGGTGCCCGAGCCCCGCCAGCGTCCGGGCGAGCGCGGCCGCCCCCGCGCGGTTCTCCGGCTGTACGGTGTCCACCCGCAGGCTGCGGTGCCGGCTGACGACGGCGACTCGCCCGCCGCCGCGTACGTAGGGCTCCAGTTCGGCATCCAGGGCCCGTTCCCACGCCCGGTCCTGGAAGCCGGAGCCGATGAGCAGGATCGCCCGGGCGCGCTGGGCCCGCAGCATCGAGACGTAGGCGATCTCGCGGGCGGGCTCCCGGAAGGTGGAGGCCAGCATCACCAGCAGGTCCTGCTCGGCCGCCGCCCGCATCACGCCGCTGGAGACGGCCGAGAAGTAGGGGTCACTGACGTCATGGCAGATGACCCCCACCGTACGGTTGTTGGCGGAGCTCGCGAGGGCCTGCGCATGGGCGTTGGGGATGTATCCGAGCCGGTCCGCCGCCGCCCGGACCCGCTCGCGCAGTTCGTCGCGGACCCGGGCCGTGCCGTTGAGGGCGCGCGAGGCGGTGGCGGGGGAGACCCCGGCCTCCCGGGCCACGGCGTCGAGAGTCACATGCGTGGTCACGAGGAGGTCCTCGTGCGGTCCCGGGTGGTGCGGTGTTCCCCGTTCGCTCAACTCGACCCCCAAGGGTGCGGTGGTGGCGGGCCCGAAACTTGCCGACGACCTATTGACCATGCGTACAGGCAGTGATTAGCGTGGCGAAAACCCTATCAGAAAGCGCTTTCTGAAAGCGCCTTCTCGTCACCGCAGGATCGCACAGCTCTCCACAACTGCCCCCGAAGCGCAGGGAGTCAACAGTGAGCCAGAGTGCGTTGACCAAAAGTCCCCCCGTTGTGGAGGGAGTTGTCCGGCGGTCCGGTCCCTCGGCGGGAGAGCGGTTCGCGCGGGTGGCCGAGCAGAGCTGGCGGCCGCTCGCCCTGCTCCTTGCCTGTTTCGCCGCCTGGTGGGTGATCTCGGCGGCGGAACTGGTGGAGCCCTACCTCGTACCGTCACCCGGGGCGACGCTCGACGTCCTCACCGGAAAGACGAGTTACCTCTGGCAGCACACCTGGGTCACCACGTACGAGACACTGCTCGGTTTCCTGATCGCCGTGGCCGTCGGCGTCCTGGCGGCCGTGGTCATGGTGTACTCCTCGACCGTCGAGCGCACGCTCTATCCGATTCTGTTGTTCGCCCAGGTCGTGCCGAAGATCGCGATCGCCCCGCTGTTCGTCGTCTGGCTCGGCTTCGGCATCGGGCCGAAGATTCTCATCGCCGTGCTCATCGCCTTCTTCCCCGTGGTGATCTCCATGGTCACCGGCCTCAAGGCGGTCGACCCCGAGATGCTCCAGCTGTCGGCGACGATGGGCGCCAAGCCCTGGCAGACCTTCCTCAAGATCCGCTTCCCGTCCTCGCTCCCGCATCTCTTCTCCGGGCTCAAGGTCGCCGTCACCCTGGCGGTCACCGGCGCGGTCGTCGGTGAGTTCGTCGGGGCCAACGAGGGTCTGGGCTATGTGATCCTCCAGGCCAACGGCAACCTCGACACCCCGATGCTCTTCGCCGGGCTGCTCGTGATGTCACTCATCGGCGTCGTGCTCTTCGTCGCCGTGGAGATCGCCGAAACGCTGCTGCTCCCGTGGCACGCCAGCCGCCGAAACACCTCCGCCACCACCACGTACTGACTCCGCCGTACCGACTTCGTCGCGAGAAGGGCCAGCCCATGCATGCGCGCAGACTCCTGATCGGTGCAGTACCCCTCCTCCTGGTGGCCACGGCCTGCGGTGGCAACGACGCATCGACCACCACCAGCGAATCGGGCAAGAAGCTGGACAAGGTCACACTGACGCTCAACTGGTATCCGTACGGCGAACACGCGCCGTTCTACTACGGCAAGCAGCAGAAGATCTTCGAGAAGCACGGCATCGACCTGACGATCCAGGCGGGCCAGGGCTCGCAGAAGACGGTGCAGGCCACCGCCGCGGGCCAGACCGACTTCGGCTGGGCCGACACCCCGGCGCTGCTCGCCGGTGTCGACCAGGGCGTGCAGGTGAAGAGTCTCGGAGTCTTCCTCCAGACCACCCCCGCGTCCGTGCAGTCCTTCGACGCCAAGGGCATCGAGTCGCCCGCGGATCTCAAGGGAAGGACCATCGCGGGAACCGCGGGTGACGCGCTCTCCAAGACCTTCCCGATCTTCCTGAAGAAGAACGGTCTCGACGAGTCGGACGTCAAGGTCCAGAACACCGACCCGGCGGGCAAGATCGCCGCGGTGATCTCCGGGAAGACCGACGGACTCCTCGGCTACGCCAGCGACCAGGGCCCCACCATGCAGGACAAGGCCAAGAAGCAGGTCTCGTATCTGCGCTTCTCCGAGAACGGGCTGAACTTCTACTCCAACGGACTGCTCGCAGGACAGAAGATCCTCACCACCAAATCCGCACTCGCCGGACGCATGGTGCAGGCGGTCAGCGAGTCCTGGGCGGCCGCCGAGAAGGCCCCCGGTCCCGCGGTCGCGGCGATGGACGGGGCCTCGGAGCAGCTGCCGCCGGCCACCGTCCTGGCCGAGCAGTTCAAGACGACGCTCACCCTCCTGCACACCCCGTCGACCGAAGGAAAGGCTCCGGGGGTGAACAACGAGGCCGACTGGCAGCAGACCATCGACGTCTTCGCCGAGGCGGGCATGGTCAGCAAGCCGAAGGCCGTCGCGGACTACTGGGACGAGAAGACGGCGCTGAAGGGATGACGATGCCGAAGCAGGACGCGACACGGACCGAGCCACCGGCCCCTGCCGTCACCGCTGCGGCGGCCGTCGGACTGACCGATGTGGCGGTCCGGTTCCGCAGCAGGAAGCGTGATGTCACCGCGCTGCGCGAGGTGTCGCTCGATGTGGCGCCCGGCGAGTTCGTGGCCATCGTCGGACCGTCCGGATGCGGCAAGTCGACCCTGCTGAAGCTGGTCGCCGGACTGCTGAAGCCGTCCTCGGGCGAGGTCCGGCTGGGCGGCGATCAGGTCAACGGGGTGCGGCACGACATCGGTTACGTGTTTCAGCGCGCCGCCCTCCTGGAGTGGCGCTCGGCGCGCCGCAACATCCTGCTCCAGGCGGAGATCCGGAGGATGCCCCCGGCGCAGGCGCGCGGCAGGGCCGACGAGCTGATCCGGATGACGGGCCTGGGCGGCTTCGAGGACGCGTACCCGCACGAACTGTCCGGCGGAATGCAGCAGCGCGTGGCGCTGTGCCGGGCGCTGCTGCACGAACCGCCGGTGCTCCTGATGGACGAGCCGTTCGGCGCGCTCGACGCCCTCACCCGCGAACAGATGAACATGGAGCTGAACCGCATCTGGCGGGAGACCCGCACCACCGTCCTGCTGGTCACCCACTCCATCTCGGAGGCCGTCTACCTGGCCGACCGGGTGGTGGTGATGAGCCCGCGTCCCGGCACGATCTCCGAGATCATCGAGGTGGGGCTGGACGCGGAACGCGAATACGGCGAGACGCTGGGCCGCCCGGAGTTCCGGGACGCGGCCGCCCGCATCCGTGAACTGCTGGGCGCGGCCTCGGCGCACGACTGAGACCTGCTCACTCAGCCGGTCTGCCGGAGCGAGACCCGGGCTCGGGCGGCCCGGGTCCGCGCCCACCAGCGGATTCTTGTGTCACCTCCGACCGACTGACGGGAGGGTCTGGCTGCCGGTCGGTTCACCGGTGGCGTCGTCACTTCAGCTCGAACGCGTCCGCGAGCATCTCCGCCTGAGCCCTCAGCAACGTCGCGCCGCTGTGGCCCATCCCCGCGAACTGCCCGGCGGCCTCCAGCCCCACCGAACCGTGCAGCTGCGCCCACGCCAGCACCGCACCCGCCAACGCCTGCGCCGATCTCCCGGTGTCTCCGGCCGCCGCCGGTGCGTATGTGGCCACCCACGCGCCCACGGCCTCGTCCGCGCCCAGCCACGTCGTCATCTCCGCCACCACCGCGGCGACCCCGGTCCCCGGTGTGCCGTCCGCGAAGACAGCCAGGAACGGCCCGAGGACCGCGCGGGCCCGGTCCAGCGTGTCGTCCGGAGCCACATAGCCGGGCACCGGCGCGCCCTGGATCAGCAGATAGCGATGCGGCTCCCCGACCGCCCAGGCCCGATAGGCATCCGCCAGTGAGTGCAGCCGCGCGCGCGGGCTCCGCGCGGCGGCCGAAGCGCCCTGCGCCGCCTCGGTCATCGCCGCCGCGGCATCGTCGTACGCATCCCGGATCAGCGCGCTCAGCAGATCGTCGCGGCTGGCGAAATAGCGGTAGAGCGCCGGTCCGGAGAGGCCCATCTCCTTGGCGATACGGGTCAGCGCGAGTGCACCGACCCCGCCGTCGGCGAGCTGCTGAAGCGCGACTTCCTTGATCTCCGACCGGGTCTGCTCCCGGTACCGGGAGCGCGGCCCCTGCTGGGTTCGGACCATCACCGGCTCCCCTCCGCTAGGTGGACTCACTTCTGTTACGGAGTCTAACAGCGGCGCTCGTGATGGATCATCGCAAGAGTTATGGTCTCTAACAGTTGCAAGAAGCAGTAAGAGTCCATCCCGAGTCGACCCAAGGGGCATGCCATGACCGAAGTACGTGATCTCCAGGCAGTTCTCGGCGCCGGCCCGGCCGGCACCGCGCTCGCCGTCGAACTGGCCCGCCGCGGCCACCCGGTCCGGCTCGTGGACCGCACCGGCGGCGGACCCGCGATCGAGGGTGTCGAGCGGTACGCCGCCGACGTCTCGACCGCGGACGGTGCCCGTGCCGCGGTCCGGGGCGCCGCCGTCGTGTATCACTGCGTCAACGTCGGCTACCACCTCCAGGTCGAGGTGATGCCGCGCATCCAGGAGGCGGTCCTCGCGGCGGCCGAGGCCGTCGGCGCGCGCCTCGTCGTCCTCGACACGCTCTACCCGTACGGCGAGACGCACGGCGCCGTCATGACCGAGGACACCCCGTGGAACGCGACGACCCGCAAGGGCCGGATGCGCGCCGAACTGGACGCCCGCTATCTCGCGGCGCACGAGGGCGGCCGGCTCCCTGTCGTCCTCGGCCGGTCCGCCGACTTCGTCGGCCCCGGAGTCCTCAACTCCACCCTCGGGGGAGCCGTCTTCCCGGCCGCGCTGACCGGGGGAGAGGTCCCGGCCTTCGGTGACATCGACCTGCCGCACAGCTACACCTACATCGGCGACGTCGCCGCCGGGCTCGCCACGCTGGGCGAGAATCCGGACGGCGACGGCCGGGTCTGGCACCTGCCCACCGCTCCCGCGCTGACCACACGTCAGATCTTCGCGATGATGGAGGAACGCACCGGCCGCCCTCTGAACCTCACGGTCGTCGGCGAACCGCGCCCGTTCGGCCCCTTCGACGAGGTTTTCATGGCGGAGTACGCCGAGATGTTCTACCAGCACACAGAGGCGCAGATCGTCGACTCCTCGGCCATCGAGAAGGCATACGGACTCGCCCCCAACTCCCTGTCCACCAACCTGGATTCGACCCTCGCCTGGTACGGGGAGCTGCTCGCCTCCCACTGAATGCGCAGCCGCCCCGGGCTGCGGCACGCGCAACCCGGGGCCGCTCACCGCACCTGCCGGCTCAGTAGCGCAGCCGGGACAGATACGTATAGCTCGCCAGCGCCGAGGCGAACGGATCAGCCGGTGCGTCGTGCTCCACCAGCCACTGCTTCACACCGCCCTGCCGCGCCGTGTCGAACATCGCCGGGAAGTCCAGCACCCCCGAACCGACGTCCGCGAAGTCCCCGTCCGGCGCCATGTCCTTCACATGCAGCGCCGGGAAGCGCCGCGGATGCCGTACGAAGAGTTCGCCCGGTGCCGTGGCACCGCCATTGGCCGCCCAGTACAGATCCAGCTCGAAACCGACCAGCTCCGGGTCGGTTTCGGTCAGCAGGATGTCGTACAGGCTGACACCGTCCACCACCTGATGGTCGGACCCGTGATTGTGGTAGAGCAGCTTCAGCCCGGACTCGCGCGCGGCGAGCCCCACCCGGTTGAACTCCTTGGCCACTTCCCGGTATCCGGCCGGGCTGTGCAGCGAACCCGGCAGGCTGGGAACGACGATCCACTTGCCGCCCAGCGTATGGATGTCCTCCAGCGCCTGCGGAAGACCGGCGCCCCTCACGATGTCGTACCCGACATGTTCGAGAACCGCCTTGAGCCGGGTCTCGTCGAGCATCCGCCGGATGTCGGCCGCGCTGTTGCCGTGCCGGCCGCTCACCCCGACCGTGGCATACCCGATCTCCGCGAGCCGCTCCAGGGTGCCCCTGAAGTCCGTCGCCAACGGTGTGCGCATGGTGTAGAGATGCATGCCGATCCCGGACGGCGGGATGCGGCGGCAGCGCCGGGCCTCGGCGGCGGACGCGGACGTGGTGCCGAGTCCTGCGGCTGCGACAACGCCGACGGCCGCGCCGAGGAAGGTACGTCGTGTGCGGTCCATGCGGGTCTCCCCTCTCAACTCACGTCGATGCGTATGAAACCGGTGCTGGTGTCGCCCTTGTCGTCGGTGACTGTCAGACGCGCGGTGTACGCACCCTTGCGGTCATAGCTGTGCGTGGCCGTCGCGCCCTCCGCCTTGGTGTTGTCGCCGAAGTCCCAGTGGTACGAGGCGATCGTGCGCCCGGCCACCGGCTCGACGACACCGCTCAGGGACACCGCGAGCGGTGCGGTGCCCGTCGCCGGAGCCGCCTTCACCGAGACCCTCGTACCGGGTCGTTTCTCGACGCCGGAACCGTTGAAGTGCAGCCAGTCGACGGCGAGCAGATCGGCCTTGTCGCTGCTCCACTCCGGGTTGCTGAACACCGCGTACAGCTTTGTGGTGCCGCCGGGATCCGTGAGGGTCGTCGTCGGTGAGACGACCTTCCCCCAGTCGCCGGTGTTGGGGACGGTCACCTTGCCCAGCAGTGGGCCCGTCGGCGACCCGGCCCGGAATTCGACGCTCCCGCCGATTCCGCCGGAGGCCGCACCGACGGTCACCGAGCCGATGTTCCTGAGGTTCACCGGATCGAAACCGACCCAGTCACCGTCCTCGATCTCGGTCAGCCGCTTCCCGCCGGAGGCATCGGCCCTGCTCGCGATCACCGCGCCGCCGTGTGTTCCGCCGGTCGTCGTGAAGTGCTCGGCCTCGCGGAATGCGGTACGCAGGGTGAGCGACGTGGAGCCGGTGAGCGCGGGCGCGCCAGGGGCACCCTTGTCCTCGTACTGGGCGGTGATCCCGTAGTACAGGTTCTGTCCCGCGCCGTGGCTGTCCCCGGCGTCCGTGACGATCTCCCCTGCGCAGCCGGTGTAGTTGTCCAGCGGATGCAGATGGGTGTCATGGCCCAGCTGCGACTGCACGACCACCCGAGAGCAGTCGATCGGCCCGTTCCTCCCGTCCTCCTTGTCCTTGACCTTGACGGTGAACGGAATGGTGTCGCCGAAGCTGAACACCCCGCCGTTCGGCGGCTGTTTGACCGTCACCTCCGGCCGGGTGTTGCCGACGGTGATGTCCTGCACGGCCTGCGCCGTGAGGCCACCGGGCCCGGTGACCGTGAGCCGCGCGGTTACCAGCCCCTTCGTGCGGTAGGTGTACGAGGGGTTCGCATCGGTCGAGTCGGTGCTGCCGTTCCCGTCGAAGTCCCAGGCGTACGAGACCTGTTGGCCGCCGGGCAGTCCGGAACCCGCGCTGGAGAAGCCGACGGTCAGCGGCGCCGGACCGTTGTCCCGGCTCGCGGTGATCTTCGCGTCGGGCAGCCTTCCGTCACCGACGTAGTCGATGCGGTAGATTCCCGCGCCCTCGTTGCTGCCACCACGGCCCGTACCGCTGCCGAGCCCGAAGTCGATGACGTACAGCGCCCCGTCGGGGCCGAAGTCGGCGTCGAAGGGCTGGTTCCACTCCATGTCCTGGAAGATGCCGTTGACGGACTGGAGTTCACCGGCCTTGACCGGAGCGAACCGGGGATCGTCGAACGTCTGGTCCTTCTGCTGGAAGGAGAACGTCTTGAACCACCGTCGGGTCAGCTCGTAGTTGATCCACTTGCCCTCGAAGTACTCGGGGAATTTGGTGCGGTAGGTGTTGTCCTGGTCGTAGTCGTAGACGGGACCGCTCATCGGGCCACCGCCCCCGGTGCCGAGTTCCGGGAATTCGGCGGACGCGGAGTAGGCGTACCAGACGGTGGCGGGCTGGGCGGGCGGCAGCTCCCGCAGCCCGGTGTTGTTCGGCGAGTCGTTGACGAGCGCCGCGCAGTCGAACTTCGCGCCCGACGTCTTCGTCGTGAAGTCGTAGTCGTTGAAGGGGGTGTTGTTGCCGATGCAGTACGGCCAGCCGAAGTTCCCCGCCTCCGTGATACGGGTGTACTCGACGGTCCCCTCGGGTCCGCGATCGGCGACCTCCTCCTTGGCGTCCGGACCGTAGTCGGCCACCATCAGCGCGCCGCTCAGCGGATCGGTGGTGATCCGGAAGGGGTTGCGCATCCCCATCGCGTAGATCTCCGGACGCGTCTTCTGCGTACCGGGTGCGAAGAGATTCCCCTCGGGAACGGCGTACGTACCGTCGTCCTTCGGTGTGATGCGCAGAATCTTGCCGCGCAGGTCGTTCGTATTGCCCGCCGTGCCCTGGGCGTCCCAGGCGCGCCGGCCTTCGCCCTCGTCGATCGGGTTGAAACCGTCCGAGGCGAACGGGTCCGTGTTGTCGCCCGTCGCCGCGTACAGATTGCCGTCCTTGTCGAAGGCGAGCGAACCGGCCATATGGGAGTTGGCCCGGCCCTCGCCCCGCCAGGTCGGAATGGTCAACAGCCGTTTCTCCGATGCCGGATCGACGGTGTTGCCGGTGACGGTGAAGCGGGACAGGTTGAGCTGCTTCTCGGTCTTGTCCGAGTGCAGCAGGTACAGCCAGTTGTTGTCCGCGAAGCCCGGATCGAGCGCCAGGCCGAGCAGCCCGTCGGACTGGCTGGTCATCTCCGGCGTGTACGCGAAGTCCAGCGCGGTCGACACCTTCATCGTCTGCTGGTCGATGACCTTCAGCTTCCCGGTGCGCTGGGCGAAGAACACCCGCCGGTCGGGGGCGACGGCCAGCTCGAAGGGGTCGGCGAGATCGCTGGTGGCCAGCGCGGTCCGCTGGAACGAACCGGTACGTGTGGCCGTGCAGTCACCCGGCTTCGCCCCCGCGGCCCACTCGATACCGCCGAGGAGATGCTGGACGAAGCCCTCCTCCTGGAATGCCGAGGACGCGTGCCCGCCCGCTGTGAACCAGGAGCGGCCGCCGTCGTAGTTCTGGCACCAGGACCACGGATGGTCCACGCCCTCGTCCAGACCGTTGATGCCGTCGCGCACCTTGATCTGCGCGAGCGTGTGCACCTTGGAGGTCGGGTTGGTGCGCCAGTTGTACCACTCCTCCGTGCGCTCCCAGAGGTCCGGAAGGCCCTTGGTGGACGGGTGCGCATGGTCGAGGACCTTGATTCGGCCGGTCTGCACGGCGGGATGCTGGTCGAAGATCGCGCCGACCAGTCCCTCGTACCAGTCCCAGTCGCGCTCGCTGGCGGACGCGGCATGCAGCCCGACCCAGCCGCCGCCCCCGCGTATGAACTTCTGCAGGGCGGCCCGCTCGTCGGCACTCAGCAAGTCACCTGTCTCCGGTGTGGAGTTGGTGTTGTTGAAGACGACGGCCTGGAAGCGGGCGAGATCGGTGTCATTGAAGACGGCGGAGTCGTCGGTCGCCTCGACCTCGAATCCGTTCTCGGCGCCGAGCTTCTGAATCGCTTCGACTCCGGCGGGAATCGAGTCGTGCCTGAAGTTGGTGACCTCGGAGTAGACCAGGACCCGGAAGGAAGCCGCGTGAGCCCGGGGCGGCGACGCCGCCAGGAGGCCGACGACCAGCGCCAGGAGCGCGGTGACGGCGATGAGCGGTGACGGAAAGCGGTGTCCGAGTAAGGGGCGGTTGGGCAGTGGACGATGACTCATGGGCGCTCCCTGTGCGGTAGATGCCGACTGCGGGATTTAGAAAGCGCTTTCTGAAGTGCATCGTTCAGAGTAGGTTCAGGTCTTGATGGGGTCAATGGGCCGGGAGCGCACGCTGTGACGTCGGGGCCTCAGGCACAGGCAGGGGGAGAGCGGTTTCCCCGGCATCCAGTACCCGGCATCCAGTACCCAGCATTCAGTACCCGGCCCCCAGCACCGGCCCGCCGACACCCTGCCCCCGGGCCGCCGCCCCGTCACCGCCGGAGGAACGCGCCGATCCGCTCCCGCAGCCCCCGCGCGTCCAGTCCGTGCGCGGCGAGGTGCTCGTCCATCTCTCCGTACTTGCGCAGCTCGCCCCGCCCCACCCCGAGGCCCAGAACGCGGTGCGGCACGTCGAAGAGCGCGTCATTGGCCTCAGCCGTGGACGTGCCGGCCAGATACGGCTCGACGATCACCACATCGGCGGACCCGTGAACACCGACCGCGCGGCGCAGCCCGGCCCCGTCGAACGGGCGCACCGTCGTCGCGTACAGCACGGTCACATCGAGGCCCTCGGTCGCCGCGAGGACGTTGTCGAGCATCGGTCCGACCGCGATCACGACCCCGCCCTCGCCCTCCCTCACCGCGGCGAACCCGGTCCCCGCGCCGACCGGCCGCGCCCGCTCGTTGGACTGCAGCGACAGCCGTACGTACACCCGGCCGTCCCCGGCCGCGGCCTGCCGCAGCAGCTCCTCGGCCTCGTCGGGATGGCCCGGGACCTGAATCGTCCAGCCGTCGAGGGTGTCCAGGAGCGCGACATCGCCCGGTGACATATGGGTGAAGCCGCCCGCCGGCCAGTCGTACGAACCCCCGGCGCTCACCAGCACCCCGCCCATGCCCTGATGGCCGAAGTCCAGTTTCAGCTGCTCGAACGGCCGCTCCACGAGAAAGCTGGCGAAGGTGTGCACGATCGGCCGCAGCCCGGTGAGCGCCATCCCGGCGCCCGCCCCGACCAGCAGCTGTTCCCTGATGCCCACATTGACGACCCGGTCCGGATGGGCCCGCGCGGCCCGGTCGAAGCCGTCGCGGCTGATCTCGGCCAGCACCAGCGCGAGGCGGGGGTTCTCGTCCAGCAGCTGCGACGTGGTCGAGATGAAGCGGTCACGCATCGTGTCCATGAGTAAGGCCCCTCTTCCGTTTTGTGGTCCCTGTGTCCCTGGTCCTCGCCCGGTGTGTTCAGTTCTTGGGGTCGACATGTGCGACCACGGCCCGCGGCCGCCCGGGGTGCGGCGCCGTGAAGGCCGCGTACAAGGCCTCGTGGTCCGGCCCGTCCACGGAGTCGACCGACCAGCCCGCGGCCTCGAACCGGGCCGCGATCCCGCCGGGCAGGCCGTAGGACGACGACGCGTTGTCGATCACCACGGTGTGCAGCTGCTCCAGCCCGGCCGGGCCCGCGTAGGCGAGTGCCTCGTGGTTGCTGCCCTCGTCCAGCTCGGCGTCCCCGATCAGCACCCACACCCTGGGCCCGGTCAGCCCCTGCGCCCGCAGCCCGAGGGCGCACCCCACGGCCAGCGGCAGCCCGTGCCCGAGCGATCCGCTGCCGATCTCGGCCCCCGGCACCAACGTCCCGTCCGGGTGGTGCCCGAGCAGTGAGTCGTACGCCCCGAACCCGGACAGCAGTTCCTCGCCGAAGAAGCCGTGCGCGGCCAGGACCGCGTAGTACGCCATCGGCCCGTGCCCCTTGGACAGCAGGAACCTGTCGCGGTCGGGCGCGTCGACGGTGGCGGGCGTCACCCGCAGCACCCTGTCGTACAGCACCCAGAGGGCATCGAGCGTGGAGGTCGCGGCGGGGCCGTGCTTCTCGTCCCCGGTCATCAGGCTCATCAGCCTGTTCATGTCGCGGTAGTCGCCCGTCCGTACAGCAGTCGTGTTCGTCATGAATCCAGCGTTGAACATCAAGCATGGTTGAGGTCAAGCAGGCAAAGCCGTTCGTGACCACCCGTCGAAGTGCGGTATTGTTCTCATGCGCGTTCGGCCAGGGGGAAACCCCAGGTCAGGCGGGTATCGGGACGTGGCGCAGCTTGGTAGCGCACTTGACTGGGGGTCAAGGGGTCGCAGGTTCAAATCCTGTCGTCCCGACTTTACGAAGTCGCAGGTCAGGGGCCGTTTCAGAGAGATCTGAAACGGCCCCTTGATCGTTTTTGGGGACCGGTTGGGGATCAACCCGCCTTGACCGCGCCAGCGGGCGACCACGATCGGGCTCGGCGGCGATCGAGGTGCGCGGAGCTCGCTGAGGTGGGCGGTCAGTGCGGCGGCGGCGTCGGCGGTGATCCGGCGGACGTCGGGGCGGAGGTACCGCTGGGTGGCGGTGAGCGACCCACGCCCGGCGATCTCGCGCAGAGGACTTACACCAGGACGCCGACGTCGGCGAACCAGGTGAGCCCGGTGTGACGAAGGTCGTGGCGGTGCTGCCGGACCGCGTTGCCGAGCGCGCTGGAGAGCGTGGCCAGGGACCGGTAGAGGTGGCGCGGCCGCAGCCCCTCGCCAACGACGACATGGTCCAGCCCGCCCAGCCTGCCAAGCGGTCACCACCTCCACAGCTTCGCCGTACCTCGTCACCTGAGACAGAACAGCCCTGCCGGATTCAGGCGCGGGCACGAACGGACGAGCCCGCCGCTACGGGAGAGTGGGACTACCGCACCGCGTGAGGGCAGGAGCGCCTCCACCCGCTGAGCCTCCGAAGCGCCGCACCCGCGGACAGGGGCCCGGCCGCGGTGTCAGTCTGCTGAGCTATCGTTCCCGCCACCGCACACCGACTGTAGGGACCACGAGAATTGACCGGCCTGTCTGCTTTCCCGCTGCCCTTTCGCGCTTCCCGTTCCATATCGCTCGCGACACCCCGAACCCTGCGCGAACTTCAGATGATGCAGTGCAGCTCACACATTCGGGCGAAGTCGGGGTGGTTCGACAAGATGAACGATGCCGACATCGTCGCCAGGTGGATGCAAGAAGCGGTTGCCCAGGGCCTCACCGAAGCACAGGTTCGTTACGTGCTTGCCGAACTCCTGCATTACGCCGCGCTGCGGGACGGACGAACCGGCGTCGAGGTGTCCGCCGTCGACGGGGTGTGGCAGTCGGACACGCTGGTCGACGACAAGCTCAGATCCCGGCTGCGCGCGGCGGTTCGGGTTCTGGAACAGGTCCCCGAGGCAGAACAGGACTGGCATCCCGGATCCGACGGGCAGGTACTGGATCTGGTTCATCCCTCACTGTTCTGCATGGTGAGAGAGGTGAGCGGCGCGCCCGAGCGGGCTTGGCAGAACCCGACGGACCGCTACTCGAAGTACGAGTTCTCGGAGAAGTTCCAGTGGCTGCCCACGGACGTCGACGTCAGTGACGACGGCGATGTCGCCTTCCGTTCGTACGTCAACAACCTCCACCCCGAGACTCATCGCGAACTGGCCTCCGTCCTGCCGGACTTGTTCGCGCGCATGCGGCCGTTGCTCGAGAACGTGCTCACCGATCTGCGCCATCCGCGGCCCCTGCGGATCGAGGCCGATCCTTTCGGGTGGTACGACTCCGAACCGGAGTTTCCGGACAAGTCTGACTACAGCGATGATGAGGCTCATGCGGAGGCCCTTCGCCTATGGGAAGCGGCCCAGGACGACTGGTGGGAGAACCGCCGCCCGGTCATCCCGGACGCCCCGGACTTCACCCCGCCCGAGTTGCCCGATGCATCCGCCCGAGTCGACCTGCGCGGCCGCCGTCTCCAGGTCATCGTCAAGCTCGCCACCATTCACCTCACCCCGGACAAGCCCGAGTACCCGGGCGGTTCCTGGCATGTCGAGGGAATGCTGAACGAGCGGATCGTCTCGACCGGCATCTACTACTGGGACAGCGAGAACATCACCGAAAGCCGGCTGAGTTTCCGGGCGGCACTCGACTACCCGCACTACGAACAGAACGATGACAACGGTCTGCGTGAGGTCTACGGCCTGGAGGACGAAGACGCACTGAACCAGATGCTGGGATCGGCATCGACGCCGGCGGGCCGCTGCCTGGCATTCCCGAACATCCTGCAACACCGCGTCGGCTCATTCCGCCTCTTGGACCCCGCCCGCCCGGGACACCGCAAAATTCTTGCGTTCTTCCTGGTCGACCCGTCGGAAGAGATCGTCTCGACATCCGATGTGCCACCGCAGCAACCGTGGTCCGACACCTCGACCATGACGCTTGAACAGGCCAAGAACTACCGCGAACAACTCATGCAGGAACGCAAGTTCTTCGTCGACGAACACAACGATCAGCTCTACGAACGCGAATTCTCCCTTTGCGAGCACTGAACGGCCGAGACGACGGCGCCGATGCGGGGTGGAGCGCCTGCCCGCCGGGGCGGTCACCAGGTTCTCAGTCGTGCGACGGCACCTTCTCCAGGAGTACGCAGTCAGACGTGACCGCGGTTGAACTCCTGGTGTATGCGGTGTAGACCAGCATGGTGTTCATCGAGGACAGGTCCCGGCTCACTTCAACTCTCTTCTGGCCAACCTCCTGTACAGGTCCTGTCGGCTTTCCGGTTCTGGTTCAACTTCCGTGAAGCGCACACGATGAGTGACGGCTGACGCTCGGATCGTCCGCGTGTTGGTGAGATGCTTGAGTAATGGCCGATACCGGAGCGCAGCAGCGGAACGGGGTCTCACCGGACGGGCCGACACGCCTGCGGGCCGAGACGGAACGCCTGTTGGAGGAGGCGCGGCGCGAAGTGCGCAATTCCGACCGGCGTGTGGGCTTCTGGACCGTCGTCGACATCGGGCTCGGTTTTCCTGCGGCCGTCCTCGCCGGCGTCTCCGGGGCCGCCGGGCTCGCATCGGCGGACGCCCGCATCCCTGCGGCCCTGTTGGCGCTGGTCTCCGCCGGGCTCGCGGCCGGCGCCGGCTTCCTCCGCAGCGACGTGAGGTGCGCGGCCAACCGGCGCAGCCGACGTGCCTGGGGCGAGGTCGAAGCCGGGGCCCGTCTGCTCCTCACCCAGGAGCCCGAACTGGACCATGGCGGTGCACAGGAGGCGCTCCGGGTGCTCTTCCAGGCCCGCCAAGCGGCCCTGGCCAGCCGGGACGCCTCAGCCGAACTCCCCGGCCCCTGACCGGTCCAGGTCAGTGGGGGTGGTGGATTGGGTGGCGGCGGGGTGTGGTCCGGACGCGACGGCGGCGACCTTGCCGACGACGGAGCCCTGGTCATCGCCGAGTTGGTGTCCAACGCCGTTCGGCATGCGCGGAGAGAAACCATCCGGGTCGTCATCGACCGCCCCGGGAGGGCGTGCGTGCGTATCGGCGCGCTCGGCAGCGTGCCGGGCGGGGCTTCGTCGTCTCACGGTCTCTCACACAGATCCCTCGGATGAGTCCTGTCGTCCCCACTTTGCGAAGTCGCAGTTCAGGGGCCATTCCAGAGCGATCTGAAACGGCCCCTGACCATTTTCGGGGACCGGTTGACGGCCGGCCCCGCCGACAGCCGGGAAAAACGCTTGGACTGCGCGGGTGCCGTCGCGGGAGACTTCCACTCCTGGCCTACGGGTATACCCCGCGTCGGTATCTCCTCGGAGGCGTACGTGGCGAGTTGCCACATGACAGCACGGGGGTGGGATGGAAGCGCCCGAGTCGCGCCAAGGTCTGCCGGGCAAGGGCCCGGTGGTGCTCGCACTTCGTTACTACGGACGGGAGTTGGCCCGGCTCCGTTGGCTGACGGCGCCGGCGATGCTGCTCCCGGCGCTGGGCAACATCGGCATCCTCTACATCGCGCCGCTGATCGTCGCGAAGCTCGTCGGCCGGATCGCCGGGGACGCCGATATCGGCATCGGCTCGATGCTGCCCTATGTTCTCGCCCTTGCCGGCGTTCTGCTGCTCGCGGAGACGCTGTGGCGCATCGGACTGCACTGCCTGAACCGGCTCGACGCCCGGGGCATCGAGAACCTGTACGTGGTCGGCATGGACGAGCTGTTCGCCAAGGATGCCGCGTTCTTCCACGAGAACTTCGCCGGATCCCTGACCAAGCGGGTCCTGAGCTTCGCCTCCCGCTTCGAGGAGTTCGTTGACACGCTGACGTTCTCGGTCGTGGGCAGCTTCGTTCCGCTGGTGTTCGCATCGGTGGTGCTGTGGCAGTACGAACCGCTGCTCGTGGTCGGGCTCCTGGTGATGATCGCACTGACGGCGCTGTGCGTGACGCCCCTGATCCGTCGCCGCCAGACACTCGTCGCCCAACGCGAGGAGGCGATCGCCCGGGTCTCGGGCCACGTCGCCGACAGCCTGATGAACATGGACACGGTCCGGGCTTTCGCCGCCGAGGAACGCGAGGCCGCCGAGCACCGGTCCCGCGTCGCACAGTCGCGGCGGCTCACGCTGCGCTCGTGGGACTACGGCAACCTGCGCATCGATACGCTCGTCGCGCCGATGTCCGTGCTGACCAATGTGCTGGGCCTGCTGCTCGCCGTCGGCCTCGGCGGGGGAGAGCACGGCGTGGAGGCGGTCGTCGTCGCCTTCACCTACTACGCCAACGCGACGCGGATCATGTTCGAGTTCAACCAGATCTACCGCCGTCTGGAGAGCTCGATGACGGAGGCCGCGCAGTTCACCGAACTGCTGCTGATTCCGCCGACCGTGCTCGACCCGGCGTCGCCGGAGCCGCTGCGGTCCCGGGCCGCCGACGTGTGTTTCGATCAGGTGACCTTCGGCCATGCCGGAGCGGAGCCGCTCTTCGAGCGCCTCGACCTGGCCGTGCCCAGCGGGGCGAGGATCGGTCTCGTCGGCCGGTCCGGCGGGGGCAAGACCACGCTCACCCGGCTGCTGCTGCGAATGACGGACATCGACGCCGGCCGGATTCTGATCGGGGGCCAGGACATCAGCAAGCTGTGTCAGGCCGACCTGCGCAGCCTGGTCGCCTACGTGCCGCAGGAACCCGCGATGTTCCACCGCACGCTGCTGGACAACATCGCGTTCGCCCGGCCGGACGCCACCCGCGCCGAGATCCGTCGCGCGGCCGAGGCGGCGCACGTCACGGAGTTCGCCGATGCGCTTCCGGAGGGTTTCGACACCATGGTGGGCGAGCGTGGCGTCAAGCTGTCCGGCGGACAGCGCCAGCGGGTCGCCCTCGCCAGGGCGATCCTGCGCGACGCGCCGATCCTGCTGCTCGACGAGGCGACCAGCGCCCTGGACTCCGAGAGCGAGATCCTCGTCCAGGAGGCGCTGTGGCGGCTCATGGACGGGCGGACGGCGCTCGTGGTGGCGCACCGGCTGAGCACGGTCGCGAGCATGGACCGGCTCGTCGTCCTCGATCGCGGACGGATTATCGAGCAGGGCACGCATCAGGAGCTGCTCACCTCGGACGGTGCCTACGCGAAGCTGTGGCGGCACCAGTCGGGCGGCTTCCTCGACGGCGCCCCCGTGCGATCCGACCTGCACTGAACGCGGGCTGGTCGCAGGCCCTTCTCATGCTGCTTGGGCTCTCATGATGCTTGAACGGCACCGCTTGAATGATCAAAATGCCATGGGGTTAGCATATGAGCGCCGCCTAGCTCGAAAGATAAACCTGTGACTGTCAATGACGACTCGTTCACCAACTGGAAGAACCGCGAGGAGATCGCGGAGTCGATGATCCCCGTCATCGGGAAGCTGCACCGCGAGCGGGACGTGACGGTCCTGCTGCACAGCCGCTCCTTGGTGAACAAGTCGGTGGTCAGCATCCTCAAGATCCACCGATTCGCCCGGCAGATCGACGGCGAGGAGCTCTCGGTCACCGAGACGCTGCCGTTCCTGCAGGCTCTGGCCACACTCGATCTCGGCCCTTCCCAGATCGACATCGGCATGCTCGCCGCGACGTACAAGAGCGACGACCGCGGTCTGTCGGTGGCGGAGTTCACGGCCGGGGCCGTCTCCGGTGCCACGGGTGCCAACAAGACGGAGCGCCGCGAGCCCCGCGATGTCGTCCTCTACGGGTTCGGCCGCATCGGCCGCCTCGTCGCCCGGCTGCTCATCGAGAAGGCGGGCTCCGGCAACGGCCTGCGGCTGCGCGCCCTCGTCGTCCGCGGGGGCGGCGGCCGGGCCGCCGAGGATCTCGTCAAGCGCGCCTCGCTGCTGCGCCGCGACTCCATCCACGGCCAGTTCCAGGGCACGATCACCGTCGACGAGGCGAACAGCACGATCATCGCCAACGGCAACGAGATCAAGGTGATCTACGCCGACGACCCGTCGGAGGTCGACTACACGGCGTACGGCATCAACGACGCGATCCTCATCGACAACACCGGCAAGTGGCGCGACCGCGAGGGCCTGTCGAAGCACCTGCGCCCCGGCATCGACAAGGTCGTCCTGACCGCGCCGGGCAAGGGCGACGTCCCCAACATCGTGCACGGCGTCAACCACGACATGATCAAGCCGGACGAGCGGGTGCTGTCCTGCGCGTCCTGCACCACCAACGCGATCGTGCCGCCGCTGAAGGCGATGGCGGACGAGTACGGCGTCCTGCGCGGCCATGTGGAGACCGTCCACTCGTTCACCAACGACCAGAACCTGCTGGACAATTACCACAGCTCCGATCGCCGGGGCCGCTCCGCGCCGCTCAACATGGTGATCACCGAGACCGGTGCCGCCTCCGCCGTCGCCAAGGCCCTGCCCGACCTGAAGGCGCCGATCACCGGCAGCTCGATCCGCGTCCCGGTGCCGGACGTCTCGATCGCGATCCTCAGCCTGCGGCTCGGTCGCGAGACCACCCGCGAGGAGGTTCTCGACTACCTGCGCAACGTGTCGCTGACCTCGCCGCTCAAGCGTCAGATCGACTTCACCACGGCTCCCGACGCTGTCTCCAGCGACTTCATCGGCTCGCGCCACGCCTCGATCGTCGACGCGGGTGCCACCAAGGTCGACGGCGACAACGCGATCCTCTACCTGTGGTACGACAACGAGTTCGGCTACTCCTGCCAGGTCATCCGCGTCGTCCAGCACGTGTCCGGGGTGGAGTACCCGACCTACCCGGTGCCGCTGGTCTGATCCCGGCGGACCGACTGGCCCTGCCAAGAGGCCGTGCCGACGAAAGTCGGTACGGCCTCTTGGCCGTTCCCGGGGCCCGGTTGGAGGCCACCGCGCCGACGGTGACCGTCTCGCGAAACCTCGACGAAATCTTTCGAAGCATTGACCGAAATTTATCGGGGGGACTAGCCTGCCGCGTGAATCCCGGGCACGAGTGAAGACGTCATTCATATGCATGGACGTGTTCTTCGGTTCGCCCTGCCCTGCTGCCTTCCCCACCCATCCAAAGGGGACTCCACGTGAACCGAAGGTCGTCGATCATCAGCCTGATCGCTGCGGGGGCGCTCGCCGTCACCGTGGCCGCCGTACCCCAGGCGCTCGGAGCCGGGGGCGCCCCTGGCCCGGGCGATGCCCCGGGGCCGAGGGAGGCGAACGCCCACTGGGTGAGCACCTGGACGTCGATGCCGCAGCTGACGGAGCCGTCCAACATGCCCCCGGCGCCGTTCACCCGGGCCGACTCCGTGATGACGGACACCACGCTCCGCCAGACCGTGCATGTCTCGGCCGGTGGCGACCACATCCGGCTCCGCTTCTCCAACGCGTTCGGCGCGGCGGCGCTGCCGATCACCAAGGTGTCCGTGGCGCTGCCGCTCGACGGCAAGGCCGGCACCGGTGCGATTCGGGCCGGGAGCACGCACGAAGTGACCTTCCAGGGACGCTCGTCGGTGTCGGTCCCGGTCGGTGCGCAGGCGGTCTCCGACCCGCTGGACTTCACACTCGAACCGGGTTCCAACCTCACCGCGACGGTCTATCTGGCGACCGGTCAGGCGACCACCTCGATCACCTCCCACCCCGGCTCCCGGACCACCTCCTACCTGAAGACCGGAGACCACGTCGCGGACGCGGACCTGCCCGGGGCTGCGACCACCGACCACTGGTACTTCCTCAGCGGCGTCGAGGTCTGGTCCCGGAGCGCCACCTCGGCGGCCGTCGTGCTCGGTGACTCGCTGACCGACGGCCGGGGATCCACCACCAACATGAACGACCGTTGGCCCGACCGGCTGTTGAAGCGGCTGGAGGACCGGCCGGGCACGGCGCAGACCGCTCTCGTCAACCAGGCGGCGGGCGGGAACCGGCTGCTGAACGACGGCCTGGGCCCCAACGGACTGGCCCGGCTGGACCGTGACGTCCTGGCACAGAGCGGAGTCGACCGGCTGCTCGTCTTCGAAGGGGTCAACGACATCGGCACGGCCGATGCCACACCGGCGGCCCAGAAGCAGGTCGCGGCCGATGTCATCGCGGCGTACGAACAGATCATCACCCGGGCCCACACGCTCGGCATCCGGGTGTACGGAGCGACGCTGACCCCGTTCGGAGCCAACAGCCCCTACGACGATCCGGACGGCTACCGGGAGGAGGCCCGGCAGACGGTCAACGCCTGGATCCGCACGAGCGGCCGTTTCGACAGCGTGCTCGACTTCGACAAGGTGGCACGCGATCCGCTCAACCCCCGGCAGCTGCGGGCCTCGATGGACGTCGGTGACCATCTCCACCTCAACCCGTCGGGCTACCAGGCGCTGGCGGACTCCGTACCGACCCGGCTGTTCCGGCCGGCACCGCTTCCCAGCGGCTTCGGCTACAACTGACCGCGCGTCGGCCGGCTCCACGCCGGCCGACCCCGCGCCGGCCGACCCCGCGTTGTGGATGGCCCCGCCCGCGTACGGGCGGGGCCATCCACGTTCCTACCGCGGCGGCGCCCCGTGGGGCACCGCGCCCGGTGCCGGGGCGTAGCCGGTGGCCCGGGTGGTGAACGTCCCCCGGCCCTGCGTCCGGCTGCGCAGCCGGGTCGCATAGCCGAACAGCTCCACCAGCGGCACGGTCGCTGTGACCACCGCTGTGCCGGCCCGCGCGGTCGAGCCCGAGACCCGGCCGCGCCGTGCCGCCAGGTCGCCCAGCACTGCGCCCACGGCGTCATCGGGCACGGTGACGGTGACCTCCACCACCGGTTCCAGCAGCACCATCGCGCTGTTGCGCAGCGCTTCCCGCAGCGCGAGCCGGCCGGCCGTCCGGAACGCCATCTCCGAGGAGTCCTTGGAGTGGGTCGCCCCGTCGGTCAGCGTGACCCGCAGTCCGGTCACCGGGTGTCCGCCGAGAGGACCCTCGGCCAGGGCGTCCCGGCAGCCGGCCTCCACCGCCCGGACGTACTCCTGCGGCACCCGGCCGCCGAAGACGGCGGACCGGAACACGAAGTGCCCGCCACCGCCCCGGCCGTTGCCGTCGGCGGCTTCCAACGGCTCCACGTCCAGCACGACATGAGCGAACTGACCGGCACCTCCGTCCTGCTTGACGTGCCGGTACACCAGCCCGGACACCCCGCGGACGACCGTCTCCCGGTAGGCCACCTGCGGCCGGCCCACGCCGACCTCCAGCCCGTGGGCACGACGGATCTTCTCCACCGCGACCTCCAGATGCAGTTCGCCCATTCCCGACAGCACCGTCTGACCGGTCTCGGGGTCGGTCCGGACCGTCAGCGAGGGATCCTCCTCGACCAGCCGTGCCAGCGCCGACACCAGCCGTTCCGTGTCGGTGCTCCGGCGGGCCTCCACGGCCACGGAGACGACCGGATCGGCCACGGAGGGCGGTTCGAGAACCAGTGGCGCCGCAGGAGCGCACAGGGTCGCCCCGGCGCGGGCGGCCTTCAGCCCGATCACCGCGACGATGTCCCCGGCCACCGCCTCGTCCACGTCCGAGTGCTGTCCGGCCTGGACCCGCAGGATCCGGCCGACCCGTTCGTTGCGTCGCGCACCCACGTCCAGCACCGCGTCCCCCTTCCGGATCGTTCCCGAGTACACCCGCACGAACGTCAGCCGCCCTGTGGCGGTCGAGTTCACCTTGAACACCAGCGCGGCGAACGGCGCCGCCGGATCGGCGGCCCGCTCCTGCACCGCGCCGTCCAGGGTGCCGCGTACCGGAGGGACATCCGACGGCGAGGGCAGATAGGCCACAACGGCCTCCAGCAGCGGCTCGATCCCACGGTTGCGATAGGCCGATCCGCACAGCACCACGACGCCCTCACCCGTACGGGTCAGGTCGCGCAGCGCGGCGGCCAGAGTCCGCTCGGAGAGCGTCGACTCCGCACAGAACTCCTCCAACGCGCCGGGGTGGAGCTCCGCCACCGTTTCCTCAAGCAGTCGACGGCGCCGGTGCGCCTCCTCGCGCAGGGCGTCCGGCACCTGCCCCTCCTCGAACGTGCCGTGACTGTCGGACCAGACCAGTGACCGCATGCGCAGCAGATCCACCACCCCGGTGAACCCGTCCTCCTTACCGATCGGCAGCTGTACCACCAGCGGGACCGTGTGCAGCCGCTCCCGTATCGACGCAACCGCCGCGTCGAGGTCGGCACCGGCACGGTCCAGCTTGTTGACGAAGGCGATCCGCGGCACCCCGTGCCGGTCGGCCTGCCGCCACACCGACTCGCTCTGCGGCTCGACCCCGGCTACGGCGTCGAACACCGCGATCGCGCCGTCGAGCACCCGAAGCGAGCGCTCCACCTCGTCGGCGAAGTCGACGTGACCCGGAGTGTCGATCAGATTGATCCGGTGCCCGTCCCAGGCGCAACTCACCGCAGCGGCAAAGATGGTGATCCCACGGTCGCGTTCCTGGGAGTCGAAGTCGGTGACGGTCGTCCCGTCATGGACCTCGCCCCGCTTGTGGGTGGTGCCGGTGATGTAGAGGATCCGCTCGGTGACGGTGGTCTTGCCGGCATCGACGTGGGCGAGGATGCCCAGATTACGAACGCCGGTCAGCGGACTGGTGGGATGACGGTGCAGGTCGGTGCGCACGGCCCATGGCCTTTCGGGGTGATCCGGATCGGAGCGGCGCGATTCCCGGACGAACCGGCCTGATAACAGGCCCCGCAACAACCCCTGTTATGACGGACCGCATCGGTGTGCGGCCACCCGCTCGGCTCAATACCGTCAGGTCAAGGGTCAGTTGTTCGTCACGGACATCCGGTGCCGGCCGCGCGGCAGGCACCGGGCGCACGAAGACACCAGGATCACCTCGAACCGTGACTGGGGGACAACAACAGCGGTGCGGTAGCGCACGGCCGGTCTCCCCTCACTCGTCACGGTGCGCGTCGCAATGTTGTTGCGGTGCGCCAATGGTGGCGAGTGTAGTGAACCCGGTGCGGACAGGTCACCGTGTTTTCCGCCCGAGAGCGCTGTCGCTCTCGCCGCCGACCCGGTCCGGCGCGACCGTCCGCTGACGGGCGTTGAAGGCCGCCGCGGATGATGAAACGATCCCCGGGAGCCGCCGCGGCAACGGAGGGACCCACACCGATGGATCAGGACCGAGGCCTCCCGGCCGCGAGGGTGTTCGACGCTCTGGGCGCCGCGTACGAGCGGGCGTTCGCCGAATCACCCACCCATCACGCCTCGCTGCGCCGGCTGCTGGAGCACATTGCGCCGTACAGCCGGATCCTGGACGTGGGCTCTGGAACGGGACGGCCGACCGCGCGGATCCTGGCCGACGCCGGTCACGACGTACTGGGCGTCGATGTCTCGCCCGTCATGGTCGACCTGGCGGCCCGGCAGGTGCCCGGTGCGTCCTTCCAGTGCGCCGACATTCGTGAACTCCCGCTGGAAGAAGGGAGTTTCGACGCGGCCTGTGTGTACTTCTCGTTGCTGCAGATGTCCCGCGACGACCAGTCACGGCTCCTGCGCAAGCTGGGACGCCTGCTGGTTCCCGGAGGTCACCTGGTCGTCGCCACGGTGCCGCTGGATGTCGAGGACGTAGGCGTCGACTTCATGGGACAGAAGGTGCGGGCGACCAGCTTCGGCGCCGACGCCTTCACCGAGCTGGTCGCCGGGGCCGGATTCACGGTCCTGTGGCAACAGGACGACGTGTTCACCCCTGCTTACGAAGCAGCGGTGGCCGAGCCCCAGTTGTTCCTGCACTGCCGGCGGACCTGACATACCGCACCAGAGCGCCCCTGCGACGGCAGGCGTTCAGCGGGCCCTTCCACCTGCGCAGCGCGTTACCGCCGCACCGGCGCAACTGCCCGGGCGAGAGGGAGACGGGCTGCCCGCACCTGGTGACCATCGCGTTCACCGGCGTCATCGGGTCCGCCGCCATGCTCTTGGCCAGCAGCACGCCGATCACCAGCGGGGCCAGCGTCACGGCCAGGGCCGTACCGGCGGTGGTGACGTGCTGCATGCGGGGGCGGGGCGGTGCGTCAGGAGCCATGGTGGTCATTCGACCAGCCACGGCCCGCCGGTGAATCGGACGACGTACTCAGTCCGGTCGTCCCTTCGTACTCATACCGGTCCGCGACGCCCGCCCCGCCGCCGTGTTCGTCCGCCGCGCGGCTACGCGGTGGTGCCGGGGCCCGAACCCGTACCCGAAGCGGCCTTGATGCCCCGGGTGATGTCGTCCATGACGGAGAGCTCAGGCGCCTTGGCACTGATGTCGAAGCCGGAACGCACGACGATCAGCGTGTCCTTGGAACGGGGGGACGGGAACGCCAGCGACTGGACGTATCCGTCGTCGCCGCTCTTCGTCACCACTTTCCAGCGCACCAGATAGCCCTTCTCGCCGGCGACGGTGACCGGCTCCGACTTCAGCTCCTGATGCGAGGTGATGCCGCCGTAGATCTTCTCGCCGTACGACTCCGAGGCGTTGGCGGAGATGTCCTTCGTCGCCGTGGCCTTCGCCGTCGTGGTGTTCAGCTTCAGCGCCTTCGCCGGCATGGAGAACACCCCGCCACGCACGCACTTCTGGGACGTGTCGCCGGGACAGGCGTACTCACCCGTGGTCACTCCCGCGCCCGCGATCGCCGACTCGCCCGTCCAGCCGTCGGGCACCGGGAGACTGATACCGCTGGCCAGATCCGTGGCGAAGCCGTCCTCGCTCTGCGGCATCTGTTGCTCGGGTGCCCGGCTCTCGCCGCCGCCCCCGCCTCGGGGCGCGCCCGGCATGCGGCCGGGTCCGTCGGAAGGCGCGGTGGACGGAGCCGTGGCCGCGTCCTTCTTCGTGTCGCCGGAGTTGTCCGACAGCAGAAGGAGGCCGCTTCCGATGGCGGCGAGAACGACCACGCCCGCGGTGATGCCGATGCGCATCCGGCGGCGCCGGATCGCGGCGGGCGGCACGCGGAGATGATCGGTCCACCGGTTGCCGTCCCACCAGCGTTCGTGAGCGGGGCCGGTTCCTGTATGCCCGGGGTCTGGATGCCAGCCGGGCGGGGTCGTCTGGGTCACGCGGCCCACCGTAGAACGGTTGCGTGAGAATCAGATGAGTCCAGAGGATCATGTGAATGCGCCGCGTGCATCAGATCAGGAAGCGCTCCGCCCACAGCCGCAGCATCTCGTCCTCGAACGCCGGATCCTCGCGCAGCACACTGGTCAGTGCCAGCCCCCGGTGCAGGACCAGCAGCGATTCGCAGAGCATGGCGAAATCCTCGCGCGCGGCGACGTCCGGCCCGAGGATGCCGGAGATCACGGCGCGCTGAGCCGCGCCCACCTCACGCTCCGCGGGCAGCAGGGCGGCCTTGAGGCCGGGATCGGTGCGGGCCGCCAGCCACAGCTCCAGGCCCGCGAGGAAGTACGGCCCCGACATCGCGGTCCGCAGCAGCGCGAGCCCGCGCTCCGGGTCCGGGGCGTCCCGGTCCGTCTCGGCGCGGATGTGCGCCAGGCGCAGCTCGGCGACATGGTGGGTCGCCGCCGCCAGCAGATCGGCCTTGGACGCGAAGTGGTGCAGCAGCGCGCCCCGGGACACCCCGGCCCGTTCCTGCACGCGCTGCGTGGTCGTACCCGCGAAACCGTGCTCCACCAGGCAGTCGATCGTGGCGTCGAGCAGCCGCTGCCGGGTCTCCTCCCTGCGCTGCTGCTGGGTGCGTCGGGTGGGCGTCGCGGCGGGGCACATGGCGCGAGCCTACGACAGGGAAAGTGAACCAACAAACAGTCTGGACGGACTGTAATGTGCGGGTCTAGGGTCCGGCACATGCTTGCTGTAGACCTGGTTCGCCGCGGTGCCGCGCGTTTCGCAGGACGCATCGCCGTGCATGTCGAAGACCGTTCCCTCACCTACGCGGAGGTGGACGAGGCCGCCAACCGCCTCGCCCATGTCCTGGCCGGACTCGGTGTCTCACGGGGAGACCGTGTCGGGCTGCTCCTGGGCAACGGGCTGTGGTCCGTCTCGGTCGACTTCGCCTGCCTCAAGGCGGGCGTCGTCCGCGTCCCCCTCAATGGCAGGCTCTCCGCCGCCGAGCACACCCGTATGCTCCGGGACACCGGCGTCACCCTGCTGGTGTACGGACCCGAGCTTGCCGGGCGGGCGGTCGAACTGGGCGAGTCCATGGACGGGTTGAGGCTCGCCTGTCTCGGCGAGTCCCCGCATGCCGACCACCTCGACCTGATGGCCGCGATGCGCACGGCGAGCGCCGCCGACCCGATGCTGCCCGCCGCGCCGGACGACGTCATCCTGATCCTCTACACCTCCGGCACCACCGGCACACTCAAGGCGGCCCAGCACACCCAGGCGAGCTACGCCGCGATCACCGCGAACATCCTGTCCAATCTCGTCTCGCCGGGCCGGGACGACGTGATGCTGCATGCCGCCTCACTCATCCACGCCAGCGGCACCTTCGTCCTGCCGTACTGGGTGCGGGGTGGTGCGGCGGTCGTCCTCGGCGGCTTCGACCCGGACGAGTATCTCGACGCCGTTTCCCGGTACGGGGTGACCGCCCTCAACCTCGTCCCCACCATGCTCGGCATGCTCTTCGCCGACGGACGGGCCGAGCGCGCGGACCTGGGCCGGCTCTCCACCGTCGTCTACGGGGCGAGCCCGATGCCGCGCCCGCTCATCGAGCGGGCACTGGACGCCTGGGGTCCCAGGTTCGTCCAGTACTTCGGCCAGACCGAGGCGCCGCTGTGCCTCACCGTGCTGGACAAGGACGACCACGCCGAGGGCGGCGCGCTGCTGGGCGCCGCCGGGCATCCTGCGGTCGACGCGCGGCTCGTCCTCACCGACGAGGGCGGCGCCCCGGTCGCGCCCGGCGAGATCGGCGAGGTGCGCGTCAAGGCCCCGTTCACCATGGCCGGTTACTACAACGAGCCCGAGCTGACCGCGCGGAGCCTCGGCCCCGACGGCTGGGTCCGCACCCGCGACCTCGCACGCTTCGACGACCGCGGCTACCTCCACCTCGTCGACCGCAGCAGCGACATGATCATCACGGGTGGCTACAACGTCTACCCGCGTGAGGTCGAGGACGCGCTCGCGAGCCACCCCGCCGTTGCCCAGTGCGCCGTCGTCGGCGCCCCCGACCCCACGTGGGTCGAGGCCGTCACCGCCTTCGTCACCCTGCGAACGGGGGCGCAGGCATCCGAAGCCGCTCTGCGCGACCACGTGCGTGCCCGGCTGGCCGGGTACAAGGTCCCGAAGACCGTGCACTTCGTGGACACGATCCCGTACTCCCCGGTCGGCAAGATCCTCCGCCGGGCCCTGCGCGACCCCCTGTGGGAGGGCGAACGATGAGTGAGAACCCCGCGGTACGGATCGAGCGCGACGGCCCCGTGTTCACGGTGGTCCTCAGCCGGCCCGAGGTCCGTAACGCCGTGGACGGCCCGACGGCGGAGCAACTGGCCGATGCCTTCCGTGAGTTCGAGGCCGATCCGGATGCGGCCGTCGCCGTGCTGTGGGGCGAGGGCGGTACGTTCTGCGCAGGTGCCGACCTGAAGGGCATCGGCACGGAACGCGGCAACAAGGTCCTGGCCGAGGGCGACGGGCCGATGGGTCCGACCCGTATGCGCCTGAGCAAGCCTGTCATCGCGGCGATCGCCGGGCATGCGGTGGCCGGGGGCCTTGAGCTGGCCCTCTGGTGTGATCTGCGGGTGGCCGAGGACGACGCGGTGTTCGGGGTGTTCTGCCGCCGCTGGGGCGTGCCGCTGGTGGACGGCGGAACCGTACGGCTGCCGCGCCTGATCGGGGAGAGCCGGGCCATGGACATGATCCTCACCGGACGCCCCGTCCTGGCCTCGGAGGCGTACACCATGGGTCTCGCCAACCGCATCGTCCCGCCGGGCGAGGCCCGCCGCGCGGCGGAGCAACTCGCCCGGGAGATCGCCGCGTTCCCCCAACTGTGCCTGCGCCACGACCGGCTCTCGGCGCGCGATCAGCACGGCCTGAGCGAGCCGGACGCGCTGGCCGCGGAGTACCGGCACGGCCTGGTGCCGCTGTCGGCGGGCGAGACTCAGGCCGGCGCCGACCGTTTCGGAGGAGGCGCGGGCCGGCACGGGTCCTTCGGCGACTGAGCGGTGAGACGCCCGGCGTCACCGCGATACCGAGTGACCAGCCCCAACGCACAGGTCAGGGCACGGCCGTAGAAGCCCCCCGCGGAAATTCACCGGACCCCGCATTCAGTGCCAACTACCCTCATCGGATGCCGACGCCTCTGTACCCCGCCAAGCCCCGGCCCGGCGATCGGGTTGCCGTGCTGTCCCCCTCCTTGGGCCTCCCCGGCATCCTGCCCCTGCCCCATGAGCTGGGACTGCGCAGACTGCGCGAGGAGTTCGGGCTCGATCCGGTGGAGTACCCGACGACTCGGAAGATGGGTTCCACCCCGCAGGAGCGGGCCACCGACATCCACGCCGCCTTCGCCGACCCCGACATCAAGGCCGTGATCTCCAGCATCGGCGGCGACGACCAGATCACCGTGCTGCCGCACCTGGACCGCCACCTCCTGCGCGCCAACCCCAAGCCCTTCTTCGGGTACAGCGACTGCACCAACCTGCTGGTGTTCCTCGACAGCCTGGGCATCGTCGGCTACCACGGCGGAACGGTCATGGTCGAGATGGGGCGCCCAGGCGCGATGCACCCTCTCACCGGAGACTCCCTGCGGGCGGCGCTCTTCACCCGCGGCGCCTTCGAGCTCACCCCGTCCAAGGAGACCCACGGCGCCGGTGGCCGGTGGGAGGAGCCCCGTACCTTCGACGCCGAACCCGAGATGCGGCCCTGTGGCGGCTGGATCTGGCACAACGCCGACGGCCGGAGCGTGAAGGGTGCGAGCTGGGGCGGAAACCTGGAGAACCTGTCCTGGCTGCTGATGGCCGCCCGTGAGATCCAGCCGGTCGCCGCCTACACGGGCCGGGTGCTCTCCCTGGAAACATCCGAGGAGATGCCGTCCGCCGACGAGGTCTACCGGATTCTGCGGAACATGGGGGAGCGGGGGCTGCTGCGCCGGTTCCCCGCCCTCCTCATGGGGCGGGCCAGGAACTGGTCCTTCGACCGGCCGCTCTGCGCCGATGAGGGGGAACGGTATCGCCAGGAGCAACGCAAGGCGGTCCTGAGGGCGTTGAGTGAGTACGCCCCCGAGGCCTTGGCCGTCTTCGATGTCGACCTCGGCCGCACCGACCCGCAGCAGATCATCCCGTTCGGCGGACACATCGAGGTGGACGGAGTGAGCCGCCGCATCGTCGTGACGTACTGAGCCAGGACGCCCCGCCCGGCCTTTGGTCCGACCATACGTGATGTGTGACATAGTTGGAGATCGGGCAGCAGACGCGACGGCAACCGGACGATTCCGGCCGAGGCAGGGGGTGACGGATGCCTGTCGAGTGGCAACCCGTACGGCAGTCCCGTACGCATGAACTCGTGCTCCAGAGCATCGAGCAGCGGGTGTTCGCAGGTGAGCTCAGGGCCGGTGACCGGCTGCCGCCGGAGCGCGAGCTGGCGCCGGTTCTCGGGGTCAGCCGGTCCGCGCTGCGTGAGGCCCTCAGGGTGCTGGAGACCATCGGTGTGCTGGTCGCCCAGCCGGGCCGGGGCCCGGATTCCGGGGCGCGGATCGTACGCAATCCGGACGATGCCCTCGGCCGGTTGCTGCGACTGCACTTCGCCCTCGGCAGCTACAGCCTCCACGACGTCCTCGAAGCGCGCGTCGTGCTGGAGCGGTCCAGCTTCGAGGCGGCCGCGCGGCACGCATCGGCGGAGGATCTCGACGAGGCGGAGACCCTTCTCGTACGGATGGGGGAGCCTGATGTCGAGGCGTCCGAGTTCAATGACCTGGACACCCGGTTTCATGTGCACATGGCCCGCAGCTCCGGCAATGAACTGACCTCCACGCTCACCTCCGCCGTGCGCGAGTCGGTGCGCCCGCTGATCCTGCGGGCCCTGGAAGGCGCCGAGGACTGGCCGGGCACGGCCGCCGCGCTCAACGCGGAACACACCGAACTGCTGCGACTGGTACGCGCGGGCAAGGGCGCGAAGGCCGCCGATCTGGTCGAGCAGCACATCCGCAGCCTCCACGGCACGCTGGTCGACGAGGGCTCCGACCGGTCGTAAGGGCGGTGGGTGCTGTCGCGGTGACGCTTGCTCGGCGATTGTCAGGGGCATGGCATTTCGCCCGCGCCACTCGGGAAGCGCGGCAGCCTTCATGTTTCGGACCGAGGCTAGTATGGTCTGACCATAAAAATGGAGAAACGATCGGAGAGACCCATGCGCATCGGACTCTTCGCCACCTGTCTGGGAGACACGCTCTTCCCCGAGGCGGTGAAGTCGACCGCGGTCCTGCTCGCCCGCCTGGGGCATGACGTGGTGTTCCCGCCGGGGCAGACCTGCTGCGGGCAGATGCACGTCAACACCGGCTATCAGCGCGAACCCGTGCCCCTGGTGCGCAATTTCGCCGAGCAGTTCGGTGACGCGTCGATCGACGCCGTCGTCATGCCGTCCGGATCGTGCGCGGGCTCGGTGCGCCACCAGCACGAGATCGTGGCCGAGCGGTACGGGGACGCGGCGCTGCGCGCGGGCGTCGCCACGGTCAAGGCCAAGACGTACGAGCTGTCGGAGTTCCTCGTCGACGTCCTGGACGTCAGCGACGTCGGCGCGTACTTCCCGCACCGGGTGACATACCACCCCACCTGCCACTCCCTGCGCATGCTCAGGGTCGGCGAGAAGCCCCTGAGGCTGCTCCGTGCCGTCGACTCCATCGATCTCGTCGAGCTTCCCGAGGCCGACTCGTGCTGCGGATTCGGCGGCACCTTCGCCGTCAAGAACGCCGAGACGTCGACGGCGATGCTCCAGGACAAGATGCGCAACATCGCCACCACCGGAGCCGATGTCTGCACCGCGGGCGACTCGTCCTGCCTGATGCACATCGGCGGCGGACTCTCCCGTATCTCCTCGGGCACCCGCACCCTGCACCTCGCGCAGATCCTCTCCTCCACCCGCACCTCGCCGTACGTCCCGACGGAGGCCGTCCGATGAGCAGCACCTTCCTCGGCATGCCCGCGACCCCGCCCCGTTCCCCGTACGGAACGGGCAATCTGCGCGGCGACCGGAAGTTCCCCGCGGCCGCCCACGACGAACTGCGCAACGAGCAATTGCGCCGCAACCTCGGCAGGGCCACCCACACGATCCGCGCCAAACGCCTGAACGTCACCGGTGAACTGCCCGACTGGGAGGAACTGCGCGACGCCGGCTCGGCCATCAAGACCGACACCATGAACCGGCTCCCCGAACTCCTGGAACAGCTGGAGCGCAACGTCACCGAGCGCGGCGGCACCGTTCACTGGGCGCGTGACGGAGTCGAGGCCAACGAGATCGTCGCCCGGCTGGTCAAGGCGACAGGCAGCAGCGACGTCATCAAGGTCAAGTCCATGGCCACCCAGGAGACCGGCCTCAACGAGCACCTCGAATCGGTCGGCATCACCCCGTACGAGACGGACCTCGCCGAACTGATCGTCCAGCTCGCGCACGACAAGCCGTCGCACATCCTGGTGCCCGCGATCCACCGCAACCGCGACGAGATCCGGCAGATCTTCCTCAAGGAGATCCCGGGCGTCGACCCGGGCCTGGACAACGTACCCGCGCATCTGGCCGCCGCGGCCCGCGCCTATCTGCGCGAGAAGTTCATGACGACCAAGGTGGCGGTCTCCGGCGCCAACTTCGGGATCGCCGAGACCGGCACTCTCGCCGTCGTCGAGTCCGAGGGCAACGGCCGCATGTGCCTCACGATGCCCGACACGCTGATCACCCTCATGGGCATCGAGAAGGTGCTGCCGCGCTATCAGGACCTTGAAGTGTTCCTGCAGTTGCTGCCGCGCTCCTCGACCGGCGAGCGGATGAACCCGTACACCTCGATGTGGACCGGGGTGACGCCCGGCGACGGACCGCAGGACTTCCATCTGATCCTGCTCGACAACGGACGCACCGCCGCGCTCGCCGACCGGATCGGCCGCGAGGCCCTCAACTGCATCCGCTGCTCGGCCTGTCTCAACGTCTGCCCGGTGTACGAGCGGGCGGGCGGCCATGCCTACGGATCGACGTACCCCGGACCGATCGGCGCCGTCCTCACCCCGCAGCTCGCCGGGATGCACGCGGCCAAGGACGACCCCAACAGCTCGCTGCCGTACGCCTCCAGTCTCTGCGGCGCCTGCTTCGACGCCTGCCCGGTCAAGATCGACATTCCGTCGCTGCTGGTCGAGCTGCGCCACCAGCACACCGAACAGTCCGGTACGACGGCGGAGAAGCTGGCCATGAAGGCCGCGGCCGGCGTCATGAAGCGGCCGAAGCTGTTCACAGCCGCGCAGAAGGGGGCGGCGCTCGGCCGCGTCATCGCCGGACGGGACGGGAAGATCTCGCATCTGCCGCCGCCCTTCAACGGCTGGAGCGACAGCCGCGACACCGCCGCCCCGCCGAAGCAGACCTTCCGCTCCTGGCTGGCATCGGCCGAGGGCGCCGCGACGATGCGGGCCGCCGCGGAGGAGTACGACAAGAATCAGCAGAAGGAGGAGGAGAAGTGACGACCGCTCGCGAAACCGTGCTGGGCAGGGTCAGGGACGCCCTGGCCCTCGCACCCACCCCCGACACGGCCGTTCCGCGTGACTACCGCACCGGCCGCACCCTCCCCGACGACGAGCGCCTCGCTCTCTTCACCGACCGGCTCATCGACTACAAGGCCCGTGTGCACACCTGCACCGCCGACCGCACGGCACAGACCGTTGCCGAGGTCCTGCGGGAGCACGGGGCACAGCGAATCGGTGTGCCGGCCGGACTCGATACGGCCTGGCTCACCGCGTACGACGGCGAGATCCAGCCGGACTCCGCCGCCATCCCGGCTCCCCGGCTCGATGCCCTGGACGGGGTCGTCACCGCCTCGGCCGTCAGCTGCGCCGAGACGGGCACGATCTTCCTGGACGGCTCGCCCGACCAGGGGAGGCGGGCGCTGTCCCTCGTCCCCGATCTGCATGTGTGTGTCGTCGATCTGTCGACGGTCGAGGCCGGGGTTCCGGAGGCGGTGGCCCGGCTGGTGCCCCAGCGGCCGACGACCCTGATCAGCGGTCCCTCGGCCACCTCCGACATCGAGCTGGAACGGGTGGAGGGCGTGCACGGTCCGCGCACGCTGGTGGTGGTGATCCGGACGGACGTGTAGGGGAACGGACGGGGTGTGCGGCCCCCCGGCCGCACACCCCGGCGCTCAGCCGTGCTCGACGGTCAGCGGCCCGAAACCGATCCGCGTCGTCGTCGCATCCTCCGCCCAGCGGACCTCCACCGCGTCCCCATCCACCGTCACCCTGCTCACCGTCGCGTCGAGCGGCGCCGCGCCGGGCTCCGCGGTCAGCGAGGCGAGCGCCACCAGCACCACCGCGCCCTCAGCGGCCGCGGACAGCCGGGGCACCACCGCCCAAGGGGTGTACGCCGTGCCCTGCGGAGCCCGTACCTCGTCCCGCGACTCCCAGCCGTGCAGACCGTGCAGCGCGGAGACCACCGTGTCGTCGCGGCCGGTCGCCCAGCCCGTCTGCTCGACCCGTGCCCCGGCCGGTGCGCCGAGCACCCGGTGCACCCGCAGCTCGTACCGGCCCCGGACCACGGTCACGCTCTCCACCCGCATCCCCGGAACCATCGGCGCACCGGACGTGAACACCGGGCGGTGCCAGGAGGCCGCCCAGCCCCAGCCGTCGCCCCCGCCGGCACCCAGCGGGCGAATGGCACGGCGGCCGCTGCGCGCACCGGCGACGACCACGGCCAGATGGTTGTCCGCCGCGTTCGCCCTCGACGTGGGGCCGGTCACCGTGGAGTACGACTGACGGCTGTACAGCGGATCGTCCTGCACACCCGACTCGCCCTCGTGCGGGCGGACATGGTCGCTGCCGTGGTTGTGCAGCCGTACGATCCCGTCCGCCCGGGTGGAGTGGACGAGCAGTCCCGGCGCGGGCAGTGCGAGCACCCGGTCGGGCCCCTCGCTCGGCGCGGGCTCCTCGGTCGCCGTCCACAGTGGATGGCTGTCGGGGGCGAGCAGCGAGACGAAGGCTTTGGACGCCCAGTACGGCGATGCGGGCGCCGAGTAGTTCTGCAGCGTGGCCTCGTGCGGGCCGTGCCAGCCCAGGCTCAGCAGCCCGTCCGTACCGGTCGCACCGCGGTCCAGGAAGTAGCGCAGCGATCCGCTGATCACCCGGCGCGAGGCGCCCGGTGTGAGCGGGGTGTGCCCGGTGACGGCGCCGAGCGCGACCGACGACGCGGCCGCGAAACGGTAGGTCAGCGAGCGGCCGAAGTGGATCGGCGCGCCGTCGCCGCCGAAGAGCAGCGAGAAGCCCTCCAGATGTTCGCGCAGCCGGGCGCCGTAGTGCGCGGACAGCCCGGCGTCGCCCGACAGATGCGCGTCCAGCACGGGGTAGAGGTGCAGTGCCCAGCCGTTGTAGTGGTCGAAGGCGCGGCCGTCGCCGTCCGAGTACCAGCCCTGTCCGCGGTACCAGCCCTCCAACAGGTCGAGGGCGCGCTCCTTCGCACGGGCGGTCTCCGCGTCGCCCCGGCCCACGGATTCGAGGAACGCGGCCACGGAGTAGGGGAACAGGTACCAGTTGTTGGGGGCGGGGGTGTGCCGCAGCGCGCCGCGCAGCCACTCCTCGGCACGGTCCTGCACCCCGGCGTCCAGCCGGTCCCACAGCCACGGCCGGGTCAGCCGCAGACCGATGGCGACGGACGCGGACTCGACCATGGGCTGGCCGAAGACGGTGTGGTCGCGGATCAGCGGCCAGGACTCGGCATCGTCCCGGCCGGGGGTACGGGTACCGGCCGCGAGCCCGTCGGCGTACCGGTCGAGCCAGCCGTGCGGGTCCTTGCCGTCCGCGCCCGCCACCCGGAAGGCGGCGGCCAGGAACGTGCGCGCGTACCCCTCCAGACCGTCGGAGCGCACCCCGGACGCGGACGGCCGGCCCGGCAGATCGAGCAGTGCGCCGCCCGGAGTGGCCCACTGCCGGGCGGCCTTGAGCATGCCGTCCGCCGCGGCCTCCCAGTGCGCCCGGGTGCAGCCGGTGTGCGGGCTCAACGCCCGGTCTTCGGCGGGGAGTTCGAGGGATGAGTGCAGATGGGGTGCGGTCATGCGAGGAATGCCAGCCTTTCGCGTCGTACGGGATGGGCGAATCCGTCGCCCGCGGCCCAGCGGTCTGCCTCGCCGACCGCCAGATCGACCAGCCGCCGCCACTCATTGCCCTGCGAGCCCGCGAGATGGGGGGTGAGGGTGACGTTGTCGCACTCCCAGAGGGGGTGCGCGGGGGGCAGGGTGTCGGGCTCCGTGACGTCCAGGACCGCCCGGATCCGGTCCCGGCGGAGTACGTCCACGAGCGCGTCCTGGTCGACGACGGCGCCCCGCGAGGTGTTGATGAGCACACCGTCCGGGCGCATGGCCATGAGCAGTTCACGGCTGACGAGCCCGCGGGTGGCCGGCAGCAGCGGGGTGTGGACGCTCACCACATCGCTGTGTGCGAACAGTTCGCCGAGGCCGACGGGCCGTACGCCGAGCGCGGCGGCCTCCGAGGCCGAGACGTACGGATCGTGGAGCAGCACCGGCAGGTCGTAGGGCCGCAGCAGTTCGATGACGCGCCGGCCGATCAGCGAGGCGGACAGAATGCCGACGGTGCGGCCGTAGTTCCCGACCTGGGCGGGGGTGGCGAGCCAGTTGTCGCGGCGGCGTTCTGTCCGGTAGTCGCGGGCCCGTTCCAGGACCCGCTTGCCGGAGAGCAGGATCATCGCGACGGTGTACTCCGCCACCGGCAGCGCGTTGGCGGCGGCCGCGGACGACACCTCGATGCCGCGCTCCCAGCAGGCCTCGGTGATGTGCCCGCGGATGGAGCCCGCGGTGTGGACGACGGCGCGCAGCCGCGGCGCCGAGTCCAGGGCCGCCCCGTCGAGCGGTGGACAACCCCAGCCGGTGACCAGGATCTCGGCGTCCGCCAGCACGGCGCGGGCCCGGTCGGTGGTGAAGTCGTCGAGGACGGGCAGGGGAGCGACGTCGCAGACCTCGGCGAGCGCGGCCAGGGACCGGGCGTCGAGGAGGGCGGCCGCGGCGTCCGGTTTCATGGCGACGGCGGCGCGTGGCCGGTTTCGGATGACATGGGCGGTGGGGGCGGTGCTGGGCATCTTTCTCCTGGTACGGGGGTAGGGCTACTTGACGGCGCCCGCGGTGAGTCCCGACTTCCAGAACCGCTGGAGCAGGGCGAAGGCGAGGATCAGCGGCAGGACCGCGAGCAGCGACCCCATGATCACGGCGGGGTAGTACTCGGGGGACACGGTGGCGGAACTGTTCCAGGTGTAGAGCCCGAGACTGACCGGATACAGGTGCTGGTCGGAGAGCATCACCATGGGCAGGAAGAAGTTGTTCCAGATCGCGGTGAGCTGGAAGAGGAAGACGGTGACCAGGCCCGGCCCCAGCATGCGCAGGGCCACCCGGAAGTACGTGGTCAGCTCGCCGGCACCGTCCACCCGCGCCGCCTCCAGCACCTCGTCCGGAACGTATCCCTGGCTGAATATCCGGCCGAGATAGACACCGAACGGATTGAAGAGCACGGGGATGAAGACGGACCAGAAGGTGTTGACCAGACCGGTGCCTGACGCCATCAGATACAGCGGCAGCGCGAGCACGGTCTGCGGCACCATCACCGCCGCCAGCACCAGGGCGAACAGCTTTTCCTTGTGCGCGAAACGGTACTTGTCGAAGGCGTACCCGCAGGCGATGCTCACCAGCGCGCCGAGTGCGGCGCCGAGGACCGCGTACAGCAGGCTGTTGCCGTACCACCGCCCGTACAGTCCGCCGTCCATCGCGAACAGGTCCTTGAGGTTCTGCGCGAAGGAGAAGTGGTCCAGCGACAGCACATCGCTGCCGAACAGGGCATCGCGGTCCTTGGACGCGGCGAGCACCAGCCACAGCACGGGCAGCAGTGTGTACAGCACCGAGATGCCGACGACGAGATTGACGACGGAGCGGCCGAGGAGCCGGGGCCGCAGGGCGGCGGCGCTGGTGGTGGTGCTCATCGGGCGTCCTCCTCGGGGGCGTTGGAGCGGTTGGTCCAGCGGGTGACGCCGTAGGAGAGGGCGATCGTGCAGATGAGCAGGACCACCGAGGCGGCCGCGGCGAGGCCGTAGTTGTTACGGGTGAACGCGGCGTCGTAGATGTACATGCTGGGCGAGAACCGCGAGTTGATCACCGGCGTGGCCTGGCTGAGCAGCATCGGCTCGGTGAACAGCTGCAGGGCGAAGATCAGGGTGAACATGGCGACCATCACGATCGACGAACGCACCAGAGGGGTCTTGACCTGGAGTGCCGTACGGACCGGTCCGGCGCCGTCGACCACCGATGCCTCGATGACCTCGCACGGCACGGCCTGCAGGGCGGCGTAGAAGACGACCATGTTGTAGCCGAGGTTGCTCCACAGGGCGATGTTCACGATCGACGGCACGACGGTGTGCACACCGAGGAAGTCGATGGTGATGTCGGCCTCGGCGAACAGGTCGATCACCGGGCTCAGTCCCGGCGTGTACAGGTACAGCCAGATGACGGCGGCGATGATGCCGGGCACCGCATGCGGCAGGAACAGTCCGAGCTGGGCCCAGGACCGCAGCCGTACCACGCCGGAGTCCAGCAGGAGCGCGAGTGCGAGTGCGCCGATCACCATCAGCGGGATGTAGATCAGGCAGTACAGGACGACGGTGCCGAGCCCGCCGAGGAACGTCGGGTCGCTCAGCACGGCGGTGTAGCTGCGCAGTCCGACGAAGACCGTGCGCTCGGGGCCGAAGCCGAGCCCCGGCTGGTCGTCGCCGAAGAAGCTGAGCCATACGGCCGTCCCGACGGGGATCAGGAAGACCGTCACCAGGAGAAGGAAGAACGGGGTCATCAGGGCGCCGCACGCGCCGAGTTCACGGCGCCTGGCAGACCTGCGCGTGGCGCGCGCCGGCGCGGCGGCCGACGGGGTGCGCGTCGGGTGCGCGGTGGGGGTCAGGGGAGTGGAAGCGGGCGTGGTGAGGGGGCTGGTCATGGGTGTCACCTGCCTCTCTGCTGCTGGGAAGGGGGACGGGGGCTCGGATGCGAAGGCGGCGGGGGCTCGGGTCAGCTGCTGTGCTCGGTGGTGGCGAGCCCCAGCGCCTTGAGGTCCGGCATGGTGCCCCGCTGCGTCGCGCGCACGACATCGATCAGCGAGCCCTGGCCGCCGCCCACCCGGGCGAAGCCGTCCTGCATCACCTTCTGGGAGGCGGACATCCGCGGTCCCCAGGTCCAGCCGTCCCTGATCCTGTGCGCCTCCTGCTCGAAGAGCGTGTAGATGTCCTGGCCGCTGTAGTAGCTGCGGTCGAAGGCCTCGCGGCCCACGGCGACGAGATCCGGGGCGGCCGGATACTGGCTGCTGGTGCCGCTGGAGAGCCTGGCGCGCAGCGCGTCGGGGTGCGACACCTGCCACTCGATGAACTCCATCGCGGCCTCCGGGTGGCTGCTCTGGGCGGTGACCGCGAAGGTGGACCCGCCGTGGGTGCCGAGCGCGGAGTCGGACGCGTTCCACTGGGGCAGGGGCGCGATGGCCCACTTGCCCTTCTGCCCGGGCCTGGCGTTCATCTGCGCCCCGGCGTCCCATGCGCCGCTGAGCCGGGTGAGGACCAGACCGTTGCTGACCTGGGCGTCGTACTGGCGGCTGTCGACCGCGTTCATGAAGACCAGGTCCTGGTCGATGAGCCGCTGCCAGTACGCGGCGACGCGGCGGCTGGGTTCGTCGGCGAGCGACACGTTCCAGGCGCCCGCCCGGGTGTCGAACCACTGGGCGCCGGCCTGCCAGGCGTACGCGGCGAACTGCGGGGCGCCGTCCGTGGCGAAGGTGGCCAGCCTGCGGCCGGGGGCCTTGCGGCGCACGGTGCGGGCCAGGTCCTCGAACTCGTCCCAGGTGCGCGGGACTTCGAGCCCGTACTGCTCGAAGAGGTCGGTGCGGTAGTGCAGCACCATCGGCTCTACATCCAGCGGAACGCTGAAGACGCGCTTCTCGAAGGTGGTCAGGCCGAGGGCCTGCGGCAGCAGCTTGGCGCGCAGACCGTCGCTGACCATGTCGGTGATCTCACGGGCGACTCCGTCGATGGCGAAGCCGGGCACCTGGGGGTACTCGATCGTCGCGACATCCGGTGCGTTGCCCGCCCGTGCGGCGTTGCTGAGCTTCGCGTAGCCGCCCTGACCGCCGGTGGGGATCTGCTGGAAGTCGACCTGGACGGTGTCGTGCGTGCGATTGAACGCGTCCACGACCTCCTGGCTGCCGCGCAGAGCGGACCAGAAGGTGATGTGCGTGGAGCGCTTCGCGTTCTTTCCGGCTGTGTTGCTCGTGCTTCCCGCCCCTGATGGTCCGCCGCTGCCGCTGCAGGCGCTGAGCGCGCCTGTCAGAGGCAGGGCGGCGATCGTGGCGAGCACGGATCGACGACTCTGTCGACCGGGCATGTGCGCCTCCCGCGGCTCCTGATTCGGGTCACGGGGAATCCTGATCGGCTGATCGGTAGTGGTCAATAGATCGATCAGAAGAAAATCAAAGCGGTCAAACGCTCACTCGGTGGGAGGGGTTGGCGCCTGTGCCGATCCCCGTACCTTGAGCGTGGGCAGCAGCTCGGTCCGGCGCACCGGAGTGCCCGCGCCGACGGCCCCGGACAGCCGGTGGAGCAGCAGCTCGGCGGCGGCCCGCCCGATCTCCGCCTTCGGGGGCGCCACCGCTGTAAGGGGGGTGCTGCCGAGTGCCGCGACCACATCGTCGTACGCCACCACCGAGCAGTCCCGCGGCACCTCGACACCGCTCTCGGCCAGCCGCTGCACCAGCATCAGCGCGTCCACATCGCCGTGCAGCACGGCCGCCGTGGCGCTCCGCTCCCGCAGCAGCGCGGCCAGGTCGAGAGCGGTGCGGTCGTCGGCCGCGGGGCCGGGCGGTGCGGCAGCCACGGAAACCTCCGCGGCAGGTGAGTCCGGGCCGGGGCCGGGCACCGCATCCGGGGAACTCAGCACCACCGACCAGTCCTCCACCTCAGGACGGGCCGCGGCGATCTCGGCGAACGCCGCACGGATGCTGCGCGCCGTAGGGCTGTCGTCGCGGGCGGCCAGCACGATACGGCGATGCCCCAGCGACACCAGATGCTCCACGGCGAGATACGTCCCGTACCAGTGATCGGAACAGACGGAGTCCAGGGCATGGAGCGCGCTGCCGGGCCGGGGTCGCCGCTCCATCAGTACGGTCGGCACCCCCACGTCCGCGAGCCAGCCGTAGTCCAGCTCCTCCGAGCGCGCGTTGCGCCAGCGCGGCGCGATCAGCAGCCCGCGCGCTCCGTCCGCCAGCGCCCGCTCCACCAGCGGACGTTCGGCACCGGCCGACTGGGGGGCGATGTGCAGGGCGATCCGCATCCCGGACTCCTCCAGGACGGTCCGGGCGCCGTGCAGGGTCTCGTACAGGTACGAATGCCGCTCGGGGACGACCAGGGCGACCGCCCCGCCGTCGCTGCCGGGCTCCTCGCCCCGTGGCGCCGGGACCGAGGCGGGCGGCTGTGTCTCCCGCACCGGCCGGGCCACCCCGTGCCCGCGCCGCAGCCGCCCGACCCGGGTCAGCTCCTCGACGTCCCGCCGGATCGTGACCACCGAGACCTCCAGCTCGGCGGCGAGCACGCTGACCTTGACCGCGCCGCGCGACTCCACCACCGACAGGATTCGCTGCCGCCTGAGTTCGACCGGCTCCCGCATGCTGTTGGCCCCCTCGCCGTACCGCTGCGCGCTGTTCGTTTGAACGCTTCCTGTGAGCGCTTGGGTCGCAGCATAGCGATCACCCCTCTGCTGCGGAGGCGGTCACCGGGAGGGGCTCAGGAGGCCACGCAGGCGCAAAAACATATGGGCATACCATCTGTCCCTGGCATGGACACTCTCACACTCTGGCAACTGGCCGCGCTCGCCGCGGCCTCCGCTCTCGTCGGCTTCTCGAAGTCGGCCGTCAGTGGCGCCAATACGATCAGTCTGGCGGTCTTCGCGGCCGTACTACCGGCCCGCGAGTCCACCGGAGTACTTCTCCCGATCCTCATCGCGGGCGATGTGCTCGCCGTTCTCATCTACCGGCGGCACGCCCACTGGCCGACTCTGCTCCGGCTCTTTCCCGCCGTCGCCGTCGGGGTGGTGGCGGGAACGGCCTTCATGATGTGGGCCGACGACGCCGCCGTACGGACGTCGATCGGCGCGATCCTGCTGTTCATGGCGGGCGTCACCATCTGGCGGCGACGGCCCGCGGTCACGGGCGGGGAGCAGTCCGAGGAGTCCGGCACACCGACGGCGAGCGGCAGACTCAAGGCCCGTTCCTACGGAGTGCTCGGCGGCTTCACCACCATGGTCGCCAATGCGGGCGGACCCGTCATGTCGCTCTATCTGCTCTCCGCCGGCTTCCGGAAGCTCGGATTCCTGGGGACGTCGGCGTGGTTCTTCCTCATCGTCAACACGTCCAAGGTGCCGTTCAGCGTGGGCCTCGGCCTGATCGACGCACAGTCGCTGCTGCTGGACGCCTGCATGCTGCTGTTCGTCCTTCCCGGCGCCTATATCGGGCGCAAGTGCGTGGACCGCATCAACCAGAAGCTCTTCGAGCAGCTGGTGATCGGCGCGACGGTCCTCGGCGGACTCCAGCTGCTCCTGTACTGACCGTCCGACGTCTCATGGCACACGGCTCAGCCCTCCCTGGTCGCTGTTCGCTGCGACCGGGGAGGGCTGAGAACAAGGTGCGGGCGGGGCCGGGTCAGACGATGCCCTCCTCGATCTCCGCCTGCTCGCGCGCGTTCCCGTACGCCGACGGCGTGCTGTACGACCGGCGCGCGACGAACCACCACACGGTGGCCAGGACCAGCACCGCGAGCAGCGCGATCGACGCATAGTTCATCGAGTCGGCCGTCACCGGGGACGACTGCGGGAGCAGGAACAGCACGGTCACGATGGCGACCCACACCACCGCGATCCAGCCGATCGGCTTGCTCCACCGGCCCAGGTGCCAGGGACCGCGCTCGAACCGGTCGCCGGAGCGCAGCTTCAGGAAGATCGGGATCGCATAGGCGGGCGTGATGCCGATGACATTGATCGCGGTCACCGCACCGTACGCGGTGGCGGAGTACAGCGACGGCAGCGCGAGCAGTCCTGCGACGACGACCGACAGCCACACCGCGTTGACGGGTGTCTGGGTGCGTGCGCTCACCTTGTGCCACAGCGCCGAGCCCGGCAGCGCGTTGTCACGGCTGAACGCGAACACCATCCGGCTGGCGGCGGCGACCTCGGCGTTGCCGCAGAACAGCTGGGCCGCGATCACGATCAGGAGCATGGCCGTGGCCCCCGATGTGCCCAGCGCGTCGATCAGGATCTGTGCCGGGGGCACTCCGGTCGCACTGTTCTGGGTGCCCGCGTAGTCCTGGATCGCGAAGGTCAGCCCGGCGAGCAGGACGAAACCGGCGATCCAGGAGACCCAGATCGCGCGGACGATGCCCTTGGCCGCCGTCACCGAGGCGTTCGAGGTCTCCTCCGACAGATGGGCGGAGGCGTCGTAGCCGCAGAAGGTGTACTGCGCGAGGAGCAGGCCGATCGCCGCCACGTACAACGGGTTGTGCCAGCCCGTGTCATTGACGAACTCGGTGAAGACGAACGACGGCGACTGGTGGTTCGAGGGCACGATCGCCAGCACGGTGACGATCACCGCGACACCGGCGAGATGCCACCACACACTGATGGAGTTGAGCACGCTGACGAGGCGGACACCGAAGAGGTTCAGCACGGCGTGCAGCAGCAGGATGCAGACAAAAATGATCATTGTCTTGCCCGGGGTGGGGGTGAATCCCCACTGCAGATTCATCAGCGCACCGGTGAACAGTGCGGCACCGTAGTCGATACCGGCGATCGCGCCGAGCAGCCCGAGCAGATTCAGCCAGCCGGTGTACCAGCCCCACTTGCGGCCGCCGAGCCGGTCGGCCATGTAGTACAGCGCCCCCGAGGTGGGGTACGCGCTGGTGACCTCGGCGAGCGCCATGCCGACACAGAGGACGAAGAGGCCGACACCGGCCCAGCCCCAGAGCATCACCGCCGGGCCACCGGTCGACATGCCGAAGCCGTACAGGGTCATGCAGCCGGACAGGATCGAGATGACGGAGAAGCTGATGGCGAAGTTGCCGAAGCCACCCATGCGGCGGGCGAGCACCGGCTGATAGCCGAGTTCACGCAGCCGCTGCTCCTCGTCCTTCGGCGGGGCTGCCTCCGCACCCGACTGGGTCGGGGTGGATATGGACATGGGAAGAACCTCCATGAGCGGTGAGAGGGAAGGGACGAAAACCGGTCGGTTCGAAACGGGGAGGAGGCACGGGGGCGGGGCACGGGGACCGCGGCGCCGCGGCTCAGCCGTGCGGCCCCCGGCCGGGGTCGCGGGACACGGCGAGACAGCGGCTCCTGGCGCGCAGGAAGACCTCCTCGGCGCCTCCGGAGGCCTGGGGATCACGCGTGCGGTACACCCAGGGGATAGACGTGAAATAGGGCCCGAGCTCCTGGAACACCCGTGCGGCGTCGGCGAATTGGAGGGCCCCCCACAGAGCGTGGGCCAGTTGGTTCAGGTCGAGCAGGGAGTGCGAGATCGGGTCCGTGCGACGGAACCAGAGCTCCAGGGCCCTAGCCGCGTCCCGCTCGGCGTCCTCGGTGACCCAGTGGAGATCCAGAGCCTTCTCGTGGCCGTGCTCGCGGCGGTAGCGCTCGACCCGTACGTACAGCGGCAGCACATGCAGTGCGGAGCCGTCAGGGGCTGAAGAGGCCGCCCACTGAACGAAGTTGACCGCCTCCGAGATCGAACCCCCGGCCTTGCGCGCGTACACGAACTGGAGCATGCGGTGATAGGCCTCGCGGTTGTACGGATCGCGCTTGTCGGCCTCCGCCAGCAGCCCCCACGGGCCGGGAAAGAGCATCGGCCCCGGCGGGCGCAGCCGGTGCTCCTCCAGTTGCTGCCGCTCGTCCAGCTGGGACAGGGCCAGCAGGCACACCCATGGCACCGGGTCCGCGGGCGAGGTGTGCGCGGCGGTCCGGCAGGCCGCCCAGGCCTCCTGCCACAGCTCCTGTGCGCGGTGATGGCCTTCACGGTGGGCCCGCACGGCCCGCTCCACGACGACCCGTGCGTGCATCACGGCGGCGGCGACGCTCCGGGGCTCCTCGGTCAGCCAGGCCTGCACCGCATCCGAACCGGCTGCGATCGCTCCGAGTACCTGGGTGCGCTGAGTCCACAGGGTCCAGTCCGGCGTGCTCTCCAGCAGGTTCCGCATGGACATCCAGCGTCCGGTGCGCAAGTCCTGTAACGCGACACGCAGTTCGTGGTCATGGCCGGCCGGGTGGTAGACCGGCCGGAAGTCACTGTTGGCCATTAAATCGCCCTGCCCCCGTACGGCGGGACGGCATGCGACGGATGGGGGATCTCCTCAGCACGTCACGCAACCCGGCGGCGGCATGGAACCCGTGCAGAAGCGGATGGCCCAGGAGCCGGTGTCCCGGCGCTCAGGGCGGGGTGTCGGTCTCATCAATCCTCAAGGACGTGGGGGGTTAAGCAGCTGTTGAAAAACGAACTGCCCGAAAGCGTCCGGTTGTTGCTCGGCGGTGAGTGTAGGGCCAGTCGCACCGCGCTCCGGACCGATTCGCGGATCTTACTGAAGTCGGCTGATCTGTACGGACGTTGACCAACATGCGGTTGTCCCGGGCGGGCACCTGGGCGGCCCTTGACGTACGCGGTGGTCTGCACCACTCTGGGCGTCGGAGATCAGTGATCACGATTCCGTTCAGGCGACAGAGCTTCCGCACGGCTGGAGTGACATGACAGGCCCGGTACTCGCCGTGGACCAGGGCACATCGGGAACCAAGACTCTGGTGATCTGCCCCGAGCGTGGCGTGATCGGTTCCGCTTCGGCCCCGGTGCGGCCGCGCCACGGCGCCGGTGGAGCGGTCGAGGTCGACCCCGCCGAGCTGCTGGCCTCGGTGGTCGACGCCGGACGGCGGGCTCTGCATGAAGCGGGTGAACCGGTGGCCGCCGTCGGCCTCGCCAACCAGGGCGAGACGGTGCTCGCCTGGGACCCGGACACCGGACGGCCCCTCACCGACGCGATCGTCTGGCAGGACCGCCGCTCCGCCCCGATCTGTGCTGAACTCGCCGCACACGACGAAGAGTTGACACACCTCACCGGTCTGCCGCTCGATCCGTACTTCGCCGCGCCCAAGATGGCCTGGATCCGCCGGGAGCTGACCCGCGAGGGCGTCGTCACCACCAGCGACGTCTGGCTCGTCCACCAGCTGACCGGTGCGTTCGTCACGGACGCGGCCACCGCGGGACGCACCCAGCTGCTCGACCTCGACCAGGTCCGCTGGTCGCCCGAGGCCCTGGACGTCTTCGGCCTCGGTGACGAACGCCTCCCGGCCGTCGTCGACTCCGACAAGACCGTCGGTACGACAACCGCCTTCGGCGGTGAACTCCCGCTGACCGGACTCCTCGTCGACCAGCAGGCCGCCCTGCTCGCCCAGAACGCCCTGGATCCCGGCAACGCCAAGTGCACCTACGGAACAGGTGCGTTCCTGCTCGCCCAGACCGGGCCCGCGCCGCGCCGCGGCTCCACCGGACTGGTCAGCTGTGTCGCCTGGCGGCTCGGCGGCCGTACGAACTACTGCCTCGACGGACAGGTCTACACCGCCGCGTCCGCCGTCGACTGGCTCACCGGCCTCGGGGTCATCTCCGGCGCGGCCGACCTCGACCCGGTCGGCGCCACCGTCCCCGACTCCGGCGGCGTCACCTTCGTACCGGCACTCGCCGGACTCGCCGCCCCCTGGTGGCGCGGCGATCTGCGCGGATCGGTGACCGGCCTCGGCCTCGACACCACCAGGGGCCACCTGGTGCGCGCCCTGTGCGAAGGCATCGCCGCCCAGGTCGTCGAACTCACCGAAGCGGTCGCGACCGACCTGGGTTCCCCGCTGACCTCGCTCCGCGTCGACGGCGGTCTGACCCGCTCCGCACTGCTCATGCAGACCCAGGCGGACCTGCTGCAACGCCCCGTCGAGGTGTCCGCGCTGCCCGATGTCACCGCACTCGGCATCGGAGCGGTCGCCCGCATCGGCCTCGACCCCGGGCTCCCGCTCCAGCAGGCCGTACCCGAATGGAAGCCCGCCGCCGTGTACGAACCCCGGATCGGCGCCGACGAGGCAGCCGAACGCCTCGCCGGATTCCGCGCGGCCGTGCAGACCCTGCTGGAACATGCCTGATACGTACGAGAGTCACGCGATGAACCCCACGATCACCACGGCCGGGGACCTGACGGCCGGAGACCCGACAGCCGGCCCGCCGGGCTCGCCCGTCTATGACATCACGGTCGTCGGCGCGGGCGTGGTCGGCGCCGCCATCGCCCGCGAACTGGCCCGCTACCGGCTGCGCACCGCCCTCGTCGACGCCTCGGACGACATCGGCAACGGCACATCGAAGGCCAACACCGCCATCCTGCACACCGGTTTCGATGCCGTACCCGGCTCGCTGGAAGCCCGGCTCGTACGCGAGGGACAGCATCGACTGCGTGCGTACGCCGCCGAGGCCGGCATCCCCGTCGAACGCGTCGGTGCCCTTCTCGTCGCCTGGGACGAGGAACAACTGGCCGCCCTGCCGACCCTGTTGGCGAAGGCCGAACGCAACGAATACCACGCGGCACGCCTCCTGGGCGCCGACGAACTACGGGCCCGCGAGCCCCATCTGGGACCGGGCGCCCTCGGCGCACTCGAAATCCCCGACGAAAGCATCATCTGCCCCTGGACGACCCCGCTCGCCTACGCCACCCAGGCCGTGCGGGCCGGAGTCCATCTGCACCTCAACTGCCGTGTGCAGCACGTCGAAAGCGGCGCCGACGTCCATACCCTCACCACCACCCGCGGGACACTTCGCACCCGCCATCTGATCAACGCCGCCGGACTGCACGCCGACGAGCTCGACCGGGAACTCGGCAACGACGACCTCACCGTCACCCCGCGCCGCGGCCAGCTCATCGTCTTCGACAAGCTCGCCCGCGATCTCGTCGGCCACATCCTGCTCCCCGTGCCCACCGCCGCCGGCAAGGGCGTCCTGGTCGCACCCACCGTCTTCGGCAACGTGCTGCTCGGCCCCACCGCCGAGGAACTCGACGACAAGGCCGCCACCGGATCGACCGCGGACGGCATCGCCCTGCTGCGCGAAATGGGCCGCCGCATCCTGCCCGGACTGCTCGACGAGGAGGTCACGGCCGTCTACGCCGGACTGCGCGCCGCCACCGGGCAGGAGGACTACCGCATCCAGGACCACCCGGACCGGCGCTACATCACCGTCGGCGGCATCCGCTCCACCGGGCTCACCGCATCCATGGCCATCGCCGCCCACGTCACCGAACTGCTCAGTGCCTCGGGCCTCGATCTCGGTACGCCGTGCGAACTGCCGCCCGTCACCCTGCCCAACCTCGGCGAGGCATTCCCCCGCCCGTATCAGGACGCCGAACTGATCGCCGGGGACCCCGCCTACGGCACGCTCGTCTGCCACTGCGAACGGGTCTCCGCGGGCGAGATCAGGGACGCGCTGAGCGGCACGATCCCGCCGCTCTCCCGAGACGGCCTGCGACGCAGGACCAGGGTCGGCAACGGGCGCTGTCAGGGGTTCTACTGCGGGGCCGCGGTCCGCGCCATGTTCGAGGAGGCCCGGTCATGACCCGGCGCGAGCGCACGGTCGACGTCCTGGTCGTCGGGGGAGGACCGGCCGGTCTCGGCGCCGGGACCGAACTCGCCGCGTCCGGTGCGGGCCGGGTCGAGATCCTGGAGCGCGAGCAGACCGCGGGCGGTATCCCGCGCCACTGCTTCCACGGCGGGTTCGGCGCCCGCGGCGGCAGGGGAGGGCTCAGCGGACCCGCGTACGCCGAGGAATGCGTCGCCGCGGCCGAACGGGCCGGAGCCGTCCTGCGTGTCGGCGTCACCGTCACCGGCCGGTCCGGACCGCTGACCTTCGACACCACCGCACCTACGGGCCTCGAACGGATCACCGCCCGCGCGGTCGTCCTCGCCACCGGCGCCCGCGAACGTCCCCGCAGCGCCCGCCTCGTCCCCGGCACCCGACCGCCCGGCGTCTACACCACCGGCGAACTCCAGCAGGCCGTCCACCTCCACCGGCAGCGGATCGGCACCCGCGCGGTCGTCATCGGTAACGAACCCGTCAGCCGTGCCGCGGCCGACACCCTGCGCACCGCAGGCCTGGACGTCGTCGCCATGGTCACCGACCAGCCGCCCTCGCGGTTCACCGCGCTGATCGGGCCCCGGGACCGCACCCCGCTCCTCACCCGCGCCACCGTCACCGCCCTGACCGGCCGGGAACGGCTCACCGGAGTGGCGCTGCGGCATCACGACGGCCGGACCACGACCCTGCGCTGCGACACCGTCGTCTTCACCGGCGACTGGATCCCCGACCACGAACTGGCCCGGCGTGGCGCGGTCGCCCTGGACCCCGGCACCCGCGGCCCCGCGTACGACGCCTCGTACCGCACGACCGAGACCGGGGTCTTCGCCGCCGGCAATCTGCTGCACGGTGTGGAGAGCGCCGCGATCGCGGCCGCCGAGGGACGGGCCGTCGCCGCGCCCGTACTGCGCCACCTGGCGGCGGAGCCCTGGCCCGCGGACCGGCCGCGCGTCGCCGTCGATTCCCCGCTGCAGTGGATCGCACCGAACCTCATCGGTCCCGGAACCGACTTCCCGCTCCACGGCCGATTCATCCTGCGCACCACCCGCAGACTGAATGCGCCGCTGCTCGTCGTCCGCCAGGACAGCCGTGTGCTCCACCGGCAGCGACTGCTGCTGCCCGCCGTACCGGGCCGTCCGTTCCATCTGCGTGCCGACTGGCTCGACCGGGCCGATCCGCGCGGCACGACCGTGCGGATCGCGGTGCGCTGAGCGTGCGTCAGGGAATCAGCAGCCAGTCCGAACCGATCGCCGCCAGCAGGCCGACGGCCAGCAGCCAACTGCCGAGCCGGGTGCGGCCGTTCCTGCTGAGCTCGATCACGATTCCGCACAGGATCAGCGCGAGTCCGTACACCCCGACCACCAGCACGGACGACCGGCTGGCGATCCGGAGCGCGAGAACGACCGCCATCGCCGCCATGCCGACCGACGAGAGAACGATGCGCAGCCGTCTTGCCTGACGTGGCGTCAGCTTGCGCTTGCCGGCCTCGGGATCGGTCTCGGGGACCGCCTCGGGAGCGGGCTCGCGAACAGCCTCGGCATCCGTCTTCGCAACGTCCTTCGCAACGGCCTCGGAAGCGGCTTCGGAAACAGCCTTGGCATCCGTCTCCGGGGCGTTCTTCGCAACGGCCTCGGAGGCGGCTTCGGAAGCGGCCTCGGCATCCGTCTCCGGAGCGGTCTCGGCGGCGGCTATCGCGGTGTCCACGGCCTGGTCCTGGTCAGAAGTGCTCATGAAGGCGGATCGTAATGGCTGCGAGCCGCCCTGTTCACCGCTCCGGCCGTCCGGACCGGGCCGCCTGCGCCACCGCCCGGGTGCGAACGGCGTACCCGTCGTGCCTCAGCCGCGACGGAGCAGATACGTATCCATGATCCAGCCCTTGCGGGCGCGCGCCGCGGCCCGCAGTTCCTCGATCCGGTCCGATACCTCGGCGAGGCGGCCGGAGACCAGGATCTCGTCCTCGGTACCCACGTACGCGCCCCAGTAGATGTGGAGGTCCTGGTCGAGATGGCGGGTGAACGCCTGCCGCGCGTCGAGCATCACCACCACGTCGTCGACCCCCTCGGGCCAGCCCTCGGCCAGCCTGCGGCCCGTCGTGATCTGCACCGGCCGCGCCACCCGGTTCAGCCCCGTGCGGTGCTTGGCCAGCAGCGCGGACACACTGCTCACCCCCGGGACCACCTCGTGGTCGAAGGAGACCGAACCCCGGTCGAGAATCTCTTCGAGGATCCCGAGCGTGGAGTCGTACAGCGCGGGATCGCCCCACACCAGGAACGCCCCGCACTCGTCCTCGCCGAGCTCCTGCGCGATGAATTGCTCGTACAGATCCGCGCGGCGCCCGCGCCAGTCGTCGACCGCCGGTGAATAGTCCGACGTCGCGCGATCCCGCTCCGGATCCCGTGCCTCGACGAGCCGGTACGCGGTGTTGCGTACATGCGCATCGAGGATGTCCCGCCGCAGCCCGGTCAGATCGGACTTCTCCTCACCCTTGTCGAGGATGAAGAACGCGTCCGCGCGGTTCAGCGCCTTGACGGCCTGCAGGGTCAGATGGTCGGGGTCGCCCGCCCCGATACCGATGACATAGATCTTTCTCACCGCACCGAGTCTGCCCCATGCCCTACGCCCCACCGCCCCCGGGCCGCAGACGCGGTGCCTCGTCGGCCGCGTCGACGGGCTCCACCGGCGCCTCCTGCCCCTCCTGCGCTTCCACCCGCCCCGCCAGTTCCTCGGCCCAGCCGACCAGTCCGCCGACCGCGATTCCGTGAGGCCGGGCGTCACCGAACTCAGCGAGAGCCACCGCGCCCCGCCGCAACAGCCGGGCCCCGCCCGTCGCATTGCCCCGCGCCGCATGCGTCAGCCCCACGGCCAGCTGCGCGAGAGCGCGCCACAACTCCCGCTCCGCCACCGGCCCCGACTTCCACGCGTCCTCGAACACCTCGTGCGCATGGAACGGCATCCCCGCGTCCAGCAGCCGCTGCGCATCGCGCACGGTCTCCTCGGGGGTACGGACCACACCCTCGGGCTGCCGCTCCACTCCCGGTGTCCCGTAGGGCAGGGGGCGTCCCAGCCCGTCACGCGGGCGCGCATTGCGCGCCCGGCCCTCGGCGTCGCGGTCCCTGCGAGTCTCGTCCACCCCTCGATTGTGCCCCGCACCTGCGGCGAACTGCCCGAACCACTGTCCGCGGACCCCCACGCACGACTAATGTCGACTGTCATCCGCACCACTTTTGGGGAGGGTAGGGATGAAGCAGTCTCGGCCGCTGTACGAGCGCGAACCGGAACTCGCCGCTGCCGCACAAGCCGTGGACGCCCTGTGCGGCGCCCAGGCAGCCGGCGGGCTGCTGATCTTCAGCGGCGAGGCGGGCATCGGCAAGACAGCGCTGCTCGCCGAGATCCAGAAGATGGCCGCCGACCGCTGCACGGTCTGGTCCGCACGCGGCGGCGAAACCGTCACGTCCGTGCCGTTCCACGTCGTACGCCAACTGCTGCAGCCCGCCCTCGACCAGTTCCCGCCCGACGAGGTACGGACCCTCTTCGGGGCCTGGTACGAGGCCGCCGCGCCCGCACTCGGACTCGCCGAACCCAGCGGCCCCCAGCCCGATCCGCAAGGTGTGCGGGACGGCCTGGACTGGGTCGTCTCCCGGCTCGCGTCCCGGCTGAGCCATCGTCCGCTGCTGCTCGTCATCGACGACGCCCACTGGGCGGACGGCGAATCCCTCGCCTGGCTCGCCTCGTTCACCGCCCGCCTCGGCGAACTGCCCGTCCTGGTCGTCCAGGCCCACCGGCCGGAAGAACTCGCGGCGCGGCAGCAGGAGAACGAACCGGGCGGCGCCCACCCCTCCCAGGTGCGGGTCGCGCTGCGCGCCCTGACCCCGGACGCCACCGCCGAACTGGTCCGCGCGGCCCTCGGCGAGCACGCCGACGACCCGTTCTGCCGCGAGGTGTGGGCCGTCACCGGTGGCAACCCCTACGAGGCGGTCGAACTCGTCGCCAAGGTCCAGGACCGTGAACTGGCACCCCTGGAGGAGTCGGCCGGGCTGCTGCGCGAACTCGGCGCGTCGGCCCGCGGCAGCGGACTCGTCGCCCGGCTCGAACGGCTCGGCACCAACGCCAACCGGTTCGCCTGGGCCGCAGCTGTGCTCGGCACGGACATCTCGCAGGAACTCGCGGCCACTCTCGCCGGAATGAGTCCCGCCGAGGCCGCCGACTGCACGGCGCGGCTGCGCGAGGCCCGTATCGTCACCGGCTTCGACCCGCTGGAGTTCGTCCACCCGCTGATCGCCACCGCGGTGTACCGCTCCATCCCGCCGGCCACGCGCACCGCTTTCCACGGCCGGGCCGCCTGGGCGATCACCCGTGCGGGACTCGGCCCCGCGGCGGCCTCCCGCCACCTCCTCGAAGTGCACCCGGACAACGACCAGGAACTCGTCGGGCAGCTCCGTGAAGCAGCCAAGCAGCACCTCGCGGTCGGCGCCCCGGAGGCCGCCCGCCGCTGCCTCGAACGCGCCCTGGAAGAGCCACCGAGCCAACGCGTGAAGGCCACCCTGCTGTACGAACTGGGCTGCGCCACACTGCTCAGCTCGCCCGCCACCACCGTCCAGCACCTGCGCGACGCCCTCGACATGCCCGGACTCGATGACGACCAACGGGTCGACGCCACCTACCGGCTCGCGGCCGCGCACTCCCACAACAACCAGCTGACGGAGGCGGCGAGCGCGCTTGCCGCCGAGGCCGCACGCACCGCCCCCGGGCCCGGCCTGATGCGGCTCCAGGCCGCCCACTTCCTCTGGGAGGGCATGCAGGCCTCCGAGGACGACGGACCCGCCCGCTCCGGCCGGCTCGCCAGGAACGCCGACCATCTGACCGGCCGCGACAACGCCGAGCGTGCCCTGCTCACCATCCGCGCCTTCGACGCCATGATGCGCGGCGAGAACGCCCAGCTCGTCGTCGACCTCTGTGAACGCGCCCTGGTCGACGGCCGCCCCGCCCGCGGACTCGGCTGGACCGATACCGAGTGGGGCTTCGAACTCCCGACCCTCGTCGGTATCACCTACGCCTTCACCGATCAGCTCGACCGGGCCGAGGAACTCTTCGGCGAGGCCGTCCGCGCCTTCGAGATCTCCGGCTGGAGCGGGGCGCACCTCGCGTTCGCGCACACCCTGCTCGGTCTGGTCCACCGCCGTCGCGGCCGGCTGGCGGAGGCCGAGGGCTTCCTCCGCGAAGGGCTGCGTCTGGCCGACCGTGTCGGCAGCGGACTGCCTGTCCACTGGGACGCGGCCTGTCTGCTCATCGACACCCTGGTCGCCCGCGGCCGTGTCACCGAGGCCCGCGAGATCGCCGACCGCTACGACTTCGGTGCGCCCTACCCCAGTGCGATGGTGCTGCCCGACGCACCGTGCGTGCGCGGTCGGCTGCTGCTGGCCGAAGGCCGTACGAAGGAAGCGATCAGCGAACTGGAAGCGGCCGGTCAGGCACTCGAACCCCGCGGCAGGTACAACGGCGTATGGGGTCCCTGGGCCGGCGATCTCGCCCGCGCCCTGGCCGAGGAGGACCCGGGCCGCGCCGCGCAACTCGCCACCTCGGCCCGGGTGCACGCCGAGCGCTTCGGCACGGACTCGGCGATCGGCGAGGCCCTGCGCTGCGTCGCCGTCTTCGCCCGCCCCGAGGACGCCACCCATCTGCTGGCCGAGGCGGTCCGCCACCTGGAGGCCTCCCCGTCCGCGTACGAACACGCCCTGGCCCTCGTCGACTACGGCATCGCGATCCGCTCCCCGCGCGAACTCGCCAGAGCCCACAAACTGGCCACGGCATGCGGCGCCGAATCCCTGGCACACCGCGCCCACCAGGGACGAGCGTCGATCCGGTCTTCGGAGTGAGGTAATGTTTGTCCTGCGCAACCGCCCGGGAACACCGGGGGGAATCGCATCGGGACGTGGCGCAGCTTGGTAGCGCACTTGACTGGGGGTCAAGGGGTCGCAGGTTCAAATCCTGTCGTCCCGACTGGAGACAGTCGCAGGTCAGGGCCGGTTTCGGAGAAATCCGAAACCGGCCCTCGGCCATTCTCGGGGACCGGTTGGGGACCGGCGTCAGCGAGTCATGACGATCGGGCCGGCAGGGAACGAGGTGCGCGGAGAGGGCTGCTCCGGCGACTGTACGTCCGGGTGGAGGTAGCGCTGGGCGATGGTCAGCGATCCGTGGCCGGCGAGGCGGCGCAGGACGTGCACTTGGACTCCGGCGTCGGCAAACCAGGTCAGTCCCGTGCCAGGGGGTCATGCCGACGCACGTGCTCGTAACCGAGCTTGGTGACCGCGTCGTCCCAGTGGGTCGCGTCGCGCAGGACCGCAGTGGAGCCCAGTCTTCTCTTCCGCCGCACGGCGGTCACCGAGCCTCGGCAATGTGCGTGAGCCCCTTGGTCCCGCACCGCGCACCCGCAGGTCGTCGCCACGGGGACCGTGCTTGCGACTCACTCGGCCAATTCGGAGCCGGGCGGACCGCCTGCCTACGCCCCGTGCCCGGGAAACCAGCTTGTCCGGGGCTGCAGCGGTGATACGCCGCGACCGCGGGATGGTGCTGGCGCCCAGCGGGCCCGGCTGACCTCGGGCCCGGCTCTTGGTGCGATGGCCGTCGACGCGGTCGTGAGTCGCCTCGCCGTCAGGTGATGTGCCGCAGCAGCGCGGCGACTGCCGGGGGTGCCTCGCCGGGAGGTCTTACCACCATGATCTTCCAGTTCGGCGCGTGCCGGTCGAACCGGTACTGGGGCAGATCGGGGAAGCGGGCTGCGATCGACTTGGGCATGATGCAGATGCCCAAGTCGTTGCGGACCAGTTCGGCTGCCGCGACGATGTCGTTCACCTCGAATGCCGTGCTGCGGTCGACGCCTGCGGCACGGAAGGCCCGATCGACCGCGTAGCGGATGGCCCAGCCGGGTGTGAAGTCCACTACCGGCAACCGGGCGACGTCGGCGAGTCGGACCTCGCCGTTCGGTGTCGTCCCGGCGATGACCCGCCGGGACGACGCAACCAGCACCATCTCCTCGCGGGACAGCAGCCGGGTCGTCAGTCCTCGCTGCTGTTGGCGGTCGAGCGCCACCACGGCCAGATCCACCGTGCCCTCACGCAGTGCCTGTCGGATGTCGGCCACCGCCGCCTGCCTCAGTTGGACCACCACACCTGGGTGCTCCGCCCGCAGCGCGGCCAGGGCGTGGTGGAGACCCGTCCAGACCCCCTGCATTGTGCCGACCGTCACCCGCCCGCGCAGCCGTCCCTGTACGGCGTCGACCGCCTCCCGTGCCAGTTCGGCGGCGCGGAGCGCCGCGCGTGCGGCGGGGACGAACGCCTCGCCGGCCGGTGTCAGGGCGACGCGGTGCGTCGTGCGGTCGAACAACGGCGTGCCCAGCTCACGTTCGAGGCCCCGGACCGTGCTGGATACGGCGGACTGGACCACGTGCAGTCGCCCTGCCGCCGCCGTGAACCCGCCCGCATCCGCCACCGCGACGACGACCGCCATCTGCCGCAGATCCATCATCCGCTCCCGACCAAACAGCGCTCCGTCCAATACAGAGACGACGATCTTCGATCCTTGCTGCGGCGTATGCGGACGACATCGTCGTCCGGGGGCCGGCTCATGCTCCTTCAGGCACGCGCTCCGGTACCTGCGGACGCGGACCGGCGGGATCCTTCAGGCGCGGACGAGCGGGGTGTCGACCAGGTGCTCGGCCAGGAACCAGGCCTGCAGTTCCCCGGTCCTGATCACCTGTGAGACCAGGAGATCGTTGGTGCCGTCGTCACCCAGCTCACCGGTCCGGGCGGCAGCGTCGTGGGCCTCGACGAGGATGGTCTCGTGGGCTTCCAGCAGTCGTGAGAGCATCGCCGGCACTTCCTCCACGCCGTTCGGAGGCCGCGGGATCGATGTGATCTCGGCGACGTGCCGGGGGTCGCCCACCGCGACGCCGCCCAGGGACTGGACGCGTTCGGCGATGGTGTCGACGATTTCCAGCTGCTCCCCCGCGTGCTTGTCGAGGACCAGGTGCAGTTGGTAGAAGGTCGCGCCGCGCATCAGCCAGTGATGCTTCTTGTAGAGGCCGTAGAGGATCTGAGTGTCTGCCAGGACCTTGTTCAGGCGCTGGCAGGAGTACATCCGCGCCTCGTAGGACAGGCCGATCGGGAACTGCTTGACGGTGCCGAACTCCTGGATCACCTCGCCCCTTTGGTGCAGCCACGGCTGGCTGCTGCTCACGGGCTTGGTACTGGTGGTCACGGTTCGCCTCCTGTGGTGCCGCGCTGTGCGTACCCGAGTGACGCTAGGCGCCCCGACGCAGGGCGCATTGACCGCGAGCGCATGCGGTGGTGTCCGCCAGTGCACAGTGCGCGGTGTCCCGTGCCAGGCGTTCGCTTTCGGGCAAGCCCCCGTGCGCTGTCGGGCACGGGCCTTCGGGCGGCCGATCTAGCCTCGGCCGGACGGCCCACGTCCGTGGAGCCCGAGGAACGAGGAGAGGCAGGCATGAGCGCGAACGAGCAGGCGGATGTGGTGGTCGTCGGGCTGGGGCCGGGTGGTGAGTACGTCGCGGGCACGCTGGCCGAAGCGGGGCTGGACGTGGTGGGGGTCGAGGCGGAACTCGTCGGGGGCGAGTGTCCGTACTGGGGGTGCGTGCCCAGCAAGATGATGATCCGGGCCGGGAATCTGCTCGCCGAGGCGGGCCGGGTGTCCGCCCTCGCCGGTGAAGCGGTCGTGACTCCGGACTGGGGCAGGGTCGCCGGGCGTATCCGCGGCGAGGCCACTGACGACTGGAACGACCAGGCCGCCGCCGGCCGTCTCGCGGCCAAGGGCGGCCGGCTCGTCCGGGGGACGGGTCGTCTCTCCGGGCCGCGCCGGGTGACGGTCGGCGACCGCAGGTTCGAAGCCCGGCGCGGTGTCGTGCTGGCCACCGGCACGCGGCCCCGGATCCCCCCGATGCCGGGTCTTGAGGGAACGCCGTACTGGACCAACAGGGATGCCATGGCGGCCAAGGAGCTGCCGGAGTCGATGGTCGTGCTCGGCGGGGGCGCCATCGGTGTCGAACTCGCCCAGGTCTTCGCCCGCTTCAAGTGTGCGGTCACGGTGATCGAGGGGCAGAACCGGCTGCTGTCGCAGGAGGAACCGGAAGCCGGGGAGCTGGCCGCGGAGGTGCTGCGGGCGGACGGAGTCACCGTACTCACGGGTGCTCGGGCACGGCATATCAGCCATGACGGCACCGAGTTCACCATCCGCCTTGAGGGTGACGGGGAGCCGCTCCGTGCCGAACGGCTTCTGGTCGCCACCGGGCGCTACGCCGACCTGGCCGCACTGGCGGTCGACACGGTGGGGCTGGATCCATCGGCGGGAGCCGTGAACACGGACGGGCAGATGCGGGCGGGGGAGGGGCTGTGGGCGGTCGGCGACATCACAGGCCGAGGCGCCTTCACTCATGTGTCGATGTACCAGGCGCAGATCGCCGTCCGGGACATCCTCGGACAGCCCGGCCTCGACGCCGACTACCGGGCGCTGCCCCGCGTCACCTTCACTGATCCGGAGATCGGGGCCGTCGGGTTGACGGAGCGGCAGGCGCGTGAGCGGGGGCTGCGGGTGCGCACCAGTGTGCTGCCCATCGCCTTCTCCACGCGAGGCTGGATCCACGGGCCGGGCAACGAGGGGCTCATCAAGCTTGTGGAGGACGCGGACCGGGGCGTGTTGATCGGCGCGACGTCGGCGGGGCCGGCGGGAGGCGAGGTGCTCTACGGGCTGAACGTGGCCGTCCACGCCGAGATACCCGTCGACCGGCTCCAGCATATGATCTACACGTATCCCACCTTCCACCGGACGGTCGAGGCCGCGCTCGGAGCCCTCCGCTGAGCCGCTCCCCGATCGCCCACGCGGCCCAGGCGCCCAGGCGGTGGCGCACCAGCCGGGCCGCGACCTCGGCAAGCCGCACAGGGCTGCCACCTCGCTGGAGCTTCTCTTCGACCTGTGTTTCGTGATCGCGGTGGTGCAGGCGTCCGGGAGTCTGCACGAGGCGCTTACCGACGGGGAGTACGCCACCGGTGTGGGCGCAGTCCGCCGGGATGACCCCATGGCATCCGCGCCACAAAGAGCCGTGGCCGAGTGGATTCCGTATCCCGTCGCGGCCGTCGGCGTCCTGCCCGCAAACGTGCCTTTGTGTAGGGGGAGACGCATCGGGCCGCCGCCCGCCGGGACAGCGGCCCGAGACACAAGACAGCGAGATCCGTAGGAGCTCCGCCCGGTGGAGCCTGTCCGCGTGCTGCGAACAGCACTGTCACAGCCTGGTCGGTCAACCGTCGTGTCACGGAGTAGGGGATCCCCATGGAGTCACGGACACAGTGCTGGATGTCGTCCACGGTCAGCAGGACCGGGCTTGTCTGCGCGACATGACTCTGCAGTGTCAGGACCGCGGCGCGCAGCACCTTTCCCTCCGGCGGCCGGGCGTCCGGAGCCGTCCCAGCACGGACTTCGGCGCCGAGGCGCCGAGCCGCAGTCCCTGGGCAGGGATCACGAAAAGTCCCGGATCAGGCAGCTGGTCGACGCCGCGGACGGGAGTGACCCGAGGGTGCTCGTGCTGAGCGGTGAGCCGGGGGCGGCAAAAGCACCCTGGTGGACTGGGCCGCCTCGCAGACCGAGGCCCACAGTCGACGCGTGCTCTGGGTACGAGGCTGCGAAGGCGAGAAGGATCTTGGTTTCGCAGGAGTGCACCAGCTGTTGCGTCCGGTACTCACCGGTGTCGAGCGGCTCCCCTCACGGCAGCGCGACGCCTTGCGCCGCGTATTCGGCATGGATCAGGCCGACGGATCGCAGGTGCCGGACCCGCTGCTGATCAGGCTCGGCGATTGTCGTTCAACCGCGAGGCCATCACCTCGACCTCCCGGCCGCCCTGGTCGGCTTCCGTGGTTGGTGGAAGCCGTTGCGTACGGCCGATGACTCGGCGGGCGCCCGGCCGGGGAGAAACCGGATCACTGCTGGGGGATCCCGCGCACGGGGTGCTTGCTCATGATGGAGACCCGGTTGAAAGCGTTGATGGTGATCGCCACCCAGATCACCGCGGAGATCTCGTCGTCGGTGAGGGTTCGGCGGGCTGCGTCGTAGGCGCTCTCCTGTGCGACAGCGTTCGCGGGCTCGGTGGTCGCCTCCGCCAGGGCGAGCGCCGCACGTTCCTGTGTCGTGAACAGTTCGGTGTCGCGCCAGGCGGCCAGCACGCCCAGGCGCTGGGTGGTCTCGCCCGCACGCAGCGCGGCCCGGGTGTGCAGGCTGAGGCAGTAGGCGCAGTTGTTGATCTGTGACACGCGGAGGTTGATCAGCTCCACGATCGTGCGGTCCAGCCCCGCGTCGGAGGCGACCGCGCGGACCGCGTTGGAGGTCTCGACCAGTGCGTGGTAGGCACTCGGACTCTGCTTGTCCACGAAGACCCGCCTGCTCACGGGGCCTGCCACAGTGCCGCTCAACCTGGACTCCTTCATGGGACGCTCGGGCCCGCTCGTCCTGTCGTTTGCTTGATGGGACGTCGGCTTACCATCAGACGTGATCATTGAACATGAAATCATCCCTGGGAGGGACGTGCGATGAGCGACGTCGAGAGGGAGCCCGCCGAACCGGGCCGCGGGGTCTCGGGCCACGGTGAGTATGTGCCGAAGGTCGATGTCCTCTCCGCGCGGGATGTCCCGTTGGGTGGTCCGAGGGCGATGAGGGTGCGGCGTACGCTGCCGCAGCGGGCGCGGACGCTGATCGGGGCCTGGTGTTTCGTCGACCACTACGGCCCCGACGACGTCACCGACACGGGTGGTATGGACGTCGCGCCGCATCCGCACACGGGTCTTCAGACGGTGAGCTGGCTGTTCAGCGGGGAGATCGAGCACCGGGACAGCATGGGCAGCCATGCGTTCGTGAGGCCCGGTGAGCTGAACCTCATGACGGGTGGGTACGGCATCAGCCACACGGAAGTCTCCACCGCCCGCACCACGGTCCTCCATGGCGTCCAGCTGTGGGTGGCGCTTCCCGGAGAACACCGGCATACCGGGCGTGACTTCCAGCACTACGTCCCGAGCCCGGTCCGGGTGGACGGAGCCGAAGTGAGAGTGTTCCTGGGGGCGCTGGCAGGTGACACCTCTCCGGTGCGGACCTTCACGCCCCTGCTCGGTGCCGAACTCGTCCTTGAGCCACGCTCGACGACCACACTCGCCGTCGACGCCGGCTTCGAGCACGGCCTTCTCGTCGACCACGGGGACGTCCGTATCGCCGGAACAGTCCTGCACCCGTCGGAGTTGGGCTACATCGGCACGGGAAGCGACACGCTCACGCTGGTGAACGAGACGGATGACGCCGCTCGGGTGGTCCTGCTCGGCGGGACGCCGTTCGAGGAACAGATCGTCATGTGGTGGAACTTCATCGGCCGGAGCTACGAAGACATCGCCGAAGCCAGAGAGGACTGGATGACAGGCGATCGCTTCGGAACTGTCCACGGCTATGACGGCCCGCCCATCCCGGCTCCTGTGCTGCCCAACATGCCCCTGAAACCCCGTGGGCGTGTGGGCTGAGCTGCGGACTCTTGGGTTTTGAGGAGCGTCCGGTCATGCCTGCGTCGTGCTGCGGGTGGCCGAGGTGTGGAGGCGGCTGAGAGCGCCTTGGGGGAAGGCCCTTCGGCGGGCGGGCGCCCGACGGCGTAATACCTGTTACCGCAGAGGCCGGGGCCGCGTACCTGGAGCTTTTGGCCCTGGTTGCTCTCGCTGCGGGTCCGGTGACGGCTGGGGGCCCCGGAGCCGAGGATCAAGAGTTGAGCCACTTCGTCTCCGAGGCAAAGGACGGACTCGACAGGGTTCGCCACCTCTCACAGCTGCGGTCCTTCACCACCGTAGATCCGACGGACGACCCTGCTCTTGTGTCCTTGCTCGTTCGAGGCGCCGAGGTGTGGATACGCAAATTCTTCCTACCCAGAGATGGTCGAGACGACGAACCTGATGCTCCTCGACGGCAACCCGGACGTCTGCGCGGCATTGCAGAAGCAGCTCGGATTCGACGGGACCGACGCGCTGGCCGCCCTCAACGCGATGGGCGACGCCGTGCACGACGCGATGGCGAAGGAACACGCGGACAATCGGCTGATGGAGCTCGCCAGGACCAGCCCGATGTCGATGTCCGAGCCCGATGCCGACCAGGCCACGGTTGCAATCGACGATATCGCCGCACACACGGGCATCACTGCGGAACGTGTCAGAGCCGTTGTCGAGCGGTTCCGCCTAGATGTGCCATCTCATGACACTGGTTCCTCGCGGTCAGGCCTGGCGGGCGTAGGACGCGAGGCGACCGGCGAGCGCGATGACGAGTTCTCGCAGTTCATCCGGGCGCTCGATGACGAACGGCCGGTCGAGTGAGGCGAGTACCGGAGGCAACCAATCGAGCCTCTCCGCCCGCAGCTCGACGCGCATCCAGCGCTCGGTCGCCCGGTCCTCGCCCGCCACGGGCGCGTACTCCTCCAGGCTCGCGACGCTGACGGGAAGGTGGGCGCGGATCTGCTCAACTGTCCCGTGGATCCGCAAGGTCACCTGATGCCGGTACTCGGCCGTGGCGAACCCTGACAACACACGCTGTGCAGGACCGGGCCCCACGGGTGCTTCGAACGAGCCGGGCAGGGTCCGCGCGTCCACGATGCGATCGAGCCGGAAGGTTCGGTCCTCGCCGATCCGGGCGTCCTTGCCCGTGACGTACCACCGGCCCGAATGGGCGACGATCCCGTACGCGTGCAGTGTGCGTTCGCTGCGCCGCCCGTCGCGGTCGGTGTAGCGGATCGAGACCGGTCGGCGGTGGCGCACCGCATCGGCGATGGTGAGCAGGACCCCAGCGTCCGGGGTGTCGAACTCGCCGGGCTGGTCCGTGAAGGCGAGAGCCTCCAGAAGTGTGTCGAGCCGACGGGCGATGTGCTTGGGCAGCACCCGCCGGATCTTCGCCGATGCCGTCTCGCTTGCTGTGTGCTGCGTCGTCGTCAGCCCTGCTCGGCGGCCGGCGACCAGGCCGAGCAGCACGGCCAGCGCCTCGTCGTCGCTGAGCATGAGCGGAGGCAAGCGGTACCCGGGGGCGAGCCGGTACCCGCCGTAGCGGCCGCGCACCGATTCCACGGGCACATCCAGGTCGATCAGCTGGTCCACATACCGCCGCACGGTGCGCCCTTCGACGCCGAGCCGGTCGGCTAGTTCGGCCACCGTCCGGGTGCCGCCCGACTGCAGCAGCTCCAGGAGTGTCAGCACGCGGGCAGTGGGTCGAGGCATGTGTACAACCTAACGCGAATACAGGACCGATTCTGTCCACTATTTCTCCTAGCCTGCGCAGTGCACGCTTCCAGCACGGCCAAGGAGATCCCCATGGACTTCGTCTCGATCCGCATCATCACCAGCGACGTAGCGCGCCTCGTCGAGTTCTACGAGCGAGCCACAGGGGCGCGGGCGACGTGGGCCACCGAAGACTTCGCCGAACTCAAGACTGTGGGCGCCACCCTCGCGATCGCCGGCACCCGCACCGTCCCGCTGTTCGCCCCGGGCTCTGCCCGCCCGGCGGACAACCACAGCGTGATCACCGAGTTCCTCGTCGACGACGTGGACCGCGTTCACCAGAACCTGACGGGCTTCGTCACCGACTTCGTCACCGAGCCCACGACGATGCCCTGGGGCAACCGGTCGCTGCTGTTCCGTGACCCCGACGGCAACCTCGTGAACTTCTTCACCCCCGTCACCCCAACGGCCATCGAAAAGTTCGCACGCTGACGCCACGCAAAGCCGCTCACGCGGGAGCCCCGAGATCCCGGAGCTCCCGGTGAACGCGGCCGCCGAGTCCAGGAGCGCCACCAGCAAAGGACATCGGCCGCCCCGCCACCAGCCCCGCCCGTACCCCCGAAGGCATCGCTGACCTGGTGGAGGTGCTGCGGCGGCAGACCAAGCACGGGCCGGCCCGGCTCGCCGCCGACCTGCAGCGGCTGCACGGCGTCACACTCGCGCCCGCGACCGTCCACCGCATCCTGGTGAGGCGAGGACTCAACCGGCGCCCGCAGTACGAGACCTGGGTGGCCGTGACCGGGAACAGCGTGGTGGGGCTCCTGGTGCTCAAGGGCGAGGAACTGAAGCAGCTCTACCTCGAACCGGAATGGCGCTGACAGGGCCTCGGCGACCGGTTCGTGTCCCTGGCCAAGCAGCAGCAGCCGGACGGCCTGTCGCTGTGGACGTTCCAGGTCAATGGCCCGGCCCGGCGCTTCTACCAACGGCACGGCTTCACCGAGGTCGAGCGCACCGACGGTCAGCGCAACCACGAGCGCGAGCCCGACGTCCGCTACGTCTGGCAGCCGCAGACGTAGTCGCTTCCCGCCCGTCCGGCCGGACGATGACGGTGGTCACCCGCACACCGGGTGACCACCGTCAGCGTGGGGCCCGCGGGGCTACGGCTACGTACATGACAATTCTGATCGTTGGCGGGTCCGGCTTCCTGTGGTCCGAGCTGCTCCGGCAGGCGAGAACGGGAGCGCTCGACGAGGTTCAGCCAGGACGAGCCGGTCGGTGTGAAGTGCAGATGGAACCGGGGGGTGGGCCGACAGCCACTTCTTGATCGCAGAGGTCTTGTGGGCGGCGTAGTTGCCGCAGATCAGGTGGATATCCAGATCGGCGGGCACTTCTTTGTCGAGCTTGATCAGGAACTTCTTGAACCCCTCCGCCCGATGCCTGCGGTGCAGGGAGCCGATCACTTTGCCGGTGGCGACTTCGAGGGCGGCGAACAGTGTGGTGGTGCCGGCGCGGACGCAGTCGTGGGTCGCCCGCTCGGGCGGGTCCACATACAGGCCCACGACGTCGTGGACCTTGCCGACGAAGTAGGGGTCCGTCGAGAGCTTGAAGGTCTCCGACCGGCGCGTCGCGTTCTTCGGAGCAGATCCGCCTCTATGTCAACGGCTGCCTCAAGGCCACCCAGCCCTTCACCACCCCCTGGCTCGCCACCGGATCCGTCACCCGCCTCGTTCCCGCCGTCGAGCACCTCGACGCCGGTCCAGTGGCGGCGCGCGTCGGCCAGGATGTCGTTGCCCTGGGCCGTGTGCAGCACTTTTCAGCAGCCCAGCAGGCGGACCAGGTCCTCCCGCAGGGCATCGGGAGTACCCGACGCCCGTTCGTCGGGCGCCCGGTCGGTATCTGGGCCCTGGGCCTGCCGCGGGCGCAGCTTTCCCGGTTCCGGATCGAGCAGTGCCATACGGCTCTCCGTTCCATTACGAGGTGTTCGGTCGTCATCGCGTGCGGCGCTTCGCCGGGTGAGGCCGGCCGTGAGGAAGCGATGGGGGACCGCGGCCGGAGGGCCACGGTCCCGGCACCATGTCCTCTTGCGGAAGGTCGCCGACGCGGGCGAGAAATGCGTCTGGTCAGTCGTCGGAGCGGACGGAACGGACCGCCCGCAGGATCAGGTCGGTGACAGGGCCGGGATCGCTCACGGCGGCTGCGTGCGGGGCGCGGACAGTGACCGTGTGGGCGCGGGCGCGCTCGGCCATCCAGCGCTCGGCGGTCGGCGGGATGTTGCGGTCCTCGGTGGCCACGAGGTACCAGCTGGGGATCCTCTTCCACGCGGCCGCGGTGGCCGGCTCCTGGAGAGCTGCCAGGGTGATCGGACGCTGTCCCGCGGCCATGACCTGGGCGGTCGGTCGGGGGACACCGGCCGCGAACTGCTTGCGGAACAGGTCCTTCTTGATGACCAGTTCCTCCCCCTGTCCGCCGTCGGGCAACGGGTAGTACTGGGTGGCGGTGGCCTGTCCCAGGGTGCTGCCGGGGAACTTGTCGGTGAGCTGGAGCGCGCTCTCCCCGATGTCGGGAACGAAGGCGGCTATGTAGACCAGCGCCTTGACCTGCGGGGCGTCGGCCGCGGCATGGCTGATGACCGCTCCGCCGTAGGAGTGCCCCACCAGCACGATCGGTCCGGTGACGCTGTCCAGAACGCTGCGAATGTAGGCGGAGTCGCTTGCCAGTCCGCGCAGTGGCAGGGCCGGGGCCAGTACACGGTGGCCCTGTCGCTGCAGGCGTTCGACGACCGCGCTCCAGCTGGAGGAGTCGGCGAACGCGCCGTGGATCAGGACGATGGTGGGTGCGGCAGGGCGCCCGTGCCGTTCGGCCGGACGGTCGGCCGTCGCCGATTGCGCGGCCCGCGCGACACCGGCGGTCCCCAGGGCGGCTGCGCCGGCCAGGAGGGACACGGTGACGGTGCGGCGTGAGATCGGTGGGTTCATCGTTCGCTCTCTGTGAAGGGGGAGGCGGTCGTGGTGTGACGGCCGGTCGGACGGGCGCGAGCTGGTGCGCGTGGGGTCAGTCGGAGGTGGCCCGTACGGCTTCCTCGATCAGGTCGACGACGCGCTCGGGGTGGGCGAGCATCACCAGGTGGGAGGAGTCGACCTCGACGGTGGTCATGCCGGCCCGCTGGTAGCCGTAGCGCTCCACGTCGGGGTTGATGGTGTGGTCGGACGAGGCGACCAGGCCCCAGGACGGCTTGGTCTTCCAGGCCGCGGCCGGGGCAGCGTCGGCGAAGGCCTGTGCGGCCAGCGGGCGCTGGGATACGGCGAGGACGGCGGCGAGACGCGGATCGATGTCGGCGGCGAAGATGGACGGGAACTTGTCGATCTGAACCGAGACGTCGGTGCCGGGAGTGGTCGAGCCCTCGATCGGGAAGGGGGTGTAGACGAGTGCGGCGGCGAGGTCGCTGTCCGGGAAGCGGCCCTGCAGTTCGCCGAGGCTCTCGCCCTTCTCCAAGGCGTAACCGGCCAGGTAGACCAGTGCCTTGACGTTGTCCTCGGTGCCGGCGACCGTGATGACGGCGCCACCGTAGGAGTGGCCCACCAGGACGACCGGACCGGGTATCTGCCGGACGATGGAGGCGACGTAGGCGGCGTCCCCTATCAGGCTGCGGTTGGGCACGGCCGGGGCGACCACGTTCAGGCCGCGGGCGATCAGCCGGGGGATGACCTGGGCGTAGCTGGAGGCGTCGGCGAAGGCGCCGTGCACGAGGACGACGGTCGGCTTGTCGGAACTGGGCATGGGGAAACTCCCTCATCAATGGGGTGGTGGCTGTCGCACGGCCTGTCGGCCGAGTCGGGGCTGCCGTGGTGGCCCCTTTGCCGTGAGATGTCGCGGGCCGGCCTCGGGGTCGGTTGGTGTGCGGTGTGCACTGACCGGGCGGCCGTGGACTCTGCCGGAGGGTTCCCGTCGGACTCCGCGCGGGGGTCTTGTCGAGCGGGAAATCGCCGACACGTGAGCAACTTTAGGGACTGCCGAGCGGCGTGTTTTTCTTTCCGCGCCCTGGCTGTGGCCTGTGCGTGCCCACGTTCCGCTGCGGTTCCCCGAGTCGCGGGCGATCCCCTTCCATACGTCCAGGACGTCGTATGCCTGTCCGACGGCGCTGAAGTCCTCGCCCCACAGGGTCAGCACCGGGCAGTCGATGAGCTGGTCGGCGTCCTCCCGGTCCTGGGCGACGTCCTGGGGGGTAAGTCCATACAGGATTCCCGCACCGCCCCCGGCTCCTGCCGGTGGTCTCCCTGGTGTTGGGCGCCATCGTGCTCAACGAGGAAATCGGCCTCCGTGCCGTAGCGGGAATGATCTTCGTGCTCACCGGTGTGGCCATGACGCGGCGACGGCCACCGGCGTCCTCGGCCGCTGCGGCGCCTACCGCTCCGGCGGCCGAGGCCGTGCGGGAGAACTGACACCCGACCGTGCCACGATCTCTGGACGAACGGACCATGCAGCCCAACTCTCCTTTCCGGGCAGCGGATTTCCGTACTCTGTTCGCCGCGACCGCCCTGAGCCGGCTGGCCACCAACACCGGTTACGTCGCCGTCCCCCTCATCGGCGTGTGCTGAGCACCGCGGACCTGGCGCGTGCCGCACTGTTCGTCTCCGTACCCATGGCCTGGAGGCCGGGGTGTCTCACGCACTGGCAGCTCTGGCGATCCCGCCCTTCGGTGGCGCCCCGGGCCCACTACGCTGGGGTACGTAACCGCTCGAAATGGTGCAAACTTCGTGAATGGATGCGAAGAGTTGCGATGCCCTATGGGAGGCACGATGAGTCAGCAGCCAGTCCTCCTGCCCTACGCCGACCCGGCCTTCCTGGCGGACCCCTTTCCGCTCTACCGAAAGCTGCGCGAGGACGGCCCGGTGCGACGCGTCGTCATCGCCGGTGGCCTGGAAGCCTGGCTGGTCACGCGGTACGAGGACGGCCTCATGGCCCTGTCCCACCCCCAGCTGAGCAGCGACGTCCGCGACGCCGCGGACCCCCGGCTCATCGAGCGGCTGCCCGCCACCGACCGCGAGTCCGTGCTGCGCACCATGCTCCGCTCCGATCCGCCCGACCACACCCGCCTGCGCCGACTGGTCTCCAAGGCGTTCACCGCGCGCAGAGTGGCTGAGCTGCGGCCCCGTGTCCAGGAGATCGCCGACCGGCTGCTCGACGCGATCGTGCCGGCCGGCCGCGCCGACCTCATCGAGAGCTACGCGCTGCCACTCCCGGTCACCGTGATCGGTGAACTGCTCGGGGTGCCTGTGACCGACCGGCGCGACTTCCAGCAGTGGACCGACGAGATGATCCTCCGGGGGACTGAGCCGCCGGATCCGGTCCGGGTGGACGCGGCATGGCAGCAGCTGCGCTCCTATCTGACCGAACTCCTGGACGCCAAACGGGCCCGGCCCGGCGACGACCTGCTCAGCGCGCTGACCGTCGCCCGGGACGAGGAGCAGCGGCTGGACGAGGATGAGCTGATCGCGATGGCCTTCCTGCTGCTGGCGGCCGGATACATCACCACGGTCAACCTGATCGGCAGCGGCATCACCGCACTGCTCGCCCACCCCGACCAGCTTCGGCTGCTGCGGAACGATCCGGGGCTGCTGCCGGGCGCGATCGAGGAATTCCTGCGCTACGACGGACCGGTCAACCCCGGCATCGCCAGGTTCGCGCGCGAGGACGTCACCATCGCCGGGGTGGACATCCCGCGCGGCGCGACCGTGCTGGTCGCCTCCGCCATCGCCGACCGCGACCCGGAGCAGTTCCCCGAACCCGACCGCCTGGACATCGCCCGGCAGGACAACGCCCACCTCGCGTTCGGACACGGCATCCACTACTGCCTGGGTGCGCCGCTCGCCCGGCTGGAGGGTCAGATCGCCATCGGCACCGCGCTGCGCCGCCTTCCCGGCCTCGCCCTGGCCGTGCCGGCCGACGAACTGCGGTGGCGGCCGGGCGGATTGCGCGGCCCGCAGTGCCTGCCCGTCACCTTCACACGGCTCTGAACCGGCTGACCGTCGTGCGGTGGGCCCCGGAATGTACGGCATCGACGGTACGGGTTGCGCGTCTGCCGTTCAGAGCGATCGGGCGAGCCGGAATCCGAGGTCGTCGATGCGCAGGGTCGGATGACTCCTGCGGCGGCACGACGCCCGGCATCCGCGCGGGTGGTCGTATCCGCCTCCGCCGCGGAAGACGCGGTACGGGCCGTAGACCCGGGGATCGTAGACGTCCCAGCACCACTCCCACACGTTGCCGATCATGTCGTACAGGCCCCAAGCGTTCGGCGCCTTCGTCCCGACGTCATGCACCGCGCCCCCGGAGTTCCCGCGGTACCAGGCGATCTCGTCCAGCTCTCCGTAGCGTGTACCCGAGGTCCCGGCCCTGCACGCGTACTCCCACTCCGCCTCGGACGGGAGCCGATAGCCGTCGGCGTCCCGGTCGCAGACCACGTCCTGGCCGTCGGGGTCGTCCCCGATCGAGTAGCAGGGTTCGAGTCCCGTCTCCCGCGAGAGCAGATTGCAGAACCGGACGGCCTGCGTCCAGGAGACCTCGGTCACCGGTGTCCGAGGCCCCGCAGTGCTCACGGGCGCCTCGCCACGGACGGTGCGGTACAGCTCCCGGGTCACGGGGTACGGCGCCAGCCGGAACGCCCCGACCTCGACGTTCCAGTTCCTCCTCGTGCCCTCGTCCCGCAGGACGATCTCCCCGGCCGGGATGTCCCTCATGCTCTCGGCGACCGTTTGTCGGAGTAAGGCGTCAGCGCTCATGACAGCTCCTCAAGTGCTCGAACGAATGACCCTACCCGGCCGGAACGGCACGGCTGTCCGCGGCGGTTCAGGCAGGTGGCCGCCGCTCGGCGGCCTCGCGCCCGTCCCGTGGGCCGAAGGTCTCAAGAGCCTCTGCGTCCGTGGCCCGGGCGTGCAGGAAGTAGTCGGCCCACTCGCTGATCCCGGAATGGTCGCAGTCCCGGCCGATCCGGGTCGTGGCGGCCTCGATGTCGAAGTCCGTGGTGCGCAGTTCGACGCCCGGGCCGAGCACGGCCCAGTGGGCTCCGGTCCTTCCGTACGGCATGCCGACGCTGCCGGGGTTGATCACGAGCCTGCCGTGGGCGAGGCGGACGAACGGCATGTGGGTGTGGCCGCAGACGACGGTGCGGACGTCGCCATCGAGTCCGCCGAGGATCTCCTTCCAGCGATCGAGGCGGGAGTCGACCAGGACGACCTCCTCGTCGTCACGGGGAGTGGCATGGCAGAACAGCACTTTTCCCAGGCCGCGCACGGACAGGGAGAGCGACCGCGGCAGCGAGCCGAGCAGGTCGAGGTGGTCCTCACGCAGCTGTTCGGCGGCCCAGGGGGCGGTCGGATCGGGGATCGACTCGCGTTGTCCGCGCCGGTATTCGAGGAGTTCGCGGTCGGCGTTGCCGCTGATCCACACGGCTTGGTCGCCGAGACCGGTCAGCAGGTCGAGAACCTGGGCCGGCTGCGGGCCGGCGGTGATGTCGCCGGTGAGGACGATGCGATCCGCGGTGCTCACGTCCGGCTCGGCGAGCACGGCCTCCAGGGCCGGCAGGACTCCATGGATGTCGGACAGTACGGCTACTCGATTCAGCATGGTCACAACTGTGGGGTGAAGGCGGCCGGGAGGTGAGGGCGTTCGCCGCACGCTGAGCCGTGAGCTTCTGCGGCCAGGTGGATGACCGCAGCTCCGCCTGCGGGCCCGTTGCCGGGTGATGCAATTGGGCCTGGCGGACGCTGGGCCCATGTCTCATCACCTCAGTGGGCCCGATCTGCGTTCCCCCATGGACGATGCCCGGCTCGACCTGACGGACCTCTTCGCGTTCGGTGTCCCCGGCGACCGCACCGTACTGATCATGAACGCCCATCCGGTCGCGCCTGCCACCGGCGCCGCCTTCCACCCGGACGCGGTGTACCGGATCGACATCGACACCGATGGCGACGACCGGGCCGATGTGGCGTTCAGCTTCGTGTTCTCCTCGCCGCAGGGCGGGAAGCAGACCGCCGCCGTCCGCCGCGCGACCGGAGCGCAGGCCCGCTCCCACGAGGCCGCGGGCGAGCTGATCGTCGCCGACGCGCCGCTCGGCTCCGACGCGGGGCCGGTCGTGATCGAGGCCGGGCCCTACATGTTCTCCGCCGGTCTGCGCAGTGACCCGTTCTTCGCCGATCTGGACGGCATCGTCAAGGAGTTCCAGTGGACCGGCACGGACTGGGGTGCCGACAAGAACGTCCTCGGCATCGTGCTGGAGATGCCCGACGCCGAACTCGCCGCCGGACCGGTGATCGGGGCGTGGGCGCGGGTGAGCCTGCGCAGGGACGGACAGCTCACGTCCGTGGACCGCGGCGCGCACCCGTCCCTGACCGCGTACTTCAACGCCGAGGACGCCAAGGAGGCCTACAACCGGGGCGAACCCTCGACGGACTGGGAGACCTATCGCGAACCGTGGACCGCGGCCCTCCAGCACTTCGGCGGTTACGACCAGCAGGCCGCCGAACTGGCCCTGCGCACCGTGCTGCCGGACATCCTGCGCTACGACCGCAGCCGGCCCGCCGCCTACCCCAACGGCCGCACCCTCACCGACGACGTCACCTCCGCCCGCCTGGCCATGCTCACCAACGGCAGGGTCAGCAGCGACGGCATCGGCCCCCACACCGACCTGCTCCCCGAATTCCCGTACCTCGGCAACCCGCACCCGGCGCCGCAGGCCGGGTAGCACAGCACCCGCCGGGTGCCGCCATGCCACAGCCGTACTCGACGGACCAGGAATGCCGCATATGCGAATATTTCGGATGGTACGTTCGAGACACGGTCAGGAGGGGGAGCGACAGGGAGCACAGGTGAAGGAGAGCCGGCGCACAGCGGAGTGGGCGGGCTGGATGCTCGTCGTACCGGCTTTGGTGGCCGGCGTGCTGCTGAACATCCTTGCGCCCCAGCCGTACATGGGACTCCCGCTGCTGGCCGCCGCCCCGCTGATCGCCGGTGCGATGCTGCCGTTCGGGGCCGGCGTTCTCGTCGCGAGCCTTGCCTGCGGGGTCTCGCTGCTGCTGGACATCGTCCAGGGGCGCACCGCGGCGGAGAGCGTCGTCGATCTCGCGGTCGTCGGCCTCATCGGAACTCTTGCCCTCGCCGTCAACCTGCTGTTGCAGCGTCAGGGGCGGGATCTCGCGCGGGCGCGGGTCATCGCGGAGGCGGTACAGCTGGCGGTTCTGCCGGCCCCGCCCTCGCGGGCCGGGCCGCTCGCCGTCGCCTCCTGGTACACCCCCGCACAGGCCGAGGCCAGAATCGGCGGCGACCTCTTCGCGGTGCAGGAGACTCCGTACGGCGTGCGCATGATCATCGGGGATGTGAAGGGCAAGGGCCTCCAGGCGGTCGCATCCGTTTCGGTGACGATCGGCGCGTTCCGCCAGGAGGCCGAGAACGCCCCCACGCTGGCCGAACTGGCGCAGCGCCTGGACGACGCGCTGAGCAAGGAGGCGGCCCGCAGTGGAAGAGAGACGTCCGGCGAGGACTTCACCACGGCCGTGCTGGCCGAGGTCCCCGGCGACGGCGGGTTGCTGCGCCTGGTCAACCGTGGCCATCCCGGCCCGTATCTGATCCACGACGGTGCGGTCGTACGGCTCGATGCCACCCGTCCGCAGCTGCCGCTCGGCATGGGGCTGGGGGCGGTACGGGCCCCTGGCGGCGACGAGCTCACCGATGTCGTCCGGATGCCGCCCGGCGCGCTGCTGCTGATGATCACCGATGGTGTCACCGAGGCGCGCGACCGGACGGGCACCTTCTACGACCCGTGCGCCTCCGCCATGCTCGCCGGTGCCCGCTTCAGGGATCCCGAGGACCTGGTCCACGCGCTGACCGAGGATGTCGCACGCTGGACCGGCGACGGCCACCAGGACGACATGGCCATCCTCGCCGTCGCCCGGCAGACGGCCCCCGGCCCGGACGGGGCGGACGCTGCCCACGACCACCGGGCGAGCGGCCGGAGGAGCAGGGCTACGTACCATCCCCGGCGGCCGTGACGGTCAGCCGGTGCGCGGGAGGGTGCTCGATCGGGAGATCCGGACGCCAGGCCGCGAGCACCTGCGCCGAGGGACCGAACAGCGGACCCGGCAGCGCGTCGAGCCCGGTCCACTGCCAGGTGCTGATCAGATGGGGCTCGGTGACCCGCGGGCTTCCCGACTCCAGGCTCACCACAGCTCCCATCGACACACGGTTGATGCCCGCGATCACGTCGTGGAGCATGGCGAACACCCTTACGTCGGCCACCTCGACCTCCAGACCCGTCTCCTCGCGGAGCTCACGGACGGCGGCCGCGGCGATGGACTCGTGCGTCGGGTCGACCTTGCCGCCGGGAAGCTCCCAGGTCCCGCTGTGGTGCCTGCCGAGCAGAACGCGCCCCCGGGCGTCCTGCACGATGACCCCCACACCGAGCGCCGCCTGCGCCAGCGGGGGACGGGAGTTGCGGGAGAGAGGGTCTGTGGGGGTGGTGTCCATGGTGCTCCTTGCGGGTGGGCACGGGGTGTTACGGGCGCGAGGCCTCGGCTTCCAGGTGTACCCGGAAGCCTAACCAGTGCCATCGGCCCCGCGGGCCGGGCGCCCCGGCGCGGCAACTGCCCTCGCGCGGTGCGTGGTTCTGGCCGCTGCGCGATCAGACGGCCAGCCGCAGGGATGTCGCCGAGATGCCCAGCCGTACCGTCTGACCCCAGGTCAGTTCCAGTGCGTCGGTCTCCATCCCGTCGCCGAAGACCACCACCCGGTCGGACTCGACGGTGAGCCTCAGTCCCTCGCCACGCCCCAGTTCGCCCGCGACCAGTGAGGTGCCGGTCGCGGGCGAGGGCCAGGCCTCGCGGACGAACCAGAGCAGCCGCGAGTCGGTGGGCGCCGGGAGCCGCAGGGCGCTGTGGCGTTCCTGCCACAGGGAGCGGAGCCAGCCCGTGGCGCCGGTGCCCGTGCCGACCAGGACGCCGGAGGAGGCCTGCGGTTCGGCGGCGGCATCCGGCGCGTCGGGGCCGAGCCGGTAGCGGGCGGTCTGGTGGCCGGGCGGGCCGAGATAGATCTCGTTGAGGGCGAGGAGGCGCTGGGTGTCGTCGGCGACCGCCTCGACCATGGTGAGCTCGTCCGCCGCGCCGCCGGGGGCCGCGGCCGTCCGGAGCAGGGCGGCCGCATCGGATGACCGGTGGCGCACGAGCACGCCCGGATTGCGTCCGGGATCGGTGTCGATGCCCACGACGGGCTGGCCGGACAGATACTTGGCGGCGTTCGCGACCAGCCCGTCCTGCCCGACGACGACCACCACGTCCTCGGGTGCGAACAGGAAGCGGTCGAGATCGGCGCGCTCCACCCGCGACTGCCGCCACTGCAACGGTACGGCCGCCGCCACATCGGCGAGCGCCTGCTGGGTGTGCCGGTGCCGAAGAGCCACCTCGTCGATGGACCGGCCGCGGCTGGAGAGAAGGAACGCGGCCTGGCCGTGCGTGCCGTGCCGTGCCAGCAACTCCTCGTACTCGGTGGTGCGGTGGACCAGCACGGCGCGCGGGGCCAGGCTCATGCCCGGGGCTCCTGACCGGTGCTGCCGAGCTTGCTGAGCAGGCCGGTGAGCACATCGGGGGAGAGGGTGAGGCTGTTGATGCGCGGCAGGTTCTCGGCGAGCCTGGTGGCAGCCAGGGCGTGCAGCGTCGCGGCGTCCACCTCGCCGTGCACCCGCAGCCAGGCCGCCTGGGACTGCGCACGTGCGGCGCCGATCTCGCGGGCGGCCTCGGCCTCGGCGCGGGCCAGTTGCACCTTGCGTGCCGCCTCGGCCTGGGCGCGTACCTTGTCGGCCGCCGCGTTCTCCTCGGCCTCGCGGCGGGTGTTGGTGCCGCGCTGCTCGACCAACTGCTCCTCGCGGCGGGCCAGTTCGATCTGGCTGGCGAGCTCGTTCTCCGCGATGGCCCGCTCCCGCTCCACGGCCACGGCGCGGCGCTCGTAGGTGGCCCGGTCGGCCTCCTGCTGGATCTGCTCGCGGGCGGGGGTGCGCAGCGCGCGCTCCACCTCGGCCTCGGGCCGGATGGCGACCACTCGCACCGCGACCACGTCGATTCCGGTGGCGGGCAGCCGGGGTTCGGCGGCGAGCCCCGCCGCGACCCGTTCGCGTACCGATGCGACGCCGTCGACCAGTGCCTCGGCCAGCGCCGTCCGGGCCAGGACGTCCAGGGTGTGCTGCTGGGCGGTCTCGGTGAGCAGTGTGGCGATCTGCTCCAGCGGTGCGCCGCGCCAGACCCCGGTGTCCGGGTCGACGGAGAAGTCCAGACGGGCGGCGGCCTCGGCCGGGTCGCTGATCCGGTACGTCACGGTGGCCTGCACGGTGACGTCCTGGAAGTCGGACGTACGGGCGTGGAAGGCCATCGCCAACTCCCGGTCGCTGACCGGAACTTCGGAGAGCGCTGCGGTCAGCGACCGGTACCAGAAGCTCAGCCCCGGCCCGTCGTGGGCGAGCCGTCCGCGCTTGTGGTGGCGGATGTGGGCGGTGGGTGCGGAGCGCAGATGGCGCCAGCCGAAGCGCCGGGTGATGTCGGCCATATGAGTGCCCCCTCATTCTCGTCATGGAGACGATAATGGGGTGCGATCGATATCGTCAAGGGGACGAGAATGATCGCCCTGCCCGCTTCTCGCGGCCAGGAACCTGGCCGGCAACTCGCCCCCGCCGTGCACCGCCAGGTCGGCGCCATTGACGTATGGAGCCAGGCCGCCCGCCAGATACAGACAGGCGCGTGCCACATCGTCCGGTACGGCCAGCCGTCGCATCGGAATCACCCCGGCCACGGCGGTGCCGCCGTCCTCCCCGTACACCGGCGCCGCGCTCTCTGTGCGGATCAGCCCGGTCGTGATGTGGTTGACGCGAACCTTCGGCGCCCATTCGAGAGCCAGCGCCCGGGTCAGCGCCAGCAGCCCGGCCTTCGCCGCCGTGTACGCGGCCGTGCCCGGCTGCGGGGTGTGCGCCGAGATGCTGCCGATGTTGATGACCGAGCCGCCCCCGCTCTGGCCCTGCATGATCCGGTTGGCGGCCTGTGCCACATAGAACGGGGCCAGCAGATTGAGCGCGACGACCTTCTCGACGAAGCGCGGGGAGACGGTGGCCGCGTCGGCGTCGGGGGAGCCGCCCGCGTTGTTGACGAGTACGTCCAGCCGTCCGAACCGTTCTGCCGCCGCGTCGACCAGGGCGGCGGCGTCCGCCGGGTCGCGGACATCGGTGGCGCGGAAGTGTGCCTGCCGGGTGCCGCTTCCCGGCAGCTGCGGCGGTTCGTTGCGCCCGCAGACCAGCACATCCGCGCCGGCGCGGAGAAAGGCCCCGGCGATCGCGGCGCCGATGCCCTTTGTGCCACCGGTGACGATCACCGCCCGGCCCGTGAAGTCGATGGGATTGCCGATGTCCATGATCCGCCTCTGCTGTGGCCGAAGTGCGCGCCGATCGGTCCGGTAAATCGGTCCCGTAAAGCTACCAATCGTTTGTTTGGTGGAACAGTCGCTGCTCCGGCCGGGGCGGGAGGGGCGGTCGGCAGGATCGGCGGCCGGGCGGAAACACGGGCGGCCGGTGGCTCCCGCAGGAGCCACCGGCCGTCGGATGGTGCGCCGCCCCCGTCCCCACGGTGCGGCGCGGGCGGGCCGTCGTCATCCGCTCCGACAACGGCCCACGTCTTGGGGACTAGGGCGCGGAGGCGTCCAGTCCGAGTGCGGGAAAGATGGCGCTCTCCACGAAGCGGGTGAGATATGCCTCATCCGCGATCTTTCCCTCCAGCAGCGGGCGGGCGCGCATCACGCCGAGTATCTGGGCGGTGACGAACTCCGCCGCGGGAGTGTCCGCCGGAATCTCGCCGCGCTCCGCCCCGCGCCGGACCATCCCCTCGATCGCCGCGATCTCCGGCAGGATCAGCGCCTCGCGCAGCGCGCACAGCAGCTCGGGGCTCTGCAGCGCGGCATGGCTGAGCGCGTGCATCAGCGGGATGTCGCGGCCCGAGCCCGCACCGATCGCCCGGGCCGCCTCGCGCAGATCGCCCGCCAGGGTGCCGGTGTCGATGTGGGGAAGGAGCACCCGACGGGTGCCGTGCAGCGCCGCCACGACCAGCTCGGGCTTGGAGCCCCACTGCCGGTAGAGCGTGGACTTGCCGCAGCGTGTTCGCGAGGCGACCCCCTCCATCGTGAGGGCGTCGTAGCCGGACTCTCTCAGCAGGTCGAGCACGGCCGTGTAGAGCTCCTGCGCCCGCTCCGGCGTGATCTTGGAGCGTCGTGGCGTGTGAGCCGGTTCCTGCGCGGCTGTCTGCGGCGACATGCTCTTCCCTCTCAGCGATTCTGCGACGAGGTCCATCGATACGCCAGTGTACCGAAACACACGTGTACCGATACGCGAACGTATCGGTACACTGGCGTATCGATACGGCATGGACTGGATCATGCCGCCGTAACACTGCTTCGTCAGCAAAGGGGCACCGGGTGATGTACGCCGGTAGCGAGCCCGCAGATCAGGAGCCGGACAGTTCTGCCCGACCGCCCCTCGTCCGCGAGCTTCTTCTCGTCGTGGGACTCTTCGTGATCTACAAGCTCGGCCGGCAGGCCGCGAGCGGTCACGTGGAAGAGGCGTACCGCAACGCCGGAAACGTCTGGGACCTCGAACGGTCCGTGCACCTGCCCGGCGAGGGCGCGGTGCAGAGTCTGCTCCTGCACAACGAGACGCTGATCCGCCTCGCGAACACCTACTACGCGACCGTGCACTTCCCGGCCACACTGCTCTTCCTCGCGTGGCTCTACTGGCGCCGCCCGCGCCATTACGTCTGGTCGCGCCGCGTCCTCGCCGCGATCACCGGCGCCGCGCTCGCGCTCCATCTGCTCTTCCCGCTCGCCCCGCCGCGGCTGCTGGCCGCCGCCGGTCTGGTCGACACCGGCCAGGTGTACGGGCCGACGGTGTACGGGGCGACGCCGGCCACCGACTCGATGGCGAACCAGTTCGCCGCGATGCCCTCGCTGCACTTCGGCTGGGCGGTGATGGTCGCCGTCGGGCTGATCGTCGCCACCCGCTCCAGGTGGCGCTGGCTGTGGCTGCTGCATCCGCTGCTCACGCTGCTGGTGATAGTCGGTACGGCCAATCACTACTGGCTCGACTCGATCGTGGTCTCCGCGCTCCTCGCCGTGGCGTTCGCGGCGCTGCCGCTGAGGCGCACGGAGCCGGCAGGGGCACACATCGCCTGGCCCGCCGCGGCGGATGAGCCCGCGCCGACGGTTCTGCCCGGGCCCGCCGAGCCCGCCGTGTCGACTGCCTACGCCGTACCGCAGGCCCGGCCCGCGTCCTCGTACGCCTCGTCCGGGACCCGGAGGTGAACGCCACCCTGGCAGCCGTCGCGCTGTCCCTGGTCTCCGCCGCCGCGTACGCCTCGGCCGCGGTGGCGCAGGCCCGGCTCGCCGGGAGCACCGCGGCGGACGCCGGGGTTCTGAGGCTGCTCGCGCGCGGCTCCTGGTGGTGGTCGGTCGGACTGAACGCGGGGGGCGCGCTGCTGCATGTCGCGGCGCTGAAGTACGGCCCCCTCACCCTCGTACAGCCGCTCGGCGCCCTCACCCTGGTCGCCGCCGTCCCGCTGGGTGCCAGGGCGGCCGGACGCAGGGTCACCGGGATCGAGTGGCGCGGCACGGTCCTCACTCTGCTCGGCCTCGGCGCGCTGCTGACGACCGCGGGCGGCACCGCCCCGCACGAGACGCTCAGCCTCCCCGAAGCCCTGGCGGTCGGCGCCGGGACGATGGCCGTGGTCGCCGGGCTCAGCCGCCGGGGCACACGACCCGGCCTGCGGCACGCGGCAGCGTCCGGCATCACCTCCGGAGTCGCCTCCGCTCTCACCCAGACCCTGACCGTCTCCGTCGCCGACCACACCGGCCCGTTGTTCAGCTGGCACCTGGTGACCGTCGCGCTCCTCGTCTCCGCCTTCGCGATGGGCGGGCTGCTGCTCTCCCAGACCGCCTACCGGGGCGGCCTGGGCGCGCCGCTGGCCGTCGTCACCCTCGCCAACCCGGTGGCCGCGGCCGCCATAGGGCTGGCCCTGCTCGGTGAACGCCTCCAGGGCGGCACGATCAGCCTGCTCCCGGCGCTGCTCGGCACGGCCGCGGCGGTACGGGGTGTGATTCTGCTCAGCCGCGCACAGGCGGAGAGCTCGGCCGTCGTCGGCCCGCCCCTGCCCGTACCGAAGCCCGCCGCCGGATCGCCTTCACGGGTCGTGGCCGGGAGCCGGGGGCCGGTGGACCCGCCGGCGCTGCGAACGGAACTGGGCCGGGCCCCGGTCGGCGGACCGTGACGCAAGGAGCGGCGCTCGGCGCCGGGGGTACGCCGCGAAGACCTGACACGTACCCGTCCTGAAGCCGCCTACGGACGCGGCTCCTCGTCCTCGGCCAGCGCACGCGTCAGCCAGCCGATCCAGAAGTTCTCCAGGTCGATGCCGCCGCGCAGGACCAGGTGGCGCAGCCGGTCCTCCCCGGAGTCCCGTTCCGGCGGGAAGTCCCGCTCCTCGATCTCCAGATACTCCGCGAGCTGACGGCGGTGCAGCCCCAGATGGCGACGCAGCTCCGCATCCAGGCCGGGTGCTCCGACGACAGCCGCGGCCCGCATCCGCAGCAGCAGTGGATCACGGATCTGCTTGGGGTCCTCGGGGCGGGCCACCCATGCGGACAGCGCCTCCCGGCCCGCCGGCAGCACCTCGTACTCCTTCTTCTGCCCACGGGCGGGCTGCGGCGAAGGCAGCGCCCGGATCTGCCCGGCCTGCTCCAGCTTCCCCAGCTCGCGGTAGATCTGCTGATGCGTGGCGGACCAGAAGTAGCCGATCGACCGGTCGAACCTGCGGGTCAGCTCCAGCCCCGACGACGGCTTTTCGAGCAGGGCGGTGAGGATCGCGTGCGGGAGTGACATGGGGTGCATCCTAAGGACGGCGCCGTGCCCGGAAGCGTGGTCCCGGGCACGGCGGCCCGTGGTCACAGCGCGGCGGCCAGCTCCGTGCCCTGGCGGATCGCGCGCTTGGCATCCAGCTCGGCGGCCTCGTCCGCACCGCCGATCAGATGCGCCGGACGGCCCGCGGCGAGCAGCTCCTCGTACAGCTCGCGCCGCGGCTCCTGGCCCGTGCAGAGCACCACCGTGTCGACCGGCAGGAGATGCTGTTCGCCGCCGACCGTGAGGTGCAGGCCGTCGTCGTCGATCCGGTCGTAGGCGGCGCCCGCGATCATCGTGACGCCGCGGTGGCGCAGCTCGGTGCGGTGGATCCACCCGGTCGTCTTCCCGAGCCCCGCACCGACCTTGCTGGTCCTGCGCTGGATCAGGTGGACGGTACGCGGTGTCCTCGCGCGTTCCGGGGCGCGCAGACCACCGCGGTCGCGGTAGTCGGTGTCGACGCCCCACTGGCGGAAGAACACCTCGGGGTCGAGGCTCGCGGCGTCGCCCGTGTCGGTGAGGAACTCGGCGACATCGAAGCCGATCCCGCCCGCCCCGATGATCGCGACCCGGTCGCCGACCGGCGCCCCGTCGCGCAGGACGTCGAGGTAGCTGAGCACGCTGGGGTGGTCCAGGCCCGGTATCGCGGGAGAGCGGGGCGTGACACCGGTGGCGAGCACGACCTCGTCGAAGCCTTCGAGAGCCTCGGCCGTGGCCCGCGTACCGAGCCGCAGCTCGACCTTCTCCTCTGCGAGCCGGGTGCGGAAGTAACGCAGCGTCTCGTTGAACTCCTCCTTGCCGGGAACCCTGCGCGCCACGTTCAGCTGGCCGCCGATCTCCTCGGCCGTGTCGAAGAGCGTCACCTCGTGTCCGCGCTCGGACGCCGAGACGGCGCACGCGAGACCGGCGGGCCCGGCGCCGACGACCGCCACCCGCTTGACGGTGCGGGTCGCCGACAGGGTGAGTTCCGTCTCGTGGCAGGCGCGCGGATTGACCAGGCACGAGGTGACCCGGCCGCTGAAGATGTGGTCCAGGCACGCCTGGTTGCAGCCGATGCAGGTGTTGATCGCGTCGGCGCGGCCCTCGGCCGCCTTGGCGACGAAGTCCGGGTCGGCGAGGAACGGCCGGGCCATCGACACCATGTCCGCCCGGCCCGAGGCGAGAACCTCCTCGGCGACCTCGGGCGTGTTGATGCGGTTGCTCGTCACCAGCGGTACGGAGACGGCGCCGCGCACCTTCTCGGTGACCCAGGTGTAGGCGCCGCGCGGCACCGAGGTGGCGATGGTGGGGATACGGGCTTCGTGCCAGCCGATCCCCGTATTGATGATCGTCGCACCGGCCGACTCGATCTCCCGGGCGAGCCGCACGACCTCCTCCAGCGAGGAACCACCGGGCACCAGATCCAGCATCGAGAGCCGGTAGATCAGGATGAAGTCGCTGCCGACCCGCTCACGGACCCGGCGCACGATCTCGACGGGGAACCGGATGCGGTTCTCGTACGAGCCGCCCCAGCGGTCGGTGCGGTGATTGGTGGCGGCCGCGATGAACTCATTGATCAGATAGCCTTCGGAGCCCATGATCTCGACGCCGTCGTACCCGGCGCGCTGCGCGAGCTCCGCGGCCCTGGCGAAGTCCTCGATGGTCTCCTCGACCTCGTCGTCGTCAAGGGCGTGCGGGGTGAAGGCGCTGATCGGCGCCTGGATCGCGCTCGGCGCGACCAGGTCGCGATGGTGTGCGTACCGGCCGAAATGCAGGATCTGCATGGCGATCCGGCCGCCCGCCTCATGCACGGCGGCGGTGACCTGCGCATGCTGCTCGGCCTCGGCCTCGGTGGTCATCTTGGCGCCGCCGGGGAAGGAGCAGGCCCGGACGCTCGGTGCGATGCCGCCGGTGACCATCAGGCCGACGCCGCCCCGGGCGCGTTCCGCGTAGAACGCGGCCATCCGCTCGAAGCCGCGCTCGACCTCCTCCAGACCGATGTGCATCGACCCCATCAGCACCCGGTTGGGGAGAGTGGTGAACCCGAGGTCGAGCGGGCTCAGCAGATTCGGGTACGGGCTCATGAGGCGGCTCCTCGCGCAGTGTCGTTGCGCCAGTTGTAGATGAGACGAACGCCATTGTGCAACAAGTTGCACAATGGCGTTCGTCTCATCGCCGCGATCGCGGCCGTCCCCCGGACGGCGTAACACCAGGACACGTCGGCGCCCCGCGCCACGGACAGTGGAACCGCGGTACCCGTCCGCCACGGCGCGGGCGGCGCGTCGGAGCCCACCGGCCCCCGAACCCATTGCGGAGACACCCATGGCCTGCCTCGACCGGCGTGACCTCGGCCTTCTCGTCCTGCGCGTCGGCACCGGCGCGGTCCTGGCCGCGCACGGCACCCATAAGCTGGCCGGCTGGTTCGGCGGCGGGGGCATCGAGGGGACCACCGCCGCGATGGAGGCCATGGGCTTTCGTCCGCCGAAGCACAGCGCGGTCGCGGCCGGACTCGGCGAGGCGGGTGGCGGCGCACTGCTGGCCCTCGGCCTCGCCACCCCGGTGGCCGGTGCGGCCGCGGCCGGGGGGATGGCGGGCGCGGTGGCCGTGCACGCCCCCGCCGGATTCTTCGCGCAGGGCGGCGGCTACGAGTACCCGGCCTTCCTCGGCTTCACCGCCGCGGCCATCGGTCTGACCGGACCCGGCCGGTACTCCCTCGACCACGCCACCCGGCACGTCTTCAACCAGCCATGGATGGTCGCCCTCGCCTTCGCGGGCAGCGCGGTCGCGGCGGCAGCCGTCGTCGGCAGACGCGCCAAGGGCCGGGCCGCGTTCGACCCCGAAGCGACCTGACCACCCGGCAGGACAGGGACCGGACGGCACCCCAGGGAGGGAGCCGCCCGGTCCCGACCCGACGGTGCTCATCGCGCCGGGGGCCTGCTCAGAGCAGGTCCTCGATGGTGATGGGCAGCTTGCGTACGCGTCGGCCGGTGGCGTGGTGGATCGCGTTGGCGATGGCCGCCGCCGCGCCGACCTGGCCGACCTCTCCGACGCCCTTGACGCCGAGCGGGTTGACGACCGTGTCCTCGACCTCGATGAGCTCCACGTCGATCTCGGGTGCGTCGGCGTTGACCGGGATCAGGTAGTCGCCCAGGCTCGACGCGACCCAGCGGCCGCGCACCGGGTCCATGTAGTTCGCTTCGAGGAGCGCCTGGCCGAGACCCCAGATCATGCCGCCCATCAGCTGACTGCGGGCCGTCCTGGGGTTCAGGACCCGCCCGGGGGCGAACGCGCCGACCATGCGGCGGACCCGCACCACGCCGAGGTCGGCGTCGACGGCGACCTCGGCGAACTGCGCGCCGAACGTCATCAACCCGTAGTTCGCGGTCCGGGGCGCGGGGGACCAGGCGCCCATCGCCTCGGTGTCGGGCAGGAAGTTGCGGTGCAGCAGATCGCTGTAGGTCTCCCCGGTTTCGGGCCGGTCGCGCAGCATCATGCGGCCGCCGCCGACGACGACCGAGGCGGGATCGGCGCCGTGCAGCGGGGACTGCGTGTCGGAGACGGCCTGAGCGACGAGCTGGTCGCGCAGGTTGGTGGCCGCGGTGTGGACGGCGGAGCCGATCATGCCGGAGCCGGACGAGCCGACCGCGGCGGCGATCGTCGGCAGCATGGTGTCACCGCCCTCGAACCGGCAGCGCTCGATGGCGATGCCGAGCGCGTCGGCCGCGACCTGGGTCATCACCGTGGCCACGCCGGTGCCGAAGTCGGGCGTCGCGGCCTGGACGACGGCGCTTCCGTCGGCGTAGATCCGGGCGCGGGCCCGTTGCGGGTTGTTCGGCCCGTAGACGGGATAGCCGGCGGTGGCCATGCCGTAGCCGATGAGCCAGTTCCCGTCGCGGTGCGAACGGGGTTCGGGGTTGCGGCGCTGCCAGCCGAAGCGCTCGGCACCACGCCGCAGGCACTCGACGAGCCCGTCGCTCGACCAGGGGCTGCCGGTGTTCGGGTCGACGTCGGTGTGGTTGCGCAGACGCAGTTCGAGCGGGTCCAGGCCCAGTTGGTGGGCGAGTTCGTCCATGGTGCTTTCGAGGGCGAACATGCCTGACGCCTCACCCGGGGCCCGCATGAAGGTGGGCGTCATGGTGTTGGCGCGAATGAGCCGGTAGACGCCCTCGTAGTTCGGGCACGCGTAGATCTGGGATGCCACGCCGAGGGAGGCCTCGGCCCAGTTGTCGAAGTGCGAGGTGGGCGACAGCTTGTGGTGCCGCAGCGCGGTGAGGCGGCCCTGTGAGGTCGCACCGAGGGTGATGTGCTGTTCCTGCTCCTCGCGGTGGCCGACCGAGGTGAACATCTGCTCGCGCGTCAGGGCGAGTTTGACCGGCCGCCCGACATGGCGGGCGGCGAGCGCGCTGAGCGCCGGGTGCGACCAGATCATGGCCTTGCAGCCGAAACTGCCGCCGACGTAATGGGAGATGACCCGGACCTTGGACGGCGTGAGCCCCAGCATCGTGGCGACGGTCAGCTGGGTGGCCGACACCCCCTGCGTCGCGTCATGGAGGGTGAGTTCGTCCCCGTCCCACACCGCGGTGGTGGCCGACGGCTCGATCGGGTTGTGGTTGTTGGCCGCGTAGGTGAACGAGGAATCGATCCGTACGTCGGCCTCGGCGAGCCCAGCGTCGATGTCGCCGCGCTGGATCCGTCCGGGGATGAGGTCCGCGAAGATCGCCTCGGGCTCGTAGACCTGGTCACGTCCCTGGTCGAGCGTCGTGACGGACGGCGTCTCCTCGTAGGAGACCCGCACGAGCGCGGCCGCGTGCTGCGCCCGCTCCAGCGTGTCGGCGACCACGACGGCGACGGGCTGGCCCGTGTAGTGGACCACGTCGTCCTGCAGGGGGAAGAAGGTCTGACCGGGGGCGGGCATGCCGGCCAGCGAGGGCATCAGCGGGGGCTGCGTGGCGATCCCGGGCAGGTTCTCATGGGTCAGCACGGCCAGGACTCCTTCGGAGTCCAGTGCCTCGGCGGCATCGATCGCGGTGATCCGTCCGCTCGGCACACGTGCCCCGACCAGGAATGCATACGACATGTTGTCGAGTACGTAGTCCGCGGAGTAGCGGGCGGTGCCGGAGACCTTGTAGCGGCCGTCGACCCGTTCGGTGGGCTGTCCGATCGCCGTGGGGGCTGTCGTGGTCATGAGGCACTCCCCGGGCTCGTGAGGGTCTCCAGTGCGCGGATCAGGGTTCGCCGGGCCAGCTCGACCTTGAACGCGTTGAGCGGTGTGGTCCTGGCGGGCGCGAGTTCCTCGTGGGCGGCGCGTTCGAACGTCTCGCGCTCGGCGCGTGCCCCGCGCAGGATCTCCTCCGCCCGCCGTGCCCGCCAGGGCTTGGTGGCCACACCGCCCAGCGCCAGCCGCACATCGCTGATGACACCGTCCGAGACGGTCACTCCAGCGGCCACGGAGACCAGGGCGAATTCGTACGACTCGCGGTCGCGCACCTTCAGATACAGCGAATTCGCCGCCACGGGCGTGTACGGCACCTCGATGCCGACGATGAGTTCGCCGTGCCCCAGCGGGTGTTCGAGGTGGGGTGTGCTGCCGGGCAGCCGGAAGAAGTCGTCGATGTCGTAGACGCGCCTGCCGGTGGCCCCCTCGGTGTGGATGCGGGCGTCGAGGGCCATCAGGGCCACGGCGGCGTCGGAGGGGTGGGTGGCGATGCACGACTCGCTGGTGCCGAGGACGGCATGACCGCGGTTGAAGCCGTCGATGGCGCTGCAGCCGGTCCCCGGGTCGCGTTTGTTGCAGGGGGAGACGGCGTCGCGGAAGTACCCGCACCGGACCCTCTGCATCATGTTGCCGCCCATGGTGGCCATGTGCCGCAGCTGGGCCGAAGCACCGAGTACGAGCGCCTCGGCCATCAGGGGGAACCGTTCCCGTACCGCCGGGGCCTCGGCGACATCGCTCATACGAGCCAGGGCGCCGATGTACACCCCGCCGTCCGGGCGGTCCTCGATCTGTGTGAGCGGCAGGTCGTTGATGTCGACGAGCCGGCGCGGCAACAGGACGTTCTGGCGCAGCAGATCGACCTGGGTGGTCCCGCCGGCCAGGAAGTCACTGGTGGGGTCGGCGGTCACGGTGGCGATGGCACCGGCGACGTCGTGCGCGCGCGAATAGCTGATGGGACGCACCTGTGGTCTCCCTAGGATCCGTCGCGGACCGCGCGGATGGCCGCGCGGATGTGCGGGTACGCGGCACAGCGGCAGATGTTGCCGCTCATCCACTCCCGGATCTCGGCGTCGTCGCCCGCGTGCCCCTCCTTGAGGAGTGCGGCTGCCGACATGATCTGGCCGGGTGTGCAGAAGCCGCACTGGAACGCGTCCTCGGCGATGAACGCGGTCTGCATGGCGTCGAGTTCCTCGTTCTTGGCCAGGCCCTCGATCGTCGTCACCTCGTGGCCCTCGCAGGCGATCGCGAGGGTCAGGCATCCCAGGACGCGCCGCCCGTCGACCCATAGCGTGCACGCGCCGCAGGTTCCCTGGTCGCACCCCTTCTTCGAGCCCGTGAGATGCAGATGCTCACGCAGCGCGTCCAGCAGGCTGACCCGGGGTTCGATCTCCACGGACCGCTCGACGCCGTTGACCGTCAGCGTGACCTTCTGCGGGCCGGGACCGCGTTCCGGCAGAACGGAAGCGGTGGCCTCCATGGTGGGCGGTTGTCTTACGGACACGAGAATTACCTCCCAAAGGTGGTGTTCATCGTGTCGCGGGCGACAGTGGACTGCCACTCGGTGCACCCGCTCGGACACGGTACGCAGTCGGGGTGCGTGCGGTCCGCGGCGCGGTCACCCGGATGCGAGGCGGGTGAGCCACTCGTGGAGCAGGGTGGCCTCGCCCGTCGTGAGGGAATCGGGCCTGGGGGTCAGTGCGGCGTCCAGGGCGATGGCGCGGGAGGCGAGGGTGTCGTCGCCGCCGTCGGGTGCGGGGTCCGTGGTGAGGGCGGCCAGCACCGTGTCCCGGGTGCGGCCGGACAGGCCCATGTCGCGGTTGTCGGCGGGGGCGGTGATCAGCGCGAGGGCCACGCCGACGCTGGTGGCCTGGATCATCTCGGCTGCGGCGTCCACGGGTATACGCAGACGGCCGGCCCTGGCCGCGTGTTCGAGCATGCCGAGCAGCAAGCCGTACGTCTTCCCGGAGGCCGCGGGGCGCTCGCCCGGGCGTACGGCTCCGTACATCAGGACGTAGAACGCGGGGTGGGTCAGGGCGAATTCGATGTGCAGGTCCCAGCCCCGGCGAAGGTCCTCGACCGGATCTCCGGTGGCTTCCATCGCCTTCTTGTCCGCGAGGTAGCGCTCGAAACCGTAGACGGTGACGGCCTCCAGCAGTCCCTTCTTGTCTCCGAAGAGCCGGTAGAGGGTGGGCGCCTGGACGCCGGCCGCCGCGCTGACGGCACGCGTGGAGACGGCGTCGCCGCCGCCTTCGGCCAGCAGGCCGGCTGCCGCGACGAGGATGCGCTCGCGGGTGTCGGGAGATTTTTCCGCACTCATGGAAACAAACGCTACCCGATGCCTGTTAGCATCGATGACATCAGCGATAACACGTGGACGTTATCGTCGATAATCTCTCTGAAGGAATCACCCACTGTGAACACCCGCATCCTCGGAAGCAACGGTCCCGCTGTCTCCGGCCTCGGCCTGGGCATGATGGGCATGTCCGACCTCTACGGACCGGCCGACGAGGCCGAGTCCATCGCCACCATCCACGCCGCGCTCGACGCGGGCATCACCCTGCTGGACACCGGCGACTTCTACGGAATGGGCCACAACGAGCTGCTGCTCCGCGACGCCCTGCGCGGCCGCAACCGCGACAACGCCGTGATCAGCGTCAAGTTCGGCGCACTGCGCGACCCCCAGGGCGGCTGGGTCGGCTACGACGCCCGCCCGGAGGCGGTGAAGAACTTCCTCGCCTACTCCCTGCGCCGTCTGGGCACCGACCACATCGACATCTACCGCCCGGCCCGCCTCGACCCGAATGTGCCGGTCGAGGAGACCGTCGGCGCCATCGCCGAAATGGTCCAGGCGGGCTTCGTCCGCCACATCGGCCTGTCCGAGGTCGGCGCGGACTCCCTGCGGCGGGCCCAGGCCGTGCACCCCATCGCCGACCTGCAGATCGAGTACTCCCTGATCTCCCGCGGCATCGAGGACGAGATCCTGCCCACCGCCCGCGAGCTGGGCATCGGCGTCACCGCCTACGGCGTGCTCTCCCGCGGTCTGATCTCCGGCCACTGGAGCAAGGCCCGGCAGTTCGCGGGCCCGGACTTCCGCGCCATCAGCCCCCGCTTCCAGGGCGACAACCTCGACCACAACCTCGCCCTGGTCGACGCCCTGCGCAAGGTGGCCGAGTCCAAGGGCGCCAGTGTCGCCCAGGTCGCCATCGCCTGGGTCGCCGCCCAGGGCCAGGACATCGTCCCGCTCGTCGGCGCCCGCCGCCGCGAGCGCCTCACCGAGGCCCTGGGTGCCCAGCGGCTGACCCTCACCGACGACGATTTGTCCGCCATCGAGCAGGCCGTCCCAGCAGGTGCCGCCGCGGGCACCCGTTATGCCGAGGCCCAGATGCACCACCTCGACAGCGAGCGCTGATACTCCTCGGCCCCCACCCCCGCGGCGCCGCCCCTACCCCCGTGGGGCGGCGCCGCACCGGCGACGACCGCATTGCCGTGACCTCTCAGGGGAGGATGGAGTCGATACATCCACCGTCCGCGCGCACGGCCCCGCCGGTCGTGGCGGATGCGAGGTCCGAGCTGAGATAGACCGCCATGTTCGCGATCTCCTCCGGTTCGATCAGCCGCTGCAGGATCGACTGGGGCCGGTGCTTGGCCATGAACTCCCGCTGCGCCTCGTCCCAGGGAAGACCGGGGCCGACGAGTTCGTACACGAAGTCCTCGACGCCGCCGGTGTGGGTCGGTCCGGCGAGGATCGAGTTGACGGTGACTCCGGTACCCGCGGCGTCCTTGGCGAACCCCCGTGTGACAGCGAGCAGCGCGGTCTTCGACATGCCGTAGTGGATCATCTCCACCGGGATGACCACAGCCGATTCGCTCGCGATGTTCAGGACCCGCCCCCAGGAGCGGTCCTTCATGGCCGGGAAGTAGGCGCGGATCATCCTGATGGCGGACAGGACGTTCACGTCGAAGTACCGGCGCCATGCCTCGTCGCTGATCTCCAGGGCAGGGACCGCCCCGAAGATGCCCAGATTGTTGACCAGGACGTCGACGTCCGGGACCGCTTCGGTGACCTGCCGGGCGCCGTCCTCGGCGGTGATGTCGCCGGGCGCGGCGATGAAGGCGTCACGGTCCGTCTGCTGCCGCAGTTTCTCGATGGCATCGTCGACCGACTGCCGACGGCGTCCGTTGACGGCCACGCGGGCCCCGGCCCCGGCCAGCCCCGCCGCAATGGCGAAACCGATGCCTTGCGTGGATCCGGTGACGAGTGCGGTCCTGCCGGTGAGATCGATGAGCACGGTTTCTCCTCAGTCACGTGGTGGGTGCGGACACGTCCCGTCGCCGCTGCCCGCGGTAGCCGCGGTCGAGAGCGGTGGTGACGGCGGTGGCATGACGTCCGCGGCGGGACGGCTCACGGCGCTGATCCTTCCGCGTCCAGGACAGGCAGAGGCCGCACGGCGCGTGCAGGGGATCGGGAAAGACCCCGAAGGGTGAGGGCAGGCCTCCCGCACGGAACGCCCCATCGGTGATCTCCGCTGTCCGCTGTCCGCTGTCCGGCCGACGTGGAGGCCGAGGCCGTGGACAGTGATCCTTCCGCTGCTCGTTCACGGGTGATTCAGCTCCGTTCACCTGCGCTGCTCAGGATTCGGCATGGGCATGCCGTACATCGTCACGGCGTGCCCTTCACCTTGCGGCGATCAGGAAGGACGGCTGCTGATGCGGCCAACAGAGCGGCGAATACGGCCGGGTGGCAGATCGGGCGGACTACGGATCGTGGGGGTGGCTCTCACCGCGCTCCTCCTCGTGAGTGGCAACCTGACGACGGCGTACGCCGATACCGGTTCCAAGCAGCACACACCCGGCAACGGCGAGTCGGCCGACGCCACGAGTCTGCCGACCCTCACCCCCGGCGACGGCGCGTATCTGGAGGGCACGGAGAAGGCCGAGGCCACGCCGACGCTGGCCGGCGACTCCGTGAAGGGGCTCGCGGTCGACGGGAAGGCGGTCGACGCCGAGCGGACGGTCGGGGTGTCCCGGCTCAGCTTCGACGTCGCGTCGAACTCCACCGAGGCCCGCTACCACAACCACGTGCTGGTCAACGGCAAGTACCGGGCCGACATCGGGGACCTCGTCAACGAACGGGGCACGATCGAGATCCCGAACCAGCACCTGGTCAAGGGCGAGAACAAGATCGAGATCCTGGCCGGCACGGTCGACAGCTCGTGCGGCACCAACTACGACGACTTCGTGCTGTCCGACATCAGCCTGGACCTGCTCGGCGAGGTCGCGGACGGCGAGGAGAACGAGTACACGTACTCCTTCGGCGACGGCAGCTGCGGCACCAACACCTCGCTGCTGACCAAGGCGACGCTCAGCTTCTTCGTCCTGGGCGACCCGCAGGGCACCACCGGTCTGAAGGCCGACCTGGACACCACGAAGTTCGCCAACGGCGAGCACGCCCTCACCGCGACGACCACCTCGGGCAAGACCGTCAAGAACACCGTGACGGTGAACAACGCCCCGGCGGGCGCCCCCCGGCTGCTGCCCAAGGACGGCACGCTGGTGAAGGGCCGGCAGCCGGTCTTCACGAACTTCCCGGCGGGCGCCGAGGGCGGTGTCAAGTCGCTGACCGTGGACGGTGAACCGCCCGCCACCGTCCCGCACCTCGGCAACGGCGCGGCGACCTTCTCCTTCGACGTCGGGTCGAACTCGATCGACGACCGGTACGACAACCACCTGCTGGTCAACGGCAAGCGCATCGACCTGGGCGGCACCTGGGTGAGCCAGCGGGTCGACGTGGCGATCCCGGCGCGCCACCTGGTGCCCGGCGACAACACCATCACGGTCGTCACCAGCCCGTACAAGGAGAGCTGCGGCAACAACCGCGACGACTTCGACATCGCACAGCTCGCCCTCGCCCTCGACGGAGCGACCGTCACGGGCCGGGACATCGCGGACGCGTACGCCCTGGGCGACGGCACCTGCGGCAGCAGCGACACCCGACTGCGCGAGGTGGAACTCCACTACACGATCGACGCCCCGGCCGTGCGCGTCTTCGACACCCTCGGATCCGGCAACGCGACCCTCGGCTTCACCGTGGGCAGCAACTCGATCGAGGCCCGCTACCAGAACCACATCCTGGTGAACGGTCAGAAGCACGTACTCGACAGCGACTTCGTCAGTCAGCACGTCGGCCTGACCTTCCCCAACGAGTGGCTGGTCCCCGGCTGGAACACGATCGACTTCGTCACCGGCACCTTCGCCACGTCGTGCGGCGACAACCGCGACGACTTCGCCGTCTCCGAGATCACCCTCACCCCGGCGAACGGCACCGCCACCGGCCGGATGCTCAAGGGTTCGTACGGCTTCGGTGACGGCAACTGCGGCGACAACGTCAACCCGCTGACGGAGATCGACCTCGAGTTCTTCGTCGAGGGCCCGGCCCAGGGCCTGCGCGCGGACCTCGACACCACGAAGATCGACGACGGCAAGCACACCCTGGCCGCGACGTCGCAGACCGGGAAGACCGCGACGCGCGTCCTGCTCACCGACAACTCGGCGCCCCGCGTCGCCGCCAGCACCCCCGCCGCAGGCCAGAAGATCACCGCGTCGGTCGTCCTCGACGTCCGGCTCGACGACCTCTCCGGCGTGGTGAACGGCCCGGACGTGAAGCTCGACGGCAAGCCGGTCCAGCTCGGCGCCCCCGTGGGCCCCGCACTGTCCGCAGGCGAGCACACGCTGTCGGTGTCCGGCACCGACAGCGTCGGCAACAGCGGCACCCGCGAGGTGAAGTTCACCTCCGCCGGCATCCCGGACACCCCCGCCGACCTCACCCCGAAGTCCGGCACGACCGACGCGGGCCGCGACGTCAGGCTGTCGGCGAAGGTGGCCGAACCCGACGGTGGCCCGGTGAGCGCCACCTTCTCCGAGGCCGAGATCCTCACCCCCGACCAGGTGTACGTGGGCACGGCCGCGTCCGTTCCCACGACGCTCAAGGTCAAGGGCGAGAAGAAGGTGAAGGCCGACGGCCTCGCCCCCGCCGACGGCAGGACGCTCGACGCCCCGGCCGCCGAGGACGTCACGTACCAGCGCTTCGACGTCCAGGTGAAGGGTCACGTCGACGCGCCGGTGCTGCGCTGGGAGGGCGTCATCGACCCCGAGCGGCTCGCCGCGCTGCGCGTGTGGAACACCCGGACGAAGCAGTGGGACGTCCTGACCAGTGCCCGCGGCGTCGCCGGGGGCAACACCGTCCTGACCACCGTCGTCGACCGCAAGTACATCGACCGGCAGCGGGTCCACGTCATGGTGACCGGCGAGGACCCGTTCGCCGACGACATCGACGCCGGTGACCCGGACAAGTTCGCCGACCCCGGTTCGTACGACTTCTCGATCGTCCACTACACCGACACGCAGTACCTCTCCGAGGGCGCGGTGGAGCAGGAGACGGCCGAGGAGCGCGCGGTCTGGGAGAAGGCGTACGGCGACGTCTCGCGCTGGGTCGCCGACAACAAGGACAAGCGCAAGATCGCCTACGTCGCCCACACCGGCGACATCATCGAGAACAACATCCGCAAGCCCGCCGACGAGGCCACCCAGCGCCAGATCACCGGTGAGCTGGAGCTGTCCTCGAAACAGCAGAAGATCCTGGACGACGCGGGAGTCCCCAACGGTGTGATCGCGGGCAACCACGACAACCAGTCGGGCACCGAGAACGGTCCGGACGCGATCTACAACAAGTACTACGGGCCCGAGCGCTACCAGGCGCTCTCGAAGGGCTGGAAGCACGCCGAGTACGGCGGGCCGTGGCGCGCGGGCGACAACCAGAACCACTACGACCTGTTCTCCGCGGGCGGCCTCGACTTCGTCGTGGTCGGCCTGTCCTACGGGGTGACGCGCGAGGAAGCCGAATGGGCCGACTCGATCTTCAAGCGCTACCCCGACCGCAACGGCATCCTGCTCTCGCACGACTATCTCGCCCCGAGCGGCAGCCCCGACGGACGCGGTGCCCCGTTCTCCGCGCCGGACGGCTCGATGCTGTACAAGACGGTGGTCCAGGACAACCCGAACGTGTTCCTGATCCTCGCCGGTCATGAACACGGCGTCGGCACCAACGTGAAGCCGCGGGTGGGCGAGGTGTCCCACGACGTCGTCGAGCTGCTCGCGGACTACCAGTTCTACACGGTGTCCGCGGACCGGCTCGGACTCACCGAGATCGGCGGCTACCAGCCGGACGACCAACTGCAGTTCGGTGCGAGCTTCTTCCGGATGCTCCAGTTCGACGTCGACAGGTCCGAACTGACCGTGGACACCTACTCGCCGCTGCTCGACGAGTTCGGTGCCACCGAGTACGACACGGACCACCGCTACGACGGCACCGAGGACAACATGGTCCTCCCGATCGACCTCAGCACCCGCAAGACGACCTTCACGACCGACTCGCTGGCGCTCTACAACCCCGTGAGCGTCATCGGGAGGACCAAGGCCGACTCCGGTGAGGTCGCCTCGGTGACCTGGAAGGGACTGAAGCCCGGCACGACCCACGCGTGGTTCGTCACGGCGCGCTCAACCGGCGGCGGCGTGACCGCCTCCACGCCGAGCGCCTTCGTGACCAAGGACGCCCACGGCCGGCCCGGCACCTGGGGACCGGGTGTGCCCGCCTACCCGTGGTTCACACCGTCCGCGGACCGGCGCTGACCGCCTGACCCGCTGGTACCACCCGTCCGGCACCCACGCCCGCCGTCCCGGACCCCATCGGTCCGGGGCGGCGGGCCCACCGCTGCCCGGCCCCCGACGACGAGAACCGAGACCTCCATGCGTCCCGCCCCCTTGCCCCTGCCGACGCCCCCGCACTCCTCCTGGCCGTCCCGGCTGCCCGCCGCGCTCCTCACCACCGTCGCGGCCCTGGTGGCCGTGCTCGCCGCGGGCTTCGCCCACCCGGCCCCGGCCGCCGCGCACGACGCGACCTCCACCGCGTACGTCGAGGTGGAGGGCGCCGGAGGCCGTGTGGAGGCGACCCTCGACCTCGAATACGACCTGCTCATGAAGTCGGCCTGGCTCTACGCCGAGGCGTACGGCGCGAAGGGCCGCGCGGAACAGCTGCACCAGCTCGACACCAACGCCGACGCGGTGGACGAGTACGTCACCGGACGGTTCGCCGTCACCCGAGACGGGACCTCCTGCACGCCCCGCCGCGTCGGCGACGCGGACGTCCGCACCCGCGGCACCCGGCCGTTCGCCGTCCTCACTCTGGCCTACGACTGCAAGGGCGGCACCGACGGCACGTACACGATCTCCAGCGCCCTGTTCCCCGACGCCGAGAGCTTCGTCCACAGCACGGAGACGATCGTCCACTACGACATCGACGGGCAGCGGGGCTCCCAGGTCCTGACCTCCGCTGAACCGACCGTGGAGACCCGCGGACACCACGAGTCGCACCAGATCGTGGAGTTCTTCCTGCTCGGCACCGAACACCTGCTGTTCGGCCTCGACCACATCCTCTTCCTGCTGTCCCTGCTCATCGGCGCCCGCGGCCTGCGCGACATCGTCCTCACGGCGACCGCCTTCACTGCCGCGCACAGCGTCACGTTCCTGCTGGCGGCCACGGGTGTGGTGAACGTGCCGGGGTCGGTCGTGGAGCCGGTCATCGCGGCCTCCATCGCCGCCGTGGCGCTCGCCAACGTCATCCTGCGCGACCGCGAGGGAACCGGACGCTGGCGACTGCCGACCGTCTTCGTGTTCGGCCTCGTCCACGGCCTGGGCTTCGCGGGCGCGCTCGGCATCGACGAGAGCTGGTCCTGGGAGCTGCTGCTGTCGCTGCTGAGCTTCAACGTCGGCATCGAGGTGGTGCAGTTGAGCATCATCGCCGCGGTGTTCCCGCTACTGGCACTCCTGCGCCGGACTTCCGCACACCGCTGGGCCCTGCCCGCGATGACCGTGCCCATCGTGATCGTCAGCCTGTACTGGTTCTGGGACCGGGTGACGGTCGCGGCCTGACCCGGGCCACTGCGGCATCGGCCGGGAGGAATGCGCCAGCGGTCGGGCCCCTACTTCTGGGCTGAGGGCACGCAGGGCTGCGTGTCCGGCAGGTGCGTCTTCGCCCACTCCCCGAGCTCCTGGAGCGCGGGTTCGAGCGCGGCTCCCGGCTCCGTCAGCCGGTAGGTGACCCGCAGCGGCGGCCCCTCGTCGACCTGGCGCACGACCAGTCCCGCGGCGCCGAGCTCGCTCAGCCGGTCGGACAGCATGCGCTCGCTGATGCCGGGAATCGCCCTGCACAAGTCGGCGAAGTACGCGGGCTGCTCCACCAGTACGGCCACGATCGGTCCGGTCCAGCGCTTTCCCAGCAGCTGGAAGACCCGGGTGATGCCATCGTCCACCCGCTTGCATGCCCCTGTGTCGTGGCTCTGCGTGTCCGTCATGCCCTCAGGGTACTACCCCGCCGTGCGGGGATGAAAAAAAGTAAGCTCATATGTTATCAATAGTCAGCTACAGGAATTTAGCCCCTGGCGATTCGTCTCAGGCACGCTCTGATGGAGAAGCGCATGGCCACCCTGCTGCACATCGACTCGTCGGTCTTCCCGAGCGAGGCGTCCTCGTCCCGCGCCGTCACGGACGCCTTCCGCAAGGCCTGGTAGGAGCAGCACCCCGACGGCACCGTGATCTACCGCGACCTCGCCGCCGACCCCGTCCCGCACATCACCGCCTACGCCCACACCGCAGGTTTCGCCGACCCGGCTGCCCACACCTCCGAGCAGGCCGTCGCCTTCGCCGGGCGCGTCAAGCTGATCGAGGAGGTGGAGCAGGCGGACGCCGTGCTGATCGGCGCCCCGATGTACAACTACACGATCCCCTCGACCCTCAAGGCGTGGCTGGACAACGTCATCCTCTTCGGCCGCACCGCCGGTGAGGCCCCTTCCGCCAAGGGCACCCCGGTCACGGTCGTCGCCAGCCGCGGCGGCTCCTACGCGCCGGGCACGCCGAGGGAGCCCTTCGAGTACGTGCAGAACTACCTGCAGGCCATCCTTGCCGACACCCTCGGCCTCGACCTCGACTTCATAGTCCCGGAACTCACCATGGCCCCGCACAACCCGGCGATGGCCGAGCTGGTCCCGCTCTTCGAAGCCTCCCGCGACCGCGCCTTCGAGGACGCGTCCGCGAAGGCCAAGCAGCTCGCCGAACGCCTGGCCGCCTGACCGGGCAGCGACGAGGAGACCGCCGTCCGGCGCCCTGTTTTCTGGGGCGCCGGAGCAGAGCGGTCGCGGTCTGAAGGGGCAATCCCTATCATCAGGGTCAGGCCGGTCGCCTCCCGAGCTGCCGAAGGTCGACATCACGCTCAATGTGAACGGCGCTTCCCTCTCCGGCCAGGTCGACGCACGCGTCACGGGAGTTGGTGAGGTCGGACTGGTCGGACTGGTGGCGGCCATCGGCAACGCGGTCTTCCACGCCACGGGACGACGCATCCGCTCCCTGCCCACCACGGCCCGGGCGCCGGTCCTCACGCAGTGCAACAGCCCTGAGGAGACACATGCTGGATATCGCCGGAGAACTGCACCGGTGGGTCGAGCAGGGACACGACTTCGCCGTGGCAACGGTTGTTGCGGTCGCCGGGAGCGCACCCCGCGGACCTGGCGCCGCCCTCGCCGTGAACGGCGAGGGAACGGTCATCGGCTCGGTCTCCGGCGGCTGTGTGGAGGGAGCGGTGTACGAGCTGTGCCGACAGGCGCTGAACGACGGCGAACCCGTCCTGGAGCGTTTTGGCTACAGCGATGAAGACGCCTTCGCCGTCGGCCTGACCTGCGGTGGCGTGATCGACATCCTGGTCACGCCGGTTAGTGCCGGTGTGCCGGGACGGGACGTGTTCGCCTCCGCCGTATCCGCTGCCTGCTCCGGTGAGACGTTTGCGCTGGCCCTCGTTGTCGACGGACCTGCCGAGCTGATGAGCAAGGGGCTGGTGGTCAGGCCCGATGGCTCGTTCGAGGGAACGCTGAGCGACCGGCTCGAACCGGCCCGGGCCGCAGCGGCCCAGGCGCGGGCCATGCTCGATGCGGGACGCACCGGGACAGTCGTGGTGGGGGGAGACGGGGCCCACTGCCGTCAGCCGCTCACACTGCTGGTCGAATCCAACGCCCCGCCCCCGCGCCTGATCGTCTTCGGCGCGATCGATTTCGCGGCGGCGCTGGTACGGCTGGGCAAGTTCCTCGGCTACCACGTCACCGTGTGTGACGCACGACCGGTGTTCGCCACCAGGGCCCGTTTCCCGGAAGCGGACGACGTGGTCATCGACTGGCCGCACCGCTACTTGGAGACGGCTCAGGTCGACGGCCGTACGGTGCTGTGTGTGCTCACGCACGATGCCAAGTTCGATGTACCGCTGCTCCAACGCGCACTGAAGCTACCGGTTGCCTATGTGGGGGCCATGGGATCCCGGCGCACGCACGAGGACCGCACGCGACGACTGCGCGAAGCCGGCGTCACCGACCGCGAGCTGAACCGGTTGCACTCGCCGATCGGTCTGGATCTCGGCGCGCGCACACCGGAGGAGACCGCTCTGTCGATCGTTGCCGAGTTCGTCGCCGATCGCCAGGGCGGTACAGGTCGGCCGCTGACGAGTACGCGCACTCCGATTCACCGCGACGCGATGGCTGCCCCCGCGCCGCCCGTACTGCAACAGCCGGTACCGACCACCGGTGCTCGCTGATCGACCCGGTCCGAGGAGCCACACGACCGAAGCAACCGACGCTTGCCGCGCGTGCTGAACGCCGGGGAGAGGGGCCCATGTCACGGCGGTACGTCGATTTCTCGCAGACATCACGCCCCGCCGGGCGTGTGAACCGTTGAACTGGAGGCTGTCATGCAGGTTTGGTTCATCACGGGAGTATCCCGCGGCTTCGGCCTGGAGATCGCCCGCAGGGCGCTGGAGACCGGGAACGCCGTCGTCGCCACCGCCCGCAACCCGAAGCAGTGCACAGGGCGCTGCCCGACGCGGGCGACCGGCTTCTCGCGGTCGCCGTCGACGTGACCGACGAATCCCAGGTGCAGGCAGCCGTTGCGGCCGCGGTGGAGCGTTTCGGCCGCATCGATGTGCTGGTCAATAATGCGGGCCGGGGCCTGCTCGGCGCGGTGGAGGAAGCCTCCGCGGACGAGGTCCACTCGGTGTTCGACACCAACGTCTTCGGACTGCTGTCCGTCAGCCGGGCCGTGCTCCCCGTTCTGCGCGGTCGGCGATCCGGACGTGTGATCAACATCAGCTCGGTCGGCGGGTTCGCCGCCGGCGCCGGATGGGGTATCTACGCCGGCACCAAGTTCGCGGTAGAGGGCATCAGTGAGGCCATGCGGGCCGAACTTCTCCCGCTGGGCATTTTCACAACAGTCGTGGAGCCAGGCGTCTTTCGCACCGACTTCCTCGACAGCAGCTCTCTGCACGACACCGGCCGGACGATCGAGGACTACGCCGAATCAGCGGGACGTACCCGCGACTGGGCCCGGCAGACAAGCCACGCCCAACCCGGCGATCCGGTCAAGGCCGCCGCCGCCATCGTCGAGCTCGCGCAGGCCGAGCAGCCCCCGCTCCGTCTCCAGCTCGGCGCGGACTGCGTCGCCCGTGTCGAGGCCAAGCTCGCTTCGGTGGCCGACGAACTCGCGCAGTGGCGTCAGCTGGCTCTGTCCACCGGTTATGACGCCACCACCTGACCGATCCGCATTCACGCCGACCGCGCGAGAAACCCGGACCATCAGCCGACCGCACGGCGGAACGCACCGCCGGGCCGGACCTCACCGCATGGCGTCGGCAGCGTATTCCCACAGCCGGTCCGCCGACCGAAGGTCCAGAGCGTGGGCGGCCACGCCACCGTCCTCCCCCTCGTTGCCCGCAACGACCCGTGCCTCCTGGTTGTCCTCGAAGTAGCGGCCGGTCACACCGTTCAGCAGCGGTGACGCGGCCAGCAGCACGGATGTCGCGGCCCCCTCCGCGGGGGTCTTGTAGTACGGCAGCGGCGTCAGGTTCCCCTCGCTGTCCATGACACCGAAGGCACGCATGGTGTCGTCGTCGAGATGGCGCTGCAGGTTGGTGAGGATGTACCCGGGGTTGAGCGCGTTCGCCGTGATTCCGTCGGCTGCCCAGCGGCGGGCACCCACCGCGAAGAGGACATCGGCGGACTTGGACTGCCCGTAGGCCACCCAGGGGTCGTAAGGGCGCTGTGCGAAGTGCGGGTCGTCGAAGTCGAAGGGAACGCTGAGATGGGCTCCGGAACTGACGACCACGATGCGGGCCGAGCCGGCGTCCCGGAGCGGTGCGTAGAGGCCGGTGGCGAGGGCGAAGTGCCCGAGGAAGTTGGTGGCGAGCTGCATCTCCCAGCCCTGGGGAGTGAGAGTCCGGGTGGGAAGGGCCATGATCCCGGCGTTGGCGACGAGGATGTCGAGCGGGCCGTGCCACGCCCGCGCGAAGGCGTCGACGGACGCCGGATCGGACAGGTCGAGAGCCGCGGCCCGCACCTGGCCCCCGCCACTGAGGGCGGAGAGCTCGCGGGCGAGCGGCTCGGCGGCCTCCGGACGGCGGGTGGCGACCGTGACATGCGCACCGGCGGCGGCGAGCGCCCGGACGGTCTCGGCGCCGATGCCCGAGCCGCCGCCCGTGACCACGGCGTGGCGTCCGGTGAGATCCACGCCGTCGATGACCTCCGCGGCGGTGGCGTGGTGATCGAAGGGGGTTGCGAGGAGCGGGTTGGTCTGCACGGCGGGCCTTTCCGGAAGAGTGCTGTCCGGATCGACGCTACGGCCCATGGGGTGGACGATCTATAATTTATCGTCCACGGTACTTTAGTCTCCGTCCGAGAGGGTCGATCATGGATCCGCTGGAGGACGTCCTGGCTCTGCTGGAGACGCGAAGTCATCTGTCCACGAGTCTGGTGGCGGGAGGACAGTGGGCCCTGCGATTCAACGCACCGTCCGGAGTGAAGTTCAACGTCGTCCGGCGCGGGGCCTGCCATCTCCAGGTCGAAGGGGCGGACGAGCCGGTCGCCCTGTCACAGGGCGACTGCTATCTCCTCACCCGTCCCCGGCGGTTCACGCTGAGCAGCGGCCCCGAGGCGGAACCGATCGAGGCGGGCCCGGTCTTCGCGAGGGCCGAGAGCGGCGTTGCCAGGACGGGTGACGGTGACGACGTGATGCTCATCGGCGGCAGCTTCTCCTTCGGCGCCCGCGCCCAGGAACTGCTCCTCGACGCGCTGCCCCCGGTCATCCACGTGCCCGCCGGTACCCGCCAGGCGAGGACCGTGGAGTGGGCGCTGACCGCCATCGGTGACGAGTTGCTGCACAGACCCCTGGCCTCCACGCTGGTGGCGGAGCATCTCGCCGTCGTCATGCTCGTCCATGTGCTGCGCCTCCACCTCGCGCGCGAGCCCCGGGCCGTGTCGGGGTGGCTGGCCGGTCTTGCCGATCCCGCGGTGGCCGCGGCCCTGACCGCCATCCACGACGATCCGGCACGTCCGTGGACCGTGGCCGAACTGGCGCGATCCGGCGCGGTGTCCCGGTCCACTCTCGCCGCGCGTTTCAAGGACACGATCGGCCAAGGGCCACTTGAGTACCTCAGGCGATGGCGTATCGAACTCGCGGCTCGTCAGCTGCGACAGAGCACCACAACGGTCGCCGTCATCGCACACACCGTCGGATACGGATCCGAAAGCGCGCTCAGCGTCGCGTTCAAGAGGGCCATGGGGCTGTCACCCCGCGACTACCGCAGGCACTTGGGCTCTGTGTGAAGCCACGCCGGCGCGGCGGTCAGGCAGTCCCGAAGGCGATGCCGGGCAGCCCCTCCCCGGCATCCGGTACCACCAGCAGCGAGCCCGACAGCGGGTGTGGCCGGGACAGGCCGGTGCGGGCGGTGCTGATGTAGAGGTCGCGCAGGCCCGGGCCGCCGAAGGCACAGGCGGTGGGGCGGCGGACCGGGAGGCCGAGGGTGCGGTCGAGGTCTCCGTCCGGGGTGTAGCGGCGCAGTTGGGCACCGTCCCACAGAGCGACCCACACGCAGCCGTCGGCGTCGACGGTCAGGCCGTCCGGGAACCCGGCCCCCTCCTCGATGGTGGCGAAGGGGCTCCGGTCGACGGGAAGTCCGCCGTCCATCCGGCACACGTCGATGCGGCGGGTGGGGGTGTCGATGTAGTAGACGAGGCTCCCGTCCGGGCTCCAGCCGGTGCCGTTGCTGACGGACACGGCGGGGAACAGCTCGGTGGTGGTGCCGTCGGGGGCGATGCGGGAGAGGTTGCCGCCGCCGGTCCGCTCGTCGTAGCGCATGGTGCCGGCCCACAGGGAGCCGTCGGGCGCGACGGCCGCGTCATTGCCGCGGCGGCCGGGTACGGGGTCGCGCACGAGCCAGGAGAACGCGCCGTCCGCGTCGTACAGAGCGACGCCGTCGCGGAGGTTGACCACCAGGCCGCCGGACTCGCGTGGCTTGGCCGCGCCGACGTGCTGCTCGGTGGCCAGCACGGTACGGCGGCCGCTGCCCGGCTCGTACGTGTGGATACGCGATCCCAGGATGTCCACCCAGATCAGCCGCTCGGTCACCGGGTCCCAGGTGGGGCCCTCACCCAGTGCGGCCGACTCCCTGACCGCGACCTCGACCGCCGTCACCGGGTGCCGCCGCGGTGGCCGAGGCTCACGGAGAGCTCGCCCGCGCCCTTGGCGGCCAGCTCGGCGAGTTCGGCCTCGCGCTCCTTCGACCAGCGGATCACGGGGACCGAGATGGACAGGGCGGCGACGACGCGACCCGAGCGGTCGCGCACGGGCGCGGCCACGCAGCTCACGTCCGGATTCGACTCGCGGTGTTCGGTGGCGATGCCACGCACGCGGATCTCGGCAAGGGCGGCGCGCAGTTCGTCGGGATCGGTGATGCTGTTCTCGGTCATCGCGGCCAGATCGCCCTCCTCCTCGAACCGGAGGTCCAACTCGTCGGCCGGGAGCGCGGCGAGGAGCATCTTGCCGACCGACGTGCAGTGCGCCGGGAGCCTGCGTCCCGCCGCCGAGACCATGCGGACCGCATGGGTCGAGTCGACCTTGGCGATGTAGATGACGTCCAGATCCTCGAGGATCGCGACATGGACCGTCTCGTCGCACGTCTCGGCGACCTCATGGGCCACCCGCCGGCCTTCGGCGGCGAGGTCGAGCCGTTCCGCGTACCAGCTGCCCAGCTGGTAGTTGCGCACGCCGAGGCGATAGCGGCCCGGCTGTTCGGGGACCGCCACCAGATAGGAGCGGGCCGTCAGCGTCGTGACCAGCTCGTGCACCGTGGTGCGGGGCAGTTGGAGCTTGCGCGTGATGTCCGGCGCGGAGAGGGTTCCGTCACCCTCCAGAAACAGTTCGAGTATGTCCAGCGCTCTGTTCACCGCCGGGACAAGACGTCCCATGACCATCACCCACCCCTGTTGTTCGAAATCCCGGTCGCTGATCGATATTACGCACACAGGCTAGTCACGGCGCCGTTCGCCGGGCAATGGCCCTGCGGAAACGATTGCCGCGCACCCCATTGACACTCACCGGACGGCCTGAATACGGTCACGCCAACATTTCGAACGTGTGACGAAATTTCGAACGACCGGATCCGGACTCTAGGGGCAACTGCCGTGCGCATCACGGGAATCAGTACTCACGTCGTCGGGACCCCCTGGCGCAATCTCAGCTACGTCCTCGTTCACACCGACGAGGGTCTCACCGGGGTCGGTGAGACCCGCATGCTCGGCCGCACCGACGCGTTGATCGGCTATCTCCGCGAGGCCGAGGCGAACCACATAGCCGGTTCCGACCCGTTCGCCGTGGAGGATCTCGTACGCCGCATGAAATACGGCGACTACGGGCGGGCCGGCGAGATCGTCATGTCCGGCATCGCGGTCGTCGAGATGGCGTGCTGGGACATCAAGGGCAAGGCCCTCGGTGTACCGGTGTGGCAGCTGCTCGGCGGCCTGGTGACCGACGAGGTCAAGGCGTACGCCAACGGCTGGTACACGACCGAGCGCACCCCGGAGGCCTACCACAAGGCGGCCCAGGAGGTCATGGCGCGCGGCTACCGTGCGTTGAAGATCGACCCGTTCGGGACCGGGCACTTCGAGCTCGGCACCGAGGAGACCCGGTACGCCGTCTCGCTGATCGAGGCGGTACGCGACGCGATCGGCCCCGACGCCGAGCTGATGCTGGAGATGCACGGGCGGTTCAGCCCCTCGACGGCGGTGCGGCTCGCCCGCGAGCTGGCGCCGTTCAAGCCCGCCTGGCTGGAGGAGCCGGTGCCGCCGGAGAACCTCAGGGCCTTGGAGAAGGTCGCCTCGAAGGTGGACATCCCGGTGGCGACCGGTGAACGGATCCACGACCGGATCGAATTCCGGGAGCTCTTCGAGTCGCAGGCCGCCGACATCATCCAGCCGGACGTCGGGCACATCGGCGGCATCCTGGAGACCCGCAAGCTGGCAGCGACCGCCGAGACGCATTACGTGCTGGTCGCACCGCACAACGTCGGCGGCTCGGTGCTCACCGCCGCATCGCTCCAACTGGCCGCCTGCACCCCGAACTTCAAGATCCTGGAGCACTTCAACGACTTCGCGGACGCGGAGATCAAGAAGGTGGTCAAGGGCGCGCCCCAGGTCAACCCGGAGACCGGATGCTTCGAGGTGTCGCACGCTCCCGGGCTCGGTGTCGAGTTCGATGTGGACGCGGCGGCCGAGTTTCCGCAGCAGAAGGCCCGATTCGATCTGTGGGCCGACGGCTGGGAGCAGAGGGCACCCAAGTGAGCCACGCCCCGAGCGAAGCGATCCGCCTCCCCGGCGGGGGCAACCGTTCCCTGGTCATCGAGCGTCCCGGCGAACACCGTCTGGTGTTCGGCGAGTTGCCGGTTCCCGGGGCCGGTGAGGTCCTGGTTCGGGTGGCTGCCGCGGGTATCTGCCTGAGCGACCGCGAGGTCTACGCCGGGCATCGCGACGCCTCCTATGTCAGCTATCCCGTGGTCCCCGGGCACGAGTGGTCCGGGACCGTCGAGGCGGTCGGCGAGGGAGTCGACCCCGCGCTGGTCGGCCGCAAGACCGTCGCCGAGGGGTTCCGGGCCTGCGGGATCTGCGAGCGCTGCCGGTACGGGGAGACGAGCCTGTGCACCGGCGGGTACGCCGAGACCGGGTTCACCGAGCCGGGCGCGTTCGCCGACTGGCTGACCGTGCCCGCACGCCTGCTGCACCCGCTCGACGACGACGCCGACCTGCGTGCCGCGGCCCTCCTCGAACCGGCCGCGGTGATCGCCGCGGCGGTGCGGGCCGGTCGCCCCGGCCCCGGCGAGCGGATCGCCGTGGTCGGTGCGGGCACCCTCGGACTGCTCGCGGTCCAGTTGCTCGCCGCCTGCTCGCCCGCCGTGCTGACCGTGATCGACCCGCGGGCCGAACGCGGCGAGCAGGCACGGCGGTTCGGGGCGAGCGAGAGCCTGTCGCCGGAAGCTGCCGGGGACATGGCGCGGGGCCGATTCGACCTGGTCGTCGAGACCGCGGGGGCGCCGACCACGGCCGCCTCCTCCTGCCTCCTCGCGCGCCGGGGCGGCCGGGTGGTGCTCACCGGAATGTTCACACCGGGAGCCACCGGCATCGACCCGGTGCACCTCTCGCTGAGCCAACTGGAGATCCGCAGCGTCTTCGGCGCCTCCTCGTCCGCCTGGTCGGACGCGGTGCGGGCCTTCGGCCTCGGACTGCTCGATCCCGCACCGCTGATCACCCACGAGTTCCCGCTGGAGCGGTTCGACGAGGCCATCGCACTGGTCGGCGGCGGTGATCCGAGCACCGGGAAGGTGCTGCTTCGCCCCTGAACCCGAGCGGCCGGACGGCTTCCGGCCAGCTGAACGGATCCGCTCCGCCGCACAGCCGCCGTTGTCTCCAGCCGTCTCCACCGGGTCCGCCCCGCCGGACAGACCTCTGACCGTACGGCGGTATGCAGCCGCCTGACAGGCCGCGTACCGCCGTGCACCCATCAACTCGAACGTCGTCCGAAATATCGAACATGGGAGTCCCGTGATCGTCCAGCCCTCACCCCGCCGCCCCGGCGCCGACGCACTGGCCCGCATCGGCCATTCCATACCCGTCCTGGACCCGGCCGACGCCTCCGCGCATTCCTTCCCCGACGGCGGCAGCTGGCGCACCGAGATCCCCTCGGTGGAGGGCCCCGAGGCGCTGTCCGTCGTACTCAAGGAGAGCTCGCGCCTGGATGTACCGATCCACCGGATCAGCCAGGGCAGCGGCGTCTGGATGCTGTCCGACTCCGAGATCACCGAGATGGTGGAGGCGGCCGGCGAGCGCGACATCGAGCTGTGCCTCTTCACCGGCCCCCGCGGCACCTGGGACACCGGCGCATCCGTGCGCACCGACTCGCACGGCGCCGGGCTGCGCGCCCGTGGCCACGACGCGCTCGCCGGATGCGTCGAAGACGCCGTACGTGCAACGCAGTTGGGCGTCAAGTGCCTGCTCGTCGCGGACGAGGGCGTGCTCTGGGCGCTCCACCGGGCACGGCTGGCAGGCGTCGTCCCGGCCGACACCACGCTCAAGGTCTCCGCACTGATCGGACCCGTGAACCCCGCCTCGTACGCCGTGTTCGAGCAGCTCGGCGCCGACTCGCTCAACGTCCCCTCCGACCTCACGCTCGCCCATCTCACCGAGATCCGCCGGGTCTCCGCCGCGCCGATGGACATGTATGTCGAAGCGCCGGACGACCTCGGCGGCTATGTGCGGATGTACGAGATCGCCGAGCTGATCCGGCGCGGCGCACCCATGTACCTGAAGTTCGGCCTGTCGAAGACGTCCGGGATCTACCCCTATGGGGCGCATCTGCGCGATCTCACTCTCGACACCGCCCGCGAGCGCGTCCGCCGTGGCCGTCTCGCCCTCGATCTGCTGGCCCGGCACGGAGCGGACGGCGGCATGTCGCCGCTCGGCTCCCGCCTGCCCGGCACGCTGAACCGCTTCACGACCCAATCCCTCTGAAAACGCTGACAACGCCGACAACGCTTCAGGCGACGACATCGAGAAGGACTCCTGATCATGCGCATACGCACCGCGGCAGCCGCCGCAGCATGCTTCGCCCTCAGCCTCTCCCTGACCGCCTGTGGCCAGGACAGCTCGGGCGGCAGCGAGACGAAGAAGGAAACCAAGGACGCCACGATCGGCATCGCGATGCCGACCAAGTCGTCCGAGCGCTGGATCTCCGACGGCAACAACGTCGTCAAGGACCTCAAGGCCAAGGGCTACAGGACGAAGCTCGCTTTCGGCGAGGACGATCCGGACCAACAGGTCTCGCAGATCGAGAACATGATCACCCAGGGCGTGGACGCGCTGGTCATCGCGGCCATCGACAACAAGTCCCTGGACAACGTCCTGCAGCAGGCCGCCGACGCCGATATCCCGGTGATCTCCTACGACCGCCTGATCCTCAACTCGGAGCACGTCGACTACTACGCGTCCTTCGACAACGAGAAGGTCGGCAGGCTGCAGGGCACGTACATCATCGACCAACTCGGCCTGGACAAGGGCGAGAAGGGCCCGTTCAACATCGAGCTGTTCGCCGGCTCCAACGACGACAACAACACCCGCTACTTCTTCAGCGGCGCGATGAAGGTCCTGCAGCCGTACATCGACAAGAAGCAGCTCGTCGTCCAGTCCCACCAGACCGAGCTCAACCAGGTCACCACCCTGCGCTGGGACGGCGGCACCGCCCAGCGGCGCATGGACGACCTGCTGACTTCCTCGTACGGCGGATCCAAGCGCGTGGACGCGGTGCTCTCGCCCTACGACGGCATCTCCATCGGCATTCTTTCCGCGCTCCGCGGCGACAGCTACGGGACCGGGTCCAAGCCGTGGCCGGTCGTCACCGGGCAGGACGCCGAGGTCGCCTCGGTGAAGTCGATCATCGCGGGCGAGCAGCGGCAGACCGTGTACAAGGACCTGCGCCGTCTCGCCGAGGTCGCCACCGGCATGGTCGACGCTGCTCTCAAGGGCGAGAAGCCGGAGACCAACGACACGAAGTCGTACGACAACGGCGCGAAGGTCGTCCCCGCCTATCTGCTCGACCCGGTCAGCGTCGACAAGGACAACTACAAGAAGGAGCTGATCGACACCGGTTACTACAAGGAGAGCGACCTCAAGTAACCGGCGCAGTCCGCCTCCCCGCGCTCCGGGCCTCTGCGCCCGGGCCGGGGAGCCCCCATCAGCGACAGAGAAAGGCACGACCATGGCGCGACCCGTCCTGGAAATGCGCTCGATCGTCAAGACCTTCCCCGGAGTCAGGGCGCTCTCGGACGTCACCCTGGCCGTTCGCCCGGGCGAGGTCCATGCCATCTGCGGGGAGAACGGCGCCGGCAAGTCGACCCTGATGAAGGTCCTCTCCGGCGTCCATCCGCACGGCAGTTACGAAGGGGACATCCTCTTCCACGGCGAGCCGTGCCGGTTCAAGGACATCAGGGCGAGCGAGCAGCGCGGCATCGTGATCATCCACCAGGAACTCGCCCTGGTGCCCTATCTCTCCCTCGCGGAGAACATCTTCCTCGGCAATGAGCACGCCGTGCGCGGCGTGATCAGCTGGCGCGAGACACTGCGGCACGCCTCGCAGCTGCTGCGCCGGGTCGGCCTCGACGAGCATCCGCAGACCCGGGTCGCCGACATCGGCGTGGGCAAGCAGCAACTCGTGGAGATCGCGAAGGCGCTGTCCAAGGAGGTGAAACTGCTGATCCTCGACGAGCCGACAGCGGCTCTGAACGACGAGGACAGCGGGAAACTCCTCGATCTCATCCTGGAGTTGAAGGACCACGGCATCGCCTCGATCATCATTTCGCACAAGCTGAACGAGATCGCCCGGGTCGCCGACTCCGTGACCATCCTCCGCGACGGGCGCTCCATCGAGACCCTGGATGTGAAGGCCCCGGAGACCACCGAGGAGCGGATCATCAGCGGCATGGTCGGCCGTGACCTCGACCACCGCTTCCCCGAACGCACCCCGAACCAGCCGGATCACGGCACGGCACCGGCCCTGGAGATCCGCGGCTGGACGGTGCACCACCCGATCGACCAGCACCGCAAGGTCGTCGACGACGTCTCGCTGAATGTGCGCCGCGGCGAGATCGTGGGCATCGCCGGGCTCATGGGCGCGGGCCGCACCGAGCTCGCGATGAGCGTTTTCGGGCGCACATACGGGCGTTACGCGGGCGGCACCGTCCTCAAGGACGGCAAGGAGATCCGTACCAGGACCGTCCCCGAAGCGGTGCGGCACGGGATCGCGTACGTCACCGAGGATCGCAAGCACTACGGGCTGAACCTCATCGACACGATCGGCCGCAACATCTCGCTCAGCGCCCTCGGCAAAGTCGCCAGGCGCGGCATCGTCGACGAGCACGCGGAGCGGCAGGTCGCCGAGGGCTACCGCCAAAGCATGAACATCAAGGCCCCGACGGTCGCCGAGCCGGTCGGCAAGCTCTCGGGCGGCAATCAGCAGAAGGTCGTCCTCAGCAAATGGATCTTCGCGGGCCCCGACGTCCTGATCCTGGACGAGCCGACCCGCGGTATCGACGTGGGCGCCAAGTACGAGATCTACACAGTGATCGACAAGCTAGCCGCCCAGGGCAAGGCAGTCGTCTTCATCTCCTCGGAACTCCCCGAACTGCTCGGCATGTGCGACCGCATCTACACGATGTCCGCCGGCCGGCTGACCGGTGAGGTGCCGCGGGCGGAGGCCACGCAAGAAGTGCTGATGCGTCAGATGACGAAGGACAAGAGGTAGCAGGATGAGTACGGATCTGACGGCCAGGACTCCGGCGGACGCCCCGCTTCCGTCCGGTGACGGCGCCGGTGACGGCAAGACCGGGGGCGGCCTGCTCGGCCTGGTCCTCAACGGCCTGCGCCGCAATATGCGGCAGTACGGCATGCTGATCGCGCTCGGGTTGATCGTGGCCCTGTTCACCGTGTGGACGGGCGGCGACCTGCTGCTCCCGCGCAATGTGTCCAACCTGGTGCTGCAGAACAGCTACATCCTGATCCTCGCGATCGGCATGATGCTCGTCATCATCTCGGGCCACATCGACCTGTCGGTCGGCTCGCTCACCGCCTGCGTCGGCGCGGTCGCAGCCGTGCTCATGGTGCAGCATCATGTGTCCTGGCCGATCGCCGTCGTGCTGTGCCTGGCCCTCGGCGCGGCCGCGGGCGCGATGCAGGGCTTCTTCATCGCGTACGTCGGCATACCCTCGTTCATCGTCACGCTGGCCGGGATGCTGCTCTTCCGGGGTGTCACCGAGATCGTCCTGAAGGGGCAGACACTCGGCCCCTTCCCCAAGGGCATGCAGACCATTGCCAACGGCTTCCTCCCGGAGGTCGGACCAGACACCAACTACCACAACCTCACGCTGCTGCTCGGCCTCGCCCTGATCGCGTTCATCGTCATCCAGGAGATGCGCGACCGTGGGCGACAGCAGGAATTCGCGCTGGATGTGCTGCCCGCGAAGATGTTCGCGCTCAAGCTGGTCGCCCTGGTCGCCGCTCTGCTGACGGCCACCTTGCTGCTCGCCAGCTACAAGGGCGCCCCCGTGGTCCTGCTGATGCTGGCCGTCCTGGTCGTCGGCTTCGGCTATGTGATGCGCAACGCGGTGATCGGTCGCCATGTCTACGCGATCGGTGGCAATCTTCCCGCGGCCAAGCTGTCCGGCGTCAAGGACAGGAAGGTCACCTTCCTGGTCTTCCTGAACATGGGCATGATGGCCGCCCTCGCCGGGCTGGTCTTCGCGGCCCGCTTCAACGCCGCCTCCCCCAAGGCGGGCACCAACTTCGAACTCGAAGCGATCGCCGCCTCGTTCATCGGCGGTGCCTCCATGAGCGGCGGCGTCGGCACCGTCCTCGGCGCGATCATCGGCGGCCTGGTCCTCGGTGTGCTCAACAACGGCATGAACCTCGTCGGCGTCGGCACGGACTGGCAACAGGTCATCAAGGGCCTCGTCCTGCTCGCGGCGGTCGGCTTCGACGTGTGGAACAAGCGCAAGGCCGGTTCGTAGGTCCCCCAGAAGTACCCAATACCCAACTCCCCCTACTGGAGCCGCACATGTAAACGAGCTGACGCACGGTGGCGGCGGCCGCGGCGGCACTCTCCGCGACCACGCTCGGCACGTTCACCACCGCACACCGGAACCTGGCGGGCGAGAGCGGCGGCTCGACATCCGGCGCGCCGTCGCTGTGGAGGGACGGATGCAGGTCGTGAGTGGAATACCTCCGACCTGCTGACCTTCCGCAGGAACGGGATACGGCGAGGTGGCAGCGGCAACTCCTGTGAGGGATAATCGCCGGCCCCGGATGGCTGGACCAGCAGGAGCTCGTGACCTGCTTCACTCTCCGAGTGCGAACGACGCCCTCTCTTGCCACTTCACGCCGTCGTGCACCATCAGTTCAACCGACGCGATGTGAGACGTGAACGGGAGCCTGTCGGCGAGGTCGGCCTCGATCTCCTCCAGGACGGCGTCTTCCTGACTTTGAGCGATGGTCAGGTGCGGCACGATCTCGGCAAACCGGCCGCCATACGGCGGAGCCTCAGGCCAACGATCAGCGATCGCCTCCGTGAGTTGCCGCAACCGCGTGTCCGGCTCGGGGGCGAGATACAGCACTTCCGGGAGCCGTCCACACTTCTCGAACCGCAGGTCAAAGGCCTGGTGGCCGCCCAGCACGTCCGCGAGAGCGGAGTGGACGAGCGCATCTGTTCGGCTCTCATCGAGGAACGGGAAAAGCACGGTGACGTGGGCTGGAACCCCGGCCCGGGCTGAGGGGTCGAGCCGTTCGCGCCACCCGCGGACGGACGGCTCCGCCTCCGGGATCCGGACGATGAGCGCCGTCTGGCCCGCCTGAAACGCACTGGTGCTGTCATCTGCCATGACACCGCATGGTGTCACCTGTGCCGCAGACAGCACGGCTCCTTTTCCGCCGAACGATCACGACCGATCTCCGAACGCTGGGCATCAGCATCACATCCGCCCTGCAGCGGACCCGTTGGGCCGCCCGCGACTGGAACGCCTACTTGGGCTCGCGGTCCACGTAGACAGCCGGCACCAGTCTCCTTGAACAAGCTCGCCCAGGAAGGCAGAAGTGCCTCAACGCATTCCGGCGCCATGGCGACTGACGACAACGCGGCGAGGCGCGGTGCCGGGGCACGCGGGCCCGGCAAGATCCAAACGAAAGGCCTAGGTGTGCGCTGCGACCGTCGCGGACCGGATGGGCAGATCGCCGTCGCGCAGGCGGCGCCCGCCGCGGCCGTTGTCCACCGCGACGATCTCGGCGAGGATCGACAGGGCGCTCCCGGCGAGCGACGCTCCGCCGGGATCGAGGCCCGCCGGGCCGGTCAGCCGGTCCAGTCCGGGCGCGTCGGCCAAGCGCCGCAGACGTTGCGCGTGGGTGGCCCTGCTGCCGAGCGCGGCGACGTACCCGGTGGGGCCTGCCAGAGCGGCGCGAAGAGCGCGGTCGTCGATGCGCGGGTCATGGCTGAGTGTGACGACCGCGTCGCGTATGCCGAGCGGATGCCGGGCGATCCACTCGTCGGGCCAGGCACGGACGACGTCGGCGGTGCCGGTGAAGGCCCCGGAGGCGACATGCCCGGGCCGGGGGTCGAGGACGACGACCTTGCGGTGCAAGGTCCCGGCCAGGGTGGCCAGGACTGCGGCGAGATCTGTCGCGCCGACCAGCAGCAGCCGCGGCCGAGCCGTCAGTTCCTCGGTGAACGCGGGGCCCATGTCGGGCAGTTGGTCGGCCGTGGCTGCCGTCGACCAGCGGTGGGGTGGCCTCAGTCCGACCCGCACGGTGAGCGGACGGTCTTCGGCCAGGGCCGTGGTGATGGCGGTGTGCACCGGCTCGGGCGGCGCGGGCGTGATGAGGACGCGCAGCTCGCCGGCGCAGAGGGGAGTGTCCTCCCAGGGCAGGAGCTCGTCCCCGGGCGATACCGCGGTCACATGCGGCGCGGCCCCTGCGAGCACGGCGCGGGCCGTGTCCAGGACGATGCCCTCGACGCAGCCGCCCGACAGTGAGCCGCGCCACGTACCGTCCTCGGCGGCGGCCATGGTGGCGCCGAGCGGCCGTGATCCCGGGCCGTCGCGGCCCACCAGCCGGGCCAGCACGACGGGTCGGCCCGCCCGACGGTGGTCGTCGACGAAGGGCCATACCTCGCGTAGCACGCGTTCCTCCTGTTCAGACCCCGTGCCGGGGCGGTGACGGCAGCGGTCCGGGAGCCCGTTCTTGCGGATGCTCACCGCAGAGGCGGTTCCTCAAGCACTCGGTCCGGACGGATGGGCAGGGTTCGGTGGCGGCGGCCGGTGGCGTGCCAGACGGCGTTCGCGATCGCGGCGGCGGTGCCGACGGTGCCGATTTCGCCGACACCCTTGATGCCGGAGGGGTCGCCCGGTTCGTAGTCGGGTACGAAGTCGGCTTCGATGTCGGGGATGTCGGCGTGTGCGGCGATGTGGTAGCTGGCGAAGTCCCCGTTGACGTGGCGGCCGGTGGCCGGATCCCGGATGCCTTCTTCGTGCAGGGCCATCGACAACCCCATGATCATGCCCCCGACGAGCTGACTGCGTGCGAGCGGCGGGTTGATCACGCGGCCCACGGCGAACGTGCCCAACAGCCGCCGCACACGCAACTCGCCGGTCGCCGGATCGACGGCAGCTTCGCAGAACACGGCACTGTAGGAATGCCGTTCCATGGCGGGCAGCGCACCGAGCGACTCGGTGGTGTCGAACGAGACGGTCAGCGGCAGCGTGGCGCCTGCCAGCTGGGGGCGCAGCTTTGCCGCGGCTCCGGTGATCGCCCAGGACCAGGACGTCGTGCCCCGGGATCCGCCGGCACTCCACGCGGGACCGAGGTCGCTGTCCGCGATCAGCAGCCGTATCCGTTCGGGATCCACCCGCAGCGCCTCGGCCGCCACCACGGTCAACGCGGTGCGTGCGCCCGTGCCGATGTCGCTGGCGCCGATGGCCACGGTGAAGTCCCCGTCCGCCTCGGCGGTGATCGCCGCAGTCGAGGGCAGTGCCCCCGCGGAAAATGACGTAGCCGCCATCCCGGTTCCGACGAGCAGGTGTCCGTCGCTGCGCGTCCGCGGCCGGCAGTCGCGTGTGGCCCAGCCGAACCGGCGAGCACCCTCTCTCAGGCAGGTGACGAGGTTACGGCGGCTGAACGGCAGGCCGGACACGGGGCCGACGCGGGGCTCGTTGCGCAGCCGAAGCTCAAGGGGGTCCATGCGCAATCGCTCCGCCACCTCGTCCATGGCGGATTCGAGCGCGAACGAGCCGGGTGTCGCGCCGGGCCCGCGCACCGAGTACGGCGGCAGGATGTCGACGGGGACTGCGGTGCGCCGGGTGCGGATCGCCCGTGCCGCATAGAGCGTGTTGGAGAGCTCGGTGCAGTTCTTGAGGTAATCCGCGAGATTTGAGACTTCGAAGGCCGCTGTGTGATCGATGGCGCGCAGCCGGCCGTGGGCATCGGCCCCGATCCGCACGCGCTGGTCGGTCGCCGGCCGCATCGAGACCGTCTGAAACATCTGACTCCGGGTCAGGGTGACGCGCACGGCGCGGTTGAACATCGTCGCGGCCATCACCGCCAGGACCAGTTGAGGGCCGCAGCCCCCCGATTTGGACCCGAAGCCGCCACCGACGTGCGGAGACCGGACGCGCACCTGCTTCGGGTCGAGGCGGAACAGCGTGGCCACCGTCATGGCGACCAGGAAGGGCCCCTGGTTGGAGTCGACGACCTGCAGGCGCTCGCCTTCCCACCAGACGGTCGCGGAGTGCGGCTCCATGGCGGCGCCGTGCGCCTCGGGGGTGACGTAGCGCTCGTCGACGACCACCGTACTCGCGGCCATCTCCATCTCCACGTCACCGACGGTGGCGTCCTCGCCGAAGAACGCCGTCGCCGGCCGGGCGGCCGGGTGATCGAGTGAGAAGTCGACGTCGTGCGGTTCCTCTTCATATGTCACCCGCAGTGCCATGGCCGCCGACCGGGCCTGCTCCGCCGTCTGCGCCACCACCAGCGCAATCGGCCGGCCGGAGTGAACGATCCTGCATCCAGGTTGAGCCGGGGTGCGTTGTTGTGGTCGAGCACGCCCAGCACGCCCGGCATGGCAAGCGCGGCGGAGGTGTTGATGTCGCGGATACGTCCGCGGGTCACCGTGGAGGTGACGACCCAGCCGTGCGCCGGCTCGCTCATCGGCTCGTCTGCGGCGGAGCGCACCGCGCCGGTGACCTTGGCCGTACCCTCCACCCGGGGCCGTGCCATGCCGATGGCTCCCAGCGGCGGTTCACTCATGCGGGCCGACCGCGCGGACGTCCCGGCGGTGTTCGGCCGGGGGGCCTGGTGTCCGGCTGGTGCCGGGGACGGACTGGTCGAGGAGGCGGCCATGGGTTGATCTCCTTCAGGGGCGTGACGGGAACGATTCGTCACTCGGCCGGGCGGGCGAGCTCGGTCAGGACGGCCACGATGAGGTTGCGGGCCAGCGTCACCTTGTAGGCGTTGTCGCGCAGCGGCCGCGCGGCGGACAGCTCCGCATCGGCGGCGACACCGAAGCGGTCGGCTGTGGCGGGGGCGCCCCGCAGGGCGGACTCGGCCGCGTGCGCGCGCAACGGCCGTGAGGCGAGCCCGCCGAGCGCGATGCGGGCACCTTGCACGACACCCTCGTCGACATCAGCATCGCCACGCCTACGCCGCAGGCATTCACCGTGGCCTCTCCACCGGACCGCTCCAACCGGCTTCGGAGTTGACCGACCCGCCGAAGCAGAACAGCCACGCACTGCACACAGGCCCATATCCGTCAGATTTGAGCCCGCACTGAACTTACGGGGCGTCAGACAGCGGTTCCTCATGTACGCCTTCCCATCACTGCTTGCCGGACCCGGGCCCGTCTGACAGTTCCAACCCGTCCCGTACGTTGTCGGAGGCTGCTCCCGCCCTCCCCGGCGTCCCCCGGCTCGGACTGCCTCCCAGCTTCACTGGCCAACTGCGACTGACCAGCGGCGAGGTCCTTTCACCCCCGCTCGACTCCAAGCGCCTCGTGGCGCACGAAGGGCTTCCAGTAGTCCGAGGTCGCCTCGATCACCACCAGGGTCACCCCGGCGGCGAGCAGGTGATCGCGCAGGGCCAGCACCGCATTCGTCGTCGATCCCCACGTGGTCGTCTCCGTCGTGAACACCCCCCGCCGCTTGGCACTCGGGGTGCGGACGCATGCCTTGGCGTCCTTCTTGCTGATGTCCACACCGGCGCAGCGTTCGTGCAGCACATCCATCTCCCGGTCCCTCCCTCAACGCCCAGCGGTACGCCGTTCCGGGAGAACCAAGGGTGAATCAGGAATTCTGACGCACGTGCTCACAGCAACACTCCACGGTTCCCGTGGACGGCCCTCGGCACCACGCTGACCTGCGAGCTCACCAGCATCACAGAGCAATCGGTTTCGGCCGGAACGAACCCCACCAGCGTCCTGAAACGACATCAACCCCCGTCAGGGCAGACAGAAGCATCCCCAGCGCGCGCGACAGGATTTACCACGCCCCCGGCGCACACCCAAGGTGCGCTGAACCGCTGACCTGCAATGATGGGACTTGCTGAGGGTCCTGTTGGTTGCGAGGAAAGAAGCACTTCCCAGGTGAAGAAGCGTATCGGGTCCTACCCCCGCGTCCGTGTCGGTCGTGGGGTGGTCTCGCAGGCCGGGGCCGTGTTGCTGGTCGAGACGGCCCGGAAGACAGGTCTCGATCGGGCGATATCGCAGGCGCTGGTGCCGTGGCGGAAGGCCCGTGCCGTGCACGATCCGGGCAAGATCCTGCTCGACGTCGCGCTCGCGGTCGCGCTGGGCGGGGACTGCCTCGGCCGATGTCGGAATGCTGAGGGCCGAGCCCGCGGTGTTCGGCCCGGTGGCCTCCGACCCGACCGTGTCCCGGCTGATCGACACACTCGCCGCGGGCGGCAAACGCGCTGGCCGCGATCCGTACAGCCCGCGCGGCCGTGCGGGAACACGTCTGGCAGGTGGCCGGCCCCGCGGCACCGAACGCCGAAGCCCAGATAACCGTGGACCTGGAGGGCGTGCTCGTCATCGCGCACTCCGACAAGCAGGACGCGACGCCGACCTGGAAGAAGACCTATGGGCACCACCCGCTGATGGGCTTCGTCGGCCACGGACACGGTGGCTCCGGCGAGCCGCTCGCCGGGCTGCTGCGACCGGGAAACGCGGGCAGCAACACCGCCGCCGACCACATCACCGCTGCCCAACTGGCCCTGGCCCAACTACCGAAACGATTCCGGCGCGGAAGACAGACTCTGATCCGCACCGACTCCGGGGGCGGCACCCACGTATTTGTGGCCTGGCTCGCCCAGCGCGGACGGTGGCTGTCGTACTCGGTCGGCATGACCATCACCGACTCCATCCACCACGCGGTACTGCAGGTACCGCCCACCGCGTGGACCCCGGCCATAGAACCGGGCGGCGAGATCCGCGACGGCGCCTGGGTCGCCGAACTCGCCGGCGACTGCCTCAAGGGCTGGCCGACAGGGATGCGACTGATCGTCCGCACGGAACGACCGCACCCCGGCGCCCAATTGCGGATCACCGATGCCGGCGGGATGCGGCTCACCTGCTTTGCCACCAACACCGCCGGCGCCCCGATCGCCGCACTGGAGCTGCGGCACCGCCAGCGGGCACGGGCCGAGGACCGCATTCGTGCCGCACGGGTCACCGGCCTGCGCAACCTTCCCCACCACGACGCCGCACAGAACCAGATCTGGCTGGAGATCGTCCAGATCGCCCTCGACCTGCCCGCCTGGATGCCGATGCTCGCCCTCACCGGCGACGTCCGTCGGTGGGAACCGCGGCGCCTGCGGCTCCGGCTGTTCTCCACCGCCGCCCAGCTCGTAACCACCGGGCGGCGCCGCGTCCTCCGCCTCGCGGCCCATTGGCCCTGGACCGACGTGATCACTCAAGCCCTGCAACAGCTCGCAGCCCTGCCGAACCCAGGCTGACCAGCAACTTCCCGTCCCTACCAGCAGCACCACCCACCGGAGCCGTGGAACCCGGCGCCCACCCGACGCGACAGACGGGCCACCAGCCTGCCCACCTGCAGGAATCTCGGCCCCCGAACGAGCCAAAAGGGCCCGTCAGCAAGCTGACTGACCCTCACGCAAGACCGCGGTCAGGGGGATCGTGTCGGGCCTTCGCCGGTCGACCGAGCCCGCCCCGGCTCCAAGCACCACCTGATCGTCGACCGCCTCGGAACCCCGCTGGCCGTGTCCGTGACCGGCGGGAACCGGCATGACGTCACGCAACTGATCCCGCTTCTGGACGCAATCCCCCGCATACGGGGAGTGCGGGGACGTCCGCGCAGCAAGCCCAAGCGCCTGTTCGCCGACCGCGGCTACGACAAGTACCACCGACTGCTGTGGCAGCGCGGCATCAAGCCCCTCATCGCCCGACGCGGCGTCGCCCACGGCTCCGGCCTCGGCAAGTCCCGCTGGGTCGTCGAGCGCACCTTCGCCTGGCTCCACCAGTTCAAACGACTCCGCATCCGCTATGAACGCCGCGTGGACCTCCACCAAAGTCTCCTGGAACTCGCCTGCAGCATCATCTGCCTCCGACGACTCCGCACATCATTCTGAAACGATCAATAAAGGCATGGTCCAACTAGAATTGCGTGCGCACGCAAGTCGAACTATACTTGAAGTGGGTGCGCGTGAATGTCAAAGCAATTCAATGTCCTGGCGTGCCCACCAGACGGCCGTATTCCGCGCTGTCCGACCCCGCATGTTGCCCGGCTGGACCGGCATCGAGCGGCAGGGACGCTCACGCGACACCCCCACAAAATTCAACAACGTTGTGCGTGAAATGGCCCTTTACTGGAACGGTATCCGTCGAATTCCGAACCCTTCGGCCAAAATAATTTGAATACAAATAAACGCTGGCTTCATTTCGCGAGGAACAGCCCGTAAATGCTGCGTACCCATTCTTCTTACCCCTGCAGGAGAGACTTAGATGCCTGAAAGAAACGCCTCCCTGGAGACGGAGGCTATCGCGTACCGCCTGCTGATGCTGTCCGAAACGGTCTCGGTGGATCGAGTCGCTACGGAGGCCGGAATTACCGCCCAGGCGGCGGAGGATGTACTGACATCCCTTACCGAGAAGGGATTAGCTGGTCGTGTCGGCGATGATTACGCTCAGTTCAGCGCATCTTTGCAACCGGCCGGTGAGACCCTTTCCCGGCTACAGCGGCAAGCGGAGGCTTTGGATCGAGCGCGCACAACGGTTGATGCTCTCTTGGCAACTTATCGAAGGGCTGTCGACGATTCGACTGACCGGCTCGTCGAGGTACTCATCGGCACTGACATGATAAGTCAGCGTCTGGTGCGGATGCAGCAAGAAACCCTCCATGAGATGATCTGGCTCTGTAAGTCGCAAGATTTCTTCACCGGCCGCCGCCACTTTACTTCCAAGGTTCACCACCGCGTCTTGTTCGACAAGAACTCACTTCCCGGTGACGCACCCAGTACCACAAGGCCTCACCCGGCTCCCCGAAACGCTCTTTTCCGCCTCCTCCCTCAAGTACCGCTGGACCTGGCCATCTCAGACCACAACGTGGGACTGTGGCTACTCACCCACAAGGATCCAGGTGACGGCTCTTCAGAGCCCGCTGCCGTCATGGTTCGCGACGACGGCACTCTGGAAGCTCTGAGACTCCTCTTCGAATCCCAGTGGGAAATATCACTCCTCTTGAGTATCCAGAAATCTGGCAACGGCAGCCCGGTTGACGCTCCCCCCACACATTTGGACAAGGTCGATCTCAAGATACTTTCGCTCCTCATAGAGGGCACAACAGAGAAAGCAGCGGCCAGATATCTGGGCATGAGCTTGCGAACTCTGCAACGCCGCATGGGGCGCCTGATGACCCTGGCGGGCGCTTCAAACCGCATGCAGCTGGCATGGTACGCAGCCCGCAGGGGATGGCTTCGGTGAGCAGGGCTTGTTCAAGTTCCGTAGGTGTCGTAATTGTTGGTGATGCCTGAACCGCCCGGGTAGGTCGGAGACTCTAGATCTCGGTTGTGACCTGGGGTTTGTGGGCTGTGAGGTAGTGGTTGGCTTCGTATTCTGCGGGTGGGACGTGGCCGATCTCACCGTGCAGGCGACGGTGGTTGTACCAGTCGACCCATTCGGCGGTCGCCAGCTCGACCTCGGACAGGGTTCGCCAGGGCCGCTGGGGCTTGATCAGCTCCGTCTTGTAGAGGCCGATAGTGGATTCCATCAGCGCGTTTTCGTATGCGTCGCCGACGGAGCCGATGGAGGCTGCGATGCCGTCGTGGTCCAGGTGCTCGGCGAGGGTGAAGGACGTGTATTGGGTGGATTCAACCGGTCGTCGCAACACCTCAACTGCGGAGGTGTGATGCACCAGCTCACCGGCGACATGGCAATGGCCCTCGCGGTCACGTTGCCACAACCCCATCTCCAATGCGTCCACTACCAGTTGGGTTTCCTTGCTGGTGGCAGCGGACCAGCCGACGATGCGACGGGAGAAGGTGTCGACGACGAAGGCAACATAGACGGTGCGGGCCCAGGCCGCGATGTGCGTGAAGTCAGCCACCCAGCAGCGGTTCGGGGCCGGAGCCACGAAGTCGCGGTCAAGAAGGTCCGGTACCCGCTCGGCCGCGTGGTCCCGGATCGTCGTGATGACCTTCTTGCCGCGGACTGCCCCGGCGATACCCAGTTCCCGCATCAGTCGCTCGACGGTGCAGCGGGCCACCCGATGACCCTGTCGCCGTAGGCGGCGCCACATGTTGCGGGCCCCGTAGACGCGGTAGTTGGCATCGAACACCGTCTGGATCAGCGCCTTCAACTCCGCGTCCCATTTGGCCCGTTGCGAAGGTGGGCGGCTCTTGGCCGCGTAGTAGGTGCAGGGGGCGATGCTGAGGCCGTGCTCGGTGAGCACGGGGCAGATCGGCTCGACGCCGCCGAAGCGGTTCCGGAACTCGTCGATGAACGTCACGAGCGTGTGTGTGGCCGGTCGAGCTCGGCGATGCTCCTATGTCAAGCCGCGAGCGGAACCACCAGGTCAGTGGGCGCGACGTCCGGCGGAGCAGCAGTCTGGTCGGCGAGTAGGGCCCGGAACACCCGGTCGGAGATGCGCCGCCGCAGCAGACGCATCGCCTCCTTGGGTGTCTTCCCTCGGGCTTGCTGCTTGGCGAAGTACTCGGCGCCTTGGCCACCGCGCCGGACCTGCGTGACTGCGATCATGTGCAGCGCATGGTTGATGGACCGATTTCCGCCCCGGTTGAGGCGGACACGGACCTTGTTTGAGGACCAGACCGGGATGGGCGCGGTGCCGTTGAAGTGCGCGAATGCGTCCTTGGACTTGAACCGGGCGGCTCCGGCCGTCTCGCCGATGATGACGGCGGCGCTGATCACGCCGCACCCGGGGATGGCCAGTAGTGAGGGTGCCAGAGTCTCCACCAGCTTGCGCAGCCGTGCTTCGAGGGCGTTGATGTGCTCGGTCAGGCGGCGACACTCACTGACCAGGTCGCGCGCGATCTCGACGACCACACCCTGATGACCGGCGCGCACTGCAGCGAGCGCGCCGTAAGCCCCCTGAGGGAACGGGGAGTTCAGGGTCGATTTCGTGCAGGAACCAGCGCAGTTTGTTCGCCGCGGCGGTCCGGTTGCGCACCAGACAGCGACGGTGGTCGACGAGCAGCTTCACGTCTCTCGCCGGGCCGGCGAGACTGGCGCGGGGAAGTCCGGGCTCGCGCAGCACAACCCGTGCCACCGCCTCAGCGTCGATCGGATCGGATTTGCCGCGCTCCCGTGCCGAGCGGCGGGCTCCGGCCATGAGCCGCGTATGCACCCGCACCACGGCGTGGCCGGCGAGTAGCAGATCGGCCTCGAACCGGCGGGTCAGGTGGCGGCAGTCCTCGATAGCGAGCAGGACCTGGCCGAACTGGGCGATCCTCTTGATCGTCTGTGCATGACCGGCTGCGGTGGCGGGGAGCGTAGCCTCTCTGGCTCTGCGCCCCAGCGGGTCGACCGCGACCAGCGTGTGCGTCCTCTTGTGACTATCGATGGCGACAATGTGCACGGGAACCTCCGCAACTGGTGGAGAGTGATGGGAGATCTCCACCGCGGGGGGCACGCCTCAATCGGGCTCGCGCGGCACGCTCCTATCAGGCCACTCCGTGGCGGAGACCTGGGCCGGCGGGGGCGGCACATCGCCGACAAGCCACCATGGCTGGGGCAGCAAAGAAACGAGCCGGCCCCGCCGGTATCTGTCACTGTGTCAGCACCCGTAGGCCCATGTCCCAGACTCTGCCATTGAGGCAAAGAAAGCCGACGCGGCCTTCAGAATCTCGTTTGCCCGCTTGAGTTCGGCGTTCTCCTTGCGTAGGCGCTTGAGCTCGGCCGACTCCTCCGTCGTGGTGCCCGGCCGGGCACCACTGTCGATCTGGTCCTGGCGGACCCACTTGCGCGGCGTTTCGGTCGTCCCGATCCCCAGTTTCGCCGCGACCGCCTTCATCGCAAACCACTCCGTGTCGTACTCGGGCCGCACCTCGGCGACCATGCGGACCGCGCGCTTACGCAGCTCAAGGGGATAAGGGGAAGGACGTGCCATGACTCGATCCTCTCAAATGATCGAGTCCCCACCGAACCCGGAACGGTTCAGGCGTCGATGGAGACGATCGCGTCGCCGGGGGCGGCGTCGGGGGGCGGCGACCGCGAGCATGAGTCCCTGGGTGTCGGCGTTGAGCGCGTCGCTCTCCGGGGCGACGGCCACGTCTCACTGGCCTTCGAGGGCTTCGGCCTGGTCCGCTCCACTCCCTTGAGCGGTCTTCGGCTCCGCCTGCGGCCCCATGGCCCACCGGCACTGGCCAAGCCGGCCAAGCCCGCCAAGCCGGCCACGAAAAGGTTGGCGCGATCAGGCCATGGCGGGCATCGGCTTCGTCCAACCCCCACGAACCCTCCCGGCACTACGGTCGACCCTGCCGATCGTGGCATGGCAATTGCCAAGCCACGAATCATTCACACAGGGACGAGAGGAAAACGGTGCGCAGAATCGCACTTCCTACTATCGCGGCCGCATTGGGGCTGGCGCTGCTGCCACTGCAGCCCACCTCAGCCGCCGAGATGCCCGACCAGGCTTGGTCCGAAGGCACGATCGAGGCAATAGGCCCCGGCACATATGAGTCCGCGAGTAAGAGCTTCATCATCCCTGAGACCGACGTATCGGCGGGCCTGATGGGCCGCTCCCACAGGGTCGTCGGTCAGGTTCAGGGCGTCTCGCAGCCGCAGGACGCCCCCACCAACCGGTCGGACCTCGGTGTGTTCGGCCCGAGCTGGGAAGCCGAGTTCCTCGGCGGCCAGGTCAACCGCAAGCTGACTCCGGGCTCGGGCTCGATCACGACGACGGACCTGGACGCCAAAGAGTCCACCCGCTACGACCTGACCGACTCCGTCGCCGGTCCCAACGGCGGCGGTGTCAACACCTACACGGCCGCCGACGGCTCCAATCTGGTCGAGACCGTCAAGTGGGACGACCTCGCCGGTGTGCTGAAGACGACCGTCGTGGAGACGCTGAACATCGACCTGACGACGTCCGTCGAGGGCGACGACGTCCCTGTCGACGCGCTGGGCAACCCGATCCCCGCGGCCGACCTCAAGCCCTCATTCACGTACAAGCAGGTCGGCGGCGGCGGCGACAACTGGCGTGTGACGGCCACGGGAAACGCGGCGTACAAGCTGACCACGGTCTCCTACGACAGCGTCGGCCGCGTATCCACCGTCAACTTGCCCGCGTCGCCCGAGACACCGGCGGAGTCGATCAAGGTCAACTACGCCACCACGACCACCGCTTCCGGTGGAACCCTCGGTGACGTGACGGGCCGGGTGAAGGACATCACCCGCACCTCCGGGGAGACCGTGGAGACCTTGGCCCGCTACTCCTACGACGGCTCCGGGCTGCTGCGCAAGGTCACCAACCCGAACGCGGGCGCCGACCTGAGCACCTACACCTACGACACCAACGAACGGCTGGCCACCGTAGCCACCCCCGCTTACGCGTGGGACCTGAACTACGTCGGTGACGCCGCCGCTCCGGATGCGGTGCAGACTGTCGGCACGACACCAGACCCGAATGATCCCATCGACCCGCCTTCCGCCCCTGGTTCTGTCACTGCGGCCGACGCCCCGGGGCACTGCGACCATGCCATGAGGTGGATCTGGTTGCAGTACCGCGACTGCTGGGCGAAGGAGGTCGCTCACTACGGCTGGCGTAGTCCGACCTGGAAGCGACTCCCCAACGGACGCATGATTTTGGGTATCACCTACGACCACTGCACCAGCGCGCCGGACCAGCCGGCCGGCTACGACTTCCGCCCCTCGTGCGACGCGCACGACTACACCTACGGAGTCATAGGCAACTGGTACAAGAAGGAACCGGAGAACATGTCCCCGGACAAAAAGTGGACCAGCGACGCCGAGTTCCACTCACTGCTCAAGAACCAAACCTGCCCGCGTTACCGGATGCGAAGCTTCTGTAACGTCACTGCCGCTATCTACTACAACGCCGTCCGGTGGGGCGGGAACCCGAAGAACGGCGCAAACAAAACCCGAAACCCAATAATCGATCAGGTGTCTCGACCTGCTGAGCGCTAGGGCCTTCCGAAAGAAAGGCCCCCGGGGTCGGGCGGCGCGAGAACCCCTCGCCGCCCGGCCCCTTTCGCGGCCCGCGCACCCGCGTCACCCTTCCCCCTGCATCCCTTCTCGGTGGAGTAGCACATGACCAGACACATACGAGGCATAATCGCCGCCACGGCGGCTGCCCTCGTGTTCACCGCGATACCGGGGGCGGCGGGCGCCGCCCCCCCTCCCGACACCAGGCAGGCCTTTGCTGCGCAGACCGACCCGGTCGACGCGCCGCTGCGCGCGAAGATGCGAGGCGGTGGGAGCGTCCGCGTCAATGTCGTCACCAAGAGCCGTGGGGACCTGGACAGCGCCGCGACCGCCGGTAATAGGGCGCAGTCCTTCGACAAGCTGCCGCTGGTCACGCTCAAGGTCGACAAGGGCGGCCTGGACAAGCTGGCCGCCAACCCGCGCGTGGTCAGCGTCACCGAGGACATACCGGTGCCGCCGATGCTGAACGAGAGCGTCCCCCTGATAGGCGGCGACAAGGCCTTCGCGGCGGGCAAGACCGGCGCGGGCACCGCGATAGCCATCCTCGATACCGGCGTCGCCACCAAGCACCCGTTCTTGGGTAACCGGGTCAAGACCGAGGCGTGTTACTCCGTCAACGACGAGAGCTACGGCGCTACCAGCCTCTGCCCCGACGGCACCACCGAGCAGGAGGGATCCGGCAGCGCGAACTCCGAAGCGGGGCCGTGCGCCACGATGGGCAACGCCTGCTTCCACGGCACCCACGTCGCCGGGATCGCCGCCGGCAACGGAGCCGGCATCAGCGGCGCACCCGTACGTGGTGTCGCCCCCGGCGCGGACCTCATCGCCATCCAGGTGTTCTCCCGGTTCGACTCCGACGAGTACTGCGAAGCAGGGGCGAGCCCGTGCGTGCTCAGCTTCACCAGTTCCCAGATCAAGGGACTGGAGAAGGTCTCCGCGCTAAGAACGGCCGGAACCAACGTCGTCGCCGCGAACCTGTCCCTCGGCGCGGGACGCTGGACCTCCGAATGCGCCTCCGACCCGCGCAAGGTGATCATTGACACCCTGCTCACGCGGGGTGTCGCCACCGTCGTCTCGGCCGGAAACAACGGCTACACCGACGCGGTCAGCGCCCCCGGCTGTGTGCCCTCCGCCGTCACGGTCGGCGCCACCACCGACGCCGACCAGCTGGCCACCAGCACCAACCGCGGCCCGCTGCTGGACTACTTCGCCCCCGGCACCGCCATCGTCTCCTCCGTTCCCGGCGGCTACGCCTCCATGAACGGCACATCCATGGCCGCCCCCCACGTGTCCGGCGCCCTGGCGATCCTCCGACAGGCTTTCCCCGCAGAGAGCATGACGGACCTTGAGTTGCGGCTGACCAACGCCGGGAAGGCCATCACCTACACCGGCGGCAGCACTACCCGTATCAACGTCGGCCAGGCGCTCAACGGACCGGCAGCGGAACCCGCACCGGACCCCAAGCCCCGCCCCACCAAGGTCATCAGCGAAAAGGCGTACGCCATCCCCGACGCGGGAATCGTCGAGGCGCCGATCACATTGTCCGGCGTCCCCGGCAACGCCTCCAGCGCGATGAAGGTGGCCGTGAAACTCACCCACAAGTCGCTCGGTCAGATCAGGATCGACCTGATCGCCCCGGACGGCCAGAGGTACCCCCTCAAACCGCTGTCCTCGGAGGGCGGCGGCACCCTCGACGAGATCTACGTCGTCGACGCGGGCACCGCCCCCGCGAACGGCACCTGGAAGCTGAACGTCAAGGACGCCGACACCGGCGACACCGGCACCCTCACCTCCTGGTCCCTCATGTTCGCATCGAGGGGCGGGGTCACCGAAGCCTCCTTCGAGAAGTCCGGGTCCTACTTCATCGACAAGGCCAACGGCATGCTCACCTCGCAGATCACCGTCGACGGGTTCACCGGCAAGGCCCCGCGCAACCTGCGCGTGTACGTCGGTGCCACGCACGAACGGATCGGCGACCTGAAGATCGACCTGGTCGCCCCCGACGGCCGTTCCTACAGCATCAAGCCGGCGACCCTGACGGAGCCCGCCGGCACCCTCAGCGATACCTACACGGTCGACGCAAGCAACTCCCCGGCCAACGGGACTTGGAAGCTCCTCGTCTCCGACATTGCCGACAATAACAGGGGATTCCTCACCGCATGGTCGCTGGGGTTCCCGTCGATCGAGAACCAGACCAGCCGCGCCATCCCTGACTCCGGCTCCGTCGATATGCCGATCACCCTCAGCGGCTACCCCGGCAACGCATCCCGGGAACTCAAGGTCCATGTGGAGGCCCAGCATGCGCGGCGCGGCGATCTGAAGATCGAGCTCCTGGACCCGAACGACAAGGCGTATGTGGTGAAGGCGACTTCGACGACGGACACCGGCCAGACCATCAGGAAAACCTACACCGTCGACGCCAGCACGGCCCCGGCATCCGGCACATGGAAGCTCCGCGTCTCGGACGTCTACGCGGGCTCCACAGGCACCATCGACAGCTGGACGCTCACCCTCTGACGCCCCCGGCTCGTAAGGAACCGGCCGCCGCCCGGGGGAGGGCGGCGGCCGGTCACGCATGCCGGGAAGCACGTCACTTGCCGTCCGGCAACCGGCTCGGTTCACGTCCTTGGGCACACCGTAACCGAAGGCGAAGGGACGCCTGCGGCCCAGGACCTGCACAACGGCAGCACTGTCGGTAGTCAGGCCACGAGGCATCTCTGCGCTTCCACCCACGTCAAGCAGGCGTCGGGCCGCGACATCATCGGGGCGCGCAGCGTCCAGCAGGAGACCGACCGTCAGCCGAGAGCGTCGAGCAACTCGCGCTCGCGCTGTGCGCTGAGGCCAGCACGTCTTGCCCGGTTCAGGCCTTGTTCGCGTTCCCAGAGCAACGTGTCGGCCAGCAGTTCAGCCCGGGGTCGATGACGCAGCCCTACGGCGCGAGCCGCAGACCCGTCCCGGGCGGAGAACCCTTCCCAGCCCGGTTTGGCCAGCCACATCGGCAATGACTCGGCCCCCATGTACTCGGCCACGCCGTTCGTGAGCAGCCATGCCGAGTCGGCGGTGATCACCGGACCGGTGTGCCTGCCGACGGCGCGGGACAGATCGATCCACTCTCCGAACGGAACGATCGGACCGACAGCGTCGTATATGCCGATGGTCCGCGTCTCGGCGGCGTCGAGCAGCCAGGCGGTGAGGTCCCGTACGTCGATCGCCTGTGTCGGCATGGTTGGTGCGTCGGGTACCAGCATCGGCCCTTGTGGGTCGCGTGCGGCGCGGGCCACCCAGTAGCCGGAGCGTCCGCTGTGATCCCCTGGGCCAGCGATCAGGCCGGCGCGTGCGATGAGAAGGCGGTCGCCAACAACAGTCGTCGACGCCCGTTCGCAGGCGACCTTCGCCTCGCCGTACAACGCGCGGTCAACGCGGGAACAGCGACAGGAGATGATGGAGGGACGAACACGGCACCTTCGTGGATCTTGAAGCGTAGAGAACTCCATGATCCACAGGTGCCGTGTTCACCTGCTTCCGGGGCCCGCTGCCGCGATCAACCACTCCAACCCGGGACGAGCCGGGCACACGCCGGGGCCCTGCTGCGTCTGCATCCCGACAAGACCCGGATCGTCTACTGCAAGGACGCGAACAGGCGGGGCTCGTATGAGCACACAGCGTTCACGTTCCTCGGGTTCACGTTCCGCGCTCGCGCAGCGCGCAGCGCGCAGTAAGCATGGGGTGACATTTCCGTGCTTCCTTCCTGCGATCAACAAGGACGCCCTGAAGAGGCTCAGTTCCGAATTGCGCGGGTGGCGGATCCACCGGCGCACGGGGCACACCTTCGCTCAACTCGCGCGCATCATCAACCCGATCGTGCGAGGGTGGATGCAGTACTACGGAGCGTTCTATCACTCCGCGCTGAAACCCCTCCTGCGGCGCATCAACGCCTACCTGGTTCCCCGACGGCTTCCTGTGGGGCGCCTCCACCGCCGCCCACCAGATCGAGGGGAACAACACCAACAGCGACTGGTGGTGCAAGGAGATCGCGGGCGCCGTCAAGGAGCCGAGCCTGGACGCCTGCGACAGCTACCACCGCTGGCGCGAGGACATGGACCTGCTCGCAGGACTCGGCTTCACCGACTACCGCTTCAGCATCGAGTGGGCCCGCATCGAACCCGCTCCCGGCCACTTCTCCCGCGCCGAACTGGCCCACTACCGCCGCATGGTCGAGGGCGCCGTCGAGCGCGGACTGCGCCCCATGGTCACGCTCCACCACTTCACCGTGCCGCAGTGGTTCGAGGACCGCGGCGGCTGGACCGCCGACGGCGCCGTCGAACGGCTGGAGCGGCACCACGGCTTCTGGCTCAACTGGTACGACGCCCACGATGGCTCCGTCCTCACGACCTGGCCCGAGAGCGGCGACCCGGTCCGCCCCTTCCTGTCCTCCGTCGACAACGCCTGGCTCGTGACCGGCCTGCGGATCGCGGCCCACGCCGACCCCGCCCTGCGCCCCCGTGTCGCACGACTGCTGGAAGCGGCCGACTGGTCGTACTTCTACACGCCCTACGACCCCGCCGACCCGGCCGGCCACCCGGGCCAGTTGCGCGGCGGTTTCTGGACCGACAACGGCGAACCCACCGGCCACCACTACGGCGCCCTCAACACCGAGCCCCGCATGGCGAGCTACCTCGGCATCGCCGACGGCACCCTGCCCGGGGAGCACTACTGGCACATGTACCGCACGATGCTCCCCGAATGGGAGCAGGAACAGAGTCCCGGAGGCGCGTACGTCACCGTCGACGGCTTCCGGATCTGGAACGGCAACTACAGCCACCGCGGCCGCAAACTCGTCCCCACCTGGGGCGGTTCCATGTTCGAGGCCCTCATGGTGCCGCTGTTCGTGCCCGAGTCCGAGTGGTCACCGCACGCGTGGGGCACCACCCACTCCCGCTACGTACGCAGCCAGATCGAGCACGGCCTGATCGAGCAGGCATACGGCTACTGGGGCTTCTCGCCGGCGAGCATCCCCCAGGGCGGCTACCGCGAGTACGGGGTGGACGCCATCGGACAGCAGGCCGACGGCTACCATCCCCTCGGCGTCGTCACCCCGCACGCCTCCTTCCTCGCGCTGCCGTACGCCCCGGCCGAAGCCGTCGGCAACCTCACCGCGCTCGCCCACGACTTCGGCGCGTACGACGAGGAGTACGGCTTCCGCGACTCGGTGGACGTCGTCGGCGGGCGCGTCAGCGACGCCGTCCTCGCACTCGACCAGGGCATGATCTGCGCGGCTATCGCACAGCGCCTGCGACCCGGCCTCCTTCAGCAGCCTTTCCGCACCGGCGGTTTCGCCGCGCGGGTACGGCCGCTGCTCGCCCGCGAGCGATTCAGTATCTGACCTGGCGGGATCAGCTTCCCTGGTGGTGGGTGCTGCGGCGGTGTGTTGCGTCGCAGCGCCACCGCTGACCGAGCAGGAGCCGGGTGTGTCAATCTACTGACTTCGTTTTGCCAGGGTGGGGTCTGTCCATTGAACGGCTCTGTCTCACATTCGGTGGTGACGGAGAGTTGTGAGGGTCGTTGACCTTCATGTGATGGATGGCAACGAGCTTGTGCGGATGGTGTTTTCGGGTCTGTCTCCGCTGGTCATGGAGGATGTGGACGACGAGGGTGAGCGGATCGCTGTGCGGGCCCGGACGCCGCTGGACACCGCGGTCTGCCAGGTGTGCGGGGCCTCGTCGGGTCGTGTGCACGGCTATCACTGGCGGACGGTGGCCGACGTTCCGGTCGACGGGCGACGGGTGGTGGTCCGTGTGCGGGTACGACGTCTGGTGTGTCCCACGCGAGGCTGCCGCCACACCTTCCGCGAACAGGTGCCCGGGGTGCTGGAGCGATACCAGCGACGCACGGCCCGGCTGACCGCGCAGGTCAAGGCCGTGGCCAAAGAGTTGGCGGGCCGGGGTCAAGGCCCGCTGTCACGTACACCCCGACGTGGCCACGAACACGATCGCCGCCAGCACCTCCCGATCCCCGTGCCGCCGCCGACCACCACCCTGCGGCCGCGTCGGCGGGCGGCGCCACCCGCTGGAACAACTCCCACAACTTATCCGGCACCAGCCGCTCAACGATCCCCACGTCCGCAGACTATCCAACGGTCCACATGAGATGGCTTCTCAAGAGGCCCGATCGACTACGAGCGCGAGTACCGAGCCACCTTCGCCGAGGGACTGGCCGCATCGATCGTCTCCACGGTTCGAGGGTATTGACACGTTGGAAAACCGCTCGATGTAGAGTGAAAAACGCCCTTGACCTGCAAGAGCAGGCAGGGAGCCGACCTTCTGGGAGTACCCAATGCTGCGCACGATGCTCAAGTCCAAGATCCACCGGGCCACCGTGACCCAGGCCGACCTGCACTACGTCGGTTCCGTCACCATCGATGCCGAGCTGATGGAGGCCGCGGATCTGCTGCCCGGCGAGCTGGTGCACATCGTCGACATCGACAACGGCGCCCGCCTGGAGACGTACGTCATCGAGGGCGAACGCGGCTCCGGTGTCATCGGTATCAATGGGGCCGCCGCCCACCTCGTCCACCCCGGTGACCTGGTCATCCTGATCAGCTATGCGCAGGTCGACGAAGCCGAGGCCCGTCGGCTGGCCCCGCGCATCGTGCACGTCGACGCCGACAACCGTATCGTCGCGCTGGGCGCCGACGCCTCCGAGCCGGTGCCCGGCACCGCCACCGAACGGAGCCCGCACGCCGTCCCCGCGGCGCGCTGATCAGGATCGACCATTGAGGGAGCACCCGCCATGGCAGAACAGACCGACCGGCTCGAACTCGACATCCGCGACGACCGCGCGAGCGGCAATCTGCTCGCGTACGAGAACGGCAAGGCCGCCGGAGTCATCGCGTACTTCGTGATGGACGGCGACCCCGCCGCGCTCGTCGCCGTGCACACCGTCGTCGAGCCCGGCCACGAGGGCAAGGGCATCGGAGGCGCCCTCGTCGAGGAGTTCTACGCCATGGCGGGCCGCGAGGGCGTTCCCGTCGTCCCGCTCTGCCCGTACGCCGCGAAGTGGGCGCAGCGCCACCCCGACCTGGCTCCCGAACCCCCGGCCGAACTGGTGGAGCAGGCGAAGTTGCAGCTGAAGTCCCGCCCGGAGCTGTAGATACGTACTGCAGTGATCCACGAACCGGCCGGGCGCTGTACCGTTCGGCCGGTGACACTCGCCCTGCTGCACACCTCCCCGGCCCACGTCCCGGTCTTCGACGCGCTCCGGGACACGGACCATCCCGGACTCGCCCTGCGCCATCTCGTGCACGAGGACCTGCTCACCCGGGCCAGGGAATCGGGCCCCGAAGCGGTGGCGGACGATGTCCGGGCGCTGCTCGCCGGAGCCGTCGCCGAGGGTGCGTCCGCCATCCTCTGCACCTGTTCGACGATCGGCGCGGTCGCGGAGTCGGCCGCGGAGACGATCGGCGTCCCCGTGCTGCGTGTCGACCGCCCGATGGCGTCCGCAGCGGCGGAACGGGAACGCGTGGTGGTCCTCGCGGCGCTCGCCAGTACCCTGGCGCCGACCCTCGCGCTGCTCGCGGAGGAGGCGGGGGACCGGTCCGTCGAGGTCCGTACCGTCGTGGTCGACGGCGCCTGGGCGCGCTTCGAGGCCGGTGACCGCGACGGCTGTCTGGACCTGGTCGCGGCCGCGGCCGACGCGGTGAGGGACGCCGATGTGATCGTGCTGGCGCAGACGTCCATGGCCGGTGCGGTCACCCGGACGGCCACTCGGATCCCGGTGCTCTCCAGCCCTCGGCCGGGCCTCGCCGCCGCGGCAGCCGTCGCGCGCTGACCTGCGGTACGGGCTCGGGCCCCGGCGGATCATTCGGAACCCGCGCGTGCGCACTCACCAGGCGCGGGCAGCCGCTCCGGGGGACGGTGGATGAGAGATCCACCCCGAACCGCCCGGAGGCCCCCGATGACCAATCCGTACCCCGACCCCGTGCCACCGGCTCCCACACCGGGACCGATGCCAGGGCCTCCGTCACCGCTGCCGGAACCGCCGCCTCCGCCGCCCGGACCCGTTCCGCCCGGCCCGGCGCCGGATCCGATTCCGAAGCCGCCCACGCCCGAGCCGATGCCGGAACCCGAGCAGTCACCGCGGTGGGCCGGATGATCGACGCCCGACGCGCCGCGGCGGCTCCGTCCGGTGGGGCGGTGCTTCTCAGCCGCCGGCCAGGACGGCGTTCGCCCGCGCGGTGACCTCGGTGAGTACGCGGCCTGCCGCTGCCAGATCCTCGGCAGGCAGGCCCGCGTACAGCCGGGCCGTGATCTCGGCGATTTTGGCCCTGTGTGTCTGCTGCCGGTCACGGCCCGCGGGCGTGAAGCCGATGCGCGGTGCGCCGTCCGCCACATCCTCCTCCAGCAGCCCTGCCGCGGTCAGCTCGGCCAGCGACGCTTCCGCGACCTCCGCTTCGATCTTCAGCGTGCCCGTCATACGGTCGACGAGCCGGTCCCGCTCGATCGACTCGCCGTTGTCCGCGATGACGTTCAGCGCCACTGACTGGTGGAAGGTGGTCTCGGTGGTGGCTAGCAGCCGTTCGAGAACGGCCCGGGTGGCGTAGTGGGCCTGGCCTATGACCTGGCCGTTGACGGTCGGTGTGGCAGTCATGGCTACTCCTTGTCCGGAACTTTCGACTTATTCGCAACTGCGGGGACCGGTACGTCCAGAAGCGTTGTCAATGTGCGGATGAACGCCCCGGTGTCCGCACCGTCCAGCCCGCCCAGCGGGGCCAGTTGCTGGTCGAGGAGCTCTCGTACGACATCGACCGCGCGGAGTGTGACCCTGTGCCCTTCCTCGGTGAGGGAGAGCTGAACTGCCCGGGTGTCACCGGGATCGGGGGTGCGCTCGACGAGACCGGCGGTCTCCAGGGTGCGGGCCAGCTTCGACACATAGAGCGGTTCGAGCCCGGTGTGGTCGGCGAGCCGGCGCTGACTGGGCCGCAGCCCCGACCGCTGCATCCCGAGCAGTGACCCCAGCAGGGAGTACTGCGCATGTGTCAGACCGAGCGGGCCGATCGCCCGGTCGACGGCCACCCGCCACTTCATCGACAGGCGCCAGACCAGGAAGCCGGGGGTCGGTCCCGCAGGAGCGTTGCTCATGACAGATAGAGTACATGGCTACTATATACATGGCTATTAAATCCCCTGAGCGAGGGCAGGATGCGCGGGAAGCGTGCTGAAGCCGCTGCTCTGCCTTCCCGGCGGACCCATGCGCGCCACCGCGCACCTCGGCGATCTCGATGGACTGTCGAAGCGGCGTCGGCTGATCATGCTCGATCTGCGGGGCACCGGTGACTCCGCCGTCCCGGCAGACCCGGCCACATACCGCTGTGATCGCCAGGTCGCGGACATCTACGCGTCCGGCGGCGCTTTCGACCCCGAGGCGACGCGCACCGCTGAGTGGGCATCGGCCCGCTTCACCGAATCGCGGCGGACCGATGTGCTGAACCGACCCGGACGGCGCTCAGATGGTGGGCGGCCGCACCGGCGCCGGTCCCAGCGTGGTGCTGCCGGGAGCGGCCCGGTGTCCGAGCCCCGTCCGGTAGGCGTCCATCGCCGCCTCGGTCCGCCCCAGGCGCCGCAGCAGATCGCCCAGGAGCCTGCAGATGTCCGCGAGATCACCCGCGGCTCCCGCCCGCTCCAGCAGGGACAGCGCGTTGACGTAGTGCTCCTCGGCGGAATCGAGCTCGCCCCGGTCCTCGTGGATGAGGCCGAGCAGCCGGTGCGCGCCTGCGGCGTGGACCGAGCCCCGTTCGGGGTGCAGTTCGCCGAGGAGGCGGTGCAGGAGCTCCTGGGCTTCGGCCGTCTTGTCGCGCCGGCGCAGCACATCGGCAAGCTCCACCTCGACCTGCGACGTGTACAGGGCGGCCCGTTTCGATGCCAGCATGTCGCGGGCGGCCCGCAGTTCGGTCTCGGCGCCGGACAGATCACCGTCCTGTGCGTGGACATAGCCGCGCATCCAGTGGCAGTGCGCCAACTCCGTACGGATCTGCAGCTGTTGGTAGATCTCGGCCGCCTTGGCGAGGGAGGCGTCCGCCTCCGCGGTGCGGCCCGCCGCTATGAGCGTGCGGGCGACGCTCCGGTGCAGCCCGGCGATCAGCTCCGGATCGGACACCTGTGGGGCGAGAGCCAGCGCCAGTTCGCCCGCCTGGGCCGCGCGGGCATGGGCGCCCATGTCCATGTACGGCGCGATCGCGGCCGTGTACAGCAGCAGGAGTGCGCCGGGGTCCTGCAGTCCGGAGGCGTTGAGCTCGTCGATGGCGCTCTCCAGCAGGTAGCAGGAGTAGCGGAGTTCACCGGCCAGGAGGTGGGCTACGGCCCGGCCGCGGATGGCCGGGGCGCGCCGGGGGAGCGGTGCGTCGGCGAGCAGCTTCTCCGCGGCCTCGAAGTGCCCACGGGCCACGGGCAGATCGCCCGTCTCCAGCGCGCACTGGCCGAGCCCGAGCCGGGCCGTGGCGCGTTCGCCGTCGAGGCCGTGCCGGTCGGCATCGGCGAGCAGCCGGGTGT